>CAYXOC010000001.1:0-47124 GCA_964466715.1 uncultured bacterium
GGCATACGAGTTACAGTTCGGTGACTGGAGTTCAGACGTGTGCTCTTCCGATCTGGTTCGCTCGTCGTCGAGGGACTCGCGCTCGGTGAGGCCGCGATCACGATCCAGTGCGCCGGCCATGAAGTCTCCGTCCCGGTGTCCGTCCGGAAGTATGCTGCGAGCGTATCCGGGACCGCGAAGGCATCGGTGACCGGGTACAATCCGCCCGCGTCACTGCTCGTCAGGGCGGTTCGGGATGTGATTCGGTCGGCCGTCACCGTGGAGCCCGGAGCTGTAGTCAAGAAGATCGATATCCCGACGTCGTTCAACGTGCCGGCCCCGGGTCGTTCCTCGCAGGTGACCGTCACGGTCGAGGCCGACGGGCCCGCATGCATCCCGGCGAAGCTCCCCGCCCAGGTGGAGATCGAGAACCGCCCGGTCAAGAAGGTCGAATCGGCGAACATCTGGTTCAGCAACGAGCCTGAGACCGTCCGCAGGTTCCAGGTGCTGTTCACAGGCAAGCTGTCTCCGGCGGAGGAATCGACGAGGCTGCTCTACCACCACTATAACGACATGCCCCAGACCATGGGCTTCGTGATCGACGTCATCAACCCGTCCGATCAGCCCGCGGAACTGCACGTGATCGAAGGAGTTGCGGAGCCAATGGCGGACGTCGTGATCGTCGGCTACGTGGCGGGCAGGGACTTCCTCAAGAGCCATGAGGCGAATGTAGGGCGGATCATCACCCTGCCTCCGGGCACTCGCCGCGCGCTGGTCAGCCAGTCGGTCCCCCATCCGAAGACCGCCAGCGGCATCATGGAGTTCCGGCAGATCTCGGGCGAGCCGCTGATCATGAGGCTGATCGCAAAGCCCGAGGAACAGCGACTGGCGGAGGATATCCCTGATGTGGACCTTCCGCTCGCCGGCTTTGACCCGGAGCGCATCACCCTCTCCGACGGCGTGTTCCCTCGACCGATGAAGTCGGTCGAAGCGACGTACACCGTCGGCAAGCAGTGGGCGTTCATCCGCATGGGGAAGAATCCGATCAAGCACGATACCCTGGACAAGACACTCTACGGGTTCGGGATCACCTACGATGCGAACATAACCCTTGAGAACCCGACGGAACAGGAGCAGGTTGTGGAAGTCCTGTTCGAGGCAACCGCCGGTCCTGCGGCCGGCGTGTTCCTGTTGGACGGCAAGTACGTGGAAGTGAAGCGCCTGGGCCCGCCGGAGGAGCGCAAGATCGGTGAGTTCAAGCTGCGGCCGGGGCAGACAAGGAAGACTACCATCCGCACGATTCCGCTGTCCGGGTCTGCATATCCCGCCACGATCATCATCCGCGCGGCTAAGTAGGGAGAGACAAGTGCTCAGTCAAGGAAGAATCCTGTGGTGTGATGCGGAGGCCAATTGCCACCGCATGGCGGACCGTGCCGGGGTTGCCCGGATCATCGAGAACGCGAAGCGTGCGAGGATCAACACGGTCGCGGTCGATGTGAAACCCCTCATCGGCGAGGTGCTCTACAACAGCAGGATCGCTCCGAGGCTCGGCACGGTCAAAGGTTTTGCTTACCCGCGTGACTTCGACCTTCTGCATGCCATGATCGAGGAAGGTCACGCCGCCGGGCTCAAGGTTCACGCCAACGTCAACGTCTTCTCCGAAGGTCACCGGCATTTCATGCAGGGTCCCGGTTTCGGCAAGCCCGACCGGCAGGTCGTGCTGCAGGAAGCCGACGAGACCGGAGCCCCTGCGTTCGTTCGCATGGTCGATGCCAAGGCGGCGTCGTTCGGGCTGTTCGTCAACCCCATCGGCCCTGCGCGGCAGTACGAGCTCGACATTATCCGCGAGATCATGGAGGACTACGACGTTGACGGCATTGTGTTCGACCGGATGCGCTACCCGAATCTCTACGGCGACTTCAGCGATCTGAGCCGGGAGCGCTTCACGTCATGGCTGGGCGATGGAGACATCAAGTGGCCTGACGATGTGTTCCGCGTGACAGGCAACCCCGAGTCTCCGATCATCGAGGGTCGGTACTACCGCGAGTGGCTGGAGTGGCGCGCTCAGCAGATCAAGGACTTCGCCGTGGACGCGGCCGGGCTCAGCCGCTCGATACGCCCGCAGGCCAAGGTGTCCGTCTACGTCGGATCCTGGTATGAGAGTTACTACAACGAGGGAGTCAACTGGGCCAGCGAGAAGTACCACGCCGGATGCTCGTGGATGACTCCGACCTACAACCGGACGGGTTACGCCGAGCTGTTCGACTTCATCTGCACGGGCTGCTACTACCCGCTCGCCACCCGCGAGGAGGCTCGACGGTTGGGGAAACCGGAGGGCGCAACGGTCGAAGGCGCATGCGATCAGTCGCGCAGGGCGATCATGGGCGCATGCCCCGTCTACGGCAGCCTCTACCTGAAGGACTACGAGGGCAACCCTGAAGGGTTCGTTGAGGCTGTTCGGACCTGTCTGAGCAGCAGCGACGGCGTGATGCTGTTCGACCTCGTCTACCTCGATGACTATGAGTGGTGGCCGCTGATCGAGCGCGTGTTTGCCGACGATGCAGTGGCTCCCCACGACGTGAGCGGCTGATATGAAACCTCTAGCCGTTCTGATCGCCGTGCTGGCGGCACTCAGCCTGTTGGTCCATCCCGCCGTCTGGTCGGCCGATGACCTGAAGGAGATCTACCGCATTCGGGTCGCAAACGAAGTCGACGGCCCGGTGCAGGTGAGCCTCGACCAGGGCAAGTCGTATGCAACGATGGGACGCGTCACCCATCCTGCGACTGACTGCACCCGCGGGTTCGCCGCAAGCAGATACGCTCAGGCCGGCAGAGTGGCGGCGGTCGCGGTCCACGCGATTCGTATCAAGGCCGGAAGCGTTCCAGGGCCCGACGGGAGCGTGTCTCTGGTCTTCAGCATCATACCGCGAGAGTTCTCGCCCGGCGGAAGCGCGTTCGATACCGGCGAGGTGGCGGGCGCGTCCGGCATCTACACTGACATCCCCACGGGTACGGCGATCTTCCGGAACCTCTCACCGCTGGTGGGCAATCCCGTCTACCTGGAGTCCCGCGGAGTCCTCAAGCTTCTACCTCCCGGCTATAGGCCGTCTGTCGGCGACACGCTCGTAATAATCGCCATGGTGCACGAGCGCCGCCCGAATGAGCTGATCTTCGAGAATCGCAAGGGTGGAAAAGTGGAGGCCGTCTACAAGGACTCACGGGAGGTCATCGCCTCCGTGGAGCGTCCGGTGCTGGGGGTCGGCAGATTCGATGCCACCGAGTACACCGGGGTAGGGGGCATCAACACCAATCACACGGGCGTGATCACCGTATCCACCGCCCCTCTACTGAAGAAAGGCACTGAGGAGCCGAGGGGCGGCTTCCAGATACTGCCGTCGAAGCATGCCGTTCATATCGGCTGGATCCCGCAGTACATGGTTGTCGGCCCATCGACGCCTGACTCACCAGCGCTGGAGGGGGCGCCGATGCTCTTTTCGGGGTACATAGGGCTCGCGCACGATCCGGAGTCGGCGGGCAATTCGTTTCGCGTGGATGTGAGGGTAGGGGATTCCGACTGGCGGCCTCTGTCCGCGCTGACTGGAAAGCACGACAAGGCGCTCCTCGACTACGCCGCTACCGGCAAGCCGGTCTCGCATATCCGCCTGCGCCTGCCCGAGTACTCCCCTGATTGGTTGGACAAGCAGATCAGATCAGCCGCAGACGCTTACGTCAGGGCTAAGTATGGGAACAAGCCTCCCGCGCGGGGAGTCCTCAACTTCTCTCTGGCAGGCGCCGACACGCGAGGCGTGCGGTTTGCCTCATTCTACGTAGACGGGCAGTTCCGCGGCATAAGCAGCACCGCGCCGTACTCGTTCTCCATCGATGCCGACAGCCTTCTTCCCGGTGAGCACCGCGTAGAGATCCGGGCATCCAATGAGGCCGGCGCCGTGGTGAAGTCCACGAAGCAATGGTTCCACACTGTCAGCGACCGCAAGTAGTACGCTGTCAGGCTGGAGCTTACGGGGCGCCAATGAGCCTCAGATGAACCTGACACAGTCAGTCATTCTGAGCGCTTTACTGCGCAGCAAGCGCAGTCATATCGGGTAGAAACCCCGCTAGTCCTGAGTAGCGAAGCGTATCGAAGGACGGCCGGGTCTAGCCGGAGGTTTGGTGAAGCAAGGCCGCCCTTCGATACGTCCTGAACTCCGACTGCACTTCGATACGCCGTGCTACTCAGTGTAGTCGGAGTCCAGGACTACTCAGGGCTGACGGGGTGGATTTCCCGGGACATGGAACCCGCTAGTCCTGAGTAGCGAAGCGTATCGAAGGACGGTCGGATCTACTCAGTGCCGGCGGTGCGAGGTTTCTCAGGAGCGATACGGACTATGACCGGCGACTCTGCCGTCGACGCATCAGTTGGCAGGCGCCGGATATGATGACCAGGGAGGCTTACCGGGCCGCCCCCGCACCTCGATCGTCTCGCCGCCCTTGATGATCTTGTAGACGCTCAGCGCGAAGTCCACCTTGGTGTTCAGCGGGGGATTGACCATGACCTGGCCGACGACGGTCACGTGATCACCCTCGTAGAGTGGTATGCGCTTGTACCATGTGGGGCAGGTGGACAGCTCGGCCTTCCCGGTGCCGTCGTCAAGGATGAAGATGTTCTCGGATGCGTAGGTTATCTTTCCGCGGACCACAACCGTGCCGCCTTCGGTGTCGGAGGTCCGCACGTCCTGGATCGTGCGTATCTGTGTGCTCGTCATCGCGTGTTCCACGTACACTCCCGTGGCTACCGCCAGAACGACCACGACGACCAGAACCTTCCAGACCAATGCCAACACCTCGCTCCGGAACTTAGGAATAGTTTACCTCTTCCGTGAGATCTTCAAACTCGTCGCTCAGCATTTGCAGTCCGCATGCCCATAATATGTGGTAGTGCCGTCGTCTTCGGCGATTGACCAACAATCGAAGGGGGATTATAATACAGACACTATGGCCAGACGATTTGCTCTCGTTTTTGCTATCACCACTATCTGTGCGGTTCTGCTTTCGTCTGCGGCCGCACTCGCTCAGGATAACCAGGACGACAAGTTCGCCCTTCTCTATGCCTTCAAGAAGGGGGACACCGTCCGGTACAAAGTCACTCAACTGATATCCGGCACGCGCATGCTTCCGGGCGCATCGCAGCCGACTACGCTCGACTGCGAGCTGACCACCGTCGTTCGAGTCAGGTTCGTCAAGGCACTGGGCAAGGACGGCATGGAGCTTGCCGCTGAAACGGAATCTGCAACCATCAAGTTGGGCGGGAAGGAACCGCGCACCTTCGCGGCTTCGAAAGCCCCTCGGATCTACCGGATAAGCCCGACCGGTAAGCCTATCCAGGTCAAAGACGCCAAGACTACCCCGAGCATACCCGGCAGTTCGGTCCTCGATGTTGGCTGGCTGGAGTCGCTGGTTGTCTTCTCCGTCTTCCCGGATGTGGGTGTCGATGTCGGGTCGGAGTGGTCCCAGGATCTGACGAACCCTCTGCAGAAGGATACCAAGATCAAGGTCTCCGCGAAGCTTCAGGATCTGAAGCAGGTCAAGGAAGGCTGGATCACCACTATCAGTGAGACAATCGGCTTGCCGGAAGGCGCGTCAGCGGAGGACGGCGACGAGACGCCCGGCAGCCGTGTCGAAGGCAAGATCACCCTGAAGTTTCTCGCCGACAAAGGCCGTCTGTTCAGCGCGGAAGGCAGCGTCAAGGCTGATATTCGCACTCAGATGGCGATGCCGGGGATGCCCGCCGGAGACCTGCCGATGGGCTCCGCTATGGGCATGAAGGTTGAGCAGGTATCGAGCAGGTTTTCCATCGAAACTATTCCGGCAGCTCCCGTGTCTAAGACATCAGGGCGGTAGCGGCCGCCCCGGATCATAACACCGCGGCCGCACCCGCTGCGGTGCGAGTGAACGGAGGAGCTACCGATGGCAGGCGATCCATTTGCGATTGCGTTTGGCGCCGCGTTCGGGGGAGCGCTGTACGGGATCATCTGCGGCATCATACTGCACAGGATCCTCGGAGCGTACATCGAGGGCGCCATCGGACCTTACGGACTCATAGGCCTCGGCAGCTCCTTCGTGGTTCTCGCATGCGCGGTTGTCGTTCTTCATTCCCCGGCGCTCCTTGTACTCATGGTGCTCCTCGTGGCACTGACACCCCTCCTCAACCGGCGCATCGACAAGATGGAGAACCGCCGCTACTACGATGAACGCATCCGGGGCGCGATTGAGGCCATCCGTGCGGATCCGCGCAACCTGGCCGCCCGCAGTGCTCTCGCGCGTGCGCTCCACAAGCAGGACAGGCTCGATGAGGCCATCGAGCAGTGCTCGGAGATTCTGCGCCTTTCTCCCAACAGTCGCGAAGAGGCCTACAACCTCAAGCAACTCATTCGCGAGCGCGACGAACGCCGCGACCCGCTCGTCAGGTGTCCGATGTGCGGGCGCGAAAACCCGAAGTGCCGGCTCCACTGCTCCGGCTGCGAGGCATCTCTGTCGCCGAGGGACAGGCTCAGGGAGTGGATGGAGGGCGCGTCCGGCAAGCAGTTCGCTCGGATGCTGGCCATCGGCGTGGGCTGCGTCACAGTCATCTTCCTGCTCGGAAGCCTCTTGTCCCCGGTCGGCAAGTTGGTAGCTGTGGCGGTGACTCTCGTGGTGTTGTGCATCGCCTTCCTGGTCAACACATACATGAACTGGTAAGGCTGGTCGCCCCGCTCGCGCATCAGTTTGTTTACCGCCCCCGCATTCCGGGTAAACACGGAGCGTGAGAACAAACCCTCAGAACAGAACATCTCGACCCACGATTCGTACCGAATCCTCCCAGACATCCCTGCGTGTCCATACAGCGATTCCATGTATACTCACCACTGAAAGGAGTGGAGCCATGCGTCGCATGAATGCCATGGAGAAGGTCATGCACATACGAAACAACATTGACAACTACGGCGACCCATATCTGCTCGAGATGAAGCCGGAGGAAGCAGCGATATGCCGGGAATGCCGAGCGGTGTTCGCCGGTGGGAGATGGCAATTATACGATCAGGCTGGACCTGAGCTCCGACGTGCGTCTCATGTCGTCGAGACTCTCTGTCCGGCCTGTCATAAGATACACGATCGACAGCCGGGCGGGATCGTCAGCCTGACCGGGCGGTTCCTGAAAGAGCACGACACCGAGATTATCAACCTGATCAATCACGAGAACCGAAGCGCGATGAACATCAACCCGCTCGAGCGCATCATGGACATTGAGCGCTCTGAGGACGGGCTTACCGTATATACGACTAACGAGAAGCTGGCACAGAAGATAGGCCGTGCGGTTCACAAAGCCTATTCGGGCGACGTGGAGTACAAGTGGTCGGAAGACACGCGGCTCGCGCGCGTCAACTGGCATCGTGACTAGTAAGCGCCTGAAGTTTGGGAGCACACCATGTAGGAGCGGCTTCCCAGCCGCGAATGCTCACGTAGCGCGCCGAATTCGGGGATCGGAGTCCCCTCCTACAACCGCGCAGGAGTATACTCCGGCGCAACGAAACCACGGCCGTGTGTGTCAAACAGAGGTGGTAGCATCAAGGAGGTGCTGATATGTTGGAGTCACTTCGGAAACTGATGTACATCGGCCTTGGGGCAGCAGTGATGTCCCGCGACAAGGTAAGGCAGGTGATCGACGAGATGGTCAGCCGCGGAGAGGTCTCAGCCGAGGAGGGACGAAAGCTCTACGACGAGTTCGTCAGCCGTGCCGAAGAAGAGACGCGCAGCCTGAACGATCGGATCAAATCCCAGGTGCGCCAGTATCTGACGGACGCAGGCGTGGCGGACCGCGACCAGATCCAGGTGCTTGCAAGGCGCATCGACGCGCTGGAGTACCGTCTCGACCAACTCATGGCCGGCATGGATACGGAGCAGGTGTGTCCGCCTGAAGGAGTCACCGGGGTCGGCTCGAAGGAGTCCGGCGTCGAGCCCGGGCAGGACCAGATTACCTAGTCGACTGTCGGAATCCAAGTGGTACTCTCTAGACAGAGAAGGCATCTGGAACGATATGTACAGATCGGCAGGGTGCTGGCGAAACACGGATGGCAGCACCTGGTCGCCAGAGTCGGCCTTGGAAGGGCGTTCGGGATGCGGGGGCGCGGCGGCGAGGCCCCGCCGGCCCCCGTCCAGGTGCGCCTTGCCCTCGAAGAACTCGGCCCGACGTTCATAAAGCTCGGGCAACTCCTGTCCACGCGTCCGGACATCATCCCCCGAGACTACCTGGAAGAACTGGAAAAACTCCAGGAGACCGCCCCTCCGGTTCCCATCGCCGAGATATACCGGGTGATCGAGGACGAGTTCGGCGAATCGGTGTGTGATCTGTTCTCCGAGTTCGATCCGACTCCAATCGGATCTGCGTCGTTGGGGCAGACTCACTCCGCCTTCATGCCCGACGGCCGACCGGTTGTTGTGAAAGTACAGCGTCCGGGCATCAGAAGCGTGATCGACAATGACTTGGAGATCGTGGCCGGTCTGGCTCGCTTCCTCGAACACCATTTCGAGCAACTGCGCGTGTATGGGCTCCCTGACCTCGTCGAGGAGTTCACGATCACGATGCACCACGAGTTGGACTACACTCGTGAGGGACGGAACGGCGATACCCTGCGTCGCAATCTGGAGGACCTCGACTATGTACGCATCGCCGGCACGATCTGGGAGCGCACCACTCCTCGCGTGCTCACGATGGAGTGCATCTCCGGCACGAAGATCACTGACATCGAACGGCTCGATGCACTCGGCCTTGATCGCACCAAGATAGCGGAGCGCCTTACCAGAGCGTTCCTCACAATGGTGCTCGTCGATGGCTTCTTCCATGCCGATCCGCACCCGGGGAACCTGGTTGTCCTCGAAGGCAACGTGATCGGTATGCTCGACTACGGCATGGTCGGCCGACTCGACCGGCAGTTGAAGAGCAGCGTGATCATGCTCCTCGCCAACTACGTCCGACAGGACTCTCGAGGCTTCAGCGACGTACTTCTGGAAATCGGCGTGGTGCCGTCCGATCTGAACCGCAGGGAGTATGTGCAGGCGATAGACAGGTTCCTCCGCCAGTACTACGATGCTCCCCTGCGCGAGGTCCAGATGGGTCAGGTGCTTCGGGACGCGTTGCGGATCAGCGCGCGACACGGAGTCAAGCTTCCGGCCAGTCTTGCGCTCCTGGTGAAAGTCATCGTGCAGACGGAGGGCATCACCAAGGTCTTGCAGGAGGAATTCGACTTCACGGAGGAGGCGCGCAAGTTCATCGCTCGCGCTCTGCGGGACGAGTTCTCGCCACAGGCGCTTGGCATCCAGTTCGTACAGGCGGTCCTCTCGCTGAAGAACCTGGTGCTCGATTTCCCGCACAGGGCCACCGAGGTCATGGAGAGAGTCTCCAGCGGTACGCTCCGTATCGCCTTCAAGCACGAGGGCCTCGAAGACGCCATCAAGGACGTGGACAAGTCCGCGAATCGTCTATCGTTCGCGCTTATCGCGTCCTCGACCATCATCGGGTCTTCTCTGATCCTCGCCGCGGAGATAGGTCCGTCCTATCGGGGGCTCTCGATCATCGGTCTGATCGGCTTCGGGATAGCCTTCCTATTCGCCGTCTGGTTGATCATTTCCATCCTCCGTGCCGGAAAACTGTGGTAGAATGTATCGAGATATCCATCTTCCCAGGTGTGTGCCATGGCCGATACCCTACAGGATGCCCTCCGTCGTCTCCCGGCGGTGGAGAAGCTGCTCAGCGAGCCGTCACTGCGTTGTCTGCAGGACTCCCTCCCGCGTGCGCTTGTGGTTCAGGCGGCCCGCGCCGTACTGGATGACCTGAGGGAGCGGATTCGGAGCGGGGCATCCGATGCGGAAGGGCTATCCTCCGATCATATCGCTGAGCAGGTACGTGACCTGGCGCTGAGACTCGCTGCGCCATCGCTCCGTCGAGCGGTAAACGCGACAGGTGTCATTCTGCACACCGGCCTGGGCCGTGCGGTGCTCCCCGAGGCCGCCCGTGAAGCCGTGACGGAGGTGGCATCGGGGCACTCCACGCTGGAAGTCGACATCGAGACCGGCGCACGCGGATCGAGATCCGTGCACTACCGGCGCATTCTCTCGGACCTCTGCGGCGCGGAGTCGGCCTTTGCGGTCAACAATAACGCCGGCGCCGTCCTGCTCGCGCTCAACACCCTCGCATCCGGGAAGGAAGTCATCGTCTCGCGGGGACAACTCGTCGAGATCGGGGGCTCGTTCCGTATGCCCGACATCATGACTCACGCCGGAGCGCGATTGATCGAGGTAGGAACGACCAATCGAACGCGAATCTCCGACTACGAGCGCGGCATCACGGACGACACCGCCCTGATCCTCCGAGTGCATACGAGCAACTTTCGGATAGTCGGCTTCGCCGAGGAGGCATCTCTGGACGAGATGGTTGATCTCGGGAAGCGGTACAATATCCCGGTAATGGACGACGTCGGCAGTGGGGCGCTGATCGACATGTCGCAGTACGGCCTCTCAGGCGAGCCTACCGTACGGGAGAGCATTCGCGCGGGCGCAGACATCGTGACGTTCAGCGGAGACAAGCTTCTGGGCGGACCGCAGGCCGGCCTCATCGTCGGCAGGCGCGAGTTCGTGGATGCCATGTCCCGCAATCCGCTCGCTCGCGCGCTACGGCTCGACAAGCTAGCTCTCGCCGCCCTCGAATCCACGCTCAAGCTCTACCTCGATCCGGCATCCGCCGTGAACCGCATACCGACTCTGCGGGCGATCACCCGTCCGCTCGCCGAGATCGAGGCGGCTGCCGTCGGACTCAAGGAGCGAATCGATGCCCTCAGGCTCCCGGGAGTCACGGTGGAAATCGTCGACGGTGTCTCCCAGGTCGGCGGGGGATCGCTCCCGGGCGAGCAGCTTCCCACCAGGCTGGTGGCCATCACCTCAGCGACTCTGGGGTCGAATGAGATCGCCCTCGCGTTCCGGCGAAACGATCCGCCGATCTTCGGAAGGGTAGGGGACGACCGATTCCTGATCGACCTCAGGACCGTCACCGATGCGGAGTCCGGCGAAATCGAATCTGCCGCCGCAAGAATTTTCGCACAGTAACCTTCTGCTTAGCTTGCCCTCAGCCGATAATAGTATCAAGCAGTTCTTGGCAGGGAGCGGAATTCCTCCGCCGTGGTGGCTTGACTGCCTACAGTAAGGGCTCTGCTATCATCTCATACCCGCGTTCAGTGTCTACTGTGAGCAAGCTGGTCCACCATTATCCTGCAATGCAGTATCTGCAAGGAGGATCTGTGTTGAACCAAAGCTTATCGGACGAACTCCCTCAGAAGCCCGCAGCCCGTGAATCCGAGAACCCGACAGATGCAGTCCTTGGCATGCTCAACCTTCGGTCTGCCAAGCTCGGCGCGCCGGACGGACACAGCGAGCGAGTGGCCATGTACGCGTTGGCGATAGGGAAGCAGCTCGACCTGAGTGAGAAGACCCTCCGCAGCCTCAAGAGCGCAGCCATTCTCCACGACATCGGCAAGGTCGGCATCTCATCCTCGATCGTGGACAAACTGGGACGTTTGACAGACCGCGAGTTCGAGATCATGCGCCTCCACTCTACCATCGCGATCCGGATGCTGGAGCAGGTGAAGGGCCTTGAGGATTCCCTCCCGATGATCAAGCACCACCATGAGCGATTCGACGGCAAGGGATATCCCGACGGGCTGAGCGGCCATGACATTCCTCTCGGCGCGCGAGTGATCGCAGTTGCGGAGACGTTCGACATCCTGGTCTCGAATGTGCCGTGGCGAGAGGCGCTCTCTGTGGAGCGCGCGATCCAGGAAGTGAAGGACAACGCGGGCACGCAGTTCGATCCGATGGTCGTGGAAGCGTTCCTCACGGCATACGAGAACAAGCAGATCCCTCTGCCGGAGGAATTGATCAGCGACCAGGCGGGGCCCGAGCCGCACGCGAAGCCGAACTAGCCGGGCTGCCGATATCCGCGTTCCTCGGCTTGACATGCCGCCCGCGGTCACGTATACTGCCGACACGCGGGGCGTGTTGCCACGCGTCTCGGTCGTGGGGGCGGATTGGGCCTGGTGGCTTGCCCGGTCTTCAAAACCGTTGTGAGGCCTGAAGAGGGTCTCAGGTGGGTTCGATTCCCACACGCTCCCGCCAGATACCCTTCCTTACTCCTCGCCGATTGTGAAGATGCTTTCCAGATCGTGCTTCGAGTAGGTCTGGAAAGCCATGTGTGTCTGAGTTGCCAGGATCGACGGCATCTTCAGGAGATGCTGGGTCACCAGCGTCGCCAACTGGTCATACTCCGGCACGCGCAGTATGGCGATGATATCGTAGTCGCCGGAGATCGAGTATACCTCGGCGACACCCTCTATATCCGCGAGCGCCTGCGCCGTCTCCGGAATGCTCTTCCGGTCCGCTTTGATCATCACGATTGCCGTTACCATCGTACTATCATCCTTCCCTTGTGATCCCGTCGCCTAAGCCCCGATTCGCGGCTCGCTTGTCCTGGAGCATCGGCAGGATGTCCATCGGCGACTCACCCTTGACCGCCATGGTCACAGGTCTGTGTTTGCCCCTGATAGGTTAGTGTCTATCCAGGGATTCACCTGCCTGCATCTGAGGGTTTCGCTGCGGGCGGGAATGGAGCCGTCGGAGTCACGCTTCCTGGCCACTTCTGAGAGGACGTGTTACCGGCCCCTCGGATCACCATATCCGAAAGACTTCTGCCTTACAGGCATAAAATGAGCGAACCTGTTCTCCTTGCCGACGTCTACATACGTAGTCAACGGCCGTGGTCGATGACATGGAATTGTCCGGCTTGCCGAGCGCGTCACGAGATGCTCGGCAAGCGCAATCAATGCAACACGAAGGAGAGCAGTACATGAAGTTGAGGAGAATCGCCCTTCTGGTGGCGATGGTCATGAGCGTGGCATTCGTCGCGGCTCAGGCGGCAACGAAGACCACACAGACCAAACCCGCGCAGGACAAGACCGCAGGACGCTACGCGAAGTGCTCGCGGTGCGCGTCGGACTTGAACCTCACCGACGGGCAGAAGGCGGAGGCGAAGCGCATCTTTCAGGCGTCCAAGGAGAGGTCCAGGGTAGTCCGGGAGAACAAGTCTCTCACCCGCGAGCAGAAGATCGCGCAGATCAAGGAGATCAAGCGCGCCGGATACGAGCAGTTCCGGCAGATCCTGAACACCGAGCAGCAGAAGAAGCTCGACGCAAAGCGCGCCAAGGCCGCCGACTACCGGAAGGCTCGCAAGGGCGAGATCAAATCCCGCATCGAGCGCGCGCGTGCGGAACTGAACCTCCGCCCGGAGCAGGAGACGAAGATCAAGCAGATCGTCGAGTCGCGCAAGGACGCGTTCAAGGCTCTGAAGGCCGATACGAAGCTCACCCCCGAGCAGAAGAGAGCGGAGTTCAAGAAGATGGGTGTCTCCGTCAAGAGCGAGATCCGCGGTGTGCTCGACGCTGCGCAGGTGAAGAAGTTCGACACGCTCGCGGCGGCGTTCGAGAAGCAGTGCGCCGAGCGCGCAAAGCGGCGCCCGGTCACCAAGTAGTCTGATATCATCCCCATGCAAGCAGAGGCCCCGGAAGCATGTGCTCCCGGGGCCTCCGTGTTATCCGTGCTCGGGCCGGCCCGAAGGCGCGACCCCCACATCAGCGGGAAATCCACAATCTCCAATCCGCAATCCTAAATCCGCAATGTCTAGGCCAGCTCCGTCACGAACTGGGCGACCATGTCGCCGACCTCGGTGGTCGAGTAGCCCATCTTGCCGGCGGACATCGACTTCATCTTCTCGCCGGTCGCCTTCGCGATCGCCTTGTCGATCAGGTCCGCCGCCTTCTGCTCTCCAAGTGTCTCCAGCAACATGCCGAGTGCTCCGATCGCCGCCAGGGGGTTGATCACGTTCATCCCGGTGTACTTAGGCGCGGAACCGCCGATCGGCTCGAACATCGAGACGCCGTTCGGGTTGATGTTGCCGCCCGCCGCGATCCCCATGCCGCCCTGAGTCATCGCGCCCAGGTCGGTGATGATGTCGCCGAACATGTTGTCCGTCACGATGACGTCGAACCACTCGGGGTTCTTCACCATCCACATCGTAGTGGCGTCGACGTGCGCGTAGTCTGTCTTGATGTCGGGATAGTCCTTCGCCACTTCGTAGAAGGTCCGCTCCCACAGGTCGAAGGCGTATGTCAGCACGTTCGTCTTGCCGCAGAGTGTGAGCTGCTTCTTCCTGTTGCGCTTCCGGCAATACTCGAACGCGTAGCGGATGCACCGCTCGACGCCCTTGCGCGTGTTGATCGACTCCTGGACCGCGACCTCGTCGGGCGTGCCCTTCTTGAGGACGCCGCCGGCGCCCGCGTAGAGTCCCTCGGTGTTCTCGCGGACGACCACGTAGTCGATCTCCGCCGGGCCCTTGTCTTTGAGCGGGGTCTCGACGCCCGGGTAGAGCTTCACCGGCCGGAGGTTGATGTACTGATCGAGCTCGAATCTCAGTCGGAGGAGGATGCCCTTCTCCAGGATGCCCGGCTTCACATCGGGATGGCCGATAGCGCCGAGATAGATCGCGTCGTACTGGCGCATCTGATCGGCCGCGTCGTCCGGCAGAACGTTGCCGGTTGCGAGATACCGATCGCCGCCCCAGTCGTACTCCGTGGTCTCATACTGGAATCCGGTGGCCTTCGATGCCGCTTCCAGGACCTTCAGTCCCTCGCGGACGACTTCCGGTCCGGTGCCGTCGCCGCCGATTACGGCTATCTTGTAAGTCTTCAATACTAACCTCCTCGCTCTATGATGACCCCCGGTTCCCCGGGGAGGAGACTGCCTGTTGCGCATATTCCCCCGCATAGTATAGGCGATTGGTCCGTCTTGTGCAAGTGACGCAGGTGCACAGGTGTATGGGAATCGCCGCAGACCGGCTCGCGTACGTCTGCGGTCGGCCGTGGCCCCAACGCTTCCGGCCGCGGCCCAAACACCTTGGAGTGAGCGGAAAACCGGGCTCTCGCGGCGGGGCATCCCTGCTCTGTAGCCGAGGGGCGATGGAGGAAGGAACGCAGCTTGCAGCGCCTGCCCCGAGGCGGTAGAATAGGGCATGCGTACGACTATGCTAATCCTCATCATCAGCCTGATCGCATCGATTGCGCAAGGAGCCGTGTCCATCACCCGCGAGAAAGCCGACGAACGGATCGCCGATCTCCCGGCCGATCCCTGGCTCGCAACCCAGGACGCGAGCGCGCTCGCATGGGGCGAGGCCGCAACTCTCAATGCCATCGTGGACATGTACGAGGCTACCGGCGATCCGAAGTACCTGCACATCGTCATGGAACGCGGCGACCGGATGCTCTCCCACCGGGATGACCGGCGGGGCGTGAAGGACTGGAGCGGAATGGTCCGGAAGGCCTGGTCGATGGGCTACAAGTACACCGTCGCCGAGGGCATCCTGAAGGCGTCCGACGGCAAGGACTCGATCCGTGTGCGCTCGACGCCCTACGCCCACAACCACCTGACGAAGGTGGAGGTCACGGCGTCCGGCGACACGTTCGGCCTCCGGGTCACCAACGAGCAGTGGCGGCGGATCGAGACGTTCAGCGACCTCAGCCTCGACCCGAAGAGCCCGCGCTACTATGAGAAGATCGTCAACAACCCGGTCCCGGTTCCGAGCGCATCGGGCGGTGAGTGCACCGAGATCTCTCAGCTCGTGAAGCTCATCCCGGCTGGCCAGGGAGCGGGCGTTCCGGCGAAGCAGGAGATCGTCCTCAAGCCCATTCCGCTGGCGTATGTCGGCTACATCGGCATTATCTACTACCCGCTTCTACGGTTCGCGGAGATCGTGAAGGCCGACCCGAAGCTGTCGGAGTTCGTCCCGGCCGCCGATCGGTTTGTCAAGGCGGCGGATGAGTCTTACGAGGAGGCAAAGGATCACTGGCGCAACGGCCCCGGGAAGGATGAGGGCTACTACATCACCTGCAAGCGCGGCGGTCCGTTCCCATACGACAACGTCCCGGAGCCGTTCAACTACCTCGGCATGCATGTCAGCTCGGAGCTTGCCCTCCATCGGCTCACGGGGAAGGCGTTCTACCTCGACCAGGCTCGGCGGATGGCGAATCTCTTCAAGAACCGGATGAAGCTGGTGGAAGGCGACCGATACATCTGGTACTACTGGTACGAGCCGATCAACACAGGCTACTCGCGCGAGGACGACATCTCGGACAACTACCCGTCGATGCCCCCGAAGCCGTCGATCGAGGACGCGTCGCACGCAACTCTGAACGTCCTGCTGATTCTGAATGCGGCGCGCGCCGGTATCGTGTTCGACAAGACCGACCTCAGACGCGTCGCAAATACGTTCCTGAAGAACGTCTATGTGCCGGGCGAGGCGAGGTTCAACGGGCGGGTCGATGGCGTGCGTTCGAGCGAGAAGTACGAGATGGTCAGTGTCACCGGCTGGCTCCCGCTCACCGAGGTCGATCCGAAGGTGTACGACGCCTGCCGCGAGGTCTACATCAAGCGGGACCGGGATGTCCTCCACTCGCTGGCTCGGCTCCTCAAGTGGGAAAAGCGCCTCCGGTAGAGCGGTTGCAGCGCCGGTGGTGAAGAAGCGTTCCGATATCCGGAATCACAGGAGGTAGTTCACATGCGGAAGTGCGCGGTCCTGCGCTTGGTTGCATGCATGCTCGTTGGTATGCTGCTCCCTATGCGCGTCGCGGGCGATAGCTCGCGCCAGTTGCCGAGGTACGTGCGATTGGTGATCCTGCATACCAACGACGTCCACGGGCATATGCTCCCGTTCGAGTACGGCGAGGAGCAGGATGTCGGCGGAGTCGCGCGGCGCGCGACGATAATCAACTCGATACGCTCGCAGAGCCGTGACGCGGTCCTGGTCCTCGACGCCGGAGATATCTTCGATCGAGGGCCGCTCGACAAGGCATACCATGGGGAACCCGACTTTGCCATCCTGAACGCGATCCCGTATGATGCCCTGACGCTGGGCAACAATGAGTTCGACGGCGCTCCGGGCATGGAAGGGCAGAGGATTCTGTTTGACCGCATTCGTCAGGCGCGAATCCCCATCGTCTGCGCGAACTGCACCTACAAGGCGACGGGCAAGACCATTGTGCCGCCGTACGTCATCCTGGAGCGGAATGGCATCAGGTTCGGCATATTCGGGCTCACGGCCCCGCGAGTGGCAACCTACACCACCGTGGAGGGTCTCGCCATCGAAGACCCCATCGAATGCGCAAAGCGGATCGTCCCCATCCTGAAGGAGGAAGCGGACGTGGTGATCGGACTGACGCACATCGGCTACACCCTGGACAAGCAGCTTGCCGCGCAGGTTCCGGATATAGACATCATCGTCGGCGGGGATTCGCACACGTGGATTGCCGAGCCGGAGCTTGTGCGCTCCACTGCGGAGAGGCAGGCCTTCTGGGTCGGCGGCCCCATTATCGTTCAGGACGGGGAGTGGGGGAAATGCCTCGGCAACCTGGAGACTATCCTGCGTCTGCAAGGGGATCACGACTACCAGGTCGTGAGCTTCCGCGGCGGACTCATTCCCGTAGACGCCCGCACGCGGGAGTCGAAGGCTATCTCAGCGCTGCTGAGCCGGTACACGCGCCCCTTCGAGAAGGTGGTCGGATACAGCAGCGAGACGGTCACGAATACGGAGATGACCGGCTGGATGGCGAACGTATTCCGAGCCATCGGCGGCACGCAGGTCGGGATCGCGCAGGTCGGAGACTGGGAAGGCAGGATCAAGCAAGGACCGGTGACCCAACTGGACCTCATGAGGATTCCGTCGTTCAACAACGGGCTCGTGACAGGCTCCGTCACCGGCGAGATCCTTCGCGCTCTCATGCTCGACAAGCGCGTCGTGATCAGCGGTGTCGATTCCGAGTCGCTGGACTCGGAAGCCGCGTACACGGTCTGCACCCAGGATTTCCTGAGCAAGACCCTGCCGCCCCTCAAGGGCATCACGTTCACTCCGATCAACAAGACTATCATAGACGCCCTGAACGATTACTTCGCAGGTAAGCGAGTGAACTGACGTCACGACGCGGATCTGTGGTGATGTCGGGATCGAAAACTCATGAGGCGGTGACATGTCACGGAGGATGCTCGCTTGGCGCGGGCGAACAACTACCTTGATAATGTGCGGTGATGGCGCCGCAGGAGGTTTGCAGTTATGGTTCTTCTTCGCAGTCTCCGGCTGGTAATGGCCGGTCTTCTGGTCAGCTTTGCGCTCGGTGTCGCGGGCGCGGCTGAGATCCCCGACTTCACGTTCATCCATGCGGCGGACGTCCACTCGCCGATGACCATCAGCCAGGAAGTCTGTGCCGAGATGGCCAAGCAGGGGCCGATGGAGATCAAGCCGGGCATCATGACCCTCGAGCCGTCGTTCGTAGTGGTTGCGGGCGACATCAGCGAGTTCGGCCTGGATGAGGCCAACTGGCAGACGTACCTCTCGTACTGGAAGGACTTCAAGATCCCCGTCTACCACACGCTGGGCAACCACGACGGTCCGTGGCTCTGTCTCAGAGGAAAGCTGCACGAGCTCTACGGCGGCACCAGTTGGTCCTTCGACAAGTTTGGCTGCCACTTCATCGGGCTCGACAACTGCTCTCCGCAGGACCCACGCGCGTCGATCAGCAGAGACCAGCTCACCTGGCTGAAGGCTGATCTTGCCAAGGTCGATAAGGACACGCCGATCTTCGTGGTCATGCACCACATGCTGCACGACGACTACTTCGGCAGTCCGTATGCCATCGCCCAGCTTCTGGATCTGCTTCGGCCATACAACCTGGTGATGTTCCTCGGCGGCCACGGGCATAGCGCCAAGCTCCTCCATAAGTTCGGCACCGATACGACCGACGCCGGCGCGGTCTGCGGTCCTGTGCCGAGATGCAAGGCAGGCTACAGCATCGTATCCGTCAACGACGGCATCCTGCGCATCGGCTTCAAGGAGCATGGCAAGGATACCTTCGACAAAGTCTACGTCGAGAAGCCGCTGCCCACCAAGGCCAACTACCCGACGATCGAGATCCTGAACATCAAGGAGGACGAGATTCTCAACCCGTCGGGGCCGTTCTTCGTGAAGGCGAACATCACCGGCAACGAGAACCCGATCGTCAAGGCCAGCGTGAGTATTGACAAGAAATCGTTCAACGAAGACGACAAGGAAGAAGATCCTCTGGTACTTACGGCTGAGGGAGTCTACGTCGCCCAGCTCTACTACCGTGATCTTCCAGATGGCGCGCACAGCCTGAGACTTCGTTTCATCGACGACAAGGGCAAGATGTACTACAAGAGCATCCGATTCGGCCTGGAGAGAGACAACAGCAGGCTGGTCTGGCGCTCGTTCATCGACGGTTCGTGCAGAGCGGCTCCGGCGGTCACCGCCGACAGCGTCTACGTGGGCGGGACGGACCGGAAGCTTTACGCATTCGACAAGGCGACCGGCAAGCTGAAGTGGACATTCCCCACCAAGGGTGACACCGCCACCACTCCGGTGGTTGTCGGCGACACGATCTACTTCGGCTGCGGTGACGGCAAGCTCTATGCTCTCAGCCTCGACGGCAAGGAGAAGTGGAATTTCCAGACCAATGAGGCCATCTACAGCTCGCCGGTCTACGCTGACGGCATGATCCTCTTCGGCAACAACGGCTCGGACTTCTACGCTGTCGATGCACAGACCGGAAAGCAGCGCTGGGTGCTCACCGATCCGACCTACACCATCGAGGTCAGGCCGTTCGTCCACAACGGCGTCGCCTACTTCGGCGCGTGGGACACGTTCGTGTACGCCGTAGACATCAAGACCGGCCAGTTGAAGTGGAAGAAGATGGGCTACGGCTGCACGACGAAGACGGCCGCGGTGCGGTACTACAGCCCGAGTGACAACGGGCCCGTGGTTGCGGGAGGCAAGGTCTTCATCGCCGACCGCGACTCGAAGCTCGGGATCATGGACGCAGCTACCGGCGAGATGCTGGGGAACGCGGCGGGTCCGGTCGCTGTCGGAATTGCAGAGAACTCGGGCGCAGTCTACGTCCGAAAGGCAAACAGAGTCGCCAAGCTTGACCTCAATGGCAACGAGATCTGGGAGGTCGAAGCGGCGGTCGATTCCGTGCCCGCTTCCCCGATAGAGAAGGACGGCGTCGTCTACGTCGTCTCGCGGCTTGGGCTCGTTCAGGCGCTCGACGCCGCTGACGGCAAGCTGCTCTGGAAGTACCAGGCCACGCCGCAGCTCTACGTCTTCGATCAGGTTACCGTGGCCGATGGTGTCGTCTACGTCAGCGGGATGGACGGCAGCGTCACGGCCATCAAGGCGAAGTAAACCAAACATACGTCCCATGGGTCCCGTCAGTCGTATAGGGCCCATGGGATCCGATAGGAGATATGGCTAATCGTAGCTATGCACTGGGAATAGAGATCGGCGGAAGCACGCTCCGCATGGGCCTCGTCGATGGAAGCGGAAAGATCCGGCATTCGGCCCGGACCCCCTCGTGTCACCTGCGCGACCAGGGCCACGCGGTCGAGCTTCTCCTCGCAGACGTCGAGGGCTTTCTGATCGACGCCGACGCCGAGTTGAGCGACTGCGCCGGAATCGGAATCGCGGCCGCCGGTCTCGTGGACAACGAAAAGCGCGCGATGGTGCTGGCGTCAAACCTCGGCTGGAGAGACCTCGAGATCGGCGGGCCGATCGAGGACCTTACGCAGATACCCACGATCGTCGACAAAGATACTAACATGGCGGCGCTCGGTGAGCTGAACGCAGGGGCGGGACGCGGACTCGATTCCTTCATCTACGCATCGATCGGGACCGGCGTCGGAGGGTGCGTGATCAGCGGCGGGCAGGTTCTCCGAGGGATCGGCAACAGGGCAGGGGAGTTCGGACACCTCTACGCGGGGGGCAGCGAGATCTGCGGCTGTGGTTCGTGCGGCTGCCTCGAGACGCTTGCCGGTGGTGCGTGGCTCGCTCGTCATGCAAAGGAGGCGATCCTCGACGGCGCGGGGTCTGTGATGACCGAACTGGCGAACGGCAATGTCGAGGAGATCAGCGCCCGCACGGTCGTCGAGGCGGCGGATGACGGCGATGCACTCGCGATGGAGATACTCGCCCGGGCGGCCGATGCCGTGGGAGTCGGGCTCATCAACGCGATCCGCATGATCTACCCGCAGGCGGTCATCCTCGGGGGGACCGTCGGATCGGTGCGCAAGTTCGTCTTCGAGCCGGTAAAGAAGTTCGTGGAGTCGAGCAGCATCCTCCCGGGGACGAACCTTCCGCCGGTGCAGGTTCTCCACGCCGGACTGGGAGATTCCGCCGCCATCATCGGCGCGGCGCTTGAGGTAATGGCGAGTAAGGTTCTTCCATGATCGACTTCATGATCCGGACTGCGCGAGATGCCGGCCAGGTGATTTGCGATTACTTCGGCCACGCCCGCCAGGTGAAGACAAAGAGTGACAAGGGCGATGTCGTTACCCAGGCCGACCTCGACTCCGACAAGCTGATCATCTCGCGTATCCGCGAGAGATTCCCCGACGACGGGATACTCACTGAGGAATCCGGCGCGCTGAGTCTCCCCGAGGGCGCGCGCGTCTGGATCGTCGATCCCCTCGATGGCACGCGCAACTTCTCTCGCGGCGTCCCCATATTCTGCGTCTCGATCGGCGTCATCCGAGATGGGCGGCCGATCGCCGGTGTCGTCCACGATCCGATCCACGATGAGACGTTCCATGCAGTGGAGGGGCAGGGTGCGTTCCTGAACGGCGAGAGGCTCCATGTCTGCGATGAGGACGACCTTGAGTTGGTGATGGTGAACATGGCGTGGACCAGGCAGACGTCCGATGGACGCAGCTTCATGCCGATGGCCGTGAGACTCGTGGAGAGGACGAACTACACCCGCCGATACGGGAGCGCCGCACTCGCACTCGCGTACACCGCCGCCGGACGCCTGCACGCCACGGTGCTCGTCGACCTCAAGCCGTGGGATGTCGCGGCAGGGATACTCCTGATCAAGGAGGCGGGAGGCGTAGTCACTGACTTCTACGGCGATCCGGTCACCCTTCCGAAGCCATCGATCGATCTGCTCGCGGCGAATCCCGGCCTCCACGGCCTGCTCCTCAGGGAGATATTCGCCCCGTGAACGACGAAGCAGCGCCCCAGAGCCCGCCTGCGCTCAGCCGGACCAATGAGATCGGCCTGAGCGCCTACTACTTCTTCTCCCTGGCGTCGCTCGGGTTCGTCGTCGGCTTCATGCCGCTCTACCTCAAGACTCGCGGCATCACCCTCACTCAGTACGGCATTCTCAGCGCGCTGTACGCCATCGCCGGCGCGGCGACTCAGGTCCCACTCGGCATGGCCTCCGATCGTCTTCGCCACAGGAAGCCGCTCATCCTGGCCGGGACGGCCATCCTTGGCGGCTCGTACCTGCTCTACGGGCTGGCGACTACGTTCCCTCAGTTCTGCGCCCTGTACACTCTGTCCGGTGTGGTCTTCTTCACCGTATCGACGCTGACCAGCGCGCTCATCCACGACTGGACTGCGGCATCGGGCAACACCGCGGAGGTATACGGCAAGACGCGGATATGGGGATCGATAGGCTTCATATCGGCCCTGATGCTTGTCAGCGCGGTACCCCGGCTTGTCTCGGGGAGCAGCCTCCTCCTTCTGATCGCGCTGCTCTTTCTCGCCAGCGGGGTCACTATCCTATGCGTCCGCGAGTCCGGCAGGGCGCGTCCGAGGGAGCGCGCGCGTCTCGCCGGAATCAAGAGGATGCTGACGGACAGGAACCTCACCATCTTCCTGACGGCGTTCCTGATGTACCGGATCTCCGAGTCGAGCACCATGAGTTACTTCAGTCTCTACCTGCAGTCGATCGGTGGCACGAAGTCGCTCATCGCTCTGGCGCTCGTGGTGAACGCGGTCGTCGAGATCCCCTTCATGATCTGGGTCGGCCGTGCCTCGGACCGGATCGGGCGCCGACCGCCGATGGTGATCGCCTTCCTGACGCTGCCGTTCCGGCTCTTCCTCTACTCGCGGCTCGGGGATCCGCAAGACGTCTTCTACGTCCAGATGTTCCACGGGCTGACGTTCAGCTTCATGCTCGTCTCTTCGATGGCGTTCGTCGCGGACCACTCCGGCGGCGACAGAGCGACCGGGCAAGGCCTGCTCAGCATGATCGGTGCGATTGCGATGGCTGCGGGCCCGTTCATGGGAGGGTTGGTCGCCGATCACACATCGCTCCCGACGATGTACGGCCTCTTCTCGGTGATCGCGCTGACGGGTGGGCTGATCTTCATAGCTCTCGTGAGGGAATCGCACCCGTCTCTGGCCGCGGACGAGTCGCGGGTATGCTCGATCGGGGGCCCGCTCATTGTGCGCCCGATACACAGGGTCCTCCGTGCGCCGATCGTGGGTGTTCGGCGCGCCGGTATCGACTGACGACGGCCCGACTGCACAAGGATTCCGCGTCTCCGGCGGCGAAGATGGCGGTAGCACATCGACCGATGAGGGACTGGTATGAGCGGTGAAGAGATCCGAAAGTTGACGAGAAGGGATTTCATCAAGACTTCCTCGGCGGCGGCGGTCGCAATGGGGATTGGAGGTGTTGGTATGGCATCTGATTCGGCGAAGGCGCAGAACGTACCGGCAAGCGAGAAGATCGTGCTCGGCGTGATCGGACTCGGTGGTCGAGGCACGAGTGTGATGCGCGGCTTCATGAAGTATCCCGATGTCGAGATCGGCGCAGTGTGCGACCTTCATGATGGTCGCCTGGCCGCCGGTCGTGAGGCCGCCGGAGGGAAGGCAAAGACCTACAAGGACTTCCGAAAGCTGCTCGAGCAGAAGGACATCGACGCGGTCCTTGTGACCACTCCGCCGCACTGGCATCCGCTCATCTCGATCGCGGCATGCGAGGCAGGCAAGGACGTCTACTGCGAGAAGCCGATCTCCCGCTACCCGGCGGAGGCAATCGCGATGGCGAAGGCCGCTCGGGACAACAAGCGCGTGACGCAGGTCGGCACGCAGATCCATGCCGGCGACAACTTCCGGCGCTGTGTGGAGATCGTGCGCTCAGGGATGCTCGGCAAGATCATGAACGTGCGCGTCGTCTGCACGATGAACGACTATCCCGGTGGCTGCGGCAAGATCGCGGACTCCGCTCCTCCCGCCGAGATCGATTGGGATATGTGGTGCGGCCCTGCGCCTCTCGTGCCCTATAACGACGCGCGGTTCACCGTGCACCGCTACTTCAAGGACTACGTCGGCAGTTGGCTGAACGAACTCGGCCCCCACATCGTCGATCTGGCATTCTGGGCGATGGATCCCGGTCAGCCGAAATCGGTGATGGCGACCGGCGGACGTTTCGTCGCTGACGACTGCGGCGATATCCCGGACACCGTGGATGTCCTCTGGGAGTTCGAGGACTTCACGATGACGTGGATGAACATGTGCGGGAACAGCTTCAACTTCGACTTCGGCGGCCCTCCCGACGGCGGTCGGAGGCTCGGCGTCATCTTCCACGGAACGCAGGGCACGCTGCTGGGTGACTACGGCTGGCACAAGATCGTCTCGGAGGGTGACAGGCTCAAGGACGTCCCGCTTCCCGAGCCGAGCATTCCGTCCTCACCCGGCCATGATCGCGAGTTCCTGGACGCGATCAAGACCCGCGAACAGCCGCTCTGCAACTTCGACTACCACATGCCGCTTGCGGTATCGCTGAACCTCGGCCATGTCGCTCTCGACTCCGGCCGCAGGGTCCGGTGGGACGCCGCCAGAGGCGAGATAGTCGGAGACAAGGAAGCCGCCGAGATCGCGCGACCCAAATACCGATCTCCGTGGAAGCTCCCGAAGATCTGAGGTGAAACAGATGGATAGACGAGAGTTTCTCGGGCGTGCCGCAAAGACCATCGCGGTCGCCGGCATCGCCCCAAGCCTGATACAGTCCGATGTCCTTGCCAAGGAGGTACGTCCAGTGTCAAAGTCCAAGCTGAAGAAGGCCGTGGTCTACTCCATGCTGCCGGGAGACATCAGCATGGAAGAGCGCTTCAAGCTTGCCGCCGCTTGCGGGTTCGACGGCGTCGAGGCGCCCCCGATCATCGATCTCAAGGAGTGCGAGGCGATGCGCAAGGCCGCGAAGGCCGCCGGTATCGAGATCCATTCCGTGATCTACGGTGGCTGGGGCAAGCCGCTTTCGGCCGCCGACCCGAAGGACCGCGCGGAGGGCGAGCAGGCCGTGATCGATGGCCTCAAGGGCGCGAAGGCAATGGGCGCCGACACGCTCCTCCTCGTTCCCGGCAGAGTGACCGAAGACACGATGTACAAGGACGTCTACGAGCGCTCACAGGCGAGCATCAGGAAGATCATCCCGACGGCCGAGAAGCTTGGCGTTGTGATCGCCGTCGAGAACGTGTGGAACAACTTCCTCCTGAGCCCCATGGAGTTCGCGCGTTACATCGACGAGCTGAAGAGCCCGTTCGTGAAGGCCTACTTCGATGTCGGAAACGTCATCGGGGCATGCGGATTCTCGCAGGACTGGATTCGGACTCTCGGTCCTCGGATCCAGAAGCTCCACGTGAAGGATTTCAAGCTCCAGACCCGCGAGTGGAAGAACCTCCTGGAGGGCAGCGTCAACTGGGTGGAAGTCCACAAGGCGATCAACGAAGTCGGCTACAACGGCTACATGACCGCCGAACTCGCCGGAGGGGACGCGGCCTACCTGAAGGACGTCGCCGCCCGCATGGACAAGATCATCACCGGCACACTGTAGCGCCACGTGTACGAAACCGGGCAGGGAGCGAATCTCCTGCCCGGTTTCACGTCTCTCGCGATGGACCACTTTGCGTTGACTTTGGCTGCTTATCCTGGTAGAATTTAAGTTCGCCGGCAGGCCCCGAACATCCGTGCGGTCGGGCAAATCCGAACCGGCGTGAAAGCTAATCACACGATGGCAAGCAATATCATAATCCGTGGCGCGAGACAGCACAACCTGAAGAACATCGACATAGAGATCCCCAGGGACAAACTCGTCGTGATCACCGGCATCTCCGGCTCAGGCAAGTCGTCCCTGGCGTTCGACACCATCTACGCGGAGGGTCAGCGGCGGTACGTCGAGTCGCTGAGCGCGTACGCGCGCCAGTTTCTTGGGCAGATGGACAAGCCTGACGTAGACTACATCGAGGGACTCTCGCCCGCTGTCTCGATCGATCAGAAGTCGACGACCCGTAACCCGCGCTCGACCGTTGGTACGGTGACCGAGATCTATGACTACCTGCGCCTCCTTTTTGCACGGATCGGCCATCCTCACTGTCCGAAGTGCGGACGTGAGATCAGCCAGCAGACAGTCGATCAGATGCTCGACTCCGTGATGTCTCTCCCGGAAGGAACGAAGATCCAGGTGCTCGCGCCCGTCGTCCGAGGACGCAAGGGCGAATACCGCCAGGTGATCGAGGATATCCGCAAGGAAGGCTACGTGAGAGTCCGTGTCGATGGACGTAACTACGAGGTCACCGACGACATCCGTATGGACCGCTACAAGCAGCACTGGATCGACGTGGTGGTCGACCGTCTCGTGGTCAAGGAAGGGATCGAGAAGCGCCTGTCCGACTCGCTCGAAGCCGCGCTCAAGATGGGCAAGGGAAATGTCGGTGTCGATATCATAGACGGCGAGGAGATGCTCTTCTCGGAGCAGTTCGCCTGCACCGAGTGCGGGATCAGCCTCGATGAGATCGCGCCGAGGAACTTCTCGTTCAACAGTCCATACGGAGCCTGCCCCGACTGTCACGGGCTCGGGACGCATACGGAGCTCGACCCCGAGTTGGTGATGCCGGACTGGAACCTCTCGCTCGACGACGGTGCGCTGATGCCGTTCGCGCGCACTACAAGCGAGTATTTTCCCGCGCTTCTGGCCGGGGTTGCCCAGAAGTACGGCTTCTCCACCGGCACTCCCGTCAAGGATCTGACCGACGAGCAGAGGGACGCGATCCTATACGGCGCGGACGGGCGGATCACCGTCACGTTCAAGAACCGCTGGGGCAGGGTGCGCCGGTTCGACACGACGTTCGACGGCGTTATGGACATTCTCGACAACCGTTACAAGGAGACGACTTCCCAGCTCATCCGGGAGGAGACCGAGAAGTACATGTCCACCCGGAAGTGCCCGTCGTGCCATGGACTCCGCCTGAAGCCCGAGAGCCTGGCGGTCACCATCAACGGCCTGAACATCTCGAACGTGAGCGCATTCTCCGTGGAGAAGGCGTTCGACTGGTTCGAGGGATTGAAGCTATCGGAGCGCGAGCAGACCATCGCCAGGCAGATCGTGAAGGAGATCAAGACCCGCCTGGGATTCCTGATGAACGTAGGGCTGAACTACCTCACCCTCGACCGCGCGGCCGCGACTCTCGCCGGCGGTGAGGCGCAGAGAATCCGTCTGGCGACGCAGATCGGCTCAGGGCTCATGGGCGTCATCTATATCCTCGACGAGCCGAGCATCGGGCTCCATCAGAGAGACAACCGGAAGCTCATCGATACTCTACTCCGTCTGCGCGACCTCGGCAACACGATCATCGTCGTCGAACACGACGAGGAGACGATCATGGAGGCCGATCACGTCATCGATATCGGGCCGGGCGCAGGAGAACACGGCGGGCGATTGGTGGTTGCCGGAACGCTCGACGAGGTAAAGGCATGCAAGGAGTCACTTACCGGGCAGTTCATGTGCGGAGCGCGTAAGATCGAGGCGCCTAAGAAGCGGCGCAAGTCGAACGGCCACTACATCGAACTGAAGGGCGCGCGGCAGCACAACCTCAAGAACATCGACGTGAAGTTCCCGCTCGGCAACTTCATCTGCGTGACCGGGGTTTCCGGCTCCGGGAAGAGCACGCTCATCCAGGAGACTCTCTTCCCCCGCCTCATGTACAAGCTCCATGGAACACACGCCGCCTGGGGAGAACATGACGAGATCACCGGCGCCGAGCACATCGACAAGATCGTCGATATCGATCAGTCCCCGATCGGTAGGACGCCGCGCTCCAACCCTGCGACGTACACCGGGACGTTCGATATCATCCGCGACCTCTTCTCAGGCACGCAGGACGCGCGTGTGAGAGGGTACAAGCCGGGTCGATTCAGTTTTAACGTCAAAGGCGGACGATGCGAGGCGTGCAAGGGAGACGGCATCATAAAGATCGAGATGCACTTCCTTCCCGACGTCTACGTCCCCTGCGAGGTCTGCAAGGGCAAGCGGTACAATCGTGAGACTCTGGAGATCAAGTTCAAGGGCAAGAGCATCGCGGATGTGCTCGACATGACTGTGGGCCAGGCGCTGGAGTTCTTCAAGAACATCCCGAACATCACTCGCCGCCTCCAGACGATCCACGACGTGGGCCTCGACTATATCAAGCTGGGCCAGCCCGCCACGACTCTGTCCGGCGGAGAGGCGCAGAGGGTCAAGCTCGCGGCGGAGTTGTCCAAGCGGAGTACGGGCAGGACTCTTTACATCCTCGACGAGCCTACTACCGGCCTGCACTTCGCCGATATCGAGAAGCTGCTGGACGTGCTCAATCGACTGACGGACGCGGGGAATACCGTGCTGGTCATCGAGCACAATCTCGATGTCATCAAGACCGCGGACTACGTTATCGATCTCGGTCCCGAGGGCGGCGACAACGGCGGCCGGGTGATCGCCAGCGGAACTCCGGAACAGGTGGCCAGGGTCGCGGCTTCCCACACCGGGCAGTATCTCAGGAAGGTGTTGCAGGGGTCCCGGTAAGCCCGAGGGTCCCATAGTCCGATGACAGATAAGCTCCAACAAAAACTCGCTCACCTCCCCTCGAAACCGGGAGCCTACATGATGAAGGATGACAAGGGCGACGTCATCTACGTCGGGAAGGCGACTTCTCTACGTTCGCGCGTTCGCTCTTACTTCCGGCAGGTTCACGCACACCCTCCGAAGGTTGCCGTCATGGTCGGGCATATCGCCGATGTCGATTGGATAGTGACGGATAGCGAGGTCGAGGCTTTGATGCTGGAGTGCAACCTCATCAAAAAGTTCCGGCCCTACTACAATGTCCGCCTGCGCGATGACAAGCACTACCCGTACCTCTGCGTTACGACGAGCGAAACCTTTCCCCGGGTCATCATTACCCGCAGAAGCAAGCAGGACGGGAATCGATACTTCGGGCCCTACACGGATTCATCTTCGCTCAGGGAGAGTCTACGCCTCATCCGTCGGATCTTCCGCATCCGAAGCTGCAACAAGAAGCTCACCGGCGCGGAGAGGGACCGCCCCTGCCTGAACGTCCACCTCGGCCAGTGCGACTCACCGTGCTCCGGGGCGATCACGCCCGAGCAGTACGCGGAAATGGTCCGCGACACCTGTCTCTTCCTCGAGGGCAGACAGGACTCGATCGCCCGCCGCCTCGAGGGACAGATGCAGGAGGCCGCCGAGTCGCTGGAGTTCGAGCGCGCGGCGAAGCTCAGGGACCAACTGCTCTCGATCAGGAAACTTACCGAGAAGCAGAAGATCATCAACACCGACGACGTCGATCAGGACATCGTCTCGCTCCTCAGCGAGAACGGGCTCACCTGCGTCCAACTCATGTTCATCCGCTCCGGGCGCATGATCGGGCAGAAGCAGTTCTACCTCGACGGAGTAGTCGCCGAGGAGGACTCTCCCGAGGCGAACCTCACCGAGTTCATCAAGCAGTACTACCGAGACGCCACCTACGTCCCGAAGGAGATCCTCGTCTCCCACAAGCCGGAGGAGTGGCCGGTCCTGGAGGACTGGCTGACGATCAAGCGCGGGACGAAGGTCGATATCCATTACCCCCAGCGCGGGGAGAAGAAGCGCCTCGTCGAGATGGCGCGGGAGAACGCCCAACTCCTCGCGGCCCAGCGAGAGGACGAGGAGATGCGGAACCAGGCGAACCTGCTCAGTCTCGCCGAGGCCGTCGGCATGGAGGAGCCGCCCGCGCGCATCGAGGCCTACGATATCTCGAACCTCCAGGGCACGGAGACCGTCGCCTCGATGGTCGTCTTCGAGAACGGCATCCCCGCGAAGGGGGAGTACCGTCGGTTCAAGATCCGCACCGTCGATGGGCCGAACGACTACGAGTCGATGAAGGAGGCGATCCGCCGCAGGTTCGCCGCGTCCGACAATCCGAAGTTCGCCAAGCTCCCGAACCTCGTCGTTATCGACGGCGGCAAGGGCCAGCTCTCCGCCGCCCTCGAGGCCCTGGACTCCCTACCCGCGGACGCCTCACTCATCACTCATCACTCATCACTCGTCACTTTCGTCTCTCTCGCCAAGCAGTTCGAGGAGATCTATTTCCCCGGCGAGAGCGAGCCTATCCGCCTCCCCAGGAGCTCGTCGGCCCTCCGCCTCCTCCAGCGGATCAGGGACGAGGCGCATCGATACGCACTCGCCTACCATCACAAGCTGCGCGAGAAGTCCGCGACCAGGTCGGTGCTCGATAGCATCCCCGGCATCGGGAACGAGCGCAGAAAGAGGTTGATCAGGAAGTTCGGCTCCGTCGCCGGGGTCAAGGCGGCAAGCCTGGAGGAGCTCCAATCCGTGCCCGGGATCGATCGCAAGACGGCCCAGGCGGTGTACGAGGCGCTGCGGGGCGGGGAGTAACCAGTAACCAGTATCCAGTGACCAGTAGGTGGTGGGAGCCCCGACTGGTCACCGGTCACCGGCTACTGGTCACCGGTCACCGACCCCCGGTCCCTCACGCCGTGGCGACTTCGCGCTCGCGGGGCTGCGCGGGCGGGCACTGCTCGACCATCACCATCCTGCCCGCCATCGCCCTCGCGCTGGAGAGCGCCGCAAGCGTCATGCCGATGCCCGCTATGATCTGGTTGATGCCCCATGCTCGGAGCACCCGCCTGTCGGCCTTCCCGGCCTGGTGCAGAGTCCTCCCGAGCCGGCGCGGCAGCCGCTTCGAGAGGCGCGTGTCCATCCACTTCACGGACCGTTTTCCGCCGATCAATGCCACTAATCCGTCAAGGAGGAACAGTCCTCCCAGAATCCATCCCAGTTTCCTCATGAGATCCTCCCTCCAACGGTGTTCTCGTGGTATTGATTCCCTGCGCGATGGGGCGCGAAACTCGGGTGACGCGATGGGGCGGCCCGACCGGATCGCCCTCCTCGGAGAGTCGCCGCCGGCCCGGATCGACCCGTCCCCAGCTCTTCTGTGGTGCACCACAACTTTTCTGTGGTCAAGCACAACTTTTCTGTGGTTGGGAACAACTTTTCCGTACCCGGGTCCAACTCTTTCGGACCTTGGTCCAACTTTTTTGGACCTTGGTCCATCTCCTTTGGACCAAGGTCCATCTCTTTCGGACCTTGGTCCGATTCTTTCGGGAAAGGCTGGTTTGGGGGAGGAGACGGGCGCTTCCAAGCTCGGCATCGGGCGCGTGGGGTGGGATGCGCATTCTACGCGAGAGAGGGCACGTACAGGCCGCTCGCGGTCGGGGGCGCATGAAATGCTCGCGCCATCCGTGGTATAATAGAGCGATCTGATATGAAAAAGACTTACCACGTTTTCAAAACCGAGATGGGCTGGGTCGGCATCGCCGGGCGCGACGGCAGAATCTCCGACCTCAGGCTCCCCGTGCCCACGATGGGGGAGGCCGTCGCTCAGATCGCTGCAGGAACAGGCGAGGGCTTCGTGGAATCATTCGATGATTTCTCGGGAGTTGCCGAGCGCATCGCAGCATACTTTGCCGGCGAGCGGACGGACTTCGACTGCGAGCTGGACCTATCCGACCGCACGGAGTTCCACCGTCGGGTGTGGGCCAAGACGCGCGAGATCCCCTATGGCGAGACGCGGTCTTACGGCTGGATCGCCGACGAGGTCGGGTGTCCGGCCGGGCCGAGGGCCGTCGGACAGGCGATGGCCACGAATCCGGTGCCGATCATCGTTCCGTGCCATCGGGTGGTCCGGGCCGACGGCGGGCTTGGGGGGTTCAGCTCCGGCCTGAGATGGAAGGTCCGGCTCCTTGAAATGGAGCGCAACGGGAACAGCGAGCGGTAGGCGTCTCCCGTCGAGCAGTGAGGGGGTAGAGTATGAAAGGGATTCTGATCCGTTGGGTTGTGAGTGCGATCGCTCTTTACCTGACCGCGCTCCTCGCAGATGCGCTCGGGCTCGGCATCCGTGTGAGCGGGGCTCCCGGTGCGCTGCTCGCGGTTGCGGCGCTTGCGATCGTGAACGCGCTCATTCGGCCGCTGATCCTTTTGTTTACGCTGCCGCTCAACTGCCTGACGCTCGGGTTCTTCACGTTTCTGATCAACGCGCTCCTGTTTCGGCTCGTCGGCGCGGGATGGATCCCCGGGTTCCGGGTCGAGGGGCCCCTGGCGGCGATATTCGGCTCGGTGGTGATGGGGATCATCTCCGGGCTCGCAAACCAATTGGTCGCGCCGAAGGAAAGGTGACCACGGCGCACTGAGGGCGCGCTCAGTGTTATGTTGAGTCGGGAGTGGCGCAGGGTATCCGGGGACGCTCACGACCAGCCGGAGGGCATGGTGGTGTATCTTTTCCAGGACATGGAGCCCGTTAGTCCTGAGTAGCGGAGCGTATCGAAGGACGGTCGGGACTGATCAGATCTAGCGGGGTGAGTCTCCCTGGGGATAGAATCCGCTAGTCCTGAGTAGCGGAGCGTATCGAAGGACGGTCGGGGCTAATCAGAGCTTACGGGGTCCTGCCCTGGTGTTCCAGGGAGTTCCGATCAGTGGTTTCATTCCATCTTCCGGTAGGATGAAGAGCATGAACTTAGTCATCGTCACAGGTATGTCCGGCGCTGGGAAGACCCTCGCAATCAGAGCGTTCGAGGATATGGGCTTCTTCTGCGTCGATAACCTCCCGCCCAATCTGATCCCGAACCTGAGGGAGATGTGCGCGAACCTCGATGCGTGCCCGACGGAGAACATCGCGGCCGTCGTGGACGTGCGCTCGGGACACCCGCTGGAGGAGCTTGTTCGGACGTTCCCTCGTCTGCGCGACGGGTACAGGCAGGCGAGAATCCTGTTCCTCGACGCCACGGATGAAGTCCTCGTCCAGAGGTTCAAGGAGACGAGGCGACGTCACCCGCTCTTCAACGAACATCGAGGGATCATCGAGAGCATCGCGGTGGAGAGGAAGATGCTCGTCGATCTGAAGGAGCTTGCCGACAAGGTCATCGATACATCCGACCTGGAGCCGAGTTGCCTGAAGTCGGAGATCGTCAATTACTTCGGGGCCGACGCCGCGAACGCGGGGATGATCATCACGGTCACGTCGTTCGGCTTCAAGTGGGGAGTGCCGCTCGATGCGGACCTTGTGTTCGACGTCCGTTTCCTGATCAACCCGCACTGGGTACCGGAACTCCGGCTCTATGACGGGAGGGACCAACCGGTACAGGAGTACGTCCTGGGGGACGAGCGGACCGGGCAGTTCATGACCAAATTGAAGGATCTCATCGGATTCTCGCTCCCTCAGTACGAGATCGAGGGGAAGGCGTACCTGAATATTGCGATCGGATGCACCGGAGGACGACACAGGTCTGTTGCGATTGCTAACGAGCTTGCCGCTTTCTTCCGGTCGGAAGGCTATCGCACGCTCGTGGAACACAGGGATGTAGGAAAGACGTGATGAGCCGGGAGTGTAGAGATCGGCCCCGGGCGCGGTAACACTCCGGGTGTCCCCGCCTTCGACTCCGCGCTCTACGCTCGCAGCTCCGTACATGGTTGTTCTATGGCAAGTACCAGACGCATCAAGAGCCTTCTGAAATGGTTCTACCCCGGCATGCGCGTGAAGAGGTGGCTCCTCCTCACGCCGCTCGGGCTTTTCTTCGTCGTCGTCGGCGTCGTGTTGATGACCAACATGCAGGTCGTCGATTACCTGAACACCGGCGCATCGGTGGTCTTCACTCGGACGGGGTTCGATCTCACGCAGCCGAACGTCTACATCCCCGTGTCCGGGGCGGCCATCGGTGTCGGCCTGATCCTCATCTTCATCAGCTTCCGCCAGGTGATCGGATCGATCGCCAGCGTCATCAGCCCGGACAACAAGGACCGCCTCGCCGACGTCATCTATCAACGGCGCTATCTCGCTCAGGGCCACCGCATCGTGGTCATCGGTGGGGGCACGGGACTCTCGACCATGCTCAGGGGACTCAAGGAGTACTCGAGCAACATCGTCGCCATCGTCACGGTGAGCGACGATGGAGGGAGTTCCGGCGCGCTCAGGACTCAGGTGGGGATGCTGCCGCCTGGGGACATCCGAAACTGCCTCGTGGCGCTCGCCGACGCGGAGCCTCTCCTCTCGGAACTCTTCCAGTACCGCTTCGAGACGGAGGATAGCTGCTTCACCGGCCACTCCTTCGGGAACCTGCTGATCGGGGCCATGACCGACATCACCGGGGACTTCGAGCGTGCGGTCAAGGAGACGAGCAAGGTACTCGCCATCCGCGGGAGTGTGCTTCCGTCCACCCTCCAGAACATCAGCCTCCGCGCGGATATGCGCGACGGAAGCGTGATCTACGGGGAGTCGGAGATCGTCGGCTGCGGGAAGGGCATCGAAAGGATCTCGCTCGTCCCGGAGGACGTCCGGCCGCTCGAGGAGTCGCTCGAGGCCATCCGCCTGGCGAACGCGATCGTCATCGGTCCGGGCAGCGTATACACGAGCGTGATCCCGAACCTCCTCGTGCGAGGCATCTCCGACGCCATTGCGGCATCGAAGGCCGTGAAGGTGTACGTGTGCAACGTGATGACTCAGCCCGGCGAGACGGATGAGTTCCTCGCCTCCGACCACGTGAAAGCCGTCGCCCGGCATGCGGGACGGCGCATCTTCGACTACGTCCTCGTCAACCGCGAAGTGCCGTCGCTTCGCCTCCTCGAAAAATATCAGGCCCAGGGCGCGCATCTGGTTTCCCCGGATGTGGACGTGATCCGCGAAATGGGGTATAAGCCGATCACGGGGAATTTCATCAGCCAGACCGACGTCGTCCGACACGATTCGCAGAAGCTTGCGCAGGCGATACTGCGCCTGGTATCCGAAAAATCGTTCTTCCCCTGATACCAACCCTTGACACGCAACCAACCCTGAAGATACAATACAGATTGGCTTCTTACCCGCAGTTAATCATGTCTCGGAGCCGGCAAGCGATTCTCCGGCGTAGCTACCGAGTTAGCGGGATATTCAACGAATCGAAGGAGGTTCACAGGTGGCTGTACGAGTAGGTATCAACGGTTTCGGCCGAATTGGAAGGCTGTCGCTCCGCACGATCATGGAGCGCTACCCGAACGAGATCGAAGTGGTAGCCCTCAACGATCTGGTAGACGCGAAGACCAACGCTCATCTGCTGAAGTACGACACGAACTACGGGAACTTCCCCGGCGAGGTCTATGCCGAGGACAAGGACATCGTAGTCAACGGCAAGAAGATCTACGTCTACGCGGAGAAGGACCCCGCGGCGATCCCCTGGGGAGATCAGGGCGTCGACATCGTTCTCGAGTCCACCGGCGTATTCACCGACGCGACCAAGGCTGCCGCGCACATGCACGACGGCGTGAAGAAAGTCATCATCAGCGCCCCGGCCAAGAATGAGGACGTCACCATCGTGCTCGGAGTCAACGACGACAAGTACGATCCCGCCAAGCACAACATCGTGTCCAACGCATCCTGCACCACGAACTGCCTTGCGCCGTTCGCCAAGGTCCTGCAGGACAGCTTCGGCATCCAGAAGGGCTTCATGACCACCGTCCACGCCTACACCAACGATCAGAAGATCCTGGATCAGGCGCACAAGGACCTTCGCCGAGCCCGCGCCGGCGCCGCGAACATCATCCCGACGACCACCGGCGCAGCGAAGGCGATCGCGCTGGTAATGCCCGAGTTGAAGGGTAAGATGCACGGCCTGGCCCTCCGCGTTCCGACACCGACCGTCTCGCTGGTTGACCTCGTGGCAATCCTCGACAAGGAAGTCACCGAGCAGGAGATCAACGACGCCGTCAAGGCCGCTGCTGCGGGTCCGATGAAGGGCATCCTCGGATACTGCGAGGACCCTGTCGTCTCCATGGACTTCAAGGGCAGCTCCTACTCCAGCATCTTCGACGCTCTGTCCACCATGGTCCTCGGCGGCAACATGGTCAAGGTCCTGGCCTGGTACGACAATGAGTGGGGTTACTCCTGCCGCATCGCAGACCTGATCGACCTCATGGTGAAGAAGGGCCTGTAATCACGACTGGTTCCAATCCGTAGGCGGGAGGGCTTCGACGCCCTCCCGCTCCTGGAATGAACGGGTGAACGCAGAGCAATCGCCCCTGCGGCATCCTCCATAGTCGTTGGATTGATATACCTAGTGGCATGAGGGCCAGGGAGCCTGCTTCAGCGGGATCTTGCCTGGCCCTTCATTCTGTCGAAAGGGGATCTATTCATGCAGAAGAAGAGCATCACTGACATCGATGTAAACGGCAAGCGTGTTCTCGTGCGTGTGGACTTCAATGTGCCCCTCGATGAGAACCGCAGCATCACTGACGATCGGCGCATCAAGGCGGCGCTCCCGACCATCAAGTATCTGGTCGAGAAGGGCGGCAAGGTCATACTGGTCTCGCATCTCGGGCGTCCGAAGGGCGGTCCCAAGGATGAGCTCAGGCTCGACCCCGTTGCCAAGAGACTCGCCGACCTTCTCGGCAAGCCGGTGAAGAAGCTCGACGATTCGATCGGTCCGGACGTCGAGGCTGCCGTGAACCAGATGCAGAACGGCGACGTAGTGCTCCTCGAGAACATCCGCTTCTACGCTGAGGAGGAAGCCAACGATCAGGAGTTCGCCAAGAAGCTGGCATCGCTGGCCGACGTCTACGTCAACGATGCGTTCGGCACCGCGCACAGGGCTCACGCGTCCACCGAGGGCGTTGCTCACTTCCTGCCCGTCGCTGTCTCAGGCTTCCTGATGCAGAAGGAGATCGACTACCTGGGCAAGGCTCTCGGCAACCCGGAGCGTCCCTTCGTTGCGATTCTCGGCGGTGCGAAGGTCAAGGACAAGATCCCTGTCATCGAAAACCTGATCGAGAAGGTCGACGTTCTCCTGATCGGTGGCGGTATGGCCTACACGTTCCTCAAGGCGCAGGGCTGCGAGATAGGCAAGTCTCTGCTCGACGAGAGCAACCTCGAGCTCACCAAGGAACTGACGAAGAAGGCTGCCGACAAGGGCATCAAGTTCGAACTCCCCGAGGACGTTCTGGCCGCTACCGAGCTTTCGCCGGACGCGCAGACGCAGGTGGTCTCGTCCTGCGAGATCCCCGCCGACTGGATGGGCGTGGACATCGGCCCTAAGACCATCGAGAAGTTCCGCAAGTACATCCTGGACGCCGGGACCGTCGTGTGGAACGGCCCGATGGGCGTCTTCGAGATGGAGCCGTTCGCCAAGGGCACGAGAGCGATTGCGGAGGCCATGGCCGAGTCGAAGGCCACAACGATCGTCGGCGGCGGTGATTCCGCTGCGGCCGTCGAGCAGATGGGCTTCGCGGAGAAGATGAGCCACGTCTCCACCGGAGGCGGCGCATCCCTTGAGTTCCTCGAAGGCAAGGCGCTCCCGGGCGTTGTAGCTCTGAACGATAAGTAGGAAAGGACAATCGAATCATGCGCAAACCATTGATTGCCGGCAACTGGAAGATGAACAAGACGGTCGGCGAGGCAGTCGATTTCGTAGAGAACCTTCGAGTCGAGGCCGCTTCCGTTGATAACGCCGAAATCCTCGTGTGCCCGCCGTACACCGCGATCTATCAGGTCGCGCGGACCCTCATGGGCTCGAACATCGGCGTCAGCGCTCAGGATGTGTACTGGAAGGAGTCAGGCGCGTACACGAGCCAGGTCTCTCCCGGCATGCTGCTCGACGCCGGCTGCACGTACACGCTCGTCGGCCACTCCGAGACTCGAGGCCGCTTCGGCAAGCTCGATCCCGAGATGACCCCGGAAGTGCTGAAGTTTTTCGGCGAGACCGACGAGAGCGTCAACCTCAAGATCAAGGCCGCTCTCGCAGCCGGCCTCAAGGTCATCATGTGCTGCGGGGAGATGCTCGACGAGCGCAAGGCCGGCAAGACCGATGATGTGATCCGCGTCCAGGTCGAGAAGGGGCTCAAGGACCTCACTGCTGATCAGGCGGCAGGAATGGTCATCGCGTACGAGCCGGTCTGGGCGATCGGCACGGGCGAGGTCTGCGATACTCCGGAGGCCCAGCGCGTCTGCGGTATGATCCGCGGCGTCGTTCGGTCGATGTTCGGCGACGATGCGGCTGAGAGGATCAGAATCCAGTACGGCGGCAGCGTGAAGCCCGACAACGCGGCTGACCTGCTTAGCCAGCCGGATATCGATGGCGCGCTGGTCGGCGGCGCAAGTTTGAAGGTTGCCGACTTCATGGGTATAATCCGCTCGGCCTAGCCGGCGCATTTCTCATGGGCGACATACTGATCGGTACATCCGGATTCAGCTATGATGATTGGCGCGGCTTCTTCTACCCTCAGGATATCAAGAAGGGTGAGATGCTCGCCTACTACGCCACGAAGTTCAGGGCGGTGGAGGTGAACTCATCGTACTACACCATTCCACCGCCCATGACTTTTGAGCGCATGGCCGAGAAGACGCCGGACGGCTTCCGGTTCGCGGTCAAGACGAACAAGGACATCACGCATTCTCCCGACGCAGACCTCTCAGTTTTCCAACAGTTCTCTACGTCCGTGCAGCCGCTCGTCGATGCGGGTAAGCTTGGATGCGTCCTGGCGCAGTACCCGTGGAGCTTCCGCCGGAACGAGACGAACGCCAACCGATTACGCCAACTCCGAGACGAGCTCGGGCACCTGCCGCTTGTCGTGGAGTTCAGGCACTATACATGGGTCGCCGAGGATGTGGTTGCTCTTCTCAGAGACCTGGGCATCGGCTATTGCTGCGTCGATGAGCCGAGACTGCGCGGGCTCATGCCGCCGGTCGCCGGTGTGACGTCTGATGTCGGGTACGTCCGCTTCCACGGACGCAACGCGGAGAAGTGGTTCGAGCATGAAGAGGCGTGGCAGCGGTACGACTACCTCTATTCCCGCGACGAGTTGGAGGAGTGGGTGCCCAAGGTCAGACGCCTTGCTTCGAAAGCTTCGGAGACGTATCTGTTCTTCAACAACCACTATCAGGGCAAGGCAGCGCAAAACGCTCGGATGTTCGCTGATATGCTCGATGTGTCCCTGCCAGGCGGAGGCGCTGATCCGACTTAGGGGTGCTTGCTTGCGCTATTCCCGGCAATCGTGTATCATACTGGCTGGCACTCGCCTGCTCTGAGTGCTAAGAACCGAATATCGAACGGAGGTGTTCACGTTTTGCTCAAGCCATTAGCAGACCGAATAATCGTCAAGCCTACCTCGGCGGAAGAGATGACAAAGGGCGGCATCGTCCTCCCCGATACCGCGAAGACGCGCCCGCAGGAGGGCGAGGTCATCGCCGTGGGACCCGGACAGACCACCGAGAAGGGCATCCAGGTCCCGGTGGACGTCCAGGTGGGTGACAAGGTCATCTACTCGAAATACGGTGGAATACAGATCAAGATCACGGGCGAGGAGTACGTGATCCTCAGACAGGACGACATCCTGGCGATCGTCCGATAACAGGAGGAAGCATCCATGGCTAAGGATTTGCGATTCGATGAAGAGGCCCGTCGTGCTCTTGAACGCGGCGTCAACAAGCTTGCCGATATAGTCAAGGTGACACTCGGCCCGCGCGGTCGGAATGTCGTCATCGAGAAGAAGTTCGGCGCCCCGCTGATCATCAACGACGGCGTCACCATCGCGAAGGAGATCCAGGTAGAGGATCCCTTCGAGAACATGGGCGCTCAGCTCGTCCGCGAGGTGGCGTCGAAGACCAACGATATCGCCGGTGATGGCACGACCACCGCCACCGTTCTCGCTCAGGCCATCGTCCAGGAGGGCATGAAGAACGTCGCTGCCGGTTCCAACCCGATGATCGTGAAGCGAGGCATCGACAAGGCCGTCGTGGCCGTGGTCGAGGAAATCGCCAAGATCGCAAAGCCCGTCGAGAACCGTGAGGAGATCGCGGAGGTAGCATCCATCTCGGCCAACGACAAGTCGATCGGTGATCTGATCGCCGACGCGATGGAGAAGGTCGGCAAGGACGGCGTCATCACCGTCGAGGAGTCGAAGGGCACTGCCACCAGCCTCGAGTTCGTCGAAGGCATGCAGTTCGATAAAGGCTACATCTCGCCGTACATGGTGACCGACCCCGAGCGGATGGAGGCGGTGTTCGAGGATCCCTACATCCTTCTCTACGAGAAGAAGATCTCCGCGATCGCGGACCTCATCCCCATCCTCGAGAAGGTCGTCCGGACCGGGCGCCCGCTCGTGATCATCGCCGAGGACGTAGAGGGTGAGGCGCTCGCCACCCTTGTCGTCAACAAGCTCCGCGGCACCATCAACGCCGTTGCGGTCAAGGCTCCGGGATTCGGCGACCGGCGGAAGGCCATGATGGAGGATATCGCCATCCTGACCGACGGACGCTTCATCACCGAGGATCTCGGCCTGAAGCTCGAAAACGTCGATCTGCCCATGCTCGGCCAGGCCAAGAAGGTGATCGTAAGCAAGGACGATACGACCATCATCGAGGGCAAGGGCGCCGATGAAGCCATCCAGGGAAGGATTGCTCAGATCAAGCGCCAGATCGAGGAGACCGACTCCGACTACGACCGTGAGAAGCTCCAGGAGCGTCTCGCCAAGCTGTCCGGCGGCGTGGCCGTCATCCAGGTCGGAGCTGCCACGGAGACCGAGCTGAAAGAGAAGAAGCACCGCATCGAGGATGCCCTCTCCGCCACTCGCGCGGCCGTCGAGGAGGGGATCGTCCCAGGTGGCGGCATCACGTTCATCAGCGTGCTCCCAGCCCTCGACGCGATTGAGGGTGAGGACGAGGAGATGGTCGGCGTGAATATCGTCCGCAAGGCGCTCGAAGAGCCCGCAAGGATGATCGCAAACAATGCCGGCGTGGAAGGTTCCGTTGTCGTGCAGAGGATCAAGGCCATGGGGAATGGTAAAGGGTTCAACGCAGCGACCGGAGAGTACGAGGACATGGTGAAGGCCGGGATCGTGGATCCCGCCAAGGTGACTCGAAGTGCTCTGCAGAACGCGGCGAGCATAGGATCGATGCTGCTGACGACCGAGGCGCTCGTAGCCGATCGTCCGGAGCCTGAGAAGGCCGCGCCGGCCGGACCGCCGATGGGCGGAATGGGCGGCGGCATGCCCGGCATGTATTGATGCGCGAAACGAAAACGGAGGGGCGTGCGCGCTCCTCCGTTTTCTGCTATACTGTCGATAATGTTGAGAAAAGTGCTCGACAGGCTGCCTGGATGCTTGACATGCCCGATGTCCTTTGCTAGAATTGCCTTGCATCCGGCGGGATTTCGTTCTACAACGGGATTCTGCTGATCCTCTTGGCTTACGGATTTCCCACCGGTCTCAGCGTTGTGCATGCATCATTGTTCGCGCGGTATGTACATCGGCGTTCTCCCGGCGCCACGCACTCCGCAGTTCCGAAGCCCACAGCGACTGATCGCCTGCCATCGACGCAGGACATCAGGGTTTCCGGACAGGTTCTTTCCCATGTTACCGTCGGCCGGCATCGGTATACCGGTCGTGGAGAGCAGATATTTCTCTATATGAACAACCAGATCCAGCACCCAGAACTCGTTGTCGTCCTAGACTTCGGTGCGCAATACAGCCAGCTAATCGCCAGGCGCATCCGAGAGTGCAGCGTCTACTCAGAGATCGTCCCATTCGATATCTCCGCCGATGAGTTGAAATCCCTCAATCCCGTGGGCATCGTGTTCTCGGGCGGACCGTCGAGCGTCTATGAGGAAGGTGCGCCCGCGTGCGATCCTGCGATCTTTGAGCTCGGGATACCGATCCTGGGCATCTGCTACGGCATGCAGATCATGGGGCACATGCTGGGCGGCCGAGTCGTGCCCGGCGACAAGCGAGAGTACGGCAAGACGGATCTCGAGGTGCTGGACCACGGCGACTTGTTCAAGGGCCTCGACTCCGGTTTGGTCTGCTGGATGAGCCACGGCGACTCGGTGCAGACACCGCCGCCGGGCTTCAAGGTTCTGGCCCGGACCCCCAATACGCCGGTTGCGGCGATGTCTGATCCGGCCCGGAAGCTCTATGCCGTGCAGTTCCATCCCGAAGTTGCCCACACGCCGAGAGGGACTGAGATCCTCCGGAACTTCCTCTACGGCGCGTGTGGATGCCGGGGACTGTGGACGATGACGTCGTTCATCGAGGACACCACACAGAAGATCCGCGCGCAGGTGAAGGATGGGAAGGTCGTCTGCGGCCTCAGCGGAGGAGTCGATTCCTCGGTAGTGGCGGCTCTGGTACATCACGCGATCGGCGATCAGTTGACCTGCATTTTCGTGAACCACGGCCTTCTGCGCAAGGGAGAGGCGGAGAAGGTCAGATCGACGTTCGCCGATGCCTTCAACATCAAGCTTGTATATGTGGACGCGGAAGAGAGGTTCCTCGCCAGACTCCAGGGTATCACCGAGCCTGAGCAGAAACGCAAGATCATCGGCGAGGAGTTCGTTCGTGTCTTCGAGGAAGAGGCGGCCAAGCTTGGGGATGTCGGCTTCCTCGCGCAGGGAACGCTCTATCCAGACGTGATCGAGAGCGGGACGAAGACTGCGGCGGTCATCAAGACCCATCACAACGTTGGCGGCCTTCCGGAGGACATGGAGTTTCAGTTGGTCGAGCCGCTGCGTCATCTCTTCAAGGACGAGGTTCGTAGGGTAGGGGACGAGCTCGGCCTTCCGGAGGAGATCACCTGGCGTCACCCATTCCCCGGACCGGGGCTGGGCATCCGCATCATCGGCGAGATCAGCAAAGACAGGCTTGACATCCTTCGCGAGGCGGACGCCATCATCATCGAGGAGATCAAGAACGCAGGCTTGTATCGAGACCTGTGGCAGGTGTTCGCAGTCCTCCCGTGTGTACGCACTGTCGGCGTAATGGGTGATCAGCGCACCTACTCGTATCCTGTGGTCTTGCGCGCGGTGACCAGCGAAGATGCGATGACTGCCGACTGGGCGCGGCTCCCTTACGAGCTTCTGGAGCGCATCAGCAACCGGGTTATCAACGAGGTCAAAGGGGTAAACCGTCTGCTGTACGATGTGAGCTCGAAGCCGCCGTCCACGATCGAATGGGAGTAGCCTCGGTGTCGGCAGATCTGATATCCGAAGTCCTGTTTACCCCCGAGCAGGTATCGGCTCGGGTCTCCGAGCTGGGGAAACAAATATCCGCTGATTATGCGGGTAAAGATTTGGTCCTGATCGGTATACTGAAAGGGGCATTTGTCTTCCTGGCCGATCTGATACGAGCAGTCTCCATTCCACTCGAGGTGGACTTCGTCGCGATCTCGAGCTACGGTGCGTCCACAAAGACATCAGGTATTGTGCGTATCGTCAAGGATCTCGAGGAGAGTGTCGAGGGTAAGCACGTACTCATCGTGGAAGACATCATCGACACGGGGCTGACGCTAAAGCTCAGCTACATCGTTGAGAACCTGAAAGCTCGCAAGGCGGCCAGCGTCAGGATATGCACGCTCCTGGACAAACCCTGTCGGCGTGAGACCGACATCAGCGCCGACTATGCAGGATTCGTTATCCCTGACAAGTTCGTGATCGGCTACGGCCTGGACTATGATGGGCTATTCAGAAACCTGCCGTTTATAGGCGTCCTGAGGGAGGAAACCGGCGAAACCGTGTAGTCTCACTACCTGCCAACGCTTTTCTTCGGCTCAATAGCGAGTTCCGTAGACAAAAAGCTGAGGAACATGGTATAATTGCGGTAGAAACAGAACGTTCCCCAGTTGCGGCGATCCGCCGCGGATACCCGTAACGCCTCAGGACACCAGCCATTGCTCCTTCCAATTTCAGGTATCTCAGGCTGACGTTCACGCATTACTCAGAACAAGTTTTCTCAATACTCGTCGCTTAGTCGATAATTCATTACTAAAGAGGTGTGGCCCCGATGGAGGCACTGGAACTAGCGGATCTCGAAAACAAGAGCGTGGAGGAGATCCAGGACATCGCAAAAGAACTCGGGATAGGTGCCGATGAGGATCTGCAGAAGCAGGACCTCGTCTTCAAGATCCTTCAGGCGCAAACCGAGCAGAGCGGGTTGATCTTCGGCCAGGGAACCCTTGAGATACTCCCCGATGGCTGGGGCTTCCTGCGCAGGAACAAGAACTTCGCTCCTGACGCCGAGGATATCTACGTCTCGCAGTCACAGATCAAGCGATTCGGTCTGAAAACCGGTGATCTGGTCTCCGGTCAGGTCCGTCCACCGAAGGAGAGCGAGAAGTATTACGGACTCCTGCGTGTTGAGGCTGTCAACGGCCTGGACCCCGAGGTTGCGCGACGTCGAGTCAACTTCGACGATCTGACGCCGATCTACCCGAACGAGCGCATCGTCCTCGAGACGGACTCCCGGAACATCTCCGCGCGTTTCATAGACTTGATCGCACCGATTGGCAAGGGTCAGCGTGGACTGATCGTCGCTCCGCCGAAGGCGGGAAAGACGACGCTCCTTAAAACAATTGCGAACAGCATCACGACCAACCACCCCGAGATCGTGCTTCTGGTGCTGCTGATCGACGAGCGGCCTGAAGAGGTCACGGATATCCGTCGGTCGGTCAAGGGTGAGGTCATCAGCTCGACCTTCGACGAGATGCCTGAGAACCACATGAGGGTGTCGGAGATGGTTCTCGACAAGGCGAAGCGCCTGGTCGAATCCGGCAGAGATGTGGTCGTTCTTCTCGATAGCCTTACCAGACTTGCGCGTGCATCGAACCTGACGGTCACGCCGAGTGGACGCACGCTCTCAGGCGGTCTCGACCCGTCGGCTCTCTATCGGCCGAAGAGGTTCTTCGGCGCTGCTCGAAATATCGAGGAAGGCGGAAGCCTGACCGTCCTGGCGACGGCGCTCGTCGAGACCGGCAGCCGTATGGACGATGCTATCTTCGAGGAGTTCAAGGCTACCGGCAACACGGAGCTTGTCCTCGATCGCAGTCTTGCGGAGCGTAGGATCTACCCGGCAATCGACGTCAAGCGGTCCGGCACTCGCCACGACGAACTGCTATATGACGAGGAAACACTGAAGCGGATCTGGCAGCTTCATCGTCTGCTTGCCGGTCTCGGAAGCGCCGAAGCGACGGAGCTGTTGATCGACAGGCTGGCGCATACGAAGAATAACGCCGAGTTCCTGAAGATAGTGGACAAGACGATCAAGAGCTCCGATCTGGATTAGCGGTCCTGCATTCGGGGGTAACAAAGGCCATAATGGTAACGTGGGGCCTTGAGCCGATGATGCTGCGGAGGGTAGTGTTGTGAAAGAAGACGAGCAGCCTTTCGATCGGGAACCTGAAGAGAACGCGGAAGATGGACTGCATCAGGACTCTCATCCTGATCTCGGCGGCGCGGATGTCCCGGACAGATCCTTTGGCGCCGAGATGGAGCAGGTAGAGCCCAGGGACCTCGACGAGAAGGAAGTCAAGGTCATGGGCGTCTACGAACACCTGGAGCAGGGGATGGAGCCGGCCGCGTTCGTCCTTCTACGAGACAACCGAGGGCGGCAGGTGCTGATCTGGATCGGTCGCTATGAGGCATACGCGATCTCCCTGGCACTTGAGGGCGCCACCCCCGACCGGCCCATGACTCACGATCTGATGAGGAATCTCATGGATCGGCTCGGCGGCAAGATGGAACGCATTGTCATCGACGATCTCTGGCACGAGACCTACTATGCCAAGATCTCCATCGCCAGCAACGGCCACGTGGTGGATATCGACTCGCGGCCGAGCGATGCGATTGCCCTGGCGCTCAGAGCGAAGGCGCCGATCTACGTAGCGGAGTCGGTTCTCCAGCAAGCCGCGGTGAGCGAAGACTTCGACATGCAGTAGCTATAGTAAGGAAAGGCGGTTCGGATATCATCCGGACCGCCTTTCTTGTGTCTTACGCTACCCCTCGCTGCAGAACCCTCCGACGTATATGGACGTAAGCATACCCGTGATGAAGAAGGCAACCAGCGAGAGCATCTCCGGATTGTGGGTCAGCACCCAGAAGGCTCTGGATCCGTAGATGCCTATGGCCGCGAGTATCACTCCCGAGAAGCCGATCACCGGGATCGTCACGCCGATGCCGACACGGATCCATGCCGGTAGACGGAGTAGGGGACCGTCGCCGCATCTTCGCCGAAGCAGCGCGCAGAACCTGGACCCCGCCAGGTCTCCTGCCGCCACCGCCAGCACGGCGGCTCCGACATAAGCTAGAAGCCAGGCTGTCTCTCCCATCTATTCCGCCAATCGCATCACATATAGTGCTTCCGCCACATCCTTGCGCTCTGCATACTCCGGATACGCGGGAACGACGTAGTCCCTGATGCCGTACATCATGTCCCAGTAGACATCGCTTCCTATCCCATACGAGCCGATGCCGATAGCTCGATAAGTCTGGTATTGATATCTGTAAGCTTCCACCTCGTCGGACGACCGGGGGATGCCTCTCATTGCCCGTCGCTCGTGCCGGCGAACATGAGCCAGCTCATGTACCGTCACCGAGGCGCGCCCGTAGGCATCCTGCCGCCAGTAGTTGTCGCCCAGGAAGACGCGTCGGCTGCTCAGAATCGGTGTGTAGGCGTAGAACGCGAAGTCATAGCCGCGAGCCTCCGAAAAGGCGTTTAGCCAGTCGAAGAATCGCGATTTGCGAAAACGCGACGATCTGAGCACGGATCGAGCCATGTGTGCATCCGATCGCAGACCTGAGTCATCGAGGACTGCAATCATGTCGGCGACGGCGCTCGACTCAGAGGTTGCCAGACCCGAGCCGATATGCGTGTCTATTCCAAGGATCAGTGCCAGCAGGGAGAGCGTTCCGTATATGATCAAGCGCATCAGGGCATCCATTGTCCGCAGCAGGATTCACTGCCAGAATGATGCCCTCAGTGGCATGGGGTGAAACGTGGGGATTCTGGGGAGGGGTCCGGGTGGGGCTGCTCCGGCAGGTTTCGGAGTTGCGGGTTAACATAA
>CAYXOC010000001.1:47224-246368 GCA_964466715.1 uncultured bacterium
CATAATATATATTATCGGACGTACCTTGCCGAGCGTGTACGGCCTCTCCTGAGGCTACAACACGACGAGGGGCGGATCTGTACGGTCCCGCCCCTCGTTTCAGGAATCTTCGTTGTCAGCGTCTTTCAGCGCCGCGATGCCGGCATCAGGTCGCCGGCTGCCTCAGACTGTTGATGCCTGACTCGATCTCCCGGATCTTCTCGTAGCACTTCGCTATGACGTCCTGCGCGTCACGGATCGGATGCTCCGAATCCTCCTGCGCACGCATGTACAGATACAGACCCAGCACCAAGCCGCCCACCACTCCGGCGGTGATTCCTAGAACAGCCGGCCACTTTGCGTTTTCTTCCACGAGTCAGCCTCCGATGGTATCAAAGAATGACAGATAGCAATAATGGCTACTTATTTCAGCTCGTAGCGCTTGCCACCGAAATCATCAACGTCCAGCGACTTGAAGATGCGCTGAACGAACGAGATCAGCTCCATAGGGTTGAACGGCTTTGTCAGGTAGCAGTCTACGCCGGACTGCCACCCCTTAAAAACATCGGCATCTTGTGCCTTCGCCGTTAGCATGATGACGGGGATATCTCGAGTGCCCGGGTTCCGCTTCATGTTCTGCAGAACCTCGAAGCCATCCATATACGGCATCATGACGTCGAGAATCACCAGGTCGGGGCGCTCCGATTCGACCTTCTCCAGCGCTTCGCGGCCATCGTGAGCGGTCACGACTTCGTATCCGTGGCGTTCCAGGTTGACCTGGATTAGTCGGACTATGTGTTTCTCGTCGTCCACGGTAAGAATCTTCCGAGGCATAGGTATCCTCCTGTTAGACAATCGCAGTTAGTATAGCACGGCTACTTCCTGATGTCAACGAATGCGCCCGGTCTGCGGTGGGTCCATTCCACAGTGCCGAACCTGCTTTCGACGAGGTCACGGGCACATGCAAGCTCCCCGTCCGAGAGCTGTCCTTCCGTCAGTCCTATGCCGAGAGCCCTTTGAAAACCCGCAATGATCGCATCTTCCAGGGTCACCCGATCCGGATCCTCGCGGAATACGTGGCTCACTTGGGATTGACGACCGAAGACGGCCGAGGGTTCGATATCAGGGCGGCGAAACGGGATGGATCCCTGCTCAAGGATCACGCCATTCCGCCGTACCTGAGCGGAACCGGCGACTTTGAAGCGCCCCACCACGATATCGCAGGCAGCGGCGTGAGCGAAGCAATCCGCACTTCGTTCGGAGTGCGGCCCGCCACCGGGGCCGCCGAGTTGGGCATCGATCCCGAGCAGCCTCAACCCCTCGACGATGCCGCCCATCAGCCAGGAGTGGCTGCCGAGCACACTCCTATTATCGGACGGCAACTCGCTTTCCGCAGCGGTGATGCTGAAGGTAAGATCATGGCCGTGCAGGACGGCTCTCCCACCGGTGAGTCTGCGGACAAGCTGGACCCCGTGCCTGGCGCACGAGTCGACATCGAATCCGCCGCGTGAGATGTCCTGAAAGTAGCCAAGCGAGATCGATGGGCGTATCCATCCGTAGAATCGGAGAGTAGGCGGGCATTCGCCGGCCGTATGGGACAGCATGATTGCCTCGTCAACAGCCATGTTCATGGCCGCATCGCGGTCGACGTCCCTGATCAGTCGCCAGACTGTTCCCATGTCAACTCCAGCTTGCGGGCCGCCTGTGCCTCATCGACGTGAGTCCTGTGGGTGACATGCGGCGCCGACAAGATGATATCGGGGTCCGAGTCCACTTCCTGCGCGATAGCGAGCATCGCCTCTGCGAACGAGTCCAGAGTCTCTTTGCTCTCCGTCTCCGTCGGCTCGATCATCATGGCTTCAGGCACTATCAGTGGGAAGTAGACGGTCGGGGGATGGAAGCCGAAGTCCATGAGGCGCTTGACTATGTCCATAGCCTTGACGCCCTTCGCCTTCTGTGTGCGGGCGGAGGCGACGAACTCATGCATGCACCGGTTGCCGTATGGGACCTCGTACGCGTCCTGAATACGGCTGAGCAGGTAATTCGCATTCAGGACGGCGTTCTCGCTGACAGAGCGCAGTCCTTCCGCTCCCATACTCAGTATGTAGAGGAAGGATCGTACTATGACCCCGATATTCCCGTAGAACGAGTGCACTCTGCCGATCGAGTCGGGCCGATCGCAGTCAAGGGCAAACCGTCCATCGCTCTTCGTCACGACGGGAACGGGCAGGTAGGGCGCAAGGAAGTCCTTCACCGCCACCGGTCCCGATCCTGGCCCGCCACCACCGTGCGGCGAAGCGAATGTCTTGTGCAGGTTGAAGTGCATCGCATCAAACCCCATGTCTCCGGGGCGGGCGATGCCGAGGATGGCGTTCATGTTGGCGCCGTCGCAGTACATCAATGCGCCCGCGTCGTGAACACAGCGTGAGATAGCGGTGACGTCTTTTTCAAATAATCCGAGGGTGTTCGGGTTTGTGAGCATCACCGCGGCGACTTCATTCGAGAGTTCGGCGCTGAGGGCATCTACGTCCACTCGACCGTCGGGGCCGGAGGGGACTTTCTTGACCTCGTAGCCGCAGCGAGCCGCGGTGGCTGGGTTGGTGCCGTGCGACGAATCCGGGACTATCACTATGTGCCGGTGTCCCTCCCCCACCCGCTCGTGATGCCGCTTGAACATCATCATCGCGACGAGCTCGCCCTGCGCGCCGGCAGCGGGCTGGAGCGTTACGGCATCCATGCCGCCGATCTCCGCGAGGAACCGCTGCATGTCGTAGAGCAACTCGAGGATTCCCTGGGCGGTGTCCTCGTCCTGGTACGGATGAAGCAAGGACAGCCCCGGGAGCGACGCCAACTGCTCGTTGATCTTCGGATTGTACTTCATGGTGCACGATCCGAGCGGGTAGAAGCCCGTATCGACCCCGTAGTTGATCTGAGAGAGGTGCGTGAAGTGGCGGATGACGTCCACCTGGCTCACCTCGGGAAGGGGTAGGTCGTAGCGTAGGGATTCACCGAATACCTTGCCGGCATCGATGCGCGGGACTCCGCTCTCCGGCAGGTCGATGCCGATTCGTCCGTCGGATGTCAACTCAAAGATGGTAGGCTCGTCTTTCATTCCGCAAGACACTCCACTAGTCTATCGATCTCCTTACGGGTGCGCTGCTCAGTCACGCACACCAGCATGTGGTCGGCGAACTCCGGGTAGAAGCGCCCGAGATCGAGTCCGCCAATGATGCCTCTATCGAGAAGACGGGCGTTGAGAGCCGTTACAGAAGTGTTACACTTGATGACACACTCTTTCACGGCTTTGTCACCACATATCACTCCAAATCCTTCCAAATCACGCACTTTTTCCTCAAAATAGCGCGTTCTTTCGCAGCAGATCTCGGCCACTCGACGCAACCCGGCAGGTCCCAGTGTCGCCAGGTAGACGGTGGCAGCCAAGGCATTGAGCGCTTGGTTGGTGCAGATATTGGACGTGGCGCGTTCCCTGCGGATATGTTGTTCGCGGGTCTGAAGGGTGAGAGTGTAGGATCGCTTACCGTTGGCATCGACCGTAGCCCCGACCAGGCGTCCCGGCATCTGACGGACGTACTGCTTCTTGCACGCCATGAGGCCGAGCAGCGGACCGCCGTACCCTGCCGCGATACCCAGCGACTGGCCCTCTCCCACGCAGATGTCGGCGTTGTACTCGCCGGGCGGTTTCAGGAGACCCAGGGATATCGGATCGCAACTGACGATGAAGAGAGCGCCGTGCTGATGCGCAATCCGCTCCACCTGCGCGAGATCCTCGACCGTGCCGAAGAAGTTCGGGTACTGAACGACGACGCAGGCCACATCGTCCGCCATCGCGGATTCGAGGCTCCGGAGATCGGTGAGGATGCCGTTGAGGGCTATCTCCTCGATGGTGAACCCGGCCGCCCAGGCGTAGGTACGCATCGTCTCGCGGTAAGCAGGGTGGACTGCGCGCGATACGAGCCATTTCGCCCGGCCAGTGATGCTGTTTGCCATCATGGCGGCCTCGGCAAGCGCGCTCGCTCCGTCGTACATGGAGGCGTTGGCAACCTCCATGCCGGTCAGCCGGCTGATCATCGTCTGAAACTCGAAGATCGTCTGCAGGTTGCCCTGGCTCATCTCAGGTTGATACGGAGTGTACGACGTGTAGAACTCGGAGCGGCCAACGACAGCGGGAACCGTTGATGGGATGTAGTGATCGTAGACGCCCGCTCCCAGGAAGCTGGGGAATGTCGATAGATCGCGGTTTCGCGCTGCGATCTGCACGGCGCGCCGATGCAACTCCGGCTCGCTCAGCGGCCCGGGAATGTCCAGATCGCGACTCAGGCGGATATCATCCGGGACGGCCGCAAAGAGATCGGAGACGTCTGAAAGGCCGAGCGCCTCCAGCATCTTCTTGCGGTCGATATCAGTGTTTGGAATGTACGGTGATTTCATTGTTCCTGGATGAACATCTCGTACTGCTCGGCGGACATGAGATCCTCGACCTCGCTCGGATCGTCCATCTTGACGATGACCATCCAACCTGTCGAGTACGGGCTCTCGTTCACCTGCTCCGGAGTCTCAGGGAGTTCATCATTGACTTCAACGACCTCGCCGCTGACTGGAGCGCAGAGGTCGGATACCGTCTTGATCGACTCAATCGTACCGAACACATCGCCCTTCCGTATCGTTGCCCCCGGCTCCGGGAGTTCGACGTACACGATATCGCCGAGCTCGGACTGAGCGTGATCGGTGATACCTACAGTCGCCAGTTCCCCATCTACCTTTACCCATTCGTGTGTGGCAGTGTACTTCAGATCGTCAGGATGCACAGTGAGCCCTCCTTCATGCTGATTCCGCCGTAGCCGGCTTATAGAAGGGCGTGCGCACAACCCGTACTGCGCACGCCCTGTTGCGTATCATTATGCTGAGTTCCGTACCTTTGGCAGCGAACTCAGGAGACAGATAGGCGAGAGCGATCCCCTTCCCCAGCGTCGGAGAGAATGTGCCGCTGGTGACGGAGCCTACCGGAGTCTCTCCGGACTGTACCTGATAGCCCTGACGTGGGACACACCGCTCCATCGCCTCCAATCCGGCGAGGACCTTCCTGGGACCTGCATCCTTCGCCGCCCGGATGGCGTCCCTGCCGACGAAGTCGCCTTTGCCGAGATCGACCACCCACATCAGGCGCGCCTCCACCGGATTCGTATCCCGGCTAAGCTCGTGGCCGTACAGCGGGTAAGCCGATTCGAGCCGCAGCACATCCCTGGCGCCGAGGCCGACCGGCACGATCCCTGCGTCCTTCCCCGCCTCGAGGAGCGACGTCCACAGACCTGGCGCATCGTCCCAGGCGCACAACAACTCGAATCCATCCTCGCCGGTATATCCCGTCCTGGCAACGAGGCAGCGGATGCCGGCAACGGCTTCCTGCCGGATATTGAAGCGTTTCACGGACTCCACATCGAAATCAGCTACTTGTGCGAGAACCGAGAGCGCGGCCGGCCCCTGGATAGCGATGATGGACGTGCTTGGCGACTCGTTCGTCGCCGTAGTGCCGTCGAGGACGTGGCTTCTGATCCACTCGAAATCCGCCTCCGTGTTCGAGGCGTTCACCACCATAAGGTACGACTCGGCCGCGGTGCGGTAGACAATCAGATCGTCCAGCACTCCGCCGTTCTCATCGCAGAGCAGTGTGTACTGCGCCTGCCCGACTTCGAGCTTGGACGCATTGTTGGTGGTCAGGTACTGAAGCGATTCGAGCGCAGTCGGCCCCGAAAGGACGACCTCTCCCATGTGCGACAGGTCGAACAGCCCTACCGACTTCCTGACAGCGATCGTCTCCTCAGCGATCCCGGTGTAGATCAGCGGCATCTCCCAGCCGGCGAAATCAGTCATCTGCGCACCGAGACGCAGATGCTCATCGTGGAGCGGTGTACGCATCACAACTCCTTCTGCCCATAGGACAATGTGCGAAAACACATCATACTACGCCAAGGCGCTGTGCCATCGCACGGATATGATCCGGGGTGCTTCCGCAGCACCCACCGATGATGTTGACGCCGAGAGCCGCGCTCTGAGCGGCAAACTCCGCGAGGTCGTCCGGTGTCGCATCGAAGATGACGTTGCCCTCGACGACTCTGGGGAGCCCTGCGTTCGGCTGCGCCATGATGAGAATATCAGTGGCCTCCCGCATCCGGCGGATGACTTCCATCATGCCGTCGGGACCTATGCCGCAGTTGGCGCCGACCGCGTCCGCGCCTGCCTCGGCCAACTCCACGGCGGCCTTGACGGGGTCCACGCCCATCATCGTGCGGCCGCCGGTATCGAACGCCATTGTGCAGAAGCAGGGCAATCCGGTTGTCTTCGCCCCGACAAGCGCTGCCTTCAACTCCTCTAGATCGGAGAACGTTTCCATGAGGATTGCATCTGCCCCTCCGGATGCCTGAGCCGCAGCCTGTTCGGCGAAGACCGCGACAGCATCGTCGAAGCTTAGATCCCCCAGCGGCTCGAGGAACTGGCCGGTGGGACCGATCGACGCCGCAACGAAGTGGTCGTCGCCTGCGATCTCCCTGGCCAGCGCCACTCCGGCCGAGTTCAGTTCGCCGACACGGTCCTCCAGGCCGTACGCGGCAAGCTTGATCCGAGTGCCGCCGAATGTATTCGTGCAGATGATTCGGGAGCCCGCGGCAATGTAGGCCGCGTGGACGCGCTTGACAGCCGCCGGATTGTCCACGTTCCACAACTCGGGACATGCTCCCGGAGCCATACCCTCGCTCTGGAGCATCGTGCCCATCGCGCCGTCAGACAGAATGGGCCCGGCCTTGGCCATCTCAAGCAATCTACTGCTTCTCATGTTGCTCTCCTCGGGAAGGCAAAACAGTAGACCCTAGACTACGACCGATGGGCGGGCGACGCTGCCCTGACCACCGTCCTGAAGTCTACGGTCTTACAACAAGTCAATTGCCAACACAACAGGCGTATCTAGCCGATAAGCGCGTGTGCCAGGTCTATCCTACTTACGATACCTATGGGTCTGCGGTTGTCGAGAACGGGCAGTACCTTGATCCTCTTGACCAGCATCGTGGATGCGGCCTTGAGTATGGAGTCGTTGCTTGACAAAGCGATAACATTTCGCACCATAATGTTAGACACCGGCTGGTCGCGAACCTCCTTTGCCCGCGATTCAAGCAGGAAGCTGAAGTCGGGTCGTGTAGCTACATCGCTAATGACCTGGTCGTAGGTCGGCATCAGGGCCTGTATCACGTCGTGCTCCGTCACTATGCCGACCAGAAGACCACGTTCGTCTACCACGGGCAGTCCGCTCAATCCGGATGCGCGCAGGAGGAGGACGGCTTCACGGATCGATGCGCTCTCGTTGATGGTTGGGACGTCGGCGCTCATTATACTACAGACGTTCACCTCGGACCTCCTGAACCTGGGCCGTCGGTACTCTCTGCTCGATGTACTTCGCAACGGACAACTGCGCAAGCAGGAACGATACGCAAGCCTCAGACCCCTGGTTCTCGTTGACGCCCTCCGGGTTGATACCGTCTCTGCAGCCTCCGCTGTTCGGGTCGTAGACGGATAGCCCCGAGCGGTTCTTGCCGAAGAACCAGTCATAGCACGTGAACGCGTTTTCGAGATGACTCTTGTCGCCCAGCAGCGAGTAGGCCAGGGTGTAGGCGTACACGGCGTAACCGGCGTCGATGCTCTGCTGGTCATACCAGGGCCGCTTGCCGCCCTGCATGTACCAGCCGTTGTTGCCGATGATCTCCAACCGGCCGTCAACGATGGTCGTCTCGGTCAGGAAATCCAGAGTGCGCCGCCCGATGCTGGTATATCTCTCGTTCCCGGTGATGCTTCCCGCCAGGAGCATGCTCACGGGCAGTATCGCATTCCCGTAGGTCATATAAGGCTCGAACCAGACCCAGTCGCTGCTACTATATTCCCGAAACAGCGCCTCCAGCGAATCCGCCAGCGCGCTGATCTTATCCGGAACGTCAACGGTGTCCCTGTTCGCCCTCATGTACTCGCACATGCCGATCATCGAATATGCCTTGGCGCGGGGACTGACAAGATCGCCCACCCAGCCCACGCTGGAATCGAACAGCTTCTTGGCGACCTGGCGCATGCAGTCGGGGATATCAGCCGACGCAGCCGTGCCGCAGCCCCACATACATCGACCGAAGCAGTCCTCAGTCCCGTCCGCATCCAGGAACATGCGCTGATACGTCATGATGTTGCTGAACCGGTAGTCCGGGGTGTGCGCGTAGTGGAGGAAGCTCAGGTAAGTGCGAATCAGCTCGAGGATCTCCGGCGATCGCATGCGCTCGTATCCCCTGACCGCGACGACCAGGGCACGGGAATTGTCATCCGTGGTGTATCCGAGCCGGCGGTTGGGAATCGCGAATACCCCGTGCTGCAGGATTCCCGTGTCATCCGTCAGAGACCTGAGATACCGGAGCGATATGGGGGGATACGTGATCAAGACTTCGATCCTCCGCGCGGGCTCTTCGGTTGGCGATCTGATGCTTGGTCGGCCTGAGGAGCCTTGCAGCGGGCGCACAGCTTGTGGAACAAATCGAGGTAGTCGATTGCCACGTTGAACCAGGCCGCGCGCCGTCCGTACTTGTAGGCTGTCAGTTCCATCTGCTCGCGTCCAGCCGGGTCGGAGAGTATCTGGTTGATCGCCGCCGCGATGCCGTCGGGATCACGGAAATCGACGAGTATGCCGCGGCCCTCGCTGAGGACCTCTTCCGCGTACAGATACGGTGTGGACACCGTCGGCTTCCCGCAGCCGATCGCGTATGCCAGAGCGCCGCTGGTTATCTGATCCTTGTTGATATACGGCGTGAGGTAGATATCGGTCGCGCACAGGTAGTTGATCAACTCCTCCAGCGACAGGTAGCGGTTGTTGAAGCGCACACTCTTCTGGATGCCGAGATCGGCGACGAGCTGCAGGAGTTCATTGCGGTAGCTCTCTCCCTCGTGATTGCGGACTCCGGGGTGAGTCTCGCCGAGAACGAAGTACATGGCGTCAGGGAACTTCTCCAGGATTTTGGGCATCGCCTGGATCCCGTATTCGATGCCTTTCCCCCTGCTGATCAGCCCGAAGGTGGAGATGACCGGTCTGTTGGCGATGCCGAGCGACTTCTTCACGGAGACGGCACTGACTCTGTGCACGTTCGGTACGCCGTGCGGGATGACGATCACCTTGGACGGGTTCACCTCGTATGTGTTGAGCAGGATGTTGCGGCCGGCTTTGACCATGACGACCATCGCGCTCGACAGCTCGGCGATCCGGTTGAGCACGCTTAGCTGCCCTTCGCTCGGGTTGGACAGAACAGTGTGCAGGGTAGTGACGACAGGCTTCCTGAGTCGCTCCATAAAGGCCAGGATGTGCGACCCGTCGGGACCGCCGAAGATCCCGTACTCGTGTTGGACGCTGACTACATCGATCGAGGAGCGGTTGATCTGATCAGCGACATCGAGATACGATTGCAGATCGGTCTTTACTATGTGGTACTTGACGGTCTTGGGGTACTGCTCGATGGCAACATCAGTACCGACCGCGACAACCGACGGCTCGGAGAACGGGGTGTACTTTGCCACGGCGGTGACGAGGTCTTTGGTGAACGTGGCAATCCCGCACTCCTGCGGCGGATAGGTGCCCACGTATGCGATCTCGATGCGGTTGATGACCTCACGGAGGAACTTGGTCATCTTCAGATCCTCGGGATGCCATCCCTCCTTCTCGCCGAAATCCGCTATGATGGCTCGTTCGGGTGTCTCTCTGTTCGTTGGCTCCTTCACCTGCACTTGCATATCTCCTGTCTTCCGTAGACCGTCCGCTCGCTCATCCTTCCCGTGCGACGCGCAACACGCGCGCCTCTCCCGGGTTGAGGGACAATTCGAAGGTACGCGGCTGTTGAGAAAGCTCCCGGTCCAGTTCTACCCTCACATTCTGCCGCGAATCGCTTGCGACGAAGATCACCGTCTCGTCTTTTCCGCTCAGGGCAACAGTGTAGGCCTCGCACTTGATGTGAGAGGTCACATCGCGCTCAAAGGTTTCTTGAGGATACTCGCTTATCAGTTCGACATTCGAGTAGAGCTTACCTTCGTGTACGAAGAAGCTGACATACCGGCCGTTCCACGGTACATTCAGCAGCGCCAGGGAGGACCAGCTTCGCGGCAGGTTTGGGTTCACATGCAGCCTGCCGTCGATCGACGGCTCGATCCCGGCCGGACCCTCCATCGCCAGCCACAGGTAGGTCGGGGGCACCCACGGACTCAATGCCATACCTCTACTTTCGTAGTTTTCCCCGTGAAGGCACTCGGGAAACTCACCAGGCACTATATTCTTGAGCTCTCGAGGGACAGGCGACTCGCTGATTCGATAGACATTGCGCATGGCGTCGACCATGAAATCCGGGTTGTGGCGCCGGTTTCCATAGGCTACCCAGCAGGTCAGGTTCGGCCATATCCCTCCCATCAGGCGGACACCGAACTCCGGGTCGTAGCCCTTCTGGCCCACGGCGACGGTCCGGATGCCGTATCCGGTCCGGAACTCAGGCTGGGCGAGCAGATCGAGGATTCGCGCGCTCATTTCGTCATCGGCCACACCGGTGATCACCGGAAAGATCTGGTCACCGCTGAGTATCTCGTTCGGCCGTCCGTCCGGAGCGATGTTGAGCACGTAGAAACCTGTTGACCTGCTCACCAGTTCGCGGTTGATCGCCTCCCTCAGTGCCTCGGCCTCGCGTCGAAACATCTCGGCGTGATCCGGATCGCCGACCACCTGAGCGAGCTCCCCTGCGAGCCTGAGGGCGAGGCAGCACTCGCAGTTGACCTCCGTCGGGAAGCCGCTGATCTGGTACTCGGGGATGATGTTCCGCCATCCGCATATGCCCCAGGCGTTGGCCTCCTCGGAGTCACAATAGACGAGGCCGTCACGGCGCTGCCCGAGGATGTAGTGGGCGCAGTCCCTTACTGTAGGGTAGATGCGGTCGAGGAAATCCCGGTCGCCGGTGAGGGCGTAGTTGTGGTACGCGGCGATCATGAACAGCGGGCTGTTGTCGTTGATGCTCAGGTCGTAATCGTGCTTGAAGACGGGGTTCTCGCAGCAGAGGATGAACTCCGTGATCTTGCCGCCGTCCTCGATGCCGTGTCGGCTGATGAGATCGAGCATGCCGGTCGAGAACTCGGGGGCGAGGTAGTCGGTCCCAAGGGCGAACCAGGCGGCGTCACGGACCACGAGCACGTCCTGGGGCGGATCGTTGGTGAATCCCGGTCCGCAGGGATAGGACTTCTGCTCGCGGGCGATGTTGACCTTCGCCCACCGGACGGCGCGGTTGATCAGGGCATCGGGAGTCCAGAGGTCGGCGGTGGCGACGACGCGCGCCATGTTCTCGCGGGTGTGCTGGAAAACGGTGCGGTAGTCGAGCGCGTCCTCCAGTTCGGCGAGGGCACGGTCCGCTCCATGGGAGCCGATGACCATCACGAAGGCTTCTTCCCTCTCCTCGCCGGGCTCGAGCGTCACGGAGTAGGTGAGACTGGCGCCGCGCTTGCTGAAGAAGTGCACATCGAAGGGTAACGTACCGCCGATGACGCGAACCTCCTGCTCGCGGCCGTCGGTCCGGCTCACGATTCGGTCGCCGACGATCTCGGAGGTGAAGCGCTTACGCTTCTGGCCCATGTCGGCGGTCTTGACGTAGTCGGGCCAGGTGAACTCCGGGTAGGCGATGTCGCATACGATACCGAACTGCTGTGGGCGATCGAGGGAGTTGCGGGCCTTGATGATGAAGTACGCGGCGCGCTTGAACCCGTCGCCGTAGGGCAGGAGGAACGTCTTGGATATGGAGAGGCCGTGGCCGTGGTAGTTCGTCGTCTGGTGGGCCGGCTCGAAGATCGTGGTGTGCGGACCCAGTTCGTCGCCTTCCGCGAAGAAAGAGATCTGCCACTTGCCGCAGTAGTGCTGATCGTCCACCGCCGACCAGAGGCCGAGCATGTCACTGTCGGCGCCGGCTCGGGCGTAGGCCTCGAGGTTGCCGTAGTTCGCGCCGGTCCAGAGCTTGTCAATCTCGTATTCGTATCTCATGCAGGCATCAGGTCGCGCAGGGTCCATCGGTGCTCCTTCAGGATGGCGGGGTTGGCGCAGGGATGGTTGACTGGAAGCCGGAACAAGGCGCCAGGGCGGCGCCCCGTTGAATCCGCGGCTCGTTTGCTCTACAATGACTACACAATTTTCCTCATGTAGAGTCTAGCACCGAGGATAGTGATTGTCAAATCGCAGGCGCTGGATTACAGGAGAAACGCTGGGGTTGGAGGTACGTCATGCCGATTGCAGTGATCGCCGGCACCGGTGTCGCCGGGCCGATGGACGAGAGAAGCATCACCCGGGTGTCTACACCATATGGGGAGGCATTCCTCTCAGAGGCGCGTTTCGGGGCTCACAGCGTTGTTCTGCTGGCCAGACATGGGCCGGGGTTGAACGTCCCTCCGCACCTCATCAACTATCAGGCGAACATCTGGGCGCTGAAGGAGGTCGGGATACGTTCGGTTATCTCGACGTTCGCAGTGGGATCGCTCAGGGAGGACCTGCGCCCGGGCAGCCTGGCGGTCGTGAACGACTTCATCGACTTCACAAAGCGGCGTGCGTTCACGTTCTTCGAGCAGGCGCAGGAGTCCGTCATCCATACCGACTTTACCGATCCGTACTGCCCCAGGGTGACGCGCGCTCTGCACGTTTCGGCGGCGGAAGCGGGACTCGGACGGCTCCCGGAGGTGACCTACGTGTGCATGGAGGGGCCAAGGTACGAGACGCCCGCTGAGGTGAGGATGCTGGGCGCCCTGGGTGGAGGTGTTGTCGGCATGACGGGAGTGCCCGAGGTCGTGCTGGCCCGGGAGATAGGGCTCTGCTACGGGGGCATCGCGATCGTGACCAACTACGCCGCGGGGATTTCCCCCACCCCGCTGTCTCACGAGGAGGTTGTGGCGTCGGTGAGCGAGCAGGGCGTCAGGGTCCGGGAGATCATTGGCCGCGCTGTCGAGCACCTGGAGAAGCACAGGGAATGCCGCCACTGTCGAGAGTGACCTCATGTGGGAGGGGATTCCAATCCCCGGATTCGTGGCGTTACGTGGGCATTCGCGGCTGGGAAGCCGCTCCTACAGCAGTATCGGAATACGCCCTAAGGAATATCTCGGGTAATTGCGCTACGGTGTCATTCTGAGCGAAGCGGAGAACCCGGCCGCCGGATGCTTCCCCGATGATCGACGACTCTGTCGTCGATCATCGTCCGCTTCGCTCAGAACGACAAACCATCTCAGACCTACCTGAGACTCACTAGACCGTGACCAACAAGAAAGGCCGACACGAAAGTGCCGGCCTCTTGCTGCATCCGGGAGCGTGGCTGCTACGGCCTCCGAACCATCTGCTTCAGCTCGGTGAGGTTGCCCGCGTTGATGTAGGCTTCCTCCTCGGTGATAAGGCCGGCCTTGAAGTACTTGCAGAGACACTGGTTCATTGTCTGCATGCCCCAGTAGTTGCCCTCGCTGATGGCGGCGTAGATCTGGCTCGATCTGCCTTCCTCGATCAACTTGCTGACCGTCGGAGTGGCGATCATGATCTCGACGGCGGCAACTCGACCCTGTCCATCGGCTCTTGGGATCAGTTTCTGCGAGACGATGCCGCGCAGAGACTGGGACATACGCAGACAGATCTGAGGCTTGTCGTGCGGCGGGAACATGTTGATGATTCGGTCGAGGGTCTCGCCCGCGCTCGATGTATGGACGGTGGACAAGACGAGGTGACCTGTCTCGGATGCCTGGAGAGCGACGTTCATCGTCTCGACGTCGCGCATCTCACCGATCAGGATGATATCCGGGCTTTGGCGGACGACGTACTTCAGCGCCTCGGTGAACGACGCGGTGTCGATGCCGATCTCTCTCTGGTTCACGACCCCCAGCTTGTCGGGGTGGACGAACTCGATCGGGTCTTCGATGGTAACGATGTTGCAGCGCCGAGTCTGGTTGATCAAGTCGATCATAGCGGCAAGCGTAGTGGACTTGCCGGAGCCTGTCGGTCCGGTGACGAGGATGAGACCCTGACGGTGCAGAGTCATGTCCTTCAAGACCGGCGGCAGGCCCAGATCATCGAGGCTGTAGATGTCGAGCGGGATAAGCCTGCAGACCAGCCCCATGCTGCCGCGCTGCTGGTAGACGTTTGCCCTGACCCTGGTGATGCCCTCGATCGTGAACGCCAGGTCCATCTCATGGCGGTGCTCGAACCGGCCGATCTGGTCATGGGTCATGACGCTGTAACAGAGATCGCGCACCTGCTCTGCGGACAGGGGCTCGTACCCCTCCAACGGCGTGATTCTGCCGTGGACACGGAGCACGGGCGGCGCAGCTTCTTTGAGGAATAGATCGGACGCACGGCGGTCGGCCGCGATCTTCAACAGTTCACCCAGATCCATGGAACGTTCATCTCCTTCAGTGCTCAGTATGTGAGCCCGCGGCCCGCTTCGTCAGGAAGAAGACCAGCATGGCGACGAAAAGACCCAGTGCGATGATCAGCGCGGAGACAATCAGGTTTGCGTGATTGCCCTCGGTGGTATTGCGGGTGGGATTCCGTTCGGGCTGAACCATCGGCAGGTTCAGAGTGTCGAAATTCGGGTCCTTGACGAAAACGCTATACCCGTAGGCATTAGTGCCACGGTTGAGCGTGATCTTAACGTGTTTATTCTCGAACTGCCGAAGCCCCCGGAACGCGAACTGCTGCGGGACCATGAAATGGACTTCCAGATACCCGAGATCCCTGAATGCCTTGATGATCGGCGCAAGGGGGAATCCACCGGATTCGAGGTTCACGGTTCCGAGCGTGTTGAACTCGACGGTGGTCGTGGCGCTGCCGTCCATCATCTTCATGTCCTCGATGCGGACGTTGTTCGCCGTCCAGCCGGTCTCCTGCAGCAACTTCGCAAGATGGGCTTCCGCTTGGTCTCGCTTCACTATCTTCGAGTACGAGAACGAGACCGTATCCATCTGCTGTGACACGAGCACGAGCATGACCAGATCGGGGACCGGATACCTGCCTGTCACGGCATCCCGTTTCTGCTCCTGAGACGCTACCGGCGAGACAAGCGCGAACAGGAACGCCAGCAACACCAGGGCTGAGGCAGAGACGTGATACAGCACAAGTCCGGTTGCCTGGTGTACTACTGAGGAGCAGGAAGAGTGGATGCGGGACGCTCCGCATCTCGGATGCAGAGATCGTCGGAGGCGCTTGTTCGAGTTCAACGGACGTAGCCTGATTCTAAACAAGATAAACAAAAAATGGTGGAGGTTAGGGGATTCGAACCCCTGACATTCACGCTGCCAGCGTGACGCTCTCCCAGCTGAGCTAAACCCCCACGCGTCGAAACCTATTATACAGCAAAGCCGGGCCGAATGCAACAGTCTTTTCCCATCGAGCAGCAAAAAAACACGCATGTCGCCTGTCGGCCGGGGAATCCCCGGACAATCAGGAGCCGTCGGCAGGTTTCACGGCTGCGCGCGGGGAATTCATAGGCAGGCGAAACTCTTTCAGCCGTGAGGAGGAGACATGGCCAGCTTTCCCATAGCGTGTCAGACGATCACATGGGGCAACGAGCAGTCGGCGGACTTTCCCAGAGTATTCGACGAGGTGAAGGCCGCGGGGTACGCCGGAGTCGAGATCGGTTTCCGGCACGTCCGCAAGCACGCCGGCTCCGACCTCAAGCGGATGCTCGACGATCGTGGCTTGGTAGTCGCCGCACTCCACGTCGGAGGCAACCTGTACGATACCGGGCAGGCCGAGGAGGAACGCACGGCGCTCGATCTCGCGCTGGAGTACCTGGATGCCCTTGACGCGAGATTGCTGATGTACTCCGGGCTCCGGCTCCAGGGCGAGGAGCAGTTCGCGCGGGATTTCCCGGCGCTCAACACCGCCGCTGAGGAGTGCGCCTCACGAGGCGTCCGGCTGCTGTATCACAACCACAACTGGGAGTTCGAGGGCGACGCGCGGGTCATCAATGCGCTCATAGAGAAGGGCAGCCCGCAGCTCGGGTTCTGCCCGGACGTCGGATGGGTTATGAAGGGCGGCTGGGATATCACCGGCTTCCTGGACAGGATCAAGTGGCGGATCGGCGCGATGCACTTCAAGGACTTCGCCACGGACGGGCCGGGATGCGACACGGTGATCCTCGGCACGGGGATTGCGCCTCTCGTGGAGGCGGCGGAGTGGATTAAGGGGAACACCAACGGCATGTGGGTCATCGCCGAGCAGGACACGGCCGATGTCCCGGCGGGTGAAGCCGCGAAGAGGAACGCGGAGTTCCTCAGGACCCTGTTCTGACACCACGGCACGTGGATACCCGGGTAGGAGGGGTCTTCCGGTCGGTGAGACCGGTAACCCTGACGGTCGAGTACGAGTAGGATTCAGGAGTATGAGATGGGACTGAATGTGTGCATTATCGGGTGCGGCGATATGGGACGCCAGCACGCGAATGGATGGAAGCTGAGGGGCGACTCGAGGATCGTCGCGGTGTGTGATCTGCTCGAGGACCGCCGGATGCGATTGGCTGAGGAGACCGGTGCGACCCCCTACCCCGACTACCACGATGCCGTCCTGCACGAGGGAGTCGATGTCGTCTCGGTCTGCATCCCCGTATGTTTCCACTCGGAAGTCTCGGTCTTCGCGGCTGATAACGGCCGGCATGTTCTATGCGAGAAGCCGCTCGCGCTGACGCTCGATCAGGCGGATGCGGCTATCGAGGCGGCTCGGAGGAATGGTGTCCTGCTATCCACCTCGTTCCAGTGCAGAGGGTTTGCGCGGCATCGCATGGTACGGCAGATGGTGCAGACATGCAGTCCGGTGTTCGCGCGGTTCACCGACATCCGGGAGGTCCGGCCGAAGCTCGCGATGCACCGGAAGTCGGAGAACGGCGGGCCGGTGATCGACATGGCGGGCCACTTCTTCGACCTGATGCGCTGGCTCACGGGATGCGAGCCGGTGAGCGTCTATGCGCGCGGCCACGTCTTCGGTCGCGGCAAGGAACGCCTGGCGCCGGTGGAGGACTTTGCCATCGATGCGGCCGACATCACGGTCGAGATGACCGGCGGCCACGTGCTGAATGTGCTGGTGAACTGGGGCATGCCGGAGGGATTCAGCGGGATCAGCGAGGAACTGATCATCGGGCCGTCGTTGTCGGTCCAGACGGTTGGCAAGGAGTTGCGGATCAAGAGGGGCTCGGAGATGGAGATCCTCGATGCAAGCGAGGGGAATCCGCCGGGCTCGTCGGTGCGGATCAACGATATGGCAGAGGCGATCCTCAATGGTCGGCAGCCCGAGGTGACCGGCGAGGACGGCCGGATCGCGCTCAAGGTGAGCCTGGCCGCGCTCCAATCCATCGAAACCGGAGAGATCATCAAGCTGTAGCCCGAAGGAGGCTTGGCAGTGACGGCAATGGATCATACTTGTGCAGCGCTCAATCTGGTTGTCATCGGCGTCTTCATCTGGAAATGGCACAAGATGGACACGAGGCGGAGGCTGCTGACCCGGATCTACTTTGCATCCTATCCGATAGCCATCCTCCTGCATCTCTTCCTGCGCAAGTACCTTCCCAGCGTACTTTTCTTCTTCACGCTATTCGTGCTGGGGTTTGCAGTGGCCATCACCACGCCAAAAGACGAGGAACAGGAATCATAGACCATGCCTACATCCAAACCAATCACCGCAGTCATCGTCGGGGCCGGGCACCGGAGCATCTGCTACGGGCGCTACGGGATCACTCACCCGGACGAGTTGAAAATCGTCGGAGTCGCCGATCCGAACGAGTTCCGCCGGAAGCAGACGGCGGAGGAGTTCGGCATCCCGAAGGAGATGTGCTTCGAGTCGGCCGAGGAACTGGCGTCTCGTCCTCGGCTTGCCGACGCCGTGATCAACGGCACGATGGACCGCGATCACATCCCCACGTCGCTGCCGCTCCTTGAGAAGGGGTACGACCTCCTCCTTGAGAAGCCGATCGCGCCGAGCGCGGCGGAGGTCCTGCAGCTCCGAGACGCGGCTCGGAAGTACGGGAACAATGTCATGATCTGCCACGTGCTGAGATACGCGCCGTTCTACTCGGCGGTCAGGCAGAGAGTCGCAGATGGCGAGATCGGCCGACTGCTCAGCGTCCAGACCCAGGAGAACGTCAGCTACCATCACATGGCCGTAGGGTTCGTGCGAGGCAAGTGGAACCGGGAGGCTGACAGCAACTCGATGCTGATGGCGAAATGCTGCCACGACATGGACCTGATCACCTGGATGAAGAGCGGCATTGCCCCGAAGGCCGTCAGCAGCTTCGGCAGCCGGATGTACTTCCGCTCGGAGAACGCGCCCGCGGGATCGGGGACTCGGTGCCTCCTCGACTGTGCGATCGAGGCGCACTGCCCGTACTCGGCCCGGAAGCACTACATCGAGCAGGGACTATGGGGAATGTACGCCTGGCAGCCGGTCGAACACCTCAACCTCGATACCGAGGGCAAGATCAAGTCCCTGCGCGAGGACAACCCCTACGGGCGGTGCGTTTGGGCATGTGACAACGATGTCGTCGATCACCAGTCGGTGATCGTGGAGTTCGAAGACGGATGCACCGCCACGCACAACATGGTCGGCGGCACGTCGCGCCCGTGCCGCTCGATTCACCTCATAGGCACCGAAGGCGAGATCCAGGGCGTGATGGACGAGGGGTCATTCGTCGTCCGCCATCCCGACGCCCGCGCCGGCCACGAGTACTCCGAGGAGCGCGTGGAAATCGATGTGAAGGGCGACGGCCACGGTGGAGGCGATCACCGGCTGGTCGCGGACTTCGTACGCGTGCTTAGGGGCGAACCGGCGTCGATCTCGACCACGAGCCTCGAGGACTCGGTCTACGGTCACCTGATCGGCTTCGCGGCGGACCGATCGCGGGTCGAGCACGTGGTGGTGCCGATCGAGGGGTAACGGAGAGTCAGGCTGCGGATCGAGTGCCCACCCATCAGCATCTCGCGCTTAGGGCGAACGCCATTGATCCAATACTCGCAGGAGGGGTTTTCGGGGATGGGTCGTGCCCCGTAACCCCGGCATTCGGGACTAGCAGTCTCCGACTGCAGAATCCCTCCCACATGGACTAGATGAGTTCGCCCTGGTGTTACACTCCATCGCACTTGTCCCGGATTTGCGGTTTCGGCTATCATATGCGGAGTAACCCACAGACCTGTCTTCCGCGAGGGAATCGCCGATGCGTGTGCGAGATGCACGATATGAAGATGCACAAGCGATGGGGATCGTCCATGTCGATACGTGGCGGTCGACGTATCGCGGCATCGTGCCTGACGCCTACCTCGACAGCCTGTCCCACGAGTCATCCGGCGCCAAGTGGCGGCAGAGGCTGATGAGCCGTGAACTCGGGAGGCTGCATCTCGTGGCCGAAGCGGACGACGGGCGGATAGTCGGGATCGCTGAGGCCGGCTTCAACGAGGACCAGAAGTTCCCCTCGTACGAGGCGCAGATCTACACCCTGTATATCCTCAAAGACTACCAGCACATGGGTATCGGGCGCATGTTCATGCGGGCGGTCGCCGAGCGGCTGATCGAGATGGGCATCGAGGATCTGCTGGTATGGGTCATCTCCCGCAACCCGTCGCGGGGGTTCTACGCGCGCATGGGCGGACGCTTGCTCGGCACGAGCACGTTCAACATCCACGGGCAGGATATCGAGGAATCGGCATACGGATGGGACGATCTGTCGGTCCTGCTGCGCTCAGGGGCACGCGATCAACGAGAGCATCTACTCATACGATGAGGCCGGTGTCAGGACTCGTAGGAGCAGATGTACTCGGTGATGCTATCGACCGCGATCTCGAACGACGAGTCGCCGGGCACGCTGAACGCCGTCCCCGCAGTGTACTGGGTCCAATCCTTCTCGCCTGCGTTGCGGGCTCGGCAGTCGCCGGCGATGATCTCCATGCGCTCGGGCGCGCCCGTGTTGAACGTGTAGGCGCCGGGGTATATGAGGCCGATGGTCTTCTTGCTGCCGTCAGGGAAGCAGACGGTGTGGCTGACGACCTTGCCGTCGAAGTAGACGTTGGCCTTGGCGACCACAGTGACGTTCTCGAACTGAATGCTCTCCATAGTGCTGGTCTCCTGATGAAGTGACTACCGCTTGGTTCGTGGGAATGGCCGGGGATTCCTGCATCGGCGCTCCTGCGGACAAGCTGTTGCGCCCATAATGTGTGGTATAATGCCGTAACGCGTCGCTCATACCGGGAGGTCGGTATCAGATGCCACAAGGAACAGACGAGCTGGTCGGAGTGCTGGAGAGCCGCGATAAGGGTCTGATCGCGACCGCCGAAGCGCTTCTCTCGGGCGCAGGTATCCCGTACACGGTGAGCAATATGTTCAGCCGGGATATCCCGATCGCCGGCGGGATGGGCGCGACGCGAATCCTGGTCAGGGCCGAGGACGCCCCGGCCGCCCTACACATACTCCGCGGGTTCAGAAGCGACGACGACTCGCCCGAGCAGCCGTTCATAGTCCGTCTGCTGATCGCGGCCGGAGTCGTGCTGGCCCCCATCATCCTCGCCATCATCTACTCGCTCAACAACTAACTGCCGGCGCACATCGGGCCTCCTGTGGACTTGACATCGCCGAGACCGGTTCTCTATACTCATCTCCGGCAGGCCACCGTTATCTAAGTTATCTGGAGGAAGCATGGAGCCAAAGATAGTGACCAGGGATGAGTTCAAAGTGGTCGGCATCCAGTACATTGGTCAGCGAGGGAGCGATGAGTTCCCGAAGCTGTGGAACCGCTTTATGCCACTGATGAGCAATGTTGCCAACTGGGTTGAACCACAGGTGTCATATGGTGCGTCGTTCGACCATGAGGACCCCGAGAAGCTCCGCTACATCGCATGCAGAGAAGTCAGCGATCTGGATAACGTCCCGGAAGGTATGGTCGGCGAGACGGTCCCGGGCGGCACGTTCGCGGTCTTCACGCACACGGGACCTGTGGATACTCTCAACGAAACCTACGATCTGATCTACGGAACGTGGCTGCCGGCAGCCGGGATCGAGACAGATACGTTCTATGACTTCGAGCGCTACGACCTGCGGTTCAACAACAGCGAGACGTCAATCATGGAGATATGGATTCCGATTCGCTGACCCTGGGCGCTCTCGAAAGGCTTGTGTCCGTGCACGGATGGGTAAATACGTGGTGGACTCCGAGTAGTTGACGGAGGTGATCACAAAATGGGTATCGCATCGCTCATCATCGCGATCGCGGCGGGCCTGCTGTTTCTGCTCAGCCTGATCCCGTATGTGGGCTGGCTCAACATAATCGTGATTCCGTTGGCGCTGATCGGGTTGGTGCTCGGCCTGATCGGGCTCAGGTTCGCATTCAGCAAGAGAGCCGCGCAGATAGGTCTCGTAGTGAACATAATCCTGCTGGTCCTGGGCTTCGTCATTCTGTTCTGACGCACACAGGCTCAGCATGCTGAAATTGGCCCTCCGGGATGTCCCGGAGGGCTCGTTTATTGCGCAGCCTCGATCGGATACACGGCCTCGCGCGCCTGCCCCTATCTGCCTACCGTGAAGCGGTATTCCCCGGAACCGACGTCGAACTTGATCCACTTGCCCGCATCCTCGGCGGAGTGAATGCCCGGCACGCCGGGAACCAGCTTCCCGTTGCGCCAGACGGTCGTCGTCCCGACCTTCACCTCAGGCGCTGCCAGGCCGACCTTCGGCGCCCAGACGGACGCGCGGGAGTTTGCCGGGATCGTCACGTCAAGGGTGAGACCGTCCCTGGTGCGCTTCCAATGGGATGCGACAACACCGCGGACCGTGTCAACCTTGGCCCGCGCCTCCTTCAGATCTCCGACTACGCACGGCTTGATGTCGATGTGATCGAATCCTGTCTCGGAGCTGATGCCGGCGAGCGCGCGGTAGAACCAGCCATCCACGAAGCCGAACGCCGGGTGGTTCGCCGAGTTCATGCCGTTGCCGGTCGCCTTCACCCACAGTTCCCATATGGTAGTCGCGCCGTTAGCGATCATGTAGCCCCAGCCGGGGTAGTCTTTCTGGGTCACGATAGTGTAGGCGATCTCCTCGTGCCCTTCGGCGCAGAGCACCTCAAGGAGGTAGCGTGCTCCCAGGAACCCGGTGCTGAGGTGGCCTTTGTGGCTGACCATGATATCCTCCACCAGGTTGTCTACGACGACGGCATGACGATCCTCCGGCACGATGCCGAGGTAGAGCGGCCAGGCATTGGAATACTGACTGCCGTTGCCGTAGTTGTTCGTCTCGGGGTTGAAGAACTTCGCGTTGAACGCAGCGGCGATCCTGGCGCACAGGCGGCCATATCTGCGCGCCTCCTCGGGCCTGTCGAGTATCTCAGCAATCCGTGCGGTGAGCCAGGAGCATCGATAGAAGCCGCCGGTAGAGATCAGATCCCTCGGCGTCTCGACGACACCTACCCAGTCGCCGTAGTTGTTGCGGCTGATGATACATCCTTCTCCCGCCTCGCGCTCAAGCATGTCCACGTAGCGCTTCAGGTTCTCGTAGTGGCGGGCAAGAAGCTGCTTGTCGCCGGTATGGCGGTACATATCCCAGACGACGAAGTGGTATGCCGACGCCCACATCGGGTCGCCGGGGTTCGAGCCCCAGACGTGAGGAACAGTATCCGGGATGCGTCCGTCCTCGCCCTGAGCATCCTGCATATCCTGCAGCCATTTCGTGTACGCCGCGGCGACATCGAAGTTGTAGAGGCCCATATCCGCGGTCATGTGGCCATCGGCCATCCAGCCCTGACGCTCGTCGCGCTGAGGGCAGTCGGTCGGGATCGAGTGCCAGTTGGTGCGGTATCCCCACTGGGAGTTGCGATGAATCTGGTTGATGAGCGGATCGGAGCACTCGAAGCTCCCATGGAAGTCAAAGCCGGTGTGGACGACCCGTCCCTCGATGGTGTTGAGGTCGGGCTTGCCGGGGAAGCCCTCCAGCTGCACGTAACGGAATCCGTGGTAGGTGAACCGCGGTTCCCAGGTCTCCGTCCCCTGCCCCTTCAGGATGTACTTGTCGGTGGCGCGGGCGCTCCGCAGGTTCTCCTGGTTGACCCTGCCGTCGTCATATAGCCACTCGGCGTGCTTCAGGGTTACTTCCGTGCCCGCCGGACCGGATACCTTCAGTCGGCACCAGCCCGAGAAGTTCTGGCCGAAGTCGTAGACCCAGACTCCCTCTTTCGGGCTCGATACGCTCTTCGGCTTCAGAGTCTCGACAACGCGGATCGGTTGGATCATCTGCGCGGAGAGCATCAGAGTCGGCGAAGGCGCCGTCTGCACGTCGACCCACGCGGAGTCATCGAATCCCGGCATGTCCCATCCCGGGTGCTCGCGGCGGGCATCATAGGTCTCGCCGTGGTAGAGCGAGTTCTCGAGGATCGGACTTTCGCTCCGCTTCCAAGACGAATCGGTTACGATGCTGGTCCGCGTGCCGTCCTCGAACTCCACGTTGAGCTGGAGGATGAACCTCGGGGGCGCCTTGAACCATCCCCTGCCGAGCAGAGCGCCGACAGCACTTCGACCGGTCTTCAGCATGCCGGTCACATCGTAAGTGCTGTAGAGCACGCGCTTGTCGAAGCTGGTGTATGAGGGATCGAGCACGTTGTCGCCGACCTTTGCGCCGTTGAGGTGAAGCTCATAGTACCCGACGCCCGTGACGTATGCCCTTGCGCGACGGATCGGCTTGTCCAGGCTGAACTCCCGGCGGAGAACCGGAGCGCTCGTCGTCGGTTCCGCCGACCTCAGTTGGTCGTCCGTGAGTTGTATCGTGCTCCAGCCGTGTTCTTCGATGCTGTCGAGCGCGGTGACGGGCGCGTGGATTGAGACCTTCCGCCCGGCCGCATCGATGATGCTCATCTCGGCGAGGGCCAGGAGGAAATCACCGTCGAACCGCCTGTACAGGGTGGTCGCGGTCAGGCGGACGTATCTCGCCTCGACACTCGGAGAGTCGAGCGTCACGGCCTCTTCCTTTGGATTCTGCTGATCGGCGTTCGTCTTGTCCACGAGCATTACCGGGGACTTGAACTCGGGGTCATCCGATGCCTCGATCTTGTACCGGACGGGGAAGCCGAAACCGGGCGCGTCTTCCTGCCAGTTGTACGGCCTCGCAGGATAGAGGGCGATCTTGCCGATCGGGCGCGGTTGTCCGAGATCGACCTGCACCCACTTGACGGCATCGGCAGACTTGGCGATGGCGGAGTGGTAGCCGTTACCTCCCGCGGGGACCGTGATCCATTCGCCCTGCCACTCCTCCTGATCGAGAAGCGCGGTCTCGAACCATGCCGGCTCGGACCAGTCGCTCTCCACTCCTTTCGCGTCCCAGACCTTGACACGCCAGTAGTAACGGGTGGAACTGGTCAGACTGATACCGCTGAGGGGTACGTTGACACTCTGGGACGATGATACCTGTCCGCTGTCCCAAAGGTTCTTCTTGCCGAGATCCGAGGCTCGAAGGGCCACCTGGACATGGTACGCCGTCTGGCGGCAGTTGCGGCCTTCCTGGACGAAATGCCATGACACCCTCGGCTCACGCACGTCGATCCCCAGCGGATTGGCGAGATACTGGGTCAACAGGTGTCGAGCAGATGGTTTCATCGCAACCTCCACAACGCACATCCCCGGCTCCATGGCGCCGACGGAAAGCAGAGCAATCAGGATGGCAAGATTTCGCGTTCTCACGGCATATCTCCTTGTACACTCAACGGTGAGGATATGTGGGCTCACCGCCGGTAGTGTTCAGCAGGACGGCATCGGAAACCTTTGCCCTATGCTCGTAATCCTACCGGTTTTCTGCGTCTGCCTTGACCCGATCAGCATCGGGTGTTACCATGGAATAGCCTCGCCCCCGAATGGTCGTTCGGCAGAGGAGGAGATGGGTAGTCATGCGCAGAACCTCAGCTATGCTCCTGACCGCGATGCTCTCGCTGATCGCACAATCAGCGATCTTCGCCGCCGTCGAGATCGTGATCGACAATCCCAACGCGACCATGGTCGGCGCGTGGACGACCGGAACGTCGACGCTTACGAGGTACGGCGAGGATTACTACTACTCCCCGCAGAGCCTCACGGGTACGAAGAGCGCCACCTATCTACCGTTCATCCCGGCTGCATCAGCGGACTGGGGAGTCTACACGTGGTATCCCGCGGGATCGAACCGGCCGACGCAGGCTCAGTTCATCGTCCACACACCTTCCGGCGAGAGCACCGTTTACGTCAACCAGCAGACGAACGGCCAGCAGTGGTTCCACCTCGGCACCTATGCATTACATGCCGGCGTCGGCAACTGGGTGCGGATTACGGACTACGGTCCGCAGACCGATAAGTACGTGATGGCCGACGCGATACGCTTCTACTCGCCGACGGTCACCGCTGAGCCGGATACTCGCGCGCCGAACATATCGGCGGTCAGGGCAGAGGCCGGGCCGACGAGGGTCACGATATCCTGGGTCACCGATGAGCCGGCGACCTCGATGGTGGAGTACGGCTGGAACACATCCTACGGAAACGCTACGCCAAAGCAGACCGCGCTGGCGCTGAACCACTCGGTTGCCATCACCGGCCTCGATATCTCGAGAACATATCACTTCAGGGTCCGGTCACAAGACCTGTACGGCAATGCCGCGGCATCGATCGATTTCACGTTCACGACCACCAGCGAGATTCCGCAGACTCCAAGTTTCCGCGCCGCATGGGCGGATGGATGGTCACGGGGCTTGCGGAGCGCAGCCGAGGTCACAGCGTTGATAGACACGCTACACAATGCGAACTACAACGCCGTCATCCCGGAGGTTCGCAAGTGCGGCGATGCGTTCTACAATTCGGCCTATGAGAACCGAGCCGTGGAGATCACCGATCCCCTACCCTTCGACCCTCTCGCCGACATGATCGAGAAAGCTCATGCCGTTGGGATGGAGGTACATGCGTGGCTGGTCGCGTATCGGATCGCGAACGCATCGGCGACCAACGCGCCGCCCGTGTTCTATGAGCATCCCGAATGGCTCACCAGGGACTCATCGGGCGCATACCTGAACAACGGCTTCTACCTCCTCGACCAGGGCGTGCCCGGCGTCCAGGACTACGTGTGCAAAGTAGTGATGGACATCGTGAACAAGTACGATGTGGACGGCATCAACTGGGACTATATCCGCTATCAGGGAAACGCCTGGGGCTACAACGAGATCACGTGCAGGCGTTTCTATGATGAGTACGGATTTCAGCCGCCGGTCTCAAGCACGGATCCGGGCTGGGACACGTGGTGCGACTACCGACGCCGGCAGGTAACCGATCTGGTGAAGAAGGTCTATCTGGAAGTGATGGCGGCGAAGCCTCACGTGAAGATAACCGCCGACACGATCACCAGCGGCTCGCCCCTGAACTTTCCATTGTCCAGCGCTTACACGGTGGTCCTGCAGGACTGGCCGTCGTGGATGGAGCAGCATATCATCGATGCCGTGATCCCGATGGACTACAAGGACGATTCAACCCCGAGTGAGGCGAAATCGTTCCGCGACTGGGCTCAGTTCGCAGTTGACAAGCGCCATGGACGGCACGCCTACATCGGCATGTCGGCCGGCAGGAACACGATCAACAACAGCATTCAGCAGACCTACTCCGCCATAGAGATCGGCGCGGACGGCGTGTCCACCTACAGCTACAACTCCACCAACAACGAGGGCCGCCCGAACACTGAGCTCTTCAGCGCCATCGGAAGACATCTCTACACGTCGCCGGTCCCCACCCCGGAGATGCCCTGGAAGACGAGACCGACGACCGGTATCATCTTCGGCACGGTGACCGATGCATCGCGGCCGAACGATCCGATCTACCGTGACTGGGTGTACAAGGCCACGGTCACTGCCAGCGGACCTGTGACCCGGAGCACCTTGACCGACGCGACGGGTACCTACGGTTTCATCGACCTCCCGCCCGGCACGTACACGATCACCTGCTCGAAGGCAGGCTTCCCGAGCCGGACGGTCGTCGGCCAGACGATCGAGGCCGGAGACGTGCTGCGGAAGGACATCGCCCTCGGAGCGGTGACCGTGACGTCGCCTGAGGGAGTGGTGGTGGACGGCTGGAGCCTGCTCAGCGTGCCGTTCGAGCCTGTGGACCCCACGCCCGAGTGGGTATTCAGCGGTATCGACATAGACGGCAGGCTCTCAAGGTGGGACAATCCAACCCAGAGCCTCATCTTGTACGACTCGTGGAGTCCCGAAGCTTTCGGCGACATCAACGTCGAGAGCGGCTACTGGCTGGAGTCATCAACGGCGGGAACGATATCTTACCAGGGATATCCGAGCTCCGCGACGACGCGCGACATACCACTCCCGAGGGCCGGATGGGCGATCATCGGCTGCCCGTTCACCAGCGAGAAGCTGTGGTCGGACACACTGGTAACACGAGGCGCTGAGACGGTCCCGATGAGCAACGCGAGGGCGAACCTGTGGATCAACAGCATAGGCTACTGGTGGAACGCTGAGACTCGTAGCCTTTGTGACTTCGGCCTGGAGGATGATTTTGCGACATCGGTGATGCTCCGACCGTGGCACGGCCATTGGGTTGAGACGTACACGGACGGCCTCACTCTGACGATCAGGTAATATCAGGAGACAGCCCTCATGCGAATCGAGTCGAGCTTCTATCACATATCGCCGAAGATACTGCGCGTCGGTCACGCCAACACAGTAGTGATCAAGCCTCTCTACTCTCACGTCCGGCTGGATGAGGGCGCTCGGTATCAAGTTGCGGTGATTCCGACCGGCGGCGCGGCCGGCCAGACATCGTGGGGCGAGATCCCCAGGCAGCCGATCAGCGTCACCGACGGAGCGCTGTCGATCCCTATCTCACCGGTAGGTGAGATGGAGTATATCCTGCTGGTCGAGCGGCTCGACGACGGCCAGGCAAAGCCCGTGGGGGAGTTCAGGCTGTACGCCGTTGACGACGATCTGTTCGCATACAGGCCGTGGAAGGGCGATCTGCACGTCCATACCTGCCACTCGGACGGCAAGGAATCGCCCGCATACGTCGCCGCGAAGTACCGTGGGGCGGGGTTCGACTTCATGGCGATCACCGACCACCGGAAGTACGAGCCGTCGCTGGAGGCGATGCGGGCATATGACGGCGTACCGATCGACCTGAGGCTCTACCCGGGCGAGGAGGTCCATCCACCGGAGAACCCGGTGCACATCGTCAACTTCGGCGGTCGGTTCAGCATCAACGAGTTGTTCGATATCGACGAGTACCGCTCCGGGGTGAAGGCAATCGAGGCGGATCTCGGTGTGCCGTATGAATATGCATCGAGCGCGTGGTGTTTCGACAAGATACGTGAGGCCGGCGGACTCGGTATCTTCTGCCATCCCTACTGGCTGGCGTGGCCTCGATACGATGTGCCGTTTCACCTCATCGACATGATCTTCGACAGGCAGCCGTATGACGCCTATGAGGTCATCGGCGGGTACTTCCGATACCAGTACGAGTCGAACAAGCTGCAGGTCGCGCGGTACCACGAGGAGCGCGCGAAGGGCAAGCCGAATCCTATCGTCGGGTCTAGCGATTCCCACGGCACGGAGCAGTCGGGCCTCTTCGGATGGTATTACACCCTCGTGTTCTCGCCGACCCCTGAGTTGCAGGACGTCATCACCGGCGTCAAGGAGTTGAGGTCCGTCGCGGTGGAGGCGATCACCGGCGAACTCCCGCGCGCTCACGGCCCGTTCCGGCTGGTGGCATACGCCCAGTACCTCCTCCGGGAGGTCCTGCCGCTGCACGATGAGCTGTGTGTCGAAGAGGGACGGCTGATGCTGGCTCATGCCGCGGGCGACGGGGATGCCGCGACTACGCTGGGTAGCCTGCGGGGACGGGTCTCACGCCTCTATGACGATCTCTGGGGCGTCAGATGACACTCACAGCGATCATCATCCTCTGCATCTCGGCCACCGTTCACGCCGCGTGGAACTTCATCGGCAAGAAGGGGAAGTGCACGCCCGCATCGTTCCTGCTGGCAACGATCCTCGGGTGCGCGTGTCTCTCGCCGGTAGCGCTCTCCAACCCCCGGATCGTCGCCGCATTCACTCCGGAGGTATGGGCGCTCCTGCTGCTCACGGGCTTCTTCCAGGCGGTCTACTACGTCGGACTCGCGGGCGCGTATAGGACCGGCGACATGTCCATCGCCTACCCGCTCGCGCGATCGGCTCCGGTGCTGATGGTGGCGGGCATCAATCTTCTCATCGGTCGAGCGCACGAACTGACCTTCCTCTCCGTAGTGGGAATGGTGCTGATCGCGGTCGGCGGGCTGATCCTTCCTGTGCGGAATCTGAGCGAGTGGAGGCCGCGAGACTGGATGCATCTCTCCGGGCTGATGGCGATGGTAGCCGCGATCGGCACATCCGGTTACTCGATGGTTGACGACCATGCCCTCAGGATTCTGCGCTCGATGCCGGAGATCGACGCCGGGAGGACGATGCTGACCCTCAATTACGCGCTCATCGAGGGGCTTGCGGCGACTTTCTGGCTCGCAGTCTTCGTGCTGCCGACTCGGAGCGGCCGGGCATCGTTCGCGGATACGGTCAGAACGCAGGCGCGCGACTCGCTCCTCGCGGGCATAGGCATCTATCTGGCCTACTCGATGGTCCTGATTGCGATGGGTTTCGTGACCAACGTGAGCTATGTGGTCGCATTCCGTCAGCTCAGCATCCCTTTGGGCGCGATCTTCGGGATCACGCTGCTGAAGGAGCCACACTATCCTGCGAAGATACTCGGCGTCACGGGGATGTTTGTGGGACTGGTGCTCGTGGCGTTGGGCTAGTCTGGTGCTCGGCGAATGAATGCCTTGATGCGGGGGTATTGGCGGAGGAGCGCCCTGCCCTTCTCCTCGCCGAGGACGCTTACGGCGGTCGAGAGGCCGTCGGAGAGCGTGCCGGTCGGCGCGATGATGGTTACCGCGATGCGGTCGGTCAGCCCGAGGCCGGTCTTCGGGTCCACGATGTGCGAGTAGCGCTTCCCGCCGATCTCGACGAACTGCTCGGTGTCGCCGGATGATGAGACGGCGCAGTTCGAGAGGAGCATCAGCTCGGAGTGCGGACTTGGGATTGCGGATTTCGGATTTCCGGACAGGGCGACCTCCCATCCCTGCTTACCGGGCGGAGGAGCGCTCACGACGATGTCGCCGCCCATCTCTACGAGCGCGCTGCTGATGCCATGCCTCTTGAGGACGCGGATCGCCTCCTCGCAGGCATATCCCTTGGCGATGCCCCCCAGGTCGAGCTGCATCTTGGCACGCGACGGCTGGACGTCGCTTTGATCTCGGGCGGCTTGACGCCCGTCCGCCCCCGGCGTGTCGAGCCACGCCTCGGAAAGCGATGTCGAGCCATCGCACTCCAGGATCACGGTCCGTGTCTTCGGGTGGATGACCACGTTCCGCCAACCCACCAGCTTACGAGCGGCGTCGATCTCCTCCTGCGACGGAAGCTTGCCGGACTTACGCGCTGCTCGCCAGAGCCTGATGAGCGGCCCGATCGTGACGTCGAACGCACCGTCAGAGCGGCGGGAAAGGTCGTTCGCTTTCCGAAGGATGTAGTACAGTTCCGGACTCACTCTCACCGGAGGACCGCCGGCGTTGGCGCAGAGGCGCATCAGTTCGCTGTCCGGGCGGTAGTCGCTCATGACCTGCTCCAGATAGGCGATCCGTTCGAAGGCGGCGCGTGCGGCGTCCTGGGCATGTGCTTCGTCAGGCGCATACATGACGATCCGGGCGCGGACGCCCATCGCCATCTCGGAGTACTCGAAGCGTTGATTGCTCGAATATCCGGGAGCCGGAAGCAGCACTGCGAGGATTGTGGCGGTTAGGAGTAGCCTCATTGATCGACTTTCCGGATCGGGGCCTGGACGGGATCACTCCAGCCGCCGGCGCCCTTGATGAAGGACCTGAACAGATTGCCCTTGTGTACGAGAAGGCCGGTGTCGCCTTCATCGATGTCGGCGTAGACCGACATTGGGACTGGGAACTCCAGCCGTCTTGCGCCGACCTCGAATATGATGTAGAAGTCGTAGGATACTTCGTCGTTCCCATCTGTCAGCGTGTCGGCGTATTCGTCCGTGCAGTACGACGAACCACCGAATCGCTCGCGCTGCCGCTTCACCAGGACTCTGGCCATGACACGGCGCGTCGGCGCGAGGAGGCCGGCGATCACGTAGTAGTAGATCACATACAGCACCATGGCGACCGCCGCAAGGATCAGAAGCACGACGCCGATGCTTGCGATCAGGCTCATGGTGAGGAAACGCGTATGCATGCCCATCCGTGTCCCCTGCTATCTATGATACGTCTGCGCGGCCTCCAATGTCACCTGCGGCTCGTCGGATGCGAACGACTCGACGCCGAGATCCATCAGCCGGTGGTAAACCGCCACGTCCGCGACCTTCCACGGAAGCGCCTGGAAGAGAATGCCGCGCGACTTGACCTCCTCGCCCACCTCTCTCAGGAACCCCGAGGACGGGCTGAACGGCTCGGCGGACGAGAGATCGTCGATGAGGTTCACGTGAATCTGGAGCTGGGTGATCGCCCGGAAGTCGGCCGCGCGGAGGGCATCTATGCGCTCGCGGAGGCGTTCCTCCGTGCCACCCATCCAGTGAAGAGTGCCGCTCTCCGGCGCGAGTTCCATCCAGGCAGTGAGATGCTCGTAGACCGTCGATGCGAGGATGATCTGCCGAGTGACGCCGTATTCACGGGACAACTCCGCCAACTGATCGAGGGATATGTACTTGAAGTCCACGTAGAGCAGCCTCTCGGGACGACCGGCCATTTGCGCCAGTACATCGCCCAACCTGGGGATGCGCTGGCCGCGGAACTGCTCACCCTTGTAGCAGCCCACGTCCAAGCCGGCGATGTCATCCCAGGTCAGCTCGCCTATGCTCAGATGACGGATCTCCTCCGGCGCATCGGGAGCGAGCCTGGTGAAGTCGTTGTCGTGGAACGCGACGATGATGCCGTCCCTGGTGACCCGAACATCGGCCTCCGGAACGAAACCCATCTGCCAGCCTAACTCGAAGGACTCGATCGTGTTCTCGGGGCCGAGATTGCCGACACCCCTGTGTGACTGGATAAGCATGTTGGCACCTGTCTGACTAGTGACAGTGGGCGAGCCTTCCGACCCGCCCACTAATCCTCACGGACTTTCGGGGTTACCGCTCCAATAGACCGGAAAACCCCTCTTACCGAACACTACGCCTTCTTCCACTGGTCGCGGAGGAACTTCACGGATTTCGGGATCTCGATGTCGCGATCACCGATGACTCCGCACTCGAAGCTGCAGAAGTCCTGGTAGCCGATCATCTTGAGGCCCTTGAAGCCGTTCGTGAAGTCGCGCTCGTCCTGGCCGGGCAGATTACGCTTGATGGAGGCCAGGTGCACGTGATGCAGATACTCCCCCGCCGAGATGAACGCACCCATGTCGCTCGTCTCCTCATGGTACATGTGGTAGAAGTCGCCCATCACGCAGACTCCGGGATGGTTCGCGTCTCGCGCGATCGATGCGGCATCGGCCAGCATGCGGACGAGCCACGTCTCCTTGCGGTTCAGCGGTTCGAGCAGGATGCGGGTGTTGCACTTGACAGCGTACTCACCGAGCTCCGGAAGCTGGTCGAGGAGCACCTGGCGAGCCTCGACATGGTTCAACTTCGTCTGGCCGTTGAACGCCGGAACGAAGATCAATCCGGTCGAGCCGAGGGCGCCGGCCGCGGCGAGGATATCCTTCATCGAGGCCATACACTTCCGGCGCTCGGACTCCTGATCGCTTGCGAGAGCGCCGTCGAAGCCTGCGCAGATCGCGCTCACCTTGACGTTCGAGTTCTTGAGGGCGGCTTGGATCTCCTTGACTCGGTCGGCGAGCCCTCGACCGCCGATCTCGATGCCCTCGATGCCCCACTCGTCCATCTTGGCGAGGATCTCCGGGAGGTCGTTGCCGGGTATTATGCGCTCCTGGCTCGAGATGCGGAGCCTCGCGGCGGGCTTCTTGTCCGCCGCTCCGACCGGCAGTCCGGCCGAGAGGGCAACTCCGCCGAGTGTGCCGGTGATGAGCAATTCGCGTCGGTTCATTTTCATGGTGATCTCCTTGGAATCACACCGTAGGAGGGGTTTCCCGGGACGGTCAGCGCTCTGTAACCTCGACGTCGGGGTGCGGACACAAACGGTCCGAAAGACCCCTCCTACAGATTGGTGTGCGTACCGTCAGGGTTACCGATCTTCGATCGGAGAACCCCTCCTACGTAAGCGTGGCTAGATGAACTTGGTCTTTCCAGGGACCGCGACCGGCGGCACCGCAAGCGGACCGAACTCCAGCTTCTCGGGCATAAGGTCCTCCTGCGAGTTCAGCGCCTGCTCCCAGGTGATCTCCTGGCCGGTGTACGCCGACATGCGGCCCATAACGGCGGTCAGAACGCTCTCCGCGACCTGCTTCGCTTCGTTGAGCGGCTTGCCGGCGCGGATGCTGGCGATCAGGTCTGCGTGTTCCTGCACGTATGGGCTCGGATTGGGGCCCTCGTACTTCCACTGGGTCTCGCCGGAGATCATGCCGGCGCAGTTCGACGATCCCTTCGTGCCGACCACACGCTCTGAGACGTTGTTGCAGCAGCCGTCGATCTGGCGGCACATGCTCATCAGGCGCGCGCCGTTCTCGTAGAAGTACTCCACTGCGAAGTGGTCGAAGATGTGACCGTAGGCGGGATCAGTGCGGACCTGGCGTCCGGCTAGCGCGACGGCCTTGACAGGATGCGCGCCCATCGCCCAGTTGATGGCGTCGATGTTGTGAACGTGCTGCTCGACGATGTGGTCGCCTGAGAGCCAGGTGAAGTAGAGCCAGTTGCGGATCTGCCACTCCATGTCGGTCCATTCCGGCTTGCGACCGTGATTCCAGAGACCGCCCTGGTTCCAGTAGCACTGGGCGGCGACGATGTCACCTATCGCGCCGTCATGGATACGCTTTATGGTTTCGATATACGGGAACTGGTGTCTTCGCTGAGTTCCTGCGACGACGCCGAGCTTCTTGGTCTTGGCAAGCTGACCGTAGCGCATGACCGTGCGGACACCGGTTGCATCAACAGCAACGGGCTTCTCCATGAAGACGTGCTTCCCTGCCTGGATGGCGGCCTTGAAGTGCATCGGACGGAAGCCCGGAGGAGATGCGAGGATCACCATGTCCACGCCGCTGTCGATGACCTTCTGGTAGGCGTCCCAGCCGAAGAAACATCGGTCCCTGGTGATGTCTACCTTGTCCTTGAGATTCGCATCGCCGGTGAGGTTCTTGTAGCACCCCTCCATCCGATCCTGGAAGAGGTCGCCGATTGCGACGATCTTGACGCCTTCCGAACTGGCGATGCAGTCGCGGGCCGCGCCGGTGCCTCGACCGCCCGAGCCGATTACGCCGACGCGGATCACGTCGCTGCCGGCAGCCCATGCGCCGCCGCCGAGCGACAGACTGCCGGCGGTCAGGAGAGCCGCAGATGCCGCTGATGACTTCAGGAAATCCCTGCGAGTGATGGTGGAATCGTTCTTTTCCATGTCCCGGTCCTTTCAGATTGGCTTGACAGAGTCCTCAGTCGTCAGTTCTCGGTGGGCTGTCCGGACCGACAACCGACGACTGATGGCTGACAGCTAAATGAACTTGGTCTTTCCAGGCGTTGCAACCGGCGCTACCGGGAACGGCCCAAACTCCAGTTTCTCCGGCATGAGGTTCTCCTGCGAGTTCAGCGCCTGCTCCCAGGTGATCTCCTGGCCGGTGTATGCCGACATGCGACCCATGATGGCGGTGAGGCTGCTCTCAGCGATCTGTTTGGCCTCGTTGAGCGGCTTGCCCGCGCGGATGCTTGTGATCAGGTCGGTGTGCTCCTGCACGTATGGGCTCGGGTTGGGGCCTTCGTACTTCCACTGGGTCGCGCCCGAGATCATCCCGGCGCAGTTGGACGTGCCCTTTGTCCCGACCACGCGCTCGGAGACGTTGTTGCAGCAGCCGTCGATCTGACGACACATGCTCATCAGCCGCACGCCGTTGGGGTATTCGTACTCAACGGCGAAGTGATCGAAGATGTGTCCGTATGCCGGGTCGGTGCGCACCTGTCGTCCGCCCATTCCCACGCACTTGACCGGGTGATCGCCGAGTACCCAGTTCATCACGTCGATGTTGTGAACGTGCTGCTCGACGATGTGGTCGCCTGAGAGCCAGGTGAAGTAGAGCCAGTTGCGGATCTGCCACTCCATGTCGGTCCACTCCGGCTTGCGTCCGTGGTTCCACAACTCGCTCGTGTTGTAGTAGCACTGAGCGGATAGGATCTCGCCGACCGCGCCATCATGGATGCGCTTGATCGTCGCCACATACGGAGCCTGGTGACGCTTGATCGTGCCGGTCACCACTCCCAGCTTCTTCCTGGTCGCCAGTTCTCCGGTTTCCAGGATCGACCTGACTCCGGGGCCGTCCACCGCGACGGGCTTCTCCATGAAGACATGTTTGCCGGCTTCGATCGCGGCCTTGAAGTGCATCGGACGGAAACCCGGAGGAGATGCGAGGATCACCATGTCCACGCCGGCATCGATGACTTTCCGATAGTTGTCCCATCCGTAGAAGCACCGGTCCTTGGTGATATCGATCTTGTCCTTGATGCTCGGGTCGCCGGTGAGATTGTTGTAGCAGCCCTGCAGGCGGTCCTCGAAGAGATCGCCGAGCGCGACGATCTTGACTCCCTCGGCGCTGGCGATGGCATCACGAGCAGCGCCGGTTCCGCGGCCGCCGCATCCTATCACGCCGACTCGGAAGACATCGCTACCGGCCGCCCATGCGCCCGCCGAGAACGGCAGGGCGCCGGCGGTGAGAAGTGCGGCGGACGCCACTGATGATCTGATGAAGTCCCGGCGTGAGAGTGTCGAATCTGTCTTTTCCATATCCCTATCCTTTCCCAGGATGAGCTTTGCACAGAGGGCACAGGGCGAAGCGCTGTGTCCATCCGCAGGCACACTCCGAGGCTGTTGAAGGCCTCATCTACCGTTGACCGGTTACGGCTCGCAGACTACGCGGAAGCCGACGAACTGAGCGTCGGAGAGCCACCACTTGCTCTTCGGGCTCTGCGGGTCGTTTGCCGACCACGAGGGCTCCTGATAGCGACGCTTCGAGGCGGTCACGTCCTTTGCGAAGTCCTCGAAACTGCCGCCGCAGACTACCGGCTTGCCGTCGAGACCCGTGCACCATTCGGCGACGTTCCCGAGCATGTCGTGGATTCCCCATGCATTCGGTTTCTTTTTCCCTACCGGCTGAGTCTTCTCCTGCCAAAACCAGGCGTAGTCGGCGAGTTGCTTCTCAGTCGGCTCGGGCTTGCCGGCTCGACAGGCATACTCCCACTCGGCCTCAGTCGGAAGGCGGTACTTCTTGCCCGTCTTGAGGCTGAGCCACTTGCAGTACTGCTCGGCGCCGTGGTACGAGAGATTGATCGCGGGATACCCCTTGTGGCCGTAGCCCCGGTCCGCGGCCCCATACGGCTTGCTGGGATGGGAGACGGCGTCAGGACCGCCGGGAGCGGGCGACTGCGGCTCGTCGAATTTGAAGACGAAGACATCGTACTCATCCCAGGTGACCTCGGTCTTGCCGATGTAGAGCGGCTTGATCTTGATGGTCTTGGTGGCGCCCTTCTTCGCGGGATCGGCGACCTTGATCTCACCGGCCGGGATCGGGACCATGTCGAACTTGACCAGCGTGCCTGCGATCGATTCCGTGTAGGGCGCGGGCTTCTTGGCGGCCGTGGGCTTTACTGCGTCGGCTGCCACGGCGCAGGCGCAGACCGCGATTATCGTGGCGATGCATGCGATGAATCGATGAGTTCTCATTCTACCTCCTGACCCCGGCGACTCAGCGCGCCGGGCAACCTTACGTATATACGATCTCTCGGGGACCGGAGTTGCCGCAGTCTACCCCTTTATCCCCGTGAGCGTGATCCCCTGGATGAAGTACCGCTGGGTGAAGAAGAACACCAGCAGGACCGGGAGCATGACGAGCGTCGAGGCGGCCATGAGCAGTCCGTACTCCGCGCCGTGGGCTCCCTGGAAAAGCTGCAGCGCATATGCGAGCGGCATCTTCTCCGGCGAGTTGATGTAGATCAGCGGGCCCATGAAGTTGTTCCAGGAGCCCATGAACGTCATGATCGTAAGAGCGGCCAGGGCGGGCTTGATGAGCGGGAGCATGATCCGCCAGTAGATGGTGAAGTAGCCGCAGCCGTCGATCTTCGCGGCGTCCTCAAGGTCGTTTGGGATCGTCATGAAGAACTGCCGAAGCAGGAATACGCTGAACGCCCCGCCGAAGAACGCCGGCACCCAGAGCGGCTTGAGCGTGTCGACCCATCCGAGCCCGCGGAAGACCAGGAAGACGGGGATCATCGTGACGGCGCCGGGGAGCATCATCGTGGCGAGCAGAACGACAAAGAGCTGATCCCGGCCGGGCCACCTCAGGCGCGCAAATGAGTAAGCCACCATCGAGCTCGACAGGATGGTGCCGAGGATGCTGAGCAGCGTGATGTAGACCGTGTTCCACAGGTAAAGAAGGCCTTTGCGAGTCTCCTTCGGGAGGAAGTCGAGCGCATCGGTGTAGTTCTCCCACTTGGGGGAGAAATGGCGGATTTTCGTCAGCTCCGAGCGTTCGACGAGCATCGACATGCCGGCGCCGGTCTGGCCTGCGAGCACCACGATCCGCTTGCGCCCGTCTTCCAACTCCGCCGTCTCCGCGACCTTGACGGTCTCGCCGCCGATCACCATCGTCGAGAGTCCGCACTTCTTCCCGTCGAACATTATCTGCGCCTGCTGGGTCGGGATCCAGACCGGCGGGTACTTGAACATCTGGTCCTCTTCCTTGAGAGATGTCGTGATCAGCCAGACGAACGGGACAACAAAGATCGCTGAGCCGGTGAGCAGGATGAGGTGGTACGTGACCTTGCGGATGTATTCCTTGCGCTGCTTGATGCGCCGCCAGTCTTTGGTGCGTCGAGGTCCGAGCGCATAGATCGCGTACAGAACGATGAACGCAGTGAGGGCGACCGCAAGGTACCTTGCCGCGGCAGGCATGGCGGCAGAGCGGCCGACAGCGATCGCCGGGACGAGTGCGGCGGTCGAGGCCACGAGCATCGACGTGCTGCGGTACTTGCCGCCTTCCAGCAGCATGACGAGCAGGAGACCCGCGGTCAAGTAGAACACGAGCGTGCCGAGTATCCAGAATATGGGGCTCAGAGATTCCATCTACTTCCCCTTCTCCGCTTCGTAATGGACCCAGCGCGGGGCGAGCTTGAGCTGCACCACCGTGAGCGCAAGAATGATCAGGAACATCAGCCACGCGATGGCCGATGCGTATCCCATCTTGAAGTAGGTGAACGCGTTGTTGAACAGGTAGAAGACCGGCACGGACGTCGCGTCCACCGGACCGCCGCCGGTCATGATGTAGACCTGGTCGAACATCTGCAGAGTGCCGATCATGCCCATGATCAGGTTGAAGAACATGTATGGTGTGAGCATCGGGAACGTGACATTCCAGAAGCGGCTCCACCAGTTCGCGCCGTCGATGTCTGCAGCCTCGTAGAGATGCTGCGGGACCCCCTGTAAGCCCGCGAGCCAAAGGATCATGCCTCCGCCCGCGCCCCAGAGGCCCATGAAGATGAGGCCCGGCTTGGCCCAGGTCTCGCTCGTGAGCCAGCCCGGAGGAGCGAGGTGGAACCACTGCGTGAGCGTCGTCTTCCACGCGGCGTTCACCAGGCCGTACTCGGGATTCAGCACCCAGATCCACAGGATCGAGTTGGCGACCACGGGGACGATGGACGGCAGGTAGTAGATCGTGCGATACCACGTCATGCCGCCGACCTTGGTGTTCAGGAGCATGGCGATGCAGAGGCTGGTGATCAGTCCGAGCGGCAGGCCGAATGCCGCCATGTACGCGACATTCGCCAGCGCCTTGGACATGTACTGCCAGTCGCTCGTGAGCAGCTCGTGGTAATTGTAGAGACCGACCCAGCGCGCGGCGTGGAGCACGTCGTAGTCGCAGAAGCTGAATATGATCGAGGCGATGATCGGGCCGATGGTGAAGACCGCGAAGCCGAGAATCCACGGCGCGGCGAAGAGGTAACCCGCGATCGCCTCGCCCTGCGCTAGCTTCCCAATCGGGCCGTAGTCGCGGAACTTCTTGACGGCGATCCCGATGAAGACCAGCAGCAGAAGCGCCAGGAAGCCGATCGGGTAGCCCCAGTTCAACTCCTTGAACCTCGACTTGCCGTAGACCTTGTCGAGCTCCTTCTGGACGATGCGCGTGCCCTCGTCCATCGCCGCCCGGGGAGTCTTCTTGTGCCGGGTGGCCTGGTCGAATGCGCGAATGTGCTCATCCCAGAGGCGCTGTCCGACGAAGGTCACGGGTCGGTACTTCGACACGGGCATCAGGTCGAGGAAGAGCCTGAGCGCGTCGCGGTACTTCGGGAGCTTCGGAGCGAACTCGCTGAAGACCATCTCGTTGATCTTCATATTCGCCGTCATGTTCGGGACGAACGGGCGGCCCTTGCTGAGATTGTACGCCTTCTGGGCGGCGCAGGAGATGCGCGTCGCTTCCGGGGAGACCATCCACTTGATGAACTCCCACGACTCCTCGGGGTGCCTTGCGCCTCGGGGGATCACGAGCGAGAATCCGCCGCTCCAGGTGATGAACTTCGGCTGCCCGGCGAAGCGTCCCCTGCCCTCGAACCGCTCGCGCGGGACCGGCGCGGGGGCGACCGCGAAGTCGAGATCCGGGCCGAAGCGCGCGATGCCGTTGAGGAACCAGTTGCCGTCGATCTTCATGGCGACCAGGCCGGTGAGGAACGGGTCGAGCTCGTTCGCCTTGAAGCCGGAGGAGAATGAGTTGATCGCCTCCACGCCCTTGAGCGCGTCGTAGACCGAGGTCATGTATTCGAGCGCCTCGACCGAGTATTCGTTGTTGAGCGTGCACGTTCGGCCGTCGGGGCTCATGAACTCGCCGCCGTTCTGCCAGCTATAGAGGTAGAGCCACGAGTTCCCGAAGTTGGGGATGAACCCGATGCGCTCGAAGCCGCCGTCCTTGTTGTACTTCGTCAGCTTCTTCGCGTAGTCGAGCAACTCATCCCAGGTGCGGGGCGGCTTGTTCGGATCGAGGCCGGCCTCGCGGAAGAGCTTCCTGTTGTAGTAGAGCGCGCGGTCGTCTGTGTTGAACGGGATCCCGTAGACCTTGCCCTGATAGCAGGCCTCGGCCCAGCACGCTTCGTAGAACTCCTCCTTGCGGATACCATCGGGCTTGTCCCGGTCGCGGGCGATGAACTCATCGAGCGGCATGAAGGTGTCGCGGGAGGCCCAGTCGCCGATCGTGAAGCGGTCCTGATGGACGACATCCGGCGGAACGTTGCCCGCGATGGCGGTCATCAGCTTCTGGGGGTTCATGCCGCCCGCGCCCATGTGGAGGACGCGAACCTCGATGTTTGGGTGCCGCCGCTCGAATTCGGCGACCGCCGCGTCGAGCCCCTTCGACTCCTCGTTGGAGGCGAGGCCCCAGACTACGAGCTTGGTCTTGGCCGCATGAGCCGGGCACAGCGCGGCGATGCACGCGAGAAGCAGCAGGATGGCGAATCTATGTTTCATGGGCGTGAACCGGTACGTCAGAGATGGATCGAGCTTAACATTCTACGGTTCGCCATCCATCACGCGAATTCATGCCTCCTCCGTGCCAGGAGTGATGTCTTTTCCGCACAGGACTGACGGGTTCCTACGTCCCGGGAAACCCACCCCGCCGGCCCTGAGTAGTCCTGAACTCCGAGTTCACTGACTAGCGGGTTCCATGTCCCGGCAGATCCACCCCGCTAGCCCTGAGTGATGCGCAGCATCGTATCGAAGGGCGGTCTGGCTCCACCAAACCTTCGGCTAGACCTGGCCGTCCTTCGATACGCTTCGCTACTCAGGACTAGCGGGTTCTGTGTCCGGAAGGACAACGAGCGCTAGCCGTGACTGTTCCCTTCCATATGCTCCGCTGCTCAGTACCGGCGGGTGCGGTATTCGAGGACATGGCGCAACCAGTGGTGCGGGAGGCAGGCGCAACGGCCCACGGTGGCTGAGGATCGCTCGGAACGCTGCCGATTGCGAGCAAGGAGGCGCCGATTATGGCGGCAAAAGAGGACGATATCCCGTTCAACGACGCAGAGCTGGTCAACTGGGCGGCGAACTTCATGACCGTGCTGAGCGCGAACGCGGCCTCGCTTGGGCTTGTCCCGGAGAACCTCGCTCCGGTCGAGGCCGAGCGCGTGGCATTCGGTCAGGCATTGCTCGATCACGTCCAGCAGCAGGCGCTTGCGAAGGCCGCGGTCGAGAAGAAGAAGGCTCAGCGCCGCTCGTTCGAGGCGGTGCTGAGCCCGTTGGTTCGGTGGATCAGCAGTCATCCGGGGATGACGAGCGAGTTGAGGGCCAATCTCGGGCTGCGAGTTCCGGTCAAAGGCCGCACGGTCGCGCGCGCGGGCTCCGAGGCGCCGGGCCTGGTGCTCGAGACGCGTCCCGGACAGGTGCTCGTCCATTTCGGCACGAACCTGTCGAACGAATTGCTGAACGGCAAGCCGGACTGGGCGCGCGGATGCGTGATCTTCCGCAGAAAGGGCGACGAGCCGAGCTTCAGCATGATTGCCTTCGACATCGCTTCGCCATATCTCGACCGGGTGACCGGCCCGGCGGTCGACGTGACCTACAAGGTCGCGTACTGCGGCACGCGGGAGAACGACCTCGGCCCGATGTCGCCCGAGCAGACGGTCGCCGCGGGCGGGTAGGCCTACCGCGCCCCGATCTCGGGGAGGGAGGGCATCGCCTCGAGGATGTGGCAGACCGTGTAGAGATGCTGGGAGTACCAGTTCGGTCTGTCGGCGTTCGGGTTCTTCTCATTCACCTTCTGGAAGAACGTGGCGAAGAGGCCGGACGGCGCCTGCATGTAGGTGAGCGCATTGATGCCGGAGAGCGCCTTGCGCCTAGCCTCCTTGTCACCGGCGGCCTTGTAGAGGTCGGTCAGGGCCAGGCAGTATCGCGCCGTGTGGCCGGGCATCATGTGCTCGAAGCCCTGCTGTTCGGAGACTGCGGGCGCGGGAGCGGCGGCGTGGCCCTTCGTGTGCACGAGTCTACCCTCCAGCCGACTGATGATGCGGCGTCCCATCTCGACGTATTCGGGATGCGCCTTCGCGTTGCGGAAGAGATAGTCGGCGGTGAAGCACATCGGCTCGGCGGAGTAGGCATTCTCCGGTTTGCCCTTGATATCCTCGTGGTACGTGCCCCAGAGGTCCTTCTCGACGTTCCGCTCGATCATCAGCTTGAGGGCCTTGTCGCGGGCCTCCTGGTAGGATGGCTTCTTCTCGTGGCGGAGGATATCCTCGAAGAAGCGGACGAAGAAGACCGGAGCGCCTCCGAACTCCTGATAGACCTTCCCGTCTTTCCAGATGACCCGGAACGGCCAGCTTCCGTCCTGGTTTTGGCGCTTGACCAGGGTCTCGGCGATGGCTCTCGCGCCGTCGAGATACTTCTTCTCGGAGGTCGCTTCGTACAGGGCAATGTAGGCGCTTCCGATCCATGCCGCCTTGTCGGGCTCGGTGCTGTCCTTGTCGGCCGACCCGCCGGGCTTCCCGTGGCAGTACGCGGAGTAAGGGAGGTTGGCGTAGGCCGCGTCCTTGGGCGTGGAGTGAGCCAGGTTCCAGTCGGCGAGGTCGCGGGCGCGGTCGAGCCATTCCTTCTCGCCGGAATGTTTGTGGTAGAGCAGGAACGCGCGGATGAAGTAGCCGTGCTGGCGCGCGGGGAACGAGAGTCCTCGATCGAGGCGCGACCCGTCGGCGTTCACGTGGGCGCTGGTGAAGTAGCCGGCCAGATCGCCGTCGATCCTGCCGGGCACGTAGGCGCCGTCGGCCTTCTTCAGGAACTTCATGGCGTCGGCGATGGCCTCGGTGACGGGCCGACTCGGCATGACGATGCCGTCCTTCACCGGGACCTTCGGGGTATCCTCAGCCGAACACCCGATGGCAAGACATCCGATGACCGCTGCCAGCGCCACAACACGAGCCGGCTTCACCATGTTCTTACCTCACTTGAGCACTTCTGTTCTATTTGGTCGCCTCCACGAACTGATCCACGGTTACTCCCGCCTTCTGGATCAGGCTGCGGAGAGTCCCCCTTGCGACCTCCGGATGATTGGGAACTGACAGGGTTGCGATGTGGCCTGGCTTTACGAGGATGACGTAGCTTCCCTTCTGCCTGGCGGCTTTCCATCCCAAGCGCTCGAATGCCTTGATGACTTCAACCGGGCGAAGGAGCGGAACATCGGGCATCAGATGGAGACCTCGACCTTGCGAGTATCAACAGTGAGAGGCAGGCCCATCTCGGCCCGCACTTCCAGGCACTCCTTGATCGCATTGCGGACGTTTGCCAGCGCCTCGGACTCGGTCTTCCCCTGGCTCACGCATCCGGGGATAGCCGGGCATTCCGCGATGTACATCCCGTCCTCGTCCTGAAAAATGGTCACGTAGAACTCCATCTGTCTCTGCCTTTCAAAGCGGGTTGGATAGCCTGATTATACCATACAACGCCCCCGAGCGAGTCTCCTACCGTTGTGATAGCAACGCTTCCTGTGCCTTCGTCACGCCTTGAGCCCGGACATCACGATACCCCGGACGAAGAAGCGCTGGTTGAAGATGAAGACGATCAGCACCGGGAGCAGGACGATGATCGAGGCGGCCATCAACATCGTCCAGTCGGTGTTGTACTGCCCCTGGAACGACGCCAGGCCGACCGGGAGCGTCTTCATGCCCGTGCTGTCGGTCACGATCAGCGGCCACATGAAGTCGTTCCACGAGCCCATGAAGATGATCGTCGCCAGGGTCGCAAGGGCGGGCTTGCTGAGCGGGAGGATCACGTTCCGGTAGACGCCGAGCTTCGTGCAGCCGTCGATCCTCGCGGCGTCCTCCAGGTTGGTCGGGATCGTCATGAAGAACTGGCGGAGCATGAACGTCCCGTAGGCCGAGAACATGCCGGGCAGGATCAGCGCCTTGTACGTGTCGCGCCAGGGGACGCCGGTCCATGCGTCGAGGTACTTCAGCAGGACGAAGACCGGGATCATCGTCACGACGCCGGGGACCATCATCGTCGCAAGGTAGCCGAGGAAGATCTTGTCCCGGCCGGGGAACTCCAGGCGCGCGAAGGCATATGCCGCGAGAGAGCTGGTCAGTAGCTGGCCGAACACGATCGTGAACGCTACGACCAGGCTGTTGACGTACCACGCGAGGAAACCATCCGTGTTCCGCAGGAGGCCGAAGAACGCCTCGTCCACCGGGTACGCCTTCCACGCGCGGGCGTAGTTCGACCAGACGAACTTGGTCTGCTCGACCGGTGTGAGGTCTCTGCGCCTGACGGTCAGGGTCTCGCCGGACTCCGTCTCGACGACGGTGTGCGTCTTCTTCTCCAGCAGGCGCAGGACGCGGACGCGCTCTCCATCGCGGTCGAGCCACGCGGCCTTGAGGTATCGGTCGCCGCGCTTGACGACGATCTGCTCGGTGGGAATCCACGTCGGCGGGAAGCGGAAGACCTCGCCCTGCTCCTTCAGGGAGGTCGAGACCATCCACACCAGCGGCGCGAGCATGGTGATGCCGCCGGCCGTGAGGATGATGTACGATATGAGTCTCGTGATAAGCAGTCTCGTCTTCATATCGGATCACTTCTCGGACGCTGAACCAACCTGATGAGCCAGTCTCTGTACGAGTATTCGATGGGCGACCGCAGCCCCTTCGGCTCTCGTCACCATGCCACTCTCGGTTAGGGAGTCCAGTCCATCGGCAGGCAGACCTGCTGAGCGAGAGGCGTTGGAAGCGAAGAGCATCATGTCCCGACGCATGATGGGGTCTCTCGGCCTGAACGACGCCGCGTCCCCCTCGATGATCCCGAGTGCCTTCGCGGTGTTGACCTCCCGAGCGAAGTAGTCCGAAGGCCTCACATCTGTGAAAGACTCGGTGGCGTTGCCCTCGAGGCGCAGAACACGCATGAGGAGCATGATCCAGTCGGCCCTGGTAAGCTTGTCTTCGGGCGCAAACCGTGACGCGGAGACTCCTGTGATGATTCCCCTCAACGCAAGGGCCTCGATGTCTCGCCTATGTTGATGCGACTGCACGTCCGTGAAGTACAACACGGACATGGTCTCTCCCGCATCGAATGCTAAGCTGCCCAACTCGCCATCGCCTGTCTCCCTGAACTGCCCGGCACTTTCGATCTTCTCGTTCCCTACGAACGTCTCGTTGATGCTGACCTTCGACACGCTGTTCGGCTTGCGGATGTCGAACCGGCTCTCATGCGGCTCCTCGAAGGTTACCCTGCTGATCTCCACATCGGACTGCGAAGCCGTGCGGGCGACGAAATCGATGTTCTTCTCGGCCCCAGTTGACGAGGGAATCTGCTTCTCCACCCTGATGTCGAGGTAGTGGATGTCGGACATCAGACAGCTTCCTGTCGTCGCCTCCACGACGATGCCCCTCCTGCACTGGAGGACATCGTTGTTCACAAACCAGATATCGCGCATCTCGCTGTGCGCCTGCATCCCGGACTTCTGGCCGGCGCAGGAGGTGAAGAGGACGTTGTTGGTCATCAGCACGTCGTACATCCGTTGATTCTCGTCCGTCGCCTTGACACAGAGGGGATCGTCGATCGTCATGACGAAGCACTTGTCCACCCGGACGTGACGGGAGGCGCATATGTCGATGCCGTCGTTCTGGATCTTGTAGCCGCCGACATCCTTGTAGTTGAGCACCTTCACGTTCCGCACGAGCACATGCTCGCTGGTATAGACGGTGAACGCCCAGGTGGTGCCGTCCTTCACGGTGATGCCCTCGACGGTGTAGTTCGTGCAGTCGTCGGCTCGGATCACTCCGCGCCGTCCCTCGTACTTCTTTGTCTCCTCGTTGAATGTCTTGTCGAAGAGAGAGAACCCGCTGGCGTCGATGACCCCTCTGCCCCTGATACTGACGTTGGAGACGTTCTGCACTCGGATGACGTGCCTGGTGAAGTCACTTCCCTCGTAGTCCGCCCTGCTCTCGGAAGCCTTGATGACGGCTCCACCCGCCAGGTAGAGATTGATGTCGTCCCGCTCGATCATGAGGGTCTTCGTCACCTTGTAGACGCCGGGGGGAACGTATACGACTCCGCCGGCACTTCCCGCATCATCTATAGCCTGCTGGAGCACAGAGGTCACGTCCGTCGCACCGGTGCGGTCGGCGTTGTAGGGAGGAGCGGCCACATTGTAGATGCCCTTTCCGACAGCGGGCGGCAGGTCGGTCTCGAGCGGGTCGGCAAGTACGACCAGCTTCTCCAGGCTGTTGATCTGAATGACAAGGTAGTTAGGAGTGAGTACGCCGGGTCGGATGGTACAGCTCAGCGTTCTGCCGACAGCTCTTCCGTAGATGCGCAGGCTGTGGGGACTGATGTCATGCGTCTTGATCACTTCATTGACAGTGACTGCCAGCGATGCAGGTCCGTCGAACGAGAAGTACGCATAGTGGTAATCGGTGAAATGCACCACATCCACCGAACGGCCGTTGACCTTCAGCGCGAACACAGGGCTTGCGGCGTCGCAACTAGCTCTGGGATACGGCGCAACTGAGGCGCTTGCCGCACACGCCGATATCAGCGTCACCAACAGCCCAAGAAGAACGAGGCTCCTCACTCTCTTGTCAGGAGACATCCGTATTGTCACTTGCCCTCCACCTAAGCCGCGCCTTATGAGTAGTGAACGAACTTCGAGCCGACTCGCCAGTTGATGATCGTGAAGCCGAGCACCAGCACGAAGAGCACCCAGGCGATCGCGCAGGCGTACCCCATCCGGTAGAACCCGCCGAACGCGTTGTTGTAGATATAGTACATGATGGTTGTGGTCGAGCCCGCAGGTCCGCCGCTTGTCATCAGGAACGCCTGCATGAACCCGCCCTGGAAGCCGCCAATGATGCTCATCACCGCGATGAAGAACGTTGTCGGACTGAGCAGCTTCCAGGTGATGTGTCGGAACTTCTGCCATGACCCGGCGCCGTCGATATCCGCCGCCTCGTAGTACTCTTGAGGGATTCCTTGAAGGCCCGCGAGGTAGAGCAGGCAGTTCATCCCGCCGATCCCCGCCCAGAGGCCCATGATGATCAGCGAGGGCTTTGCAAGCGCCGGGTTGTAGAGCCACATCGGCGTCTCCTGCATGTGGACCAACTTCGACAGGAGCGCGTTCAGCAGGCCGTACTCGGGATTGTAGATCCACCGCCAGAGGAGCGCGACCGCCACGCCGGAGCAGATGCTCGGCAGGAAGTAGATCGTGCGGAAAACCGTGACGCCGCGGATCTTCTGGTTGAGCAGCATGGCGGTGACGAGCGATCCGGCGATACCGAGCGGGATGCCGAGCATAAGAAAGATGGTATTCCAGAGGTACTTCCAGAAATCAGGGTCGTTGGCGACGAGCTGCCCGCCCTCTCCATGGAACCAGAGGAGTTCGGCGAAGTTGTTCAGGCCGACGAAGTTCTTCGCGCTTAGGGGCTGAAGGACGTCCCAGTTGGTGAGGCTGAGTGCGAGCGACGCCAGGATCGGCAGGAATGTGAAGACCATGAAACCGAGGAAGTTCGGCAGCAGAAAGGCATAGGCCCCGAGCGCGTCCTTGAGGCGCTTCCTGCGTCGGGATACCGGATACCGGTCACTGGATACTCGATGCTCGATTTTCGATGCTCGATCCTGTTCCATGGGCACTCCCAGCGCTGATTGTACCCATGTTCAGTGCTGTTGGCAAGCAGAAGCGCTCGTATCGCGTTGACAACCGCCCGAGCACGCTGGTATCCTGTTCCGCGGAGACGAACAGATGAGCAAACCCCTTATCGGAATCACGGTGGGCCGGAAGATCGAGGAGTATCAGAACTACCCGGCCGCCATCGAACTCGCGGGCGGGCAGTCGGAGTTCCTCGACATGACGAAGACCTCGCCGGAGGAACTTGCGGAGATCGTCGAGCGATATGACGGCGTCGTCCTAACCGGCGGATTGGATATCCATCCTGATGAGTATCCATCGAGGAGCAATCCCGGCGACGAGAGCATGTCCACGGACGAGCTGATCGCCGCCTACCGCATGACCTGCACCACCCAGCGCGATGCCTTCGAGATCCCTCTCGCACGGTTGGCCTACGAGGAGAAGCTGCCGATGCTGGGGATATGCAGAGGATTCCAGGTGCTCAACGTCGCGCTCGGAGGCGGGCTCATCAAGGATATCCGCACGGGGCTCAGGCACCCATCCTATACGGACGCGGATGCTCCCGCGCACGAGCCGGGAATGAGCGCGATGCATGCGGTCTGTGTAGACGTCAACAGCCGGTTCTACCACGTCATGTGGACTTGGCCGTGCGTCGTCAACAGCAGGCATCATCAGGGGATCACGCTGAGGGAGATGTCGCCGAAGCTGAAGGCATCGGCCTTCGCGCCGGACGGGATAGTGGAGGCGATCGAGGCTATCGATCATCCGTGGGCGCTTGCGGTCCAGTGGCACCCCGAGAGGCAGGCGGACAAATACGTGTACGAGCCGTGCAAGGCCCTCTTCAGGTCGTTCGTGGCAGCCGCGGGTCGGTAGGAGCGGTTACTCCGCCTCGAACTCCTCGTAGATTCCGTCGTCGGGGCCGATCTCCAGGATCTCGAAGTCCTCGATCCAGATCGGTGTCGCTCCGCGGAAGAGCGTGTACAACCGTCCGAGTTCCTTGGACACGTCCATCAGCTTGTCGCTGCGAACCCCGTAGGAGTCTCTGCCCGTACCGGTATCGAGGGGATAGCGGTATTTGATCTTGAAGCTCTTGCCGAGCGTCATCTGCTCTTCGATGGCAGCGAGGTCAATCTCCATTTTCGACCAGTCTCCTTCGGTGGTGCGTCCTGCTACGATAAACCATTCGGGATGGTTAACGTTTTACTTTTCGCAAAGCTGGGTAACAAGCATCAGAACCGACTATAGCAAAGTGCTTCGGACGACGTAACAACGTTTCCGGCGCCCTGCTGTCCCGGCCCCAAAGCCAGGACGGAATGCTATGCGGTCACCTCTCTCCATAGGCGCGATAGCAGTCGGAGCGGCACCGGCTGCTATCGCAGCTAATACGCCCCACCACATGCGCCGAGAGCACCAGTCTGCAGCACAATTCTACCAAAACAGTGGATCGGTGTCAAATCAGACGGTTGAGCCACTCACTGCTCGCGGGATCGAGCCTGTCCGTGAAGATCTCAAAGCGGTTGCCATCGACATCGGTGACGATGAACCGACCGATCTCGACCTCCATCATCGTGTCATGGACGCCCTTGGTGATGAGGCGCTTCGGGCCGCGGTCGGTGTCCACATGCCACTCTATGCCGCCAAACCGCTGGCGGATCGTCTTGATCGATCTCACCTGCGGCACGTAGTAGCGCATTTCGAGATCCTCCTCGATCCATCGTCGGTAGTCGTTCGGAAGGTCCTTGAGGTCGGCTATGATGCCGATCTCCCCGTCGGAGCCGTCTCGGAGCGAGATGAACTTGTCCGGCATCGAGTACGGGAAGCATCGGCGCGCCTTGATCCGGAGCACCGACCTGTCGCCCTTGAGGGTGAGCCGCATTCCTCCCGCCGGGGTGCGGAAGAGAATGAAGTCGTCCGTCGTGAGGTATCGGACGCTTGCCGCCTCGTCCAGGTTCTTCTCGGTCTCGGACTTCTCCCGGACCGTCTGCTCTGTTGTGCCTTGCTCTTCTGTCATCCGCCCACTCCGATGTTCTTCGATAGCTCGGTCTGCATCTCGACCAGTTTGGCGTAGGTGCCGCCCTTCTTGATGAGCTCCTCGTGCGTGCCCAGTTCCATCTGCTTGCCCTTCTCCAACACCAGCAGGCGATCAGCGTTGCTCAGCGTCGAGAGCCGATGCGCGATGGCGAAGGTCGTGCGGTTCTTGACGAGCCTCGCGAGCGCCTCCTGGATCTGCTTCTCGGTCGCCGAGTCAATGGAACTCGTGGCCTCGTCGAGGATCAGGATCTTCGGGTCGTGCAGAATAGCCCTCGCGATGGCGATCCTCTGACGCTCGCCGCCGGAGAGTGATTGCCCTCGCTCGCCGACTTGCGTCTCGTAGCCATCCGGGAAGTTCACAATGAAGTCGTGCGCGTTCGCCGCCTTGGCCGAGCGTATGACTTCCTCCATGGTCGCGTCCGGTTTCGAGTAAGCGATGTTGTCGTAGATGGTGCCTGAGAAGAGGTACGACTCCTGCGGCACCATGCCGATCTGCCGACGAAGATCCTCCAGGCTGATCTTACGGATATCGACGCCATCGATCTCCACGGAGCCTTCCTGGGCGATGTAGAACCTGGCGAGCAGGTTGATCATGGTCGATTTGCCTGCGCCCGACTGGCCGACGAGACCGATCATCTCGCCCGGCTGAACCTCCAAGTCGATATCCTGCAGTACCGGGTTGTGCTTATCATAGCCGAACTTCACGCGGTTGAACTTGACGCGCCCCTTCATGTCCGGAATGCGCACTTGGTGCTCAGGATCGATCTCCTCCTTAGGGGAGTCCATGATCTCGAAGACGCGCTCCGAAGCGGCCAGGCAGCGGCCGATCCAGTCCCACATGCGCGTCACGATCTGGAGGGGGCCGTAGAGCATCCCGATATAGCCGATGAACATGATCAGCGTCCCGGTGGTCACCCCGAAGTCGATCACGCCGAGGCCGCCGGCGTACCAGACGATGAACTGCCCCGAGCTCAGCACAAACCACATGATCGGCAGAAGGGTCGCCCACGTCTGTTCGGCGTGCATCGATGCCTGGTAGAGATCGTGGCTTCGGCGCCGGAAGCGGCCGATCTCCTTGTCTTCCTGCGCGAATGCCTTCACGACCCGGAGGCCCTGGAGCGAGTCCGACATGACGCTGTGCAGCTTCGACCATCTATGCCACACCCGGCGGAAGACCCATCTCAGACGGGTGAAGACAAGCATCGCAGCCAGCGACGCGAACGGCGCGGGGAGTATCGTGAGCGCGGCGAGCTTCCAGTGCTGCTGGAACATGATCGCCAGCACGAATACCAGGAGCAGCGTGTTCGACAGTATGAACTGGATGTCGAACGCCAGGAACTCCTGCAGGGCGTTGGTATCCTGTGAGACTCGAGATATCACCGCTCCGGTCTGGCGCTTGTCGAAAAACGCCACCGTCAGCCGTTCGAGCGCCGAATACAGGTCCATCCGAATGTCGTGGATCATCTTCGAGCCCAGGTACGCCGTGATCCGCGACTGGAAGATGCCCATTACCATGGCAACCACGCGCGTTGCCACGAGCGCCAGGACAATCAGCCCGAGCATGTGGAGCAGATCGAGTCTCAGCGCGCCGGGAACATTGCCCTTGAACGGCTCCGCCTTCCTGAACACATCGTCCACCAGGACCTTCGTCAGCAGCGGAGGGGCGAGCTGCATCAACTGGCTGGCGAGCATCAGGAATCCGGCCAGGAGCGTCAGCTTCTTGTACGGCTCCACGTACTTGAACAGACGGCGCAGGGCGCGCGCTCGGTTGACGCAGTTCGGACAGACGTCGGATCCCGTCTCCAGCGGAAAGGCGCACTTGGCACACCGGCGCGTCCGGTCATCGTCTGTCGCAACCGGCGGCTCCTCGCCCTTAGCCAGCGCCTCGATGCGTTTCGCGGCATATCCGAACTCCTTGGTCATCGCGTTGGAGTATCGGATGAGAGGCACATACTCGCCCTTCACGTTCGCAATCAGACAGCCGTTCCCGACCTGGGCCTCCGCTTTCACTTCAAGAAGGTCTTTCAGCGTCAGTTCACGACTGACGAACGGACGACCGTGATCGGGACAGACGACGAATACCCGGTCGTCAGTGGTTACCAGCCATTGCTTGCCGATCTCCCCATCCGGTGATAGATCGCTCTCCACCGCAAGCTTGATCGCTGGGTTGGCCGCCAGCTTCTCGATGTGCTGCTTCACTTCTTCAGGTATGGTATGCACGTCTCGCTCCAGACATAGCCATGTGCGCCCTCGAGGCACACGCGCCGATCGTCAGGCCACCGGCGTCCCGGCCATCATACAACAAGACAGACGCTTTTCGTCGCGAACTTGTTCGCAACTCGCAAGGGAAGATCGGCGATATGTTATACCCCGTAGTTCGCGCGATACACATTCGATATCGCCCAGGGGTACCGCACAGGCTAGACGAGCGTCCAGGAAAGCCGGAAGGGCGGCTGCATGTGCAGTCGCCCTTCATCACAGTGCTTCCTATCATGGCCAGGGTATGGCTAGCATCTCCTACGTCTTGCGAGCCCAAAGAGACTGACCGCGCCGAGAGACATCGCCATAAACGATGACGGCTCAGGAATGGCGGTGTAGTCGTATCTGACCTGCGCGGCAGCGGACGCTGATGCTCGGAACAGCATCAGCAGATTGCCCGCGCCGTGACCTCCGGAATTGCCGGTCGCGGCAACAGTGACATCGAACGTTCCGGGGCCGACGTACTGGGAGAGGTCGCACGATGCGATGCAGTAGCTCTGCACCGTCGACGACCACAGTCCGGAATGCGTCCTCCCCGATGCGCCGTCGAGGTCGATAACGCCGTCATAGGCGCCGACATAGTCGGTCGTAGTCACGGATGGACTCGTAGTGGCGATCACCGTATTGTCGGAGTGGAACAACGTCACGATCGCGCCGAGAGTCATGCTGACAGTTGCCGGTTCGACATCGAGGCTCTCGAACGAGACCGAACCCTCGACGCGTCCGGTCAGCTCGAAGGTCACGCTGTTCAGAGTGCCGAGAGTGGGATCGAACTTCGGCAGAGTGAACACCTGGCTCCAATATGTGGACTGCAGCGGCGCACTGACGTTGTGGGTAACGACGGCGGAATGCGCGGAGCAAGCGCAGAAGCAGAGGATCAACAGGACAACTATCTTTTTCACAGCAGAACCCCCTTACGACCCGACTCGGAGTGTCCGAGCGATTGCTGTCGTCACCGAATCGTGAACAGCCGATCAGCGTCGTGTTGGAGATACCGATCCGCTCTATGGCGGCCCGATTCGGCATCGATACGGGTATGCGCTGTGCGGTTATGTACTCTTTCCTGACGATTCGGCAAGTTCGGACGGCGGCCGTCGGGTTGGCTTGTCCCGAGGCCGATACGCAGCCCGATCAGTAAGAGAGACAAGCCAGGGGCTGAAATGTCAACCAAGTTGACGTAGAAAAACGGATGAGGAAGTCCCGGGAATCGGGACTGCGATCAGTCTATGCGGTGCAGACCGTCGGCAGAGACATAATTCGCCTTGACCTGGAGCTGTTCCATCCACGCGCGGACTTCGAGCGTGCGCCACGGCCCGGTACCTTTGCCCTGCCCATTGATGTTGTTGTCCCAGAGCCACCTGGGAGTCGGCCACAGGCAGAACCGCGGAGATGCGGCCTGGTAGACATCGAGCTCAACGCCGTTCTGGCCGTGATGCGCCATCTGGACGTAGTCACAATCCAGACGATCGCGGTACTTGCTCTGGAGGAGCTTCCGCCCGCCCTCCGGGCCGAGGTCGCCGAGGAAGAGGATCGACTTGGAGGCATCCCAGACGCGCAGGACGAGGCTGGAGTTGTTGATGGCGTTGGGGTGGATCTCGGGGTTGGCCACGCCGAGCACCTCGAAGTTCACGCCGTCGATGTTCATCCTGCCGCCGAGTCTCAGTTCGATGATGCGCTTGCCGGCATTCCGAAGCGCCTGTTTGAACTCGATCCACGACTTGTACTCGCCCTCACTGCCGTACTGCTTGGTCCATTCGTCATCGAGGGTGGATGAGTAGATCCTGCCTATCTTGAGATCGCCGGGTTGGGCCAGAATCGCGCGAAGCGCGCCGAAGTGGTCATCGTGCATGTGAGAGATGATCCAGTGATCGACTCTGTTCCCGAGTGCAGCCAGGAAGCCCTTGAGGTAGGGCGCGTCTCCGGGCATGCCGCCGTCTATGACGATGACCTTCCCGCCGGTTGTGCGGATGACGTAGGACATCATCTGACTGTGGGTCTGCTCCGGAAGCTGCCAGAGAGTGAAGGTCGGCTTTGCGGATCTCTCGATATTGGCGAACACTGCGGAGACGGAGAGGAGGGTCAAGACGAAAGCTATGCCAAGCGATGTTCTCATGGTTTCCTGTCTGCTTCGTATGGGCTGGCGCGGCATCTTGCCGACGGTTTGCAGTATACGTCGAAGCCCGCCGACTGTCAACCACAGGAGCAGGGCGAACGCATCTCCTGTCTAGGAGGGATTTTGCGATCCCTTAGGATCGCTAATCCCGACGTCGGAGTTAGCGGACACGAATCGTCCGCAAAACTCCTCCTACATGGGCAATGATGTGTAGACAAGGTGCGTTCGCCCTGCCGCAGGAGGTTCGTTCCGGATGGTCGGCAAACCCTATCTGGAGATATGCGCGAGCAATCCCATAATTGAGAATGTAGTTCGAACAGAAAGCTGTGGTGTCAACCGGCATGCATCTACGTGGAGCGCTCATTCTCTGCTTTCTCCTCTCACTCACCGCTGCGGGATCTCTGCAGCCCGCCGCCGCTCAGGCCGATTCCAGGAATCGGCAACTGGCGGAACTCTACGAGCAGTTCAACGAGAAGTGGTTCGGCGCGCAGGCATATCAGTCGCCGCCGATAGAGGGACGCGAGTGGTTCTACGACATGGTGATGCGCAATGCCGTGAGCGACAACCTCGCGGACCACACGGAGATCAACACCGATGCCGAGGCCGAGAAGCTCGCCAAGATCCACAAGGATGCAGGCTTCAACACCGTCATCATCAGCGGGCGGCATTTCAGATATGCGGACTACCTCCGTGGGTCCGATCTCACAGCGTCCCTCTACGACCTCGGCGACTACCTCGCCCGGATCACCTCGGCGATGCGCGCACAGGGGCTCAAGGTAGTCGAGCACCACGATCCGACGCTGATCTACTCGGGCACGGCGCAGTTTCTCGACGGTCGGTCGAGTTGGGTCCAGAGAGACATCCGCGACGGCAGCATGGGCCGGATGTTCTGCATAAACAATCCGGAGTATCAGAAGCACTACCTCGGCTGGATCAGGAACCTTCAGGAGAAGGCGCATCCCGACGCCTACATGATCGACGAGGTCACGTTCATGCCGAACGGCCTCTTCTGCGGGTGTGACATCTGCCGGACGAAATTCAACATGGACACGGGGCTCCGGCTTCCGGTGGAGTCCGACTCCCCCACCCTCGGCAACACCTCCGATCCGCTGTGGCAGATATGGCTCCTCTGGCAGAAGAAGTGCGTCAACGACTTCTTCTCGGCGGTGAAGTCAACCGTCCAGGCTGTAGACCCGAACACCGAGTTCCTGACATACACATCGAACCTGGGAGACGGCTACATCGGCGACTTGATCACGCAGGCGCGGGTGCAATACTCGACCGGAGTCGAGGTCATGTCGATCGCGCCGGGGATACTGCACCGGTATGTGCTCGCCGACCTGATGCTCCGCACCGGGTTCGCCGACAGCTTCGGGCATCCTTCGTGGGCGCTGATCTATGCCGGTCCGGCCGACTCGACCGAGTTCTCATACGCCCTCTGCAAGCTGACCAGGAATGCGCATTGGGTATCGCAGGGCACATCGGAAGACCCGCTCTACGAGCCGGGGAGCGCCGTCAGCAAGTATGCCAAATGGCCTGATGCGATGAAAAACTCGGAGGCGGTCTCCTACGCGGACGTGGGACTCCTGTTCTCGAACCGCTCGAAGCAGAGCGCGTATCTTGTGGGGGCTCGACACTGGTACTCGGTGGTGGGATGGAGCATCGCGCTGATGGAGTCTCAGACGCAGTATCAGGTGTTGATGGAGGATACGCTGACCGCCGAGATGCTATCGAAGCACGCGCTCATCATCGTGGCGAATGCGTACACGCTCTCACCGCAGACGGTCCGACTGCTCAAGGAGTATGTTCGTTCCGGCGGACGCGTGATCCTGTCGGGCGAGAGCGCGCTCTACGACATGTTCCACAATCCCATGAAGGAGTATCCGTTCGCGGAGGACATACCGATCTCCTACGATGGCTTCGCGGAGGCTCCGTGGTCTTTCGAACACGCCCGCGAGAAGATCACCGTCCCCAACGAGCCGATCGACCCGGATCACAGGATGGGAACGGAGGGCAGGCGCGCGCTGCTCTTCCACATCAATGACGAGAAGCGCGTGACCGTTCGCAAGTGGTTCGAGTGGAACTCAGGCCGGAAGTATCCGCTCGTGATGGAGGTGTCGTCGGGCAAGGGAAAGTGGTGGGTGATCGCGGCTTACCCAGGTATGCTGACCACGGAGTCTGAGGTTCCCCATCACTGGGGGCGGTACGAGTATCTGGTCACCGCCGATCAGCGGATTCAGGAGTTCATGAAGTCGATGATCGCTGAGGCGATCCGCGGCCGTCAGAAGGTGGTTCTGGAGTACGCTCCACCCGGCCTCAGGGCTTTCGCCCATCGCAGCAGGACGGGGAGCGATCGGCTCTGGATTCAGATGTTGAACGCTACCGGGTTCCCGAGGCCGAAGCGGGGCGACCGGATCTCAAAGGATATCGTCTGCCCACCGATCGATCGGGCCATCACCGTGCACCTCCCGAAGGTAAGGGTGACGACGGCAGTCCTGCAGGCTCCCGAGAAGGCCGACATCCTGTGCAAGGTGGAGCGCAAAGGCGATGGCAGCCGCATCACCATTCCGCCGGGGAGCATCGAGGTCTATCGACAGTTGACCGTTACAGGTGAGGTGGAGCCGTGAAGCGCAGAGTCCGGAGGGTAGAGCGTAGAGCGCGGGGTGTAGAGTGCGGAGTGAGGCTCCTGGCGGTCCTGTTGTTGGCCTCGCAGGCATACTCCGAGACGCTGCGGCTCGGCAGTTTCGATGTCTCAGTGCAGCCTGTCCTCCAGGTAACCTACAAGGGAACGCTTCTCATCGACCACGACCGCTGGGACATTGCGGACCTCCAGGGAGGTCTGATCACGAAGTGTCCCGACGGCAGGGGATTCACCTACTGCCAGGAGTCGAACGGCAACACCGTGCGGCGCGAGGTCTATCTCACCGAGGATGGTCTCGAGATCACCGGCTCCATACATGTCGAGAACCTCTTCGATCGGGGAATGGCGAACTTCTACGCTTATTCGCTGTGTATGCCGTCTGACCTCTTCCAAGGGCAGAAACCATATGCGGTCTACGGCCGGCAGAGCAAGTACGAGGGCCGCGCGTTCGACCTCTCGAAGGAGATCGGGCCGGATGAGTGCTACTCCGGACGCTTCCGCCATCTGGCGTTCAAGGTGGGATCAGAGACCATAAACCTCGACATGTCGCCGATGGGGCCGCCGCTGGGGTACTCGACCAACTACGATCTCAGCTACGGCGCCAGGCCTGCGCGCGATGGTCGGTTCTTTGCGCTGAAGTTCTACCGGTTCGTAAGCCACTTCGGCGGCGACCTGACGTTCAAGACCGTCATCCGAGTCGGCGACGGCGACTACTACCGCCATCACAACCTTCAGAACGGGCACTACACCGTGCCGTTCGAGCACGAGCGTTCGATCAACTTCACCTCCGGCCTCGAAGTCGATGGGTTCGCACCCTGCGACGCTTCTGGATTCGATGCACAGAGGGGGTACGGCTGGAAGTCGGGTGAAGTCCGGATGGTCGCGTTCAACTTCGGTGGTCCACTGAAGTGCGACGGGGCGGCGGGATCGGACCCGGCCGAGTTCCAGGTCTCCCTAAGGCCGGGCTACTACCTCCTCAACTATATCCTCTACAACCCGAACCGGGCGGTCGGGCCGTTCAACGTCTCCGTCAACGGGAAGCAGGTACTGAAGGACGTCTTCGCCAACAAGGGACAACTCCGGTATCTTTCGGTCAGCTTCTACCCAGACGACCCGGTGACCACGATCTCGTTCGACGGCGACTGGCAGGTGAACGCGCTCGAGTTCACGCCGGTATTCCACAAGACGGAAGACTTCTCCATCAAGCGCTCGTTCTGGAACATGGCTCCCTGATACCGCGCGGAGCGGATTCCCCAAGCATCACTTGACAAGCATCCTCATGCAGACTATTCTGTCGGCAACACGGGGAGGCGATTGCACATGACGCCGAGAGAACGCGTATACCGCTCCATTCAGTTCCAAGATACCGACATAGTGCCGTACCATGTCACCTTCACGATCCCTGCGAGAGAGAAGATGGCGGAGTTCTACGGCGATCCCGATTTCGAACGGCATCTGGGCAACCACTTTGCGATGCTCCGGCTCGGTGCGCTGAGGGAATGGGAAGAGATCAGGCCGGGGTACTTCCGCGACGTCTGGGGAGTCGTGTGGAACCGGACGGTTGATAAGGACATCGGCAACGTCGAGGGCCTTGTCATCCCTGACGCCGACTTGCGCGGATGGAAGCCTCCCGCATCCGAGGCTGATGCGCTGCATCCCGTCTACGAGCGATTCGTCTCCGAGCACCCGGACGAGTTCCGGGTAGCAAGCCTCGGTTTCTCGCTGTTCGAGAGGGCCTGGACCCTGCGGGGTATGGAGCAACTTCTCGTCGACATGATCGAGAGGCCGGCATTCGTCCACGAGCTTCTCGACCGCATCACGGAGTACAACCTCGAACAGATTGCCCTCGCGGTCGCCCACGATATCGACTGCGTCCGGTTCGGGGATGACTGGGGGAGTCAGTCCGGCCTGATCATGGGCCCATCCCTCTGGCGGGAGTTCATCAAGCCGCGGATCGCGCGGATGTATGACGCCGTCCACCGGGCAGGCAAGTGGGTGATGATCCACTGCTGCGGCGACGTCAAGACCGTCCTGCCGGATCTGGTGGAGGTCGGCGTCAACATTTTCAATCCCTTCCAGCCCGAGGTCATGGAGTGCGTCGAGACCAAGAAGAGATTCCACGGCCGGCTTTCGTTCTACGGAGGGATCAGCGTCCAGCGCCTCCTTCCCCACGGTACTCCGGATGAAGTGCGATCCGAGACGAGCCGCCTCCTCCGTGAGCTTGGGCGGGGCGGCGGATACATTGCTTCGCCCTCGCACGATATCCCGTCGGACGTTCCCGTCGAGAACATGGCGGCGATGATCGAGGTGCTGAGGAACCAGTGATCATGGGCCTCATGCGTCGAGAGCCGATGAGACGCATGGGGCATACAGGAGAGACCGATGACCAATCGGGAACGCTTCCGCAGAGTCCTGAACTTCGAGCCTGTCGACCGCCTGCCGGTCATGGAATGGGCGCCGTGGTGGGACAAGACGATCGCCCGCTGGTACGAGGAGGGTCTGCCGAGGGATATCACCGACGGGTACATGATCCGCGAGCACTTCGGCATGGACCGCCACATCCAGTTCTGGTTCTCGCCAATGAAGCCGGAATGCCCCCGTGCGCCCGGACACGGCCTGCCGATCGTGAACAATATCGACGAGTACCGCGCCATCAAGCAGCACCTCTACCCCGACCCGCCGTTCGACCCCGAGCGTATCAAGTCCTGGGCGGAGAGGCAGGAATCGGACGATGTCGTGATCTGGGTCTCGATCGATGGCTTCTTCTGGTGGCCGCGCGTACTTCTGGGGATCGAGCCGCACCTCTACGCCTTCTACGACCAGCCGGAGCTGATGCATGAGATTAACGAGGACCTGCTGGCGTTTCACCTGCGAACCATGGACCGGTTCTGTGAGATATGCACCCCCGAGTTCATGACGTTCGCCGAGGATATGTCGTACAATCACGGCCCGATGCTCTCCAAGGCGCAGTTCGATGAGTTCCTCGCCCCGTTCTACCGCAGGATCACGTACTCCCTCCAGGATCGGGGGATCACCGTCTTTCTGGATACCGACGGCGATGTAACGCAGCCGGTGAAGTGGTATCAGGAGGTCGGCATCCAGGGATTCCTGCCGCTTGAGCGGATGGCGGGTGTGGATGTGAACCAACTCCGGCGAGACCATCCGCGACTTCGGATGCTCGGCGCGTTCGACAAGACCGTCATGCACCTCGGCGAGGAGCGCATCCGCCGGGAGTTCGAGCGGCTGCTCCCGGTGATGCGGCAGGGCGGGTACATCGTCTCGGTCGATCACCAGACGCCTCCTGAGGTGTCGCTCGATGACTACCGGCTGTGGCTGAGACTGCTCCGGGAGTACTGCGAGAAGGCGGCGGGGTAGACCCCAACTTCATTCCCGATCTGGTAACTCAGGCGTTGACGTAGACATTAGTCTGGGTATATACTCGCTCAGTGGTGGCTGTGTCGCCGAGCGGCGAGAAGCCCTGCGGGGAGCATGCTTATGCGCAAGAAGTTGACGGCGAGGCAGCGGTCGATACTGGAGTTCGTGATACGGTTCGCCATGCAGAACGGCTATCCGCCCTCGATACGCGAGATCGGGGCGGAGTTCGAGATCAGGAGCCTGCGCGGCGTGACGAACCATCTCGATGCGCTGGAGGCGAAGGGCTTCATCAGGCGCGACCGAAGCTCCCGGGGCATCAAGGTTCTCCATCCCGGCGGCGACCAACCGCCGTCCGGCCTCGTCTCGATCCCGATCCTCGGCACCATCGCCGCGGGCGCGCCTCTGCTGGCTATCGAGAACCGCGAGGGCGAGCTTATGGTCCCGCGGTCGATGCTGGGAAATGACGAGACGGCGTTCGCGCTCCACGTCAGGGGCGACAGCATGGTAGGAGCGCACATCCTCCCCGGCGACATCGTGGTCATCCGCCCACAGGAGACCGCGGACGACGGCGACCTGGTGGCAGCGCTGATAGGTGATGAGGCCACGGTGAAGCGTTTGAGACTCCAGGATGGATGTGCGATGCTGGCGCCTGCCAATCCTGCCTACGATCCCATCCCAATGGCGGGCAAAGACTGCAGGCTGATCGGTAGAGTCATCGGTCTGCTGAGGAACTACTAGTCTCTTGGCTACTTCTTGATACGCGCGGCGGCCTCGGGCACAGTCCGGAACAGGTTGAACACCGTGTCCAGCCGGGTGATCTTCATCATTCGCTCGATTGCCTCGTTGCAGCCCACCAGATTGATCGAGCCGCCCTTCAGGCGCACGCGCTTCGTCGCGCCGAGCAGAGTCCCGAACCCGCTGCTGTCCATGTAACTCACCTGGGACAGGTCGATCACCAGATCCGTGACGCCCGACTCGATCGCGTTGTTGATCGCGCGCTTGAACTCCGGAGCGGTGAAGACGTCGATCTCTCCCACGACACCGAGGACCGACACGTCGGCCTCGGTACGAATGGCTGTCTCCAGCCTGATCTTCTCAACTCGCAACTGCTCTACCTCCATACCGAGTAAAACGAACCGGCAAAGAATCCCGGGTGATGGCGCTACGGTGTCATTCTGAAACGACACGGACGATGATCGACGACAGGAGTCGTCGATCATCGGGGAAGAGTCCGCCGGATTTCTCGCTTCGCTTCTGAGAAACCTCGCACCGTCAGCTCTGATTGCTCCTGGCCGTCCTTCGATACGCTTCGCTACTCAGGACTGACGGGTTCTATATCCCGGGGAACCAATCCCGCTAGCCCTAAAGTCCTGCACTCCCAGCTCATTGACTAGCGGGTTCCTATGTCCCGGGAAACCCACCCCGCCAGCCCTGAGTAGTCATGAACTCCGACTGCACTTTGATGCGCACTGGTACTTAGCGTGGTCGGAGTTCAGGACGTATCGAAGGGCGGCCTCGTTCCACCCTACCCTCGGCTAGTCCCCACCGTCCTTCGATACGCTTTGCTACTCAGGACTAGCGGGGTGTCTACCCGAGACAACTGCGCAGTAACATGCTCAGAATGACTGACTGTCTCAGACGTACCTGAGACTCGCTAGAAAGCTCCCCGTCTGGCGAGGATGATAAGTATGTCGAACGTGACCGCGGCGGCCCAATGCACCACGAAGCACGCCACGAACGACTTCGACCGATAGGCTACGAGACCCAGCACGATGCCTGTCGCGAACGACGCCAGCACTTCCTGAGGCGGTTTCCCCAGGTGCATGATACCGAACGCGGCAGCCTGAACAAACACGCTGACGATCCCTATCGTCCGGGAGAGTCCGAACAGCAGGAACCCCCGGAAGAAGAACTCCCAGCAGAACAGGTACATGCCGTAGGTCAGCTCATAGTACCCGAAGAAGTACAGGCTGCTCTCCGCCCACTTCTGGATCGGATAGTATTGCTGGAAACCCGCCAGCCTCGACGCATATACCAGGAACGGCAGGACGCCGATGTACAGCACGCCTGCCAGCCGCATCGACCATCTCAGGTCGCCGAGCCCGAAGCCGAATGCGCTCGGTTCCTGGCGAAGTATCAGCATGACGGCGAGCATCGGAATCCAGAGGAGCGATGCGACGTTCGTGACTATGTAGTCCGGGTACGAGTGCGGATGGTTCTGGAACGAGTACAAGCCGACCAGTACCGAGCCGCCGACCAACGCCGTCAGCAGCGAGGTCCAGCGTTCTCTTGTCATGGTGCGCAAAGCCTCTCTTAAGTATTAACTGGAATGCCCGGTAACGAAACATGCAACCGAATATCTGGGAGGCATATATACGCGCGCACCCAGCACACTCCGGTTCTTCGCAGAGGTATCTTACACCACCAAGGCATGGGATTGGAACGCTTCGACGGCCAGGGCGAGTGCATCGAACTTGTGCAGGAGGGATTTCGCGGCGGTGGATGCCTGTCCTGAGTCTGTCGAAGCGACGCCGCTAGTCCCGACGGTCGGGTTCCGGCAGCGGTCGGAGTTACCGATCTCCGATCGGAAAACTCCTCCTACGTGGCCAGGGGGTGTCTCTCACGTCCGCAGGAGGGATCTCGCGATCCCTTAGGATCGCTAATCCCGACGTAGGGGTTAGCGGGCACAAACCGTCCGGAAGACCCCTCCTACAGGTTGGTGTGGTACCGTCGGAGTTGCCGATTCCCGATCGGAACACTCCTCCTACACAGGCAATGACGCACAGACAAGACGCATTCGCGCTGCTTTGACAGCATCTCGGGCGGTTGTTATGATGGGTCATCGAACACGCGAGGATCTCCGCATGACACCGAAGGAAAGAGTCATCGCCGCCATGGAGCGCAGGCCGGTGGACCGAGTGCCGGTCTTCCCGGTGGTGACCGCATATCTCGGCTCCAGAGTGCTGGGCCGCAAGTATCGGGAACTCGTCCTCGACCCATCTTTGGTCCATCAGGGCCTCCGTGAACTGCACCGGCGCTTCGGGTTCGACGGCTTCGAGTTGGGTTTCGCCCCGGCCGCGGACGCTTCCCCACCCCTCACCGCCCTCATCGACGGTGTCACGTACCTGCTGGATGGCGGCGGCAGGCCGACCGCGCGTCTCCCGGAAGACGACATGCCGGTGCAGTTGAACACGGAGCCGATCCTCCGAGAGAAGCGGGATCTGGATAGGATCGATGTCACTCCGGCGGAGTGGTATGTCGAACACGGCTGCACTGACTCGGTAGCGGCGGTGGTCAGAGACCTGGGGGATTCCGCCTTTGTGGCCGGAGTCGCGGCGGGCCAGACGATGAACTCGCTCGCCGCGTGGCGCGGGTCGGAGCAGGCGATTCTGGATCTCTATGAGGATCCTGTCTTCGTCCACGAGGCGATGCAGCGAGCCACCGACATCTCGGTCGAGGTGGGCAAGGCGCTCATTCGCGCGGGCGTGGACGGCGTCTACATCGGCGACGCATGGGCGTCGGCCAGCATCATATCACCGGCGATGTACGAGAAGTTTTGCCTCCCGTACCATCGTCAGGCGGCGCAGGCATTCCAGTCGATGGGTGCGAAGGTCTACCTCCACATCTGCGGGAACTCAGCCCCGCTTCTGGGCCTGATGGCGGACACCGGAGTCGATGCCATCGAGCCGCTCGATGTCGATGGAGGAGTCGATCTGAAGACCGCCGAAGAGACTGTCGGCGACCGTGTATGCCTCAAGGGCGGATTGAGTACACAGTTGCTCCTGAACGGCACTCCCGACGAGGTGTACGACGAGGCCAGGAGGTGCGTCGAGATCCTCGGCCCGACGGGGTACATCCTCGGGAGCGCGGATGATATCCCGCGGGATACACCGTTTGCCAACATCGACGCGATGGTCCGGGCGGCGGTTGACACGGTGATTTGACATGGTTTCCGACCGCTGATATCATACTCCGGGCCTCGGCGTGTGACGAGGTCATCTTCGATCTACCGGGGGCATTTCAGCGAAGTACCATGGACAGAGATACGACCTCCAGCGGTATCTCCGACTGCGCGAACAGTGTCACTGCTGATCAGACCTCAGTGACATTCCACGAGCATCCCGACGAGTGCGACCGCACTCAAACCTCGGCGTTCTTTCGCGCTCCCAGCACCCCCGGCGCCATCACCGAGCTTCGTCAACGCATAGTAGCCTTCATGAGCACGCCGTCGCTGTCGTCACAGGAGCTGACTGACCTGGCGCTGGCCATCGGCGAGGCGTGCACGAACGCGATGCGCCACGGCTCCCCTCGCGGCTCCCTGGATGAGGTGGTCGTGAAGTGCGTGAAGGAGCCCCATCGGCTGGTAGTGGAGATATCCGACAGCGGATATGGCTTCGACCCGGCGGCCGTCCCGATGCCGTCGGCAGAGCAGTTGAAGGAGGGCGGGATGGGTATCTTCCTGATGAGGACGTGCGTGGACAAGGTGGAGTTCGGGTTCGGACCCGGAACCACCGTGCGTCTCGTGAAATACTGCCGATCGAGCTGAGACCTGCCCTACTCTGCTACTGAGCCTGATCCTTGCCGTTGACTCCACTCGGTATGATCCCAAGTAGAGCTGCTCGGCGCATAGCCTGGACCCTATTCGATACCTCTAGCTTGTCATAGATGCGGGCCAGGTGGAAATCCACCGTACGCTTGCTGCAACAGAGGCTCATTGCCACTTCTTTGCTCGACTTGCCCTCGAGAACAAGCTGCAGGACCTCAATCTCGCGCTTGGTCAGCGAGATCATGGCCTCCTCGTGGTTGCCAGGCGATCCAGAAACATCCATTGGTATCTACCCCCGCGCAGAATGGCACCGGAAGCCGTCTTCCAGTTCGGCGCTGCCCTGCGGCTTTGAGTGTTCCGCGGCCGGATCGGTCAGTAGCAGGGCAGACGCGCAAGGCGAGAAGATCCGATGAGCGCAGTGCATCATAGGGCTTTCGCCATTCTGTCACAAGTATACCACCCGGTTCACACTTTGTCAAGCGTAGTGACAAGCCCAGTTACTGCAGAGCACCAGACCCCGAAATGAACAGGAATGGGGAATTCACACGTCGAACATAGGCTGGACCGGATGCACTGTCTGCTGCAGACGGCAGTATCAGGGCGTAGCCGGGTATGTGCCTGGATGTTCGGGTATACCTCAGGTATGGAAGCCCAAGGCCAGGCATTTGCAAAATCGGAGGGTTCGATGCCTTACACGATGCACGTGGTCTCGCATACTCATTGGGACCGCGAATGGTACCTCACGTTTCAGCAGTTCAGGCTCAGGCTGGTCGATCTGATCGATCATCTGCTTGACATACTGGACACGGATCCCGACTTCAAGTACTGGAACTTCGACGGTCAGACGATCGTTCTGGAGGATTACCTCCAAATCCGCCCGCAGAACGAGGAGAAACTGCGCAGATATATCCGCGAGGGCCGGATACTCGTCGGCCCGTGGTACCAACTCAACGACGAATACCTCGTCAGCGGGGAATCCACGATCCGCAGCCTGCTGATCGGCCATCGCCTCGCGCAGAAGTACGGCGATCCGATGAAGGTCGGCTATATCCCCGACCAGTTCGGCAATATCTCCCAGATGCCGCAGATATTCCGTGGGTTCCGCATCGACAACGCGATCTTCGGCCGCGGCCTCCAATTGACCGACGACAGGAAAATGGAGTTCTACTGGGAGTCGCCGGACGGAAGCAGGGTACTTGCCTCCCTCATGGCGTTCTGGTACAACAACGCGCAGAGGTTTCCATCCGACACGGACGAGGCGGTTGAGTATGCGGAGGCAGTCCGCGACCGCATGGCGCCTCATGCTGCGGTGCGCGACCTGCTGCTGATGAACGGCGTGGACCACCTTGAAGCGCAGAAGGGACTGCCGGACATCCTGGAGAGGGTCAATGAGCGGCTCCGCGGCGACAAGTTGGTACACAGCAGTCTACCCGCCTACATCGATGCCGTGAAGCAGGACATCGAGAGGGAGCAGATCGATCTGGATGTCTTCAGGGGCGAACTGCGGGAGGACCGCGGCGGCTCCGTCCTGGCAGGCACGCTATCGAGCCGCATGTACCTCAAGCAGGCCAATCACGCGACCGAGAACTGGCTGGAGAAGTACATGGAGCCGGCCTCTACGTTCGCGTGGATACTCGGCGGTGACTACCCCTCCGACTTCATGACCTACGCCTGGAAGCTTCTGATGCAGAACCATCCGCACGACTCGATCTGCGGCTGCAGCCTCGATCAGGTGCACAACGAGATGGTGCCGAGGTTCGAGCAGGTCCAGCAGATCGCTGAGGAGTTCACCAATCGGGGTCTCGGATATGTCGCATCTCGCGTGGGGACGAGTTCCGACGCGCTGCTCGTGTTCAACTCGCTGAACTGGGCGAGGACCGACAGGATCAGCGCGACGATCGATATCCCTGTCGGAGACCCAGTCCGCGACAGGCCGCAGGTCGATCCGGCGAGAGACATCAACGCCATCGAACTGAGGGACGCGGATGGGAATGTCGTTCCATATCACCTGGTCAAGCAGTCGCTCGCGGTCAAGCAGGTGCTCTCACCGGTCGAGCTTCCGTTCGCAATGATGGTCAGGCGCTTCGAGATCGAGTTCATCGCCGACGACGTGCCCGCCTGCGGATACAAGGTCTACTCGATCAGCCGCGTGGATGCGCAGCCTCACTTCTCCGGTGAGCCTACGGGCCTGGTAGTAGGTGATGACCGGATCTCCAATGGCATCATCGAGATCAGGGCATCCGGCGGGGGCATCGCCGTGACGAGCCTCACATCCCCGCTCACCGGCGTGTTCGACGGGATCGGCGTGCTCGAGGACGGCGGTGATGTCGGCGACGAGTATCTCTACCGCAAGCCCGCGGAGGACAGGATCATCACCACTGCCGGCACAAGCCCGAAGGTCACCATTCTCCCGGGCGGTCCGATATCCGCGACCTTGAAGATCGAGGGCGTGATGCAACTGCCGGCATACGCGACCCCTGACGGCGTCGGACGATCGGCCGAGACGGTCGATTGTCCCTACACCAGTTACTTCACAGTCACCGCAGGATCGCCGAGGGTGGATGTCGTGACCGAATTCGACAATCGCGCGAAGGACCACCGCCTGCGCGTGCTCTTCCCGAGCGGCGTCTCCACCGACGTCTCGCACGCCGAGGGGCAGTTCGACGTCGTGACACGGCCCGTGCGCCCGCCGAGTGACTGGGTGAACGCCGCGCCGTATTATCCCCAGCGCACGTGGGTGGATGTCAATGATGGAGATCGAGGCCTCACCGTCATCAACAAGGGGATGCCGGAGTACGAGGTCTACGATGACGCACAGAGGACTGTGGCGCTCACGCTTCAGAGGAGCGTCGGACGCCTGAGCGGCGGATCGGACGCCCCCGGCGCGAAGCTCACTCCCGGCGCGCAGTGGCTCGGAGTCCACAGGTTCGAGTACTCGGTCTTGCCCCACTCGGGCGACTGGCAGGCTGCGCAGGTTTGGCAGCAGGCACACCAGCACGACGTGCCGATGTACTACATCCAGACAGGAACGCATGAGGGCGATCTCCCGACGGAACACAGCTTCCTGCAGGTGACGCCGCCTGAACTGGTCGTTACCGCGGTCAAGAAGGCCGAGGACCGGAACTCGGTGATCGTCCGCTTCTTCAACATCGCTGATACGCAGGTCCACGATGCTCGCATCCGGCTCGACGGGGCGATCAGCGCTCGGTCGGCCAACTTGAACGAGGAATGCGAGAGGGAACTGACCATGGACACCGACGGCGTCGTAACGATCGATGTCCCTGCGAGGAAGATCGTCACGGTAGACTTTACCATGGAGGACAAGTAAATGCACATCAAGATTCTCGGCACCGCGGCAGCGGAGGGCATACCCTCGATCTACTGCGGCTGCCCTACATGCACCGAGGCACGGGTACTCGGCGGAAAAGACATTCGCAGCCGCTCTTCGGCGGTGTTCGGCGGCGTGCATCTGATCGACCTCTCGCCGGACATCTGGTATCACACCAACATACTCGGCCTCGACACGGTCGATCTGGACGACCTGTTCATCACCCATCCTCACTTCGATCATTTCTCGTTCCGGGAGCTTCACTGGCTGGTCCCCGGATTCGCCCAGTGCCGGGAGAAGCCGCTCAACATCTACGGCAACAAGACCGTGGTTGACCGTGCCGGAGAAGTGTTGGGCGCACAGGTCGGCAAGGTGGCGAACCTGCACGAGTTGGAGCCGTTCAAGCCTGTCCGCGTGGGCGATTACACGTTCACGCCCGTGATTGCGCTTCACATGGCGGACGACATCTGCTTCAACTATGTAGTGCAGTCGGGCGGGTGGACCGCACTCTACGCGTGCGATTTCGGGGAGTATCCGGAGGAGACCTGGGACTTCTTCAAGACGACCGCGTTCGATGTCGTGATCTCCGAATGCACCGCCGGCCCGAAGAGCGGAGGAAAGGCCCACATGGGTTACGAAAAGGTATTTGCGATGAAGAAGCGCCTGGAGGAGATGGGCTGCTTCTCGGATGGCATGTATGTGCTGACCCATTTTTCGCACAATGCCAACGTGCTGCACCAGCAGATCGCGGACTGTGTCGCGTCCGAAGGCATCCAGGTAGCTTACGACGGGATGGAGATATCCCTCTAGTGAGTCTCAGGTGAGCCTGAGACCGTCTGTCATTGTGAACGACGGCCCGATGATCGACGACTCCTGTCGTCGATCATCCTCCGTGTCGCTCGGAATGCACACCGTAGCATGATTACCTGGGGTTCTTTAGGAGTGCTCTCGCATGAGAGACCTGCACTGGGAGCTGTCCACTCTCTATGAGATCGGGCGGATGCTCTCCGCCAGCCCCGAGCTTGACGACCTCGCGCAGACCGTCGTCGAGGCCGCGGTGAGTCTTGCGACTGCCGATGCCGCCTGGCTCGCACTCCATGATAAGCAGCGGAAGGTCTTCTTCTACGGCGCGAGCCACAATCTGCCCACAGACGTTGCCAGGGAGCTGATCAACATCCTCGAAGATCGGCTCCCTGCCGATACCACAGGCCGAATCGAACCCCTGATACTGACCGACATCGCGGAGCATGACGGACTGCAGGGCCTGAGCCGCAGGACCACCCTCAAGGCGGCGGTCATCGTCCCGATCATCCACAAGGACTCCCCCGCCGGCGTGCTCGCGGTCTTCTGGAACCGCTCCGGACGCATCCTGTCCGAGCGCATGGAGCCGGTCTTCCTGCTCGCGAACCAGGCCGGCGCGGCCATCGAGACCGCGCGGCTTCTGGAGGAGGCACGCCAGCGGTCGGCGGCGCTCGTCGCAATCTCCAAGGTAGCGCAGACTATCGGTGCGTCAACGGACATGAGGTGGGCGCTCAACGTCGTTATGGACGAGGCTAACCGCCTCCTCGGCACCGACGTCAGCACCATACGGCTCATAGACCCGAACACCGGCGATCTCCCTGTCCGCGCGTCGAGGGGGTTGAGCAAGCAGACGATCAGGAAGGCGCGCCTCAAGATCGGTCAGGGCGTCCCGGGCTGGGTTGCGCAGCACGGCAAGCCGATCATCGCGAACGACTGCCGTGCCGAGCCGCGAATGGAGTACTATCCGCAAGACGCCGAGCCGCTCTCGTCGCTGATCTCTGTCCCACTGCTCCTCGAGGGCCGCACGATTGGCGTGCTCACAGTTGCCTGCCGTGAGCCCAAGTGGTTCACGGAGGAGGACCGGAATCTCCTCATGATCCTGGCGGGACAGGCAGCCGTAGCCATAGAGAACGCGCGGCTCTACGAGCAGGCCAGACGGCGACTCTCGGAGCAGAAGATTCTCTATCGCCTCGCGCAGGAACTTGCATCGACCCCGGACGTCCCGAGCGTTCTCAAGTTCATCGTAACCCATCTCAGCCAATCGTTCGGCGCCAAGTTCGGCTCCATACGCCTCCTCGACGAATCCGGGGAGTACCTGCAGACCGGCGCAATCTACGGCGTATCGGATGAATACACGAGGATTGCGAATGAGAACGTCCAGATACCGATAACGCCGGGCACTCCGAACGGACAGAGTCCCGCGGCGCTTGCGATCCGCAACAGGCGTATCTGTGCGGTCAACAACATCTTCAGAGACCGGCGATTCACCGCATGGCGGGAGATGGCGCGCATGGACCGGTACACCTCTGTGGTTGCCGTGCCGCTCATTCCCGCCGATGCTCCGATCGGCGTACTCAGCCTCTACTACCGCGATGCAAGGAAGCTCCAACCCTCGGAGCATGAACTGCTCCAGACGGCCGGCCGGACGGCGGCAATCGCTCTCCAGCGCGCGATGCTCGATGAGCGCCTCCTGAAGGAGGAGGTCACGCGCCGGGCGCTCGAGGAGATCAGCCATCTCAAGACGGAGTTCGTCTCGCTCGTATCGCATGAACTGCGCACGCCGTTGACTTCGATCCAGGGGTACGTGAAGCTCATGCTCGCCGGCCACTCGGGCGACCTGAATGAGATACAGTCGGAGTTCCTGGGCACAGTCAGCCGCAACACGGACCGGCTGATCGCGTTGGTCAACGATCTTCTGGACATCTCGAAGATCCAGTCGGGGAAGCTGGATCTGGTCCTGGAGCCGCTGAGCATCAAGGAAGTCATCGAGCGAGAGACGGAGTCACTGAAGGCGTTGGCGGACGACAAGCGGATCAATATCCTGACCGACATCGAGCCGGCCTTGCCGCCGGTGCGAGCTGATCCTCACCGAATCGGACAGATCATCGCCAACCTGGTGTCTAATGCGCTGAAATATAGCATGGATTCCACTACGATCAAGCTCGCCGCCTATCGTGTGGACAAGAACGTGCTTATCAAGGTCATAGACGCCGGGATGGGGATTGCCCCTGAGGAGAGAGGCAAGCTGTTCCACATGTTCTATCGCGGTGAGAGCGATGCCGTGAAGCAGATCCACGGTACGGGTCTGGGCCTCGCAATCACCAAGCATCTCGTGGAGATGCACGGAGGAAAGATCTGGGTCGAGAGCGAAAAGGGCCACGGCAGCACCTTTAGCTTCACGATACCCATAGCGACGCCAAACGTGTAGGACGCAGCCGTCGCATGAGGGAGGTTTTGCTATGCCGAAAGTACTCATCGTTGACGATGAAGCCGATGTCGTCCGACTTCTGCAGTTTCGCTTCGAGAAGGAAGGATTCGAGACGCTCACCGCGGCCGATGGGCAGACCGCGCTGGCGATGGTGGACAGCGAGATGCCCGATCTCGTGCTGCTGGACATCATGATGCCGCTGATGGACGGCATGGAGGTGCTTCGGCAGATCCGCTCGCGCAGGCGGACGTCCAAGGTGCCGGTGATCATGCTCACGGCCAAGACTGCCAGCATTACCGTCGATGAGGCGCGACAGCTTTGGGTGTCTGACTATATTATGAAGCCCTTCGACCCGGAGCTGCTCGTCCGCAAGGCGAAGAAGGCCCTCAAACTCCCCACCGATTAGCGCTCCTCCATGCTTGATCGCTTGCACTACGTGGGAGGATGATTCGCCCCTCGCGTGTAACATGGGGGTGTAGAGTACTTCACGGCCGGTCTGCCTCGCCTGCCCGATAGCGCAGGACGCCCCGGTCACCCCAATCGGAGCACACAGTGGCCCGTCCGGATAAAGTCAGGTTTCACTTCAAGCAGTACGATGCTGTGCCACAGGAGTTCGAGAACGAGCTAGTGGCCCAACTCCCCGGACTGCTGATCAGCCAGTTCAGCGTTCCCCAGCCACCTCGCAACGGTCATCACGGAATGACCGGCCTGCGCTTCGATTTCATCGAGGACTGGTACAGCATCATAGCCTACCTGGACGGCGAGAAGAACCCGACCGGGTACTACCACGTGTCCATGCAATCCCCTCTGTACAACGACGATGGCGTGTGGAGAGGCATCCGCCTCGTCCTGGAGGCCGACGTCGAGCCAGGCTGGGAGTACACCATCCTGAACGAAGAAGAGTTCATCCAGGCGGTGGAGGAAGGGTGGATGCGCATCTACGCCGCCGCCAAGGCGCGCGAAGCCCTCCGGGATATGTGCAAGCTCCTGGACGAGCACTGCCTGCCTCAGGAGATCATGGACGCCCTTGGCGTGTAACCCCGCGATTCTCACAGGTAACCTTCCCCGTCATTTCTACCGATACTCCGGTTAGCAGCATATCCAGACGGATGCGCAGGGGGATCACTTCGTGGAGAAGACCGTTTCCTTTACCCATGAGGAGGCAACCGCACTCCTCGAGATGTCATTGTGCACCAATATTCCGGACAAGGACGAGGTCGCGAACAGCGCCCTCAGAAAGCTCGGGGATCTCTGCCGGCAATTCGCGCTCGACGAGCATCAATGCGAAGTCTGCGCGTGCGATAGCCGGCGCTAGCAGTATCACCTCCCATCCACTGTCATCGGGCTGTCAAATCCCAGGCAGCCCGATGGCCTGTTACGCCAAGAAACCCGCTAACGAAGCCGACTGAACCACATCCCGCCCAACTGCTTCGACGTCACAAACTGTTCGCAAAACTGGTAATAATACCTGTGGTGCGTTTGAAAAGTGCGTGTTAAAATAAGATACCGCGCAAGGGGCAGGCGGTGGACTCGATAGCCTCCCTCAGGCTACTGCACGCAATCCCGTTCTACGGGGAAGCACGGCCGGATGCCACAAGGGTCTACCACCTGTCCTTCCTATTTATCCGGCGATCCTTCCCTGCAGCTCCCCTATTGGTACGTGTCCTCTATCAGTTCCCTGTTTCGGCCGTTCGCGCCTGGGGTAACACGATTGCGGCTCCGGTGTGAGGTAGATATGTGGGAACGTTACAGAAACACAGTTGGCGGGCGATGGTCAACACGATTCCTGTTCTTCGCCCTGATAGCGATAATCGCCGGCATCGCGACCCAGCCCGGATTGTTGAAGACGGCCGACGACGTTCCCGACAACATCGCCGTCCTGTGCTCTTTGGAGGACTCGTTTGCGGTTATTGCCGAGAGCGCGAGACCCGGTGTTGTGAGCATCACTGCGGTTCACAAGAGCACCTCGGACTCCAGGACCAGCGCGGCATGGTCTCTGTCGGGCACCAGGGATAATGGGATTCTCAGAGCGCAGTCGCCCGACTCGCTCCCTGACTATGCCCAGACGGTGACGGCGACGGGTTCGGGCGCCATAGTCAGGCACGAGGGGGACAAGTACTACATCCTCACGAACCAGCACGTCGTGGGCAATGCCACGAACGTCAAGGTTCGGCTGATCGATGGGACGGAACTCCGGGCGAGAGTCACCGGGATAGACCCCGTGACCGACATCGCCGTGGTCGAGGTCAGCTCACCCAAACTCAGCGACAAGAACATGATCCCTCTTGGGAATTCGGATGAAGTCCGAGTAGGTGCATGGGCAATCGCTCTTGGCAGTCCTCTCGGTTTCGATGAGACTATGACGGTCGGGGTGGTCAGCGCGTTGCAGCGGCAGTTGGAGGACGAGGAGACCTTCTACACGGACCTGATCCAGACCGATGCCGCGATCAACCGCGGGAACAGTGGCGGGCCGCTTCTGGATGTCGAGGGGCGTGTGATCGGCATCAACACCGCGATTGCCTCGCCTACGGGCGGATTCGTCGGCATCGGATTCGCCATTCCCATCAACCTTGCCAAGTCGGTCATGGACATGCTGATCGCGGAGGGCCGAGTGATCCGCGGCTGGTTGGGCATCGGAATCCAGGATCTCAGCGAGCCGCTCAAGGAGTACTACGGCTCGGACGAAGGCGCGTTGGTGGCGTCAGTGGACAAGAACAGCCCCGCCCAGCGGGCCGGTCTGCAGGAGGAGGACATCATCCTCAGCATAAACGGCACGCCGATCAAGGACATCTTCCACATGCAGTCGATGATCGCTTCCGCCAGACCGGGCAGCCAGATGAAGCTCACCATCGTGCGTTCCCATCAGACGCGGGAGGTATCGGTGGTGGTCGCTCAGTCCCCGAGGACGCCGCCTCCCATGCCGCCTGATAAGGGCGCTGTCAGACGCGAAAACCTCGGCCTGCGAGTGCGAACACTCAGCGATGACCTGGCGAAGCGCGTCGGACTGGAGGGCATGAGGGGCGTGATCGTCGCGGACATCACCTCCGGAGGCATCGCGGAGGAGGCGGGCCTCGATGTCGGCGACGTCATCACGCGGATGAACGGTCAGCCGGTGCTGAGCGACAAGGAGTTCGCCGCCATGGTCGACCGAGTGAAACCCGGCGGTGTCATCGTGGTCAAGGTAATCCGTGACGGCTCGGCAAGCATCATCGGCATGAAACGAGAGTAGCCAAGCTTGCCTTGTGTCAGTTCAGCTTCAGGATGTCGCTGCTCGTCCTCGTTCTGAGTACGGGTACGCGCACGTCCGTCATCGGCGGGGTCTCAACGCCGCTAATCCCCACGACCGACACGAAATCGCCTACCTGCGGCCTCGATTCGGGTCTGGTATACACCTTGAGCCCCTGGAGTCCGGAGCCGTCTCTCAGCAAGGACCCATCTTCTATGTAGAAGTAGTTCCAGCCGACGGATCTCACCCAGCCCCATGACTTGACCAGAATTCCCGTATTCGACAGACCGATCGCTGGAGTCGACCCACCATACGCGGACAAGGCGCCGCCGACTGACCGCGCCGGCATGCCGACCGGATGCGGCACCGTCCCTGTGCCCGCGCTAGCGATCCGCGGGTTGCTGATAGCCAGTTCCCCGCCGACGTAGTCCAACTTGCCGCGGACCCTGACCATTTCGCCGATCGATGCCTGGATGTCGGCTGACCCGCAATAGACCATGAGTCCGGCCGATCTGTCGGCCTCTTCTATGTAGAACCTGTCGGCAAATTCATCCGTTCCGGCGGTGACCACCTTCGCAAGGAGGCTCACCTGCGAGCCCACGCTCTGGCTGCGTGCTGCTCCTACGGTCTCGCAGACCGCCTGGCTCTCCGAGAGCGCCCTGAACGCGTTGATCCTGCCCCACCCCGTGTATCGATCCCAACCGGCGTCGCGAAGGTCATCACAGGTCAACTCGATCTGCTCTCTCACCTGATGGTTGTCCCACGTAGGGTTCTGCGCCCAGATGAGGCCGGCAAGCCCCGAGACAAACGGCGCAGCCGCGGAAGTCCCGCTCATAGCCTCGTACTCAACCCATTCGTCGAGCAGCCAATCGTAATACCCCGGGACGGCTCCGTAGATGTTGCTGCCCGGGGCCATGACATCGAGCGTATCGCCGTAGTTGCTTCCGCCGTCAAACCAGTCCATCGCGGTGCAGCGCTGGTCGTACTCGTTGCTCGCGCCCACGGAGATGCAGACCGGATAGCCCGATGGATAGTGCGGATCGTAGGCATCGTCCGCATCGTCGTTTCCGCTGGCGGCCACGACCACGCACCCGGCGTTCCACGCATAGTTGACCGCATCCTCGAGGGCTTGCACGTGGTCGTACGTGCCGAGGCTGAGGTTGATGATCTTTGCCCCGTGGTCGACGGCCCAGATGATCCCTTCCGCGGCGCCCGCCTCGGTGCCCTCACCGGTCGAGTCGAGAACCTTGATCGGCATCAGCCGGGCGTTCCAGTCTACCCCCGCGACACCGTCGTAGTTGTTCGTGTTCGCCGCGGCGATGCTTGCAACAAAGGTGCCGTGCATATGGTCATCCTCGGTATCCGTCGAGCCATCGATGGCGTTGTAGCCCTCTATCACCTTGCCGACGAGGTCCGTGTGGTACGACTGGATGCCGGTGTCCACAATGGCGATTATCGTACTCGCTGAGCCCCTCTGGATATCCCAGGCCTCCGGCGCGTGGATGTCATGGCGGCCGTCAGTGTTGTAGAGCCCCCACTGCCCGCCAAGCGGAATGCAGATCTCCAGCTCGGGGATGCACCATTCCTGGCCGAGAAACCACTCGTCATCGGGGATGGTGCTTGCAAGGCGGACCACGTGATTCGGCGCGGCCCATACGACATTCGGGTCCTTGGCGAATCGGGCGACCGCGTCCTCAACGGACTGCCCCGACTTGAGCGCGAGGCAATGGACTTCGATCTGCGGCAAGGACTTCCGAACTGATGCGCCGAGGACCGCGGACACGCCGGCGGCAGCGACACCCGGTTTGAGCTTCACGAGTACCTCGCCCGGCCGGTATCTCTCCTTCGGGCCGGCAGCGGCCATCGACGAGAGCAGGAGAACAGTCAGAACGAGGCAGGCTAAGCGAATATATCTATTGCCCAAGTGGTCCAACCTCCCAACAGCTTATTGCCGTTCGCTCGGCTTCCGAAACATGCAGAACGGAACTGGAGAATCTTCATCTCTACTGACTACATACGCCGCTCGCATGTTCCCGTCGTGCGCTTGCCCATACGGACGTCGATCTGCTAGAATGGCCGCAAATCCTCTGCTTTCAAGGAGACTGGGATATGGGAAAGGCAACCGCATTACCTGACAACATAACGACCTCGGAGAGGAACACCCCGGTCATCGGCGTGTTCACAGCCGGCGATCCGCGGATCGATACCGAAAGCCGACAAAGATGCCGCAACATCGTGCGCATGGCCGCCGACATCCTTGCAGACCGCGTGAAGCTTCCTGACGGCTCGCCCACGAAGGTGGTCTACGCTCCGATCCTGGTGGACGGTGAGAAGCAAGCCGACATCGTGGCCAGGCAGTTCCAGGACGCCGGTGTCAACATTCTGGTATGCACGCCCGACACCTGGGCGTTTCCCCAGTTGAGCGCGATCTCGCTCCTGCAGCAGTTCCCCAAGGACACGCCGATCAACTTCACCGTCGGTAACAGCGGTCCGAAGCCGGGCGTCGTCTTCGCTCACGCGGCCAACGGCGCTATCGCCCAGTACGGGAGGCTATCTCACCTCAACGTCGGCACGTGGCCCGATTCCGGTCTCGAGCCTGAGATGACTCCGCAGACCGCGGACGCGCTCGTAGATTGGGCGTTCGCCGCCGTCACGACACAGGCGCTCAAGGGAAGCCGGGTCGTCATTTTCGGCCACGACTCGATGGGCATGGAGACCGCCCTCGCCCACGTCATTCCCACGCGTCGGCAGTTCGGCATCGAGATCACACGTCTCGATATGAAGCTTCTCGCCGACATGCTGCACAAGAAGGCCTATGACGCAGATGAACTGAAGGCATTCCGGTCGTTCATCGAAAAGCACCTGGGCAGCCGACTGGAGATCCGCGACGACGCCGATTCCGAGCGGTTCAACCAGAGCCTCGCTCTCTACCTGATCACGCGGGACCTGCTTGCGGAACTCAATGCGGTCGGCGGCGGATTCATGAGCCAGCTCGAATGGGGTTCCGACAAGAGAGGCATCCCGCTCCCGGTCGCGGATGCGATGGAGTCGTTCTTCAACTCCACCTTCGATCACAACGGCCGCAAGGTACCCATGCCGTTCGCCACTGAAGCCGACGTCCAGGCGCTCCTGACAATGCTCTTCTTCAGTTCGCTCACCGGAGGCAACCCACCGCTGTTCATGGACTTCCGGAAGGTCTGGGAGAGATGGGAACTCGAAGGACTAGCCGCGACGGTGGGCGTGGAGCTTCCCGATGGCGAGCAGTGGGCGCAGAAGGGCCTGGTGGACGGAAACAACTCCGGCAGCGCATCGCTGGACTGGGCCGCGAAGCCCGGCGCCTCGGTGGACGAGATCATGTCCGGAGTCAGCATGCCGCTTGCGGACCCGGACTATTTCCCCGGCCTCGGCAACTCGGTGACATTTCTCTCCCCGGGAGGGCTCGACGGCATCGCGGGAAGAATGATGTTCAGCGAACTCTCCGGCATGTTCAGCCTCAGTTGGGACGAAGCTACGACCGCCGAGCTTCCCGAGAAGCTTGCCGGCGCGCTGTGTAGCGCCACCGATCCCAAGTGGCCGCACACGTTCGTCGTGCCGAAGTACGCTTCGATGTACGAGTACAAGCACTATCCGCCCGCCAACCACCTGCACATGATCCAGGGGCTCTCTCCGGCGCGGCTGGAGTACTGGATGGACCTGAACAACGTGCTCTCGCAGACCGGTTGGTCCGCGCGCCCTGAGTTCATCGAGGGCGTCGACCGTCCGATCCCGCTCCTCTACCTCGCCAATGGAGGCGAGAACAATGCGAAGTTGATGCTGAGCAAGAGGATGTAGAGCCTGCCATGGTGAAGAGCCCCTCCCGGGGATCGGGAGGGGCTCTCTTGTTCTAGTACGGGTTCTCCTGAAGCCTCACGATCCGGTCCCGCAACTGAATCAGAGGCTGGTTCCCCGGATCCAGCTTCAGCGCCTTATCAAGCATTGCTCGTGCCGGCCGCAGATCCTGAGGGGTGAATGCGGAATGAGTCGCAAGGGCATCATTTCCTGCCGCAATCGCTTGTGCTACCACCACCCGAGGGTCTGAGGAATCACCGATCGCAGAAGCCGCTCTCGCGGCCGAGGCCGTATCGAACTTGGCCGCCACCATGCCGTAGAGACTCAGAATCCACGCGTCACTCTCCCAATTATTCAGGTAGTATCTGATCAGTGGATACACTAGTTGCGGATTGAGAACTCGTTCGTCCGCATTGGTGGCGATGAGCGATCTGGTCTCCTCGCGAGCCAGCAACCTACCGTTGAGATAATCCTTGATGAAGAGACCACCGCCGTTTGTCTGCCGCTGGTCGGCCATGTCGAACTTGATGCAGCCCAGGCCCATAAACTGAGCTCGTGGAGCGTTGAACTCCAGAACAGGATAGTCATCGGTGTTTATGAGGCGTCCCTTCCCGACCAGCATCCGCACAACATCCGGGCTGAAAGTCTGACGTCCAAGGATATCAACCAGGGACGTGACCGAGATTCGTGCGAGATCCTGAGCCACCGCCTTCTCTTCAAACTTCCGCGCCATGGCCGCAAAGTCCGGTTTGAGCGGCTCCCTCGTAGCTATCACTATGTAATCCTCCGGCGCAGGCTCGAAGACATACGCATAGGGGAAGACGGTCAGCAACGTCCGCAACATGATCTGCACGAGCTCATCGGAGACCTCGTATCTCTGAATCCACTGCACCATCAGCCCGCCGGGCTTCAGGGTCTTGTCGATGTCCTGGTAGTACTCCCGCGAGAACAGATTGCCTACACCGGCAATCCACGGATTCGTCGGCTCACTGGCTACGATGTCGTATTTCTTGCGGCTGATGGCAGCGTAGGCGCGCGCATCCTCGATGATGAGGTTGAATCGCTCGTTATCGTGGACTCCCCCGTTGTGGTCCTTGAAGTACCTCGCCGCCTCCACTACGGACGGCGAGATCTCCACGCAATCGACGCGCGTTCCCGGATGGGTCAGGACGCTGTTCGCCGATATCCCGCTGCCGAGGCCTACGACGAGCACGTCACGGGCGTCCGGCTTCAGGAACATCGGGAGTTGCCCGATCATAATCTGCGTGCAGAGGTCGTTGTTGGACGAGGCGTCGGCTTTTCCGTTGATGAACAAACTCAGCTCACCACGTTTCACGTTTCTTACGGCGACCATCCCATCGTCAGACTCCTGGTAGAAGATGACGTCGGCCTTCACAAAGCTGTTGAGGTAGGCCTCCCACGATTCCGGCGCTTCGTCACGCTGGCGGAAGGTCCCGACTACGAAGCTGGCGGAATGCCACGCCGGCATGAGCAGCACGAGGCAGAGGCCGACCGCGGTAGCGGCCCCGGCAGTCACGTACCGATACGGCCGCCTCGATACCAGAAGCAGCATCACGCCCACCATGATATTCAGCATGAGAGCAAGTTCCAGCGAATGCCGCAAGCCCAGAACACGAATGAGTACCAGACCCGTGAGCACGGCTCCGACAAGCGTTCCCGCGGTGTTTGCGCCGTAGATGAGGCCGGAGTCTCTACCGATCCGCTCGTCACGATTGGCCACGGACTTGATAGCCAGAGGAATGGTCATCCCGAAGAAGAAGGTCGGCACCACCATTATGCCGAAGCACAGCGAATACTTCGCGCAGTTCAGCAGCGTGTAGGCTCCCTCAGTGCGGCTGAGCAGGGAGGTCCATTGCCAGAATATGTACGGGAGTCGCTCGTACAGGGGTATGCCGAGGACCACCGCGATACCGATGGCAATCTCCGCGAAGGCGAAGGTGACAAGCGGATTTCGCCGCAGGGACGGGATGAGCGCGACCGCCAGGCTCCCGAGCGATATTCCTGAGATGAACGCAGCGAGCATCAGGGTGAACGAGTACGTCGAGCTCCCGAGAGTCATTGCGAAGATCCTGATCCACACAAGCTCGTAGATCATCGATACCAGCCCCGACACACCGATGGCTATGTATACCGGCACCACGAGCGGGTGGTACGCAGGAGAATCGGCCTCTTCGTCCGCCGATGGCTGCGGCACGGGAGTGTTCTCCGCTCCCATCCACGACAGGACCGCGGCGCACGCCCCAAGCAGCATATTGGCTGTGCCGACCAGCACAAGAGTGAAGTACGAGCCCAGCTCCGGGATGAGCATGAAGCCTGCGAGGATCGAGCCCGCAACGCCGCCAACGCAGTTGAACATGTAGAGCCAGGCGGACTTGTCATCGGCCGACCTCGACTCCGGCTGGAAGTGCTTCATCATCACAGGGAAGGTGCCGCCCATGAGCACTGTGGGAACGATCAGCATCAGCACCGACACCAGCAGCTTGACCGCCAGCCAGGACGGCGCTCCGGGTTCGAGTTGGGATCCGACCGCCAGCATGATGCTCCGACCGAAGCCGAGGATCAGAGGCGATGTGAGGGCATATGCTCCGATCAGCAGCTCGAGGACACCGTACATCGCCAACGGCCGGCGGAACCTGGTAGTCAATCGGCCTATGACAATGCTTCCCAGTGCGAGACCACCCATGAAAGCAGCCAGGACGCACATATGCGCCATGGTGGTGTGCCCGATGTAGAATGCGAGGTACCTTGCCCAGGTCACTTCATATACGAGCGCACATGCGCCGGAAATCGTCAGGAATAGATAGGGAACCAGGGTGTAGCGTTTTTGCACGGGGTATTTTCTCCATCGGAATGTCGGCGGCCGTCTGTGGTGACGGGCGCGAGACGTAACGTTGCCCTCGGCGGGGCTCGTTCCGGGTAATATTCCCCGGATTGCGCCCGGCCTCCTGCAACCAGTCACGTTGCGGCAGCGATTCCTCATTCCCCTGATATACCGCACCGGATACCGTTCCGGTTCCCGGGCGTGGAGGAAGAGCGGGGGCCTGCACTCAGAGGGCGCGATGCAGCTACCATGCCTGCTCGTGCTGATTACTGCATGAGGTCCATCACCGACTGTTTCGCCTGGATCAGCCTGGGGTCTCCCGGGGCAGCGGCGAGCGCCCTGTCAGCGAGCTCGATCGCCTGCCGGAAATCCTGGGGCGTGAACACCGAGTGAGCGGCCCGCAGATCGTTTATCAGCGCGACCGCCTGTGTCCGCAGCAGCTCGGGGTCGGTGACGTTCCGTCCCATGGCGCCGGCAGCGCCCGCGGACACGGACAGATCCATTTTCGCTGCCAGATTGGAGTAGAGCCCAAGCATCCACTGTGGAGCGGGCCATCTCGACAGGTAGTATCTGGTCAGCGGGTAGAGCAGCGAGACGTTGTAGATGCGTCTATCGGAATTGGAACTGATCAGAGACAGCGTCTGCGTCTGATTGAGCGGCTTGCCGTTCAGGTACTGCATCACGAACAGATCGTCGCCGGAACTGAGGCGCTGATCCGCCTTGGTGAACTCCGGACAGGACGAGTGGAGGTACTCGGCTTTGGGACCCTGGAACTCCAGGATAGGGTGGTCGTCGGTATTGACAGTCTCCTCCGATTGCACCATGGTTCGCACCTTCGCCGGCGCGAATGCCTGGCGGCCGAGGATATCGATCACGGAGCGCACGGAGACACGCTCCAGATCCTTCTTCACCGCGGGAATGCCGAACTTCTTCTCCATGGCGGCGAAGTCCGGATCAACCGGCTCGCGAGAGGCGATGACCACGTAGTCGCTCGGCTGCACATCGAACACGTATGCGTATGGGAACACGCTGAGCACGGTGCGCAGGATGGTGGTCAGCAGTTCGTCGGACAGGTCGTAGCGCTGGACCCACTGAGCCATGATGCCGCCCGGCTTCAGTATCTTGTCCACCTCGCGGTAGTACTCCTTAGAGAAGAGGTTTCCGACGCCGGCGATCCACGGGTTTGTGGGCTCGCTTGCTACTACATCGTACTTCTTCCTGGTCACGGCGACGTAGGCGCGAGCATCCTCGATGATGAGATTGAACCGCTCGTTGTCATGGACACCACCGTTGTGCTCCTTGAAGAACCTCGCCGCTTCCACAACCGCCGGTGATATCTCGATGCCGTCCACGCGCGTGCCCGGGTGTGTCAGGATGCTGTTTGCGGATACCCCGCTGCCGAGCCCCACAACGAGGACATCGCGCGCGTCAGGCTTGAAGAACATCGGGAGTTGGCCCAGCAGTACCTGAGTGCACAGGTCGCTGTAGGATGACGCGTCGGCCTTGCCGTTGATGAACAGGCTCAACTCCGACCCTCCGCGAAATCCCGTGATAGCGACCGTGCCGTCGTCGGACTCCAGGTAGAAGTGCAGCTCCCTCTCCTCGCAGCTCTTGATGTACTCCGACCAGTTGGGAGGCGGCTGGTTGATCTGCCGGAACGTACCTTCGGCGAAACTCAGGGGATGCCAGGCCGGTATGAGTATCACCAGGAGGATCACGGCGGCGAATGAGAATCCGGCGATCGGTCGTTTCCTGCTGTGATTCGACATCAGCAGAAGCAGTACTCCGACCAGCAGGTTGACGATGAGGCCTGCCTCGATCGAATGCCTTAAACCGAGCACACGGATCAGGACCAGGCCGGTCAAAAGCGATCCGATCAGCGTGCCGGCTGTATTCGCTCCGTAGACGAATCCCGAATCCCTGCCTATGCGCTCGTCACGGCGGGCGATGGACTTGATCGCGAGGGGAAGCGTCATGCCGAAGAAGAAGGTTGGCAGGAGCATGATCATGAAGCAGAGAGAGTACTTACACAGATTGAGCAGGATGTACGATTCCGGTACCCTGTTCAGCAGGTATGACCACCGCCAGAAGTAGAACGGCAGGCGCTCGTAGAGCGGGATGCCGAGGACGACCGTCAGTGCGATGGCGATTTCGGCGATGGCGAATCCCACAAGCGGGTTCCGCCGAAACCAGGGCACGATCCCCACCGTGAGACTCCCGAGCGTGATGCCGGTGATGAACGCGGCGAGCATCAGGGTGAAGGAGTACGTCGAGCTGCCGAGCGTAACGGCGAAAATCCTGATCCAGACAAGCTCGTAGACCATCGACACAAGGCCGGAGAGGCCGATTGCGATATAGATCGGTATGGCCAGCGGATGGCGGCTCCGGTCATGTTTGCCGCCTGATGCGGTCTCCTGCACGATCTGGTCCGCCGCAGACCGCGCGAGGAGCCGCGCGCCGAAGCCGAAGCCGATGTTTGCGAACCCCGTCCAGAGAAGCGTGGCTTTCGATCCGAGGGACGGGATGAGCACGAAGCCGGCGAGAAGCGCGCCGCTCACTCCTCCGAAGCAGTTGACGGCGTACAGCCACTCCGACTTGTCGGCGGCCGATGACGATGAGGGACGGAAGAACTGCATCAGTACGGGAAACGTACCGCCCATGAGCACGGTCGGGAAGATCAGAGTGGCGGTGGAGATGATGAGTTTGAGTCCCAGCCATGCCGGCGCTCCAGGTTCGAGGCCCGAACCGACGGCAAGCATCGCCGAGCGCGCCAGACCGAGTATCCCGGGGGAGAACACGGCGTACAGACCAACCAGGATCTCCAGCAGTCCGTAGACGGCGAGCGGCCTCCGGAACCCGGTCGTCATCCGTCCGATGAGGATGCTCCCGAGAGCCAGCCCGCCCATGAACGCGCAGAGCACGCACATATGCGCCAGCGTAGTGTGCCCCAGGAAGAGAGCGAAGTATCTGGCCCAGGTGACCTCATACACCAGCGCGCAGGCTCCGGAGAGCGTCAGCAACGCGTATGGCAACAGGGTGGTAACCCGTTTCATCAGTTGGCCTCCCGCTATGGGAATACGGTTGTGGTTGATGGACTGTTCTATGCCGCCTACATGTGATCCTTCATCCACCTGAGCAGGTCTTCGGCCTCCTTCTCGGAGCCCACGGTGACATCGTACAGGACGTGCTCGGGCCGAAGGTGCCGGTAGTAGACCGGAATCTCGTCCGCTGATGCGCCGATGTAGACCGCCTTGCCCGCCTTCTGGCACTCGACCAGCAGGTCCATCCACTCGATGACCGGCGGATTCCCCGCGCCCGGCGTCCACTGGATCGCGCGGATCCCGGGAATCGAGAGCACGTCCTGCAGATGGACGAGCGCATCCGGGCCGTCGTAGTGGTAGACGGAGTGATCCAGGTACGACGACTCCTCCTCGAGTGCGGGCAGGACCCAGCGGCGGAAATGCTCAGGGCCGATCATGCAGGCGAAGTCGCACTGGAGGACCGCGTACTTCGTCTCGCTGTAGAACGGCAGCCAGCCGATGTATCCGCGGCCGTCCATCCGACCGGCCTTCGAGATCCCGTCGATGACTTTGGGGAACGCCTTGCGCACGGTCTGCATGGCGGCATCGATCTGCTCGGGGATATCGAAGAGGTCCATGCACAGATCCTGCGGACCTCGGAGCGCGGATAGTCCGTCCATGTTGCCGTGGATGTCGGTTGTCCCGACAAGGAACTTCCCCTCGGCGATATCGGCGGCGGTTCGGAGCAGTTCGAGCATCCGATCCCACCATTGCCCGTGGGGATGATCGATCTCCCGCGCGTCGGTGGTCCAGTCGCGCACGACGGGAACGGACCAGGTGGTGCCGTCACTGTCCGGGGAGTATCGGAGGTCGCCTCCGACCCAGGCGGCGAACATATCCGGGCCGTGGTTCGGGAAGTAGAACGGAACCGCCTCCGCGAGCCACTTGACGTGGGAGGCCCATTCGCCGAACGCTCGGACGTGGGCGGCGGGATCGTCGATGCTGGAGAGACCAGATGGGTGCGGCGGACTGCCGGGCGGCGGCGCGACTTTCAGGCAGATCGCGGGCCGGTCGATGATCTCGCCCGCCCAGAAGGCGTTCCAGTAACGTCTTGCTTCGTCGATATCAGGTTTGAGTGTCAGATTCATGGTATCCACGGAATGGAGTATTGGAATGCCGGAGTGGTGGAGTACTGGGCCTTCCCACCACTCCATTACTCCGACGGCAACGTTCAGGATTAGGAGCGGAAAATCCTCTGTCTACGGCTCGATCATCCAGACCAGTGCGGGCTCGTCGGCGATCACGACGTCCATGTGGTGGCCGGCGTGGGTCACGGCCGTCCGTAATGCGACATGAGGGACCATGCCCGAGAAGCCCACGAGGAGTGTGATCACCGATTTCTGATTCGACCGGATCAGCCCCCGGAGTTGCTTGGCCATCGGTTCTACTCCTTCACCTTCAGCCGCCAGAAGGAGCTGAGGAACGGAGGGGCGCAGTGGGTGAAGTGCGGCCAGGAGCCGGGGACGAGCGGATCGGCGCCGCGTATCCATTCGGTGAAGTGGAGCAGAACGAAGCCGTTGTCCGCCCGTGCGTTCCAGCGCTCTCGGTTATGCTCGATCAGTTCGTCCATCTAGCCCTTCAGCTTCCGGCCGATCTCGAAGGCGCGGTCGAGGGCCTCTGGCTTCTCGAGGACCGCTCCCTTCGAGCCGACACCATCGACGACGAGGCGATCGACCAGATTCACCCCGAGGTACTCGAAGCTGAGGTCGAACATCCGAAGCAGCGGCTCGGCGGCGGTGGGTCCCTCTTCCTCGTAGGCGGTGATGAGGATCGCATCCTTACCTTCGATCAGCGGGCGGCCCTGGGGTCGGTTGAACGGGACGAGGCGGTCGATGAACGCCTTCATGATGGCGGTCGGCGCGTACCAGTAGACCGGCGTCGCGAAGACCAGGACATCCGAGGAGGCGATCGTCTCGTAGAGGCCGATCATGTCATCGTGGAACGCGCAGGGGCGTTCCTTCGTCCAGCACTTCTCACAGCCGACGCAGGGGCGTATCTTGAGACGCCGAAGAGCGACGGCCTCGGTGTCGCAGCCGGCCTGCTTCGCTCCGTCGAGGAGCTTCATCGTCAGCATGTCCGTGTTGCCATTCACCCTCGGGCTGCCGAGGAACGCGGTGACTTTCATGGGAGAGTCTCCTGGAGTGGTGGAGTATTGGAATATTGGAGTACTGGAGCACTGGAGTCTTGGAGTATTGGACCGGGCTCATTGCTCCATCACCCCATTACTCCATCACTCCAATACTCCGTTCCCCTAGTTGCATTCCGCCACCAGCGGGCCGGCGAGTTCCTTGAGGAAGAACAGCCGTCCGTTGAGTGTCGGCATGAACGTGCTCGGAATCCAGGGAGTCGGCTCGTGTCGGAGTGTCATCCAGAGTGACATCCCCTGCCACATCATACCGCGGCCGAGAGTTCCGTCCGCCCCGCCGATGATCTCGTCGGCCATCAGGAAGAGCCCAGGGCCGATGGTGTTGGCGCGCGCGGGAACGAGCGTCGTGCGGCTCTTGAAGCTGGTGATCGCGTTTTGCTCGATCGTCAGCGGGTGGAGCATCGCGCCGAGTCTGTAGTCCTGCTTCTTCCATTCCTCGACGCTCTCGAACTCCGCGGCGAAGTGAGGCTCCCAGAATGCGATGTGGCAGACGCGCCCGATGCCGAACACCACTACGAGCTTCGCCCCCTGCCCCTTCAGCGCGCGGATCTTCTCGCCGTAGGTAGGGAGTTCGGACTTCACCGCGAAGTGGCGCTGAGCCTTCGGGACGGTCAGTTCGCCGAGCGGGCCATAGAAGGCATCCTCCATCGCGTATTGGAACGACTCCGAACTGCTCGGATCGACGGTATTCCCCTCGCCGTCCGCCCATTCGTCCATGTTGAAGCCGTGGACGTGGTCGCACTTGACGCCCCACTCCTTCAGGAAGTAGACCGCCCAGCGGTACATCCCCATCGGGCCGACCGGCAGGATGAAAGCGATCTGCTGACCCGCCTCACGGGCTCTGCGGATGGCGGAGGCGATGGCCTCGCCCATCATCACGTCGAAGTCTGCGAGGGTCTCGCAGGGGACCGGACGGAATCCGGGGTTCCACCAGGGCTGGCGGTCGGTGATCGACTCGGGCGGCAGGCTGCAGAGCTTGTCTATCTTCTCGAGGTCCCATCCCGCGGGGAAGAACCCCTCCAGCAGGGAGCCCTTGATGGTGCTGATAAGGTTGATCGACATGTCCGTTGCTCCTATCCCTGGAGTGCGGAAGTTGCGCTTCCGCACTCCATATCGAGTTTCATGCGGTGGAGAGATCATCCCGGATGCCGGGCGTGCGGCACGTCGGTACTCCACCACTCCACCGCTCCATCACTCCATTGCGCTACTGCCCTATCGGTCCCGGTGTGGCATAGCGGTACTTCTCGTACAGCGCCATGCAGAACTCCACTCTGGTGACGACGGGATCGGGGTCCATCGCTTCGGGGGCCGCCGGCAGCGACTCCTTCGCCTTCACGCGTTGCGTCCAGTTGTCGCCGATCGATCCGTCGATCCACGGCTCGATCTTTGCGAGCCACAACTTCATCTCGCTCTGAGTGAACGGCTCGTTCGGATCCCCCGCCTCGGGAATCAGGTACATCCCCTGAAGTTGCGCGAGACTCGCGGCTCCGGCGCCTCCACCGCTGTGCTTCATGAACGGGCCGTAAGCCGCCATGAAGTCGCCGTGCTTGATCGCAGACATCAGCCATGATGCGGCCTGCCCGCGCGTTAACGGCTCGTTCGGAAGCGCGTCGTAGGAAGCGAAGAAACCGCGAGTGCCCCAGAACTGCACGGCCTTCAACTGCTCGGGAGTCATCACCGGCTCCGTCAGCTTCATCTCGTTGAACGTGGTGATGACTGCGCCGTCGTTCAGAAGGATCGCCTGCACGCGGTTGACCGGAACATCCCGGGGCTCGACGTAGAGCTGTCGGGCGACGTGAGCGGCAGTCCCGGCGGCCTGGCCAAGCGCCATCCAGACCGGCTCCATGCGCAGGGTGCCGAATCCGATGTGCGTGCCGCATGCAGCGCCGGGAACGAGCAGGCCGTTCACGCTCTGCGGGACCATGACTCCGTAAGGTATCTGGTAGGGCTGAGTCATCCCGCCCATGTAGTAGAAGCCCTCCATGACCTCGTGGCCCTCTTCACGCTTGCGGGTCGCGTGAGAGTCCATGGCGTATCCACCACAGGCGATGCTGTTCCAGTGGATCGGCGTCCGCTCGAGTCCGGGGCCGATCATTGCGTCTCGGGCGGTGAAATTGTAGTCACACCAGACCCGGCGCGCCTCACGGACATAGAGCTGTCTCGGGAAGTGATCCTCGGTGTCGGGATACTCGTCCTTGGCGAAGCCGTACTGCGCGCACTCGTTCCTCAGGGCCTCTGGCATCTCGGGGTCGTTCTGCAGGAACCAGAGCAGGCCGAGAATGTAGTCCTTATGCCGTTGAGCGATCTTCTCGCGCTCTTCATAGCTCGCCTCCGGGTAGGTGTAGTTCTCCTCGGGCAGGTCTGTCGAGATGAGAGAACGCGGCATATTGTTGGTGTCCGACTTGCCGTTCGCGATGAACACGATGTTCAGGACATCCTGCACGGTCTTGATGCGCCCTTCTCTGCACGATCGGAGCACGTCGAGGTACTCGTCGCGGTTGTAAGTGGCAGGCTTTTTCGGCATGACGCGGTTCTCGGGATTGGCAGTCAACGTCAAGCGGTAGTTGTACGCCTGGACTCTCTTGTCGGGACGTCCGGTCGATCCGGGCAGGATCATCCTGGTGTAGTGGTCCATGTAGAGAACGCCGGCGAATGGCTCACCGAACTCCTCGCGGGACTCACGACCGACCCGATACGTCGCCCCGCACATAGCGGCGATGTCACCTTCGTAAGTGGCATCGATGAAGACTGCCGCTCGCACCTGGATGCGCCGGTTCGACTTGGTATCGCGGAAGTACACGCCGTCGAGCTTGCCTCGCTGCATCCAGACGCCGTCGGGGCGGTAGTGGTACTTCAGCGTGATGTTCTTCTCGGCCTTCACCATGCGGTTGAAGATCCGCTCAGCCACGTTCGGCTCGAAGTAGTAGCCCATGCTGCACTGCTTGACTTGCTCCGAATCGGGGCCGTACTTGTCCACGTAGTCCTGGTAAACGTAGTCGATGAACTCCTTGAAAATGCCCTTGATCGTGTGCCTGGGCCCGATGTCGGTGACGCCGAGACCATTGGTCATCATGCCGCCCATGAAATCGTTCATGTCGGCGAGGATCACCTTTTCGCCATGTCGGGCAGCGGCGATGGCGGACGCGATGCCGCACGGGGTGGCGCCTATCACCAGTACATCGGTCCTGATCATCTCGCTGTAGTCCCTCGGTTCGGCGGCCAGCGTCACTGCGGCGCTACCAAACAACATTGCTGAGACTATGACGGCAACTACAGCCAGTCTTCCCAGTTTCATGAAACCTCCTCCAGTAGGCGTGTTCGGAAAACCGCTAACAGGGTAGCAGGTAGTGGCGACGGCGTCAACCGGCCGCGAGAAGCTGTCACGAGGGGAACCCCGGCGTCATGTGCCGGGGAGGAGCGCCGGTACTCGATCTACACGGGGTGCTTCCTCAGTATGTCAAGCAGTTCGGAGAGACTGGCGGTCGCGAGGCACACACAGGTATCGGCAGCCCCGTAGTACACCCGGAGTTGATCTCCCACTACGGTGTGGCCGCAAGCGAAGACTACATTCGGGACGGCGCCCGCGGTCTCGTATGTCTCCTGCGGTCCGAGCACCCAGAAGGGCAGTCGCGCGATCATGCGTCGGGGATCCTCGAGATCGAGCAGCGCAGCGCCCATGCGGTACGTCGGCCCGGCAGCGAACTCCTTGACGCCGTGGTACAGCAGGATCCACCCCTCGCTGGTCTCGATCGGGACGGTGTTGGTGCCTACCTTCGCCCCGTCCCACATCGGACCGCCGCGCTCCATGAGGACACACCACGGGCGTCCCCAATGCACCAGGTCAGTCGATTGGGTGAGCCAGATGTGCTCGAGGGTGCCCGCGACCGGGCGGTGAAGCATCCAGTACGTGCCCCCGATCTTCCTGGGAAACACCGCCGCATCCTTGTTGTTTGGAGCCAGTACCAGGCCGAACCTCTCGGCGGTAACGAAGTCCCTTGTAGTGGCAAGCGCGATCCCCGCGCCGAACCCTGAATAGGCGGTATATGCGATGACGTACAGGCCGAGTTCATCGATATAGGTGATGCGAGGATCTTCGCAGCCGAACTCCTCGTAGGGCCCCGCATCCTGTTTGGGCGAGAGCAGGGGTTCCGACTCGATGCGCCAGTTCGAGATGCCGTCAGTGCTCCTGGCGACGGTGAGACTGGATACTCCCTGCGTGTCCTCGACTCGGAGCAGGAGCAGCGTCTCACCATCAATCATGACAGCGCCCGGATTGAACACCGCCTGGCACTGGCATGCCGTGTCGGCGTAGGTGAGAATGGGATTCAGTCTGCATCGTCTGAAGATATCGTTGCCTGGACTCACGATTGACGGTACCCTCCGGTTGCGTTCTATGCCGGCATATCCACCGTCTGTGATCGGGATGCAAAGCGAAAGCTTGATCAGTCACGGCATCGGTGCTGCGATGGATAAGGAAATCCGCTGCCGGCTGAAGAATACATACCCAGAACACGACACGTGCTGCATCACGTGGGACAGGCTTTTTGGGAGGCTCATATGAGACGACGGAACAGTACCATTCTCTTCGCGCTGGCGATGGCGGCGCTTATGATCGCAGGTGTCCTCTACGCGGCGGACAATGCCCTCACGCAGACTGAGAAGAACGCAGGCTGGAAACTGCTCTTCGACGGGAAGACCCTGAACGGATGGAAGGCCACCGGCAAGGCCGAGGGATGGACGGTCGAAGACGGCGCGATCTGCAATACCGTCAACGGCGGCGGCTACCTTGCGACTACGGAGCAGTACCGCGATTTCGTGCTCTCGCTCGACGTGAAGTACGAGAAGGGCGCAAACAGCGGTGTGTTCTTCCACTGGACCGACCTCGGCGATCCGGTACAGAAGGGGATCGAGGTTCAGATCCTCGATTCCTACCGCAAGCAGAAGGCCGACAAGCATGACTTCGGAGCGATCTACGACTGCCTCGAGCCGACGAAGATCGCGTGCAAGCCCGCGGGCGAGTGGAACAGAGTGGTGCTGACCTGCCGTGGGAACCGCATCATCGTGGACGTAAACAACAAGCGCGTGATCAACATGAACTGCGATCGCTGGACGACGCCTCACCAGAATCCCGACGGCACTCCGAACAAGTTCAGCACCGCGTACAAGGATATGGCGCAGAAGGGATACATCGGCTTCCAGGACCACGGACACAGAGTCTGGTTCAAGAACATCAAGATCAAGCCGCTGAACGGCGGATAGCGACTCCGAGCCGGTGGGCGGTCGTCCGATCGCTCACCGGCTACCCTGCCTCAACCATGTGTCCGGGATCGCCACAGGTCTCTCCGCCGGATGCAGGTTCATCGCAACCGCGACTGTCGTACCCCACGGTCCGGTCGCCAGATACACCTTCTCCGCGATAGACAGCACCGCTTTGTAACCCATGCCGAGCGTGCCGGCAGTCGAGTATCCCCTGACCAACGCGACCTCCGGCAGCGTGAGGGCCTCTATGCCGGGCCCCTGGTCGGACACCACGAATACCAGTTCGTCGTCAGGCTTGTGTATTGATGCCTGGCCGCTCCCGGCGTGTTTGTACGCATTGGTGCTCATCTCGCCGACCGCCAGGACGAAATCATATACGCGAGCTTCATCCATCCCGGCGGACTTGGCGATCTCCATCACATCATGGCGGATGGCGGCCAAATCCTCGCCGCTGTTGATATCCCACGTCTTCAGCGGTGGACCGGCGATCTGCTGGATCTCGCTTCGCTCGGAGATGACCAGCCTGCCGTCAGTAGCCGCAAGGATCGTCCTTCGGTAGAACTCCCTCTTGTGCTGGTCTAGCTCGCGCTGATACTGCTCAGCCTGCTTGCGCTCCGTGATATCGACGCCCATAGAGAGCGCCTTCGAGACATTGCCCCGACTATCGTAGATCGGGGTCGTATTCGTGATCGCGTATACCTTAGTGCCGTCCGGACGCACCGCTACCCATTCCGCGTCCTGGACCGTCTCCCCGGAGAAAACTCGGTGTATAACATCGGACTTCTGCTCCGCAACGTCCGGCCTGGCGAAAGTCTCGAACATCGAACGTCCGACTAGCTGGTCCCTCGTATAGCCGCTGAACCGCTCGAATGCCTGGTTCGCCTCCAGGACTACGGCGTTCTGATCGTAGGTGACGATAAGGGCAGGTGCATTGTTGAAAATGGCGCGGAAGTTCTCCTCGGACCGGCGCACCGCCTCCTCGGCGCGCTTCAACTCGGTCACATCGACGCCCAACCCGATCAATGCCACCACGTTGCCCTCTTCGTCCTTCAGAGGCACCTTGCGAGTCAGGACGGTGATGCGGCCGGCCTCATCGATCATCTCTTCCTCGCCGACCAGCAGCGGCTTACCGGACTCGATCAGCCTGCGATCATCCGCCCGGTACTTGTCCGCTAGGTCTCTCGGGAAGAGGTCATAGTCGGTCTTCCCGACTACCTCCTCGGGTGTACGCCCGAGGGCATGGGCGAACGTCTGGTTTGCGGCGACATATGTGCCGTCGGCGTTTTTCAGGAAAGCGTAGCCCGGCAGCGTGTCTACGAGAATGGCAAGATCCTGCTGCCGGCGCCGCTCGGCCTCCTGCGCTTTCTTCTGCTCGGTGATATCACGCGCCACCCAGACCACCCCGTCATCCATCGGGGAGACGGACGCGCTGAACCATATCTCCCGATCGTCTATCACGAGAGGATACTCCACGTGCTGTGTCTGGCCGGTCTCCAGCGCCTTGCGGATCGTCTGCAGGGACCTATCAGCGCAGGCTTGAGGGAAGACGTCGTGGAGTGTCTTGCCCAGCATCTGCTCCGATGGTTTGTACATCAGGCCGGGGTTGGCCGGGGGAATCTTAACGTACTTACCATCCTTGTCGAGGACGAAGATCACGTCGGGCATTGCCGCGATCAGCGCTCGGAGTTCCGCCTCGGACGTCCGCACCTGCTCTTCGGCTCGCACTCGTTCCGTGATGTCGAGGAGAGAGCCTATCACCGCGGGTTGGCCTCGGTACAGGACCCTCGATCCCAGAACCTCCACGATGATCTCTTCGCCGTCCCTGCGCAGTCCGTGGAGGAGATACCGTATGCTCCGCTCCTCCCCGGAGATTCGGCGTCTGACGTTCTCCGCCACCAATTCGCGATCCTGCGGGGCCACAAGCTCCAGCGGACTCATCCCCTCGATCTGCGACGGGCTGTCGTATCCGAAAACCTCGGCGAGTGTCGGGTTTACATACGCGAACTTGCCGTTCTGTATGATGTACACGCCGACGAGCGATTCCTCGACGAGGCTCCTGTACTTCGCTTCGGCGTCAGCAAGCGCCTGTTCCACCTCGACGCGTCGAGTGACATCGCGGTCGATCCCCCGGAAGCCAATGAGATTCCCTTCGTCATCGAACACGGGCCTGCCGGACGATTCGATGACTCGCGTCGTCCCATCTTGATGCCGCATCCGATGTACCAGGGCCTGAAAGCCCTGTCGTTTCTCAATCGCCTCTGCCAGAGCTCGCCGGATCCTGTCGTGGTCCTCCGGACATATGAAGTCGATAGCGGCGCGCCCGACAACTTCCTCCGGGCTGTATCCCAGAACCTGCCGAACGACGCCGTTGGAATAGGTATATCGGCCTGCAAGGTCTATCTCCCACACCCAGTCTGAGGTATTCTCGACAAGCTCGCGGAAGCGCGCCTCAGACTTCTGGAGAGCTTTCTGCGTCCGGACTCTCTCAGTATAGTCCTCGTGCTGGACTACTACGTAGCGATCCCCGGTCGCGCCGTCAGTCACGGCGAAGATGAAGAGATGCAAAATCTTGTGCGCCGGATGCGCTACGGATACGTCTCCCACTCGCGCGAAATCGTAGTCGATCACGAATTCGGCGGACCCGCCTTCGTCGAACACGCGTCTGATCTGGGGAGCCAATCCCTGGCGGAGCATCTCCTGATCGCGGAAGATGTTGTACTTGCCGACGACTTCGTCATCGCTCTCGATGCCGAGTTGACGTCGGTTGGCGGCATTCTCGAAGAGGAGAGTGCCGTTCCTGTCCGCTATCCAGGTAGCTACGGGGCTCTGTAGAACGAGCGCGCGAAACACCCAGGAGAGTTCGCTCTCCTCGGCCAGTGACATCCTCGTTACGTTCTCCCGGTGCTCCACGTTCACAATTCGCCCCCATCGCGCAGCGTCTGTGTCGGCATGATCGATTATTTGTACCCAATCGAGCGCAGGTGCTCCACAGCGGGGCGGGAGCGCGGATGTCTCCGCGAAGCTACTCGCCCATTACCTTGATGATTACCCGTTTCCGTCGCCGGCCGTCGAACTCGGCGTAGAATATGGTCTGCCACGGACCGAGGTCGAGCTTGCCGTCGGTGATCGGGATAATGGCCTGGTGGTGTGTCAGCAGGTTCTTGAGGTGCGCATCGCCATTGTCTTCACCTGTGCGGTGATGGCGGTAGTCCCGTCCGTAGGGCGCGAACTGCTCAAGGAAGTCCATGGCATCCTGAAGAATGCCGGACTCGTTGTCGTTCACCCAGATGCCCGCGGTGATATGCATGGCGCTCACCAACATCATGCCTTCGCGGATGTCACTCTCCCTGAGGACTCGCTCACACTCGTCCGTTATGTTGACGAACTCGCGTCGCTTGGGAGTGTTCATCCACAGGTACTCGGTATGTGATCTCATGATCCACCTCCTGTTCTGCCATCGAGACCTAGAGACTTTCGACGCACGATCGTCGGCATCCTGCGCATGGAGGAATCGCGGTTCAGCTTGTAGAACGTGCCTGCGTATGTGGAGACTCAGGGGCTGCGAGTGCCCTGAATATAACACGGAGGATGACATGGGTTTCGGTTTACGCTTCCGCCTTAGCGCGATGATGTTCCTTCAGTACGCGATCTGGGGAGCATGGGCGCCGGTCCTGTGGCCTTACCTGACGGCCGCGGCGCCGGATGGTCTGGGCCTGACCAACGGCCAGGCCGCGATCATCTTCAGTCTGCTTCCGCTGGCGCAGATTCTCGCACCATTCACCGGAGGGCAGATAGCCGACCGACTGATGCCGACTCAGATTTTCCTGGGAATCGTGCAGCTTGTCGGCGGCGCATTTCTGGTGCTGGCGTCCAAAGCAACAGGCTTCAGCAACATGCTCCTGCTGCTTGCGCTCTTCTCTCTCGTCTACGCTCCGACACTGGCGCTGACCAACTCGCTGGCGTTCCATCACATGAAGGATGAGAAGGACTTCGGTGTGATCCGGGTCTTCGGTACCATCGGATGGATCGTAGCGGGCTGGACACTGACTTACTGGCGGACTCAGGGATGGATGCCCGGCACGGCGGACTGCCTGATGCTCGCAGGAGTGTTCAGCCTCATCATGGGTGTATTCTCGTTCTTCCTGCCGCACACGCCTCCCACGAAGGACAAGGCTGCCGATCCGCTTGCCTTCCGTGAGGCATTCGTGCTGCTGAAGAACCCGAACTTCTTTGTGTTCATGGCGATTGCGTTCGTCGTTACGACAGAGCTTCAGTTCTACTACGGTCCGACCGGAGGCTTCCTGGAGAACGCTCTCAAGATCAACAATGCGAACATCCCCGCAGTTATGTCCGTGGCCCAGATAGCCGAGATTCTGGCGATGGCGGTATTCCTTCCGTTGGCCCTCAAGAAGCTGGGCGTCCGGAAGACCCTTGCTATCGGCGTTATCGCATGGCCGCTCCGCTACATTGTGTTCGCGTGGGCGCCGTACGGCGAACTGGCCATCGCACAGAAGGCGGTCATCGCGTCGCTCACTCTGCACGGCATCGGGTATGCGTTCTTCTTCGTGGCCAGCCAGGTGTTCGTGGACATGGTTGCGCCGAAGGATATTCGAGCCTCTGCTCAGAGCCTTCTCAGCTTCTTCACCCTCGGGATCGGGACGGTGTTGGGAACGTACTTCACCGGTTGGATCATGACCACCTTCAACCCGGAAGCGGACGTTCTGAACTGGACGAAGGTCTTCCTTGTGCCGTGCGTGCTGACAATCATGTGCGCGCTGGCATTCCTGGTGCTGTTCAAAGACCCGGAGAAGGAGAGCGCGAAGGCAGCAGCGGCTGCCGAGGCGTAGAACCTTCGCCCCTTCATCACAGACACGGAAGAGAGCCGGTATCCATCGCGGATGCCGGCTCTTTTTCCTAAGTCACCTATGTTGAGATGCTATCGTAGAAGGCACGTGGGGTAAGCTCGGTGAACTCGTCGGTATGCCGGCTGATCCAGCGGCGCACATCGACGCAGAGGTGGCACTTGCCGACATAGCCCTCCTTCAGAGGAACATAGCCGAAGCGCTCGACGGCAAACTCGTAGAGCGCATGAGGACCACCCTCCGTAAGGATCTTCACCAGCGGAAGGCTATCGAGATCGAAGTCGGTGAACAGGGCCTGCAAATCCCGGGAATCGCCCAGGGATATGCCGGAGCAGAAGGCCGGGATGAGGTTGCCGTAGGGATCGAAGTGCGCGTGCCCTGACTCCAGTAGTTCGGCGCGACAGCGTTCTCCCACACACCGCTCCGCCGGACGCCGTTCGTAGAGATGCCCTATTCCGTAACCGAGACGCCCTCCCGTGATGAGGCTGTAACCCGATCGGATGGCGTAGCGAGCGTTGCTCTCACCGACCGACTCCACGTATTCCTCCAGGCTGATGGTGCGCTCAGTGCTGATGGTGGACAGTTCGCAGTAGAACTCGGGTACCCAGACTATTATGCCGTCCGGGCCGAACACGTCAGCGCCGATCTCAATCGCCGTGCACACGTGGTTGAGCGGAACTCGCTCCGCATGGAACGGGGAGCAGGAGACCAGAAGCCGCCTCAGTCCGGCGTCGCGCAGTTGCTCGAGCTTGTCACGCGTGGTCCTCTCGTTGAGGCACCAGCCGGCGTTCGTTTCGATGTACTCGATGGGGATGCGGAACTCCGTTGCGAGCTTCTGGATCCTGAGCAGGCGGTCGAAGTCCAGAAACGGCTCTCCGCCCGCTAGATGGAATCCTCGCAGATACTTGGAAGTCTTCAGGAGCCCTTCAAAGATCCTGGCGACATCCGAGACCTCTATCGAACCCTGCCACTCGGGTCCGCACGAGTAGAGACAGTGGGCACAGCGGCAGTTGCACTTGTAGCTGAGCATGATGCCGCCGGAGTCTATGGTAGTAAGCTCACTCATATGGTTAGGCGTGAAATTCTATGACATCCTTGTCGTCGAGGATGTGGTCCCGGCTGACCATCTGGCCCTCGAACTTACCCTGCCCCCATATCCTGGCAAAGCGGAGGTTCTGCGCGATGTCCTTGTGTACCAGCGTCGCCAGTTCAATGACCGTCGTACCGCGCGGGACTACATACGGGGCATCCATGTCCGCCGGCTTGCCCGGGATCTTCGTGTAGACACGGACGACGTCGAGCATCTCGAAGACTTCCTGCTTGAGCTGCTCCAGTCCATCGCCGGTCTCGGACGAAACGGGTAGTATCGGGAAACGGTCGCCGAAGAACTCGCTCACGACTTCCAGGTTGTCCGCGCTCTGCGGCAGGTCCATCTTGTTCGCCACCAGGATCGTCTTCCTGCAGGTGAACAGCCCGAACTCGTCCTTCGGCTCCGGGCAGTTCCTCCCGTAGAGCCGCACGCGGTACTTCTCCAGCACGGCGAGCGTGGTCTCGATCTGATCGAGCACGTCTCCGTCGGACATGTCCACGACCAGCAGCACGGCGTCAGCGTTCCGGGCGATGGCCGCCATCCACGGCTCGGTGAACTCCTCGGTGATCGGAGGCATATCGACGATCTGGAACTTGATGTCCTCATACGGCATCATGCCGGGGAGCGGCTTCTGCGTCGTGAAAGGATAGTCGCCGATCTCCGGTTGAGCCTTGGTGATGCGCGACAACAGCTTCGACTTGCCGGAGTTCGGAGGGCCCACGAGGGCAACCTGCCCTCCGCCTTCCTTCTCGACGTTGTACTCCTGGCCTCGTTTGCCGCCGCCCTTCTTCTCATCCTGCTGCTTGAGCTTGGAGATCCTGCGCTTGATATCAGCGCGCATGTGCTCCGTGCCCTTGTGCTTCGGGATGAGAGCCATCATCTCGTCGAGCGCAGCGAGCTTCTCTTCGGTTGTCTCAGCCTGGCGATAGCGGTCTTCCGCTGCCTTGTACTGTGGGGTCAGATTCGCGGGCATCCGGATCGGGCCTCCCAGTTAGCGCCGTCAAAGGGTCTGCGCATACTTTAGCATATTTCCGCAGGTGAATGCCAATACGCGAGAGGAGAAAATGCGCGGAACGCGACCTCAGCACCCTCTGAGGGAGCGGGCGGTCCAGGTCTCAGCCTGCTTCAGAAGATGTCGCGCCTCATCGGGGGAGCCGCAGTGCGTGTCGATCAGCAATCCTTTCGGCGAGAGCATGCCGAGCAGCTCTTCGACATCGGATGCGGGCGCATGTATGTTGAGCAGCTTGCCGGCGGACTGGATGCGCTTCAGCAACTCAGGCCACTCCTTTGCGGGCGGAGCGCCTGCTCCCGGGACCCACTGAATGCCGTGCAGTTCCGGGATCTCCAGCAGCATGTCGAGGTGCTGGATCGCTCCCGGGCCGTCGAGATGGTAGATCGAGTGGTCGAGCCACTTCGCCATCCTCTCGACCTCAGGCAGTACGTAATCGCGGTACATCGAGGGCGATATCATGCAGGAGAAGTCGCTCTGGAGCGTGTAGCTTCTGCCGGGCGACCAAACCTGGAGCCATGACGCCGATCCGGTGAGCTTCGTCCGGATGATGGCGAAGAGCTCCTCGTAGAGCCGGAACCAGATGTCGGTAATGCGATCGCGGACCGTATAGATGGTTTCCGGGATCTCGAGTAGGTCGATGCAGAGTTCCTCCGGTGTGCGGAGGTATGACATCACGTCGGTCGCGTCGCCGAGGTCCGTGATGGTGACGAAGAACTTGCCCTCCCCGGCATTGACGAACGCCTCCGTGATCCGCCTGGTGTGCTGCCACCACTGGTTCTCGGGATCGAAGTGGACGGCATCCCAGTCCGATGGAGCATGGACTATGGGAGTCTGCCACGCGGTCCGTTCGTCGTGGTGAAGCGGCGCGCCGAGGTATGCCCCGATGACGGAGGGCCCGAGGTTCACCGTGGCGCAGGGAATGCTCTCCCCGCCGAAGTACGTCGCCTCGAAATGCGCCTCGTAGTTCTCCACGAGGTAGTCGACATCGGTCCATCGGCGAACGGTATCCGAGGGAGGCTGGACATGCCTTCGTGGTCCCTTCGGCGCCGTCACACGAATGGCGACACGGTCGATGATCTCGCCCTGCCACCACGCCAGTATGCGTTCTCGGGCTTGCGGCCAGTCTTCTTTGTAGCGGAGCTCCACTCCATGCCCCCGGCTTCTAGGGAGACGCGATCCCTGACCAGACGTCGTCGGACTTGATGCGCGCCTCGACATCAACGCCGTAGAAATCGCCGATCGGCGCGAGGATCTCAGGATTCGTGGCCCAGACCTCGGATGCGGCCTTGCGGAGGACCTCCACTCCGGCCTGCGTCATCTTCCCTATCGGCCGGCGGCCGGGACCCGACGGCATTCCGAGGGCGCTCATGAGAACCTTAATGCCCAGCGGGTTTCTGAACCTGTCCTGAACGCGAACCGTAGAGCCATCCGGAAGCCGGCGCTCGTTCTCGACCTTGACGGTCACGATGCCGAACAAAGGCGCAAGCGCGTCTCGCATCTTCTCGGCGGTTGCGATGTCACCGGCGAGGATGCTTCGGCACATCTTCTCGACCGCCGCAGGAGCAACGTTGGAGACAACGGAGATGACTCCCGCGGCCTTGATCGCCGGATCGGTCATCATCTTGAAAGTGATATCGTCGTCGCCCGACATGATATAGAAGTCGGGCCCGACAAGCTGCCGCGTGCGAGCCATCCTGTCGAGGTTGCCCGTCGCTTCCTTCACGGCATGGATGTTCGGGAACTGGGCTGCAAGGATCGCCAGGTCTTCCACGAGCAACTCGGTGCCTGAGCGCCCGGGAATGACGTAGGGCACGAAGGCTGTGTCAGGGAAGGTCTCGGCGAGGACTCCGTAGTACTCGGTCCTGAGCTCGAGGGACGATGGGCCGTTGTAGTAGCAATCGACGAGGAGGGCCGCCTTGGCGCCCGCCTCCACCGCATGCTCGGTGCTCTCGATCGCCTCCTGCGTGGAGTTGCTTCCGGTCCCGGCGATCACGTTGCACGTTCCTCGGCACTGCCTGAGTGTGCGCTCGATGATACTGTTGTGCTCTTCCCAGGAGAGCGTCGGTGACTCGCCGGTCGTCCCGGTCGGAACGAGGCCGGTAATACCTTGCCGGGCCTGGAACTCAAGGTTCTTCTCCAGACCTTCCCAATCGACTTCTCCCTGAGATGTCATCGGCGTGACGATTGCCGTCCATGCTCCACGAAAATCCATAGTCTCCACGATCCCTCATACCATTGTATTTGAGGCTGCGGAGGACGTGTCCATCCGCAGCCTTCAATCCGTGCTTCCCCTCCGGTCTACGCCGGATGCGCAATATTCTATCATCAACGGAGGCGTTTGGCAACACCCCGGTCCAGTATGCCCTCGAACAGCTCGGGCAATGACTCGGCTGCCGGTCGCCTGATGCGGATGTGCGCCAGATGACTCAGCGCGCTCCTCTCGGGGTTCACTTCGATCACCAATGCGCCCGCAGCCCGGCCGAGTTCGGCAAAACCGTACCCGCCGCTCACTACGCCTGACGTCCCCACGATCAGGAGGACATCGCAGTCCGCCGCGAACTCCCGCCCGGCCAGAAGCGGCTCCACCGGCAGGAGCTCGCCGAACCATACGACGTTCGGACGGCACGCGGCTCCGCATTCCGGGCACTTCGGTAGCGTGTCGGCCATAATCGAGTCGCGATCGACGACGCTCGGCATGGGATGGACGCGCCCGCATCCGAGACAGATCATCTGAGTGATGTCCCCGTGGAGCTTCACCATCCGATCGGTGCCTGCGCGCTCGTGAAGGTTGTCGATGTTCTGCGTTACCGTCAGGAACTCCGGGTAGTAGGAATCCATCTCGGCGATCACGCTGTGAGCCGCGTTCGGCTCGACGGATACCGACAGGTCATGGAGCCAAAGATGCCACCGCCAGACAAGCGCCGGATCGCGCCGGAATCCCTGCGGCGTGACCAGATCCTCCACCGGATGGTTCTCCCACAGTCCGTCCGTGCCTCTGAACGTCGGTATTCCACTCTCGGCGCTCACTCCGGCGCCCGTGAACACGCAGACCTTCCGTGCCCGTTCGAGTCGTTCCTTGATGTCCCCCGGTATCATGCACACAAACCTCTCCGTGCGTAATGAGCAAGAGGAACGGCGTTCCCGATCACTCAATATCTATTACGCTAGAGCCTTCCTTCTGTTCTCATCTGCCTGATGAAATTGTACCGCTCCCACAGGAGCGCGCCGAGTCCGAGCAAGAGTCCGATAAGGCTGATCAGCGGGCCGATTTTCGGAATCGCCGTCAGTATCCAGAAGATCAGCAGGCCGACGAAGAAGGCGGCATATCGGGATACTTCCGTCCGACCCAATCTGCCGAAGAGCCAGTTCCCGATCGCGAGCGCGGTGACTATCCGGCTGACGTACAGGAGGATGAGGTACATGGCCAGGAGGATCAGCGCGAGTGGTACGCCGATCAGCGTGAACATCAGAATTCCGATCAGTACCGGGAAGACCACGAGGAACACGAAGCCGATGAGCAGAGATATCCACGGGCTTCGGAACGCCGTGTTGGCGGCCCCGAGCATCGTGTTGGGCGCCACCGCCAGGAGTATCATGCCGACGAGGAGCAGCGCGAGGAATCCGGCCGCCCAGAGGAACCATCGAAGCGCGCCGAACCCGTCTTCCTTCTCTGCTCGCGCGCGATGGACCGTGCGCCCGGTGATCTGAGCCGCAGGATCGATCGTCGCCCGCGCGGGGCTCGTATAGATCAGGTCACCACGTATGACCGCCTCCGGCCCGATGACTACCTGGTTCGCGTCGATCCGAACGTCCCCTCCGACCGTAGCGTTCACGGTCGCTTTCTCCGCCGCGATCTTGAGGTTGCGCCCCACTCTGCCCTGGATATCCACATCGCTTCCCGCGGCAAACAGGTCCCGCCCCACCGAGCCCGCGCCGGCAATCGTGACGAACGATCCGGCCAACGCGGCGTTTGCACCGACCGGAGCGGCTACCGTGACGGTGTTCCCGGCTGCCCGAAGGTTGTTCGTGACCCGACCGGCGACGTTCACGGTCTGCCCGGCGAGATTCGCGCTCCCGCCGATCGACCCGCTCTCAGCCACTCGCACCTCGCTGGCGAACACGGTCGTGTCGTTGGTGACCCTTCCGTTCAGGACGAACGACTGACCGAACGCGTAGAGCTCATCAGCGATCGTGGTACCTTCCGGTATCGCGATGCGGTCGCCGCTCTTGAACTCGGTCGCCGAGGCGGGCGAAACAAGCGCAAGCAGGAACAGGATGCACAACAGACAAACGAACCGTCTACCGGTCCTCATGATCAAGCACCTCCGGATGGGGTTATGGGCACTACATTACTGCTTATCGCCACACACGGACACATCGAAACGCACCGCGGAGGCTACCTCCACGGCTCGCTGGCATACCTTCTCAGCACCAGTTCGTCGGTCATGGCAGGGCCGTCCTGCATGGCAACGAACGCGACGGCATCGGCGACCTCCTCGGCGGTCATCCATTCCGACGCCTCGGACGGGCTGCGCGTTGAGAGAAGCTCGCGCGATAATTCCGTATGAACGCCGCCGGGCGAGACGACGTTGACGCGTATCCCGTATGGCTGGCCCTCTATCGCAAGCACCTTGCTCAGCCCATACAACGCGTGCTTGGACGCCGAATACGCTCCCTGGTCGGCATATCCACGTCTGCCCGCCATCGAGCCGATGTTGATGATCCGTCCGGTCTTCCTGCGCATCATGGATGGCAGAACGGCGCGGGAGCACAGGAATACGCCGAGCACGTTCGTGTCCATGACGCGTTCCCACTCCTCGACGGACATCTCCGCGAGCGGCCTGAGGACCATCACCCCCGCGTTGTTCACAAGGATATCGACCTCGCCGAACCTCGACTCGGCGGTGTCGATGAGGCGCTTCACGTCGGATTCCGACACGACGTCCGTGGGAACCGCGATCGCCGATCCGGAGAGTTCCGCGATTTCCTCGGCGACTCGCTCGATTTCATCGGCGCTCCTCGCGGCGAGGACGACGTTCGCCCCCTCCGACGCGAACCGGAGCGCGACCGCTCTGCCGATTCCCCTCCCCGCGCCGGTGATGACTGCTACCTTTCCCTGCAGACTCATATGGCAAGATACCTCCGCTGGTAGGAATGTTAGCATAACGCGCCTCGGTGAGGCAAACTCGGCAAGTCGCCGGGCCGCCTCCCTGACGATTCAGGCGCGCCATGATTCGTGATTGGGGCTTCACAAACTCAGCTCATACGTGTACGGACTCGGTCCATGGGTTTCCATTTCGGCTCAGACGGAGAGCGCCGGGAGACCTGGAGTTGACAGACTCGGGCGCGAGGCTTAGACTGGCGGTGCATCCGATTCCATTGCATCGCCACGGAGGAGCTGACCGACCATGGCCGACATACTTCGCAAGCGTGAGCCGATTCTCATCTGCCTGCTGCTCGGGGTCCTAACTCTGGCCGTCTTCCGGCAGGTTACTCGGTACGATTTCGTCAGATTCGATGACGACGTGTACATCACGATGATGACGCACGTCCTCCAGTACGGCATCAGCGTCCCCACCATCACCTGGGCATTCCTAACAACGTACAATGCCAACTGGCATCCGCTCACCTGGATATCATACCTGGCCGACGTTGAACTCTTCGAGTTCCACGCCGGGGGATTCCATCTTACCAACCTGCTCCTGCACGTCGCCAACGTCGTCCTGCTCTTTCTGGTGCTGAGGCGGATGACGAAGAACATGTGGCGGAGCGCATTCGTCGCGGCTCTCTTCGCCGTCCATCCGCTCCACGTGGAGTCGGTCGCGTGGATCTCCGAACGGAAGGACGTCCTGAGCACGCTCTTCTGGATACTGACGATGCGGGCCTATGTCCAATATACTGAGCGAGCGACCTTCGGCCGGCAGTTGGTGGTCTGGGTCGTCTTCGCCCTCGGCCTGATGGCCAAGCCGATGCTCGTGACGCTGCCGTTGGTTCTTCTGCTGATGGACTTCTGGCCCTTGAGGCGCCTGCGACTACTCGACGATAAGCATGGGAGAGGTTCGTCGCTGATGGACCTGGTCTGGGAGAAGATGCCTCTCTTCGGGCTCTCGATGGCATCGTGCCTCATCACATACCAGGCGCAGCAGGCCAGTGGGGCAACGGAAGCGATGGGAGTCTTCCCGTTCCCGCTTCGTGCGGCGAACGCCCTGGTATCCTACGTCAGATATATCGGCAAGACGCTGCTGCCGATCAATCTTTCCGTTTTCTACCCCCACCCCGGCAACTCGATCCCTGTCTGGCAGATCATAGGCTCGGCGGCTCTCCTCGTGATCATCACCGCGCTGGTTGTTCGGGCCGCGAAGTCGAGGCCGTATCTGTTCGTCGGGTGGTTCTGGTACATGATTACGCTGATCCCGGTCATCGGTCTCGTGCAGGTCGGCAGGCAGGCGATGGCGGACCGGTATACCTACGTCCCGCTCATCGGGTTGTTCATCGCGGCGGCCTATGCGAGAGTGGGAGTATGGGAGTATGGGAGTGTGGGCGAGAAGGCTACGGGAAGGTCCCGCCTTCGCGCCGCCGCTCTGCCCATCGTTGCGTGCATCGTCGTCGGTGTGCTGGCGTTCGGCGCGTGGCGACAGACGGGGTACTGGAAGGACAGCATCACGCTCTTCGGGCATGGCATCGCAGTTACCAGGGACAACCATACGCTCCACGCGAACATGGCCCTCGCTCTCGACGATCAGGGCAGACACGAGGAGGCGATCAAGCACAACCGTGAGGCGATACGGATCGATCCCGATTCACCGCAGGCGCACAACAACCTCGCGGTCGAGCTCTATTTCATCGGCGAGTACGCGGAGGCATGGAAGGAAGTTCGTCTCGCCGAGGAACTCGGTGCGGAGCCAAACCCGGAGTTCATAGAGGCCCTCCGGGAGAAGATGCCGGAAGGGGAGAAGTAGGAAGGGAGAAAGGCGGCCTTGCTCCACCAGACCCCCGGCTAGCCCCGGCCGTCCTTCGATACGCTTCGCTACTCAGGACTGGCGGGGCGCGCATCCTCTACCGCCCTGCCCCGGTCAACGCCCGGTCGAGATCGGCGATGATGTCGCGCTGGTCCTCGAGCCCCACCGAGAGTCTGATCAGCCCATCAACGATCCCCACCCGCTCGCGCTCCGGCTTGGGGATGCACCGATGGGATGTGGACGCCGGCTGGGTGATCAACGTCTCCACCGATCCGAGGCTGACGGCCTTCATCGCCAGTCGGACGCCGTCGATCACTCTTCTGGCCGCATCGTATCCGCCCTTGACGACGAAGCTCACCATCCCGCCGTACCCCGACATCTGACGGCGGGCCAACTCATGCTGGGGGTGATCCGGCAGTCCGGGGTAGACGACTCGTTCTACCGCGCCATGGGTCTTCAGGAACTCGGCGACGGCCATGGCGTTGCTGTTGTGCCGCTCCATCCTGACGGCGAGCGTCTTCAGTCCGCGGATGACCAGCCACGCATCGACGGGATTGAGCGACGTGCCGGTCATCTTCATCAGTTCCACGCAACGGGCGATGTCCTCCCTGCGTCCGAGGATCACTCCCCCGGTGACATCGCTGTGTCCGTTCAGAAACTTGGTCAGACTATGGGTCACGATGTCCGCTCCGAGCGCGATGGGATTCTGGTTGAAGGGAGTAGCGAACGTGTTATCGACCGCGAGGCGAGCGTGTCTCGAATGCGCTAGGTCTGCAATGGCGCTGATATCCGACACGCGGATCGTCGGGTTCGTCGGAGTCTCGATGAAGACCAGCCTCGTATTGTCCCGGAACGCCGACTCGACTTGGGAGAGGTCCGTGCTGTCCACGAAGGTCGTCTCGATGCCCATGCGAGCGGCCAGATCGGTCAGGATGGCGTATGTGCCGCCGTAGACATCCTGGGTGCAGACGATGTGGTCACCCGATCCGCAGTGGAGCAGGATTGCAACGGTGGTCGCTGCGTTCCCCGACGCGACGGAGAGCCCGGCCTCCGCTCCCTCAAGCGCCGCCATCTTCTCTTCGAGCACCGTGAGAGTCGGATTGCCGTATCGACTGTAGATATAGGCGTGCGACTCACCCTCCATGTACCGCTCGATCGCCTCGGTATCGGGGAAATCGAAGATGGTGGTCTGGTATATGGGCGGGACGACAGCCCGGGTGCACGGATCGGGCTCCTCTCCTGCATGGATGCATTTCGTGCTGATGAAATCCGACGCCGGCTTCATGATATTCCTCCTCGCTGCTGGACGGTTCCTGGATAACCTTGCCGCGCGGTATTCTAAACTCGCGCAAGTATTGACTGAAAAGTCGCGGCCACGTAGAATAACTCAGCCGTAAAGTGGGTATACATTCGTCAGGAGGGTTGATTATGAAGCGATACATCTGTGATGTGTGCCAGTGGATCTACGACCCGGCGGTCGGTGATCCGGACAACGGTGTTCCTGCCGGGACCGCCTGGGAAGACGTCCCGGAGGACTGGGTCTGCCCCGAGTGCGGGGTAGGAAAGGATATGTTCTCCGAACTTGAAGATTAGAGACGACGTCTACTGGGTCGGAACGCTGAACCCGGTGCTGCGGACGTTCGACGTCATCATGCGCACGGAGTACGGGACGACCTATAATTCGTATCTGATCTGCGACGAGAAGATCGCAATCCTCGACGCCAACTTCCGCAAGCTCCAGGACCTCTTCCTGTGCAAGGTCAGAGCGGACGTCGATCCGGCGAAGATCGACTACATCATCGTACACCACACCGAGCCGGATCACACGGGTGCTCTCAGCGCGCTGATCGACCTCTGCCCGAACGCGCAGGTGGTCAGCACGAAAGTCGGCGCGAAGTGGCTGAGGGAGATGCTCAACCGCGACTTCAACTCCCGGACCGTGGAGGACGGAGAGGAGATCAGTCTCGGCAAGCGGACGCTCAGGTTCATGACCGTGCCGTTCTGGCATTGGCCGGACACGATGTTCACCTACGTGCCGGAGGAGAAGATCCTCTTCCCCTGCGACGGATTCGCGGCGCACTTCTGCGACGAGCGCATGTACGACGACCTGGTGGATCGGGATATCTACGAGCGCGAGCGGAAGTACTACTACGAGTCGATAATGCGTCCCTTCGCGGACAAGATCTACGACGGAGTGCAGAAAGTCAAGGGCCTCGACATCGAGATGATCTGCCCAAGCCACGGACCGATCATCCGTCGTGATGCGCGCGAGATCATCGATCTGTACGAGCAGTGGTCGGACGCCCAGAGGACGCCCGAGCGGCGGGTGACGATCCTCTACGCATCGGCATACGGGAACACGCGTCGAATGGCGGAAGCCATCGCAGAGGGCGCCTCGAAGTACGCACAGGTGTCGATCTTCGACGCAGGCACGGCCGACCCGGCAGAGGTCCGGAACGCGATCGAGGCATCCAAGGGGATCATAGTAGGCTCGTGCACCATCAATGGTGACGCGCTGGAACCCATCTGGAATCTGCTCGGTCTGTTCGCACTGGTCAACAGGAAGGGCAAAGTCGGCGCATCGTTCGGCTCGTTCGGATGGAGCGGCGAGGCAGTCGGCATGATCGAGGAGCGGATGCGCTCACTGCGGCTCAAGGTAGTCGAATCAGGGCTGAAGTTCTGTTTCGTACCGACTGAGGATGACGTGGCGAAATGCCGGGAGTTCGGCGCGGAGTTCGCACAGGGACTGTAAGAGAGTATCGGGAGTGGGAGTCTGGGAGTGTGAGAGTCTGAGAACCCATACTCTCACACCCCCGCACTCCGGTCTACTGGATCTGCTCCAGCTTGATCTTGGGGAGGTCCTTCTTGTCCATGGTGGCGACGGCGATCACCTTGTCCGCGCCGCCGTAGTAGACGAAGTACTGATCGTCCTTCTCAACAGCGCCGCAGGTGAAGACGACGTTCGGCACCAGGCCGTGGAGCTCCCAGTTCTCCTCGGGTGAGAGGATCGGCTCGACAGAGCGACCGATGACCTTTGATGGATCGTCGAGATCGAGCATCAGGACTCCGAGCCGATAGTACCGGTCGTTATCTACACCGTGGTAGAAGTTCAACCATCCGTACTCGGTCTTGATCGGCGGCGCGCCGGCGCCGATCCGGTTGCAGTCCCAACCTCCCTGCTGGACGCGCATGATGATCTTGTGGTCCGTCCAGTGGATCAGGTCATCGGAGTATGCGATCCAGATATCCGGGAAGGTCCGATGGAGCATAACGTATCGGCCGTTGATCTTCTCCGGGAACAGAACGACGTCCTTGTTGTCCATGTCCGGCAGGATGCAGCCGTGTTTCTTGAAAGTGATGAAATCAGTCGTAGAGAGCAGGCCCACGCGGCACCGCCACGGGATGTTCGTGATGGCCATGCCCGGCTGAGCCTCACAGCACGGGTACACCGATGCGCCGGTGTACGTTATGTAGTAGGTCCCCTCGATCTCGGTGACGCGAGGATCCTCGACTCCGAGCCTTTCCAACTCGTCGCCTAGGGACTCGTATATAGGCAGGGCATGGCGCTCTGAGATGTCCAGGCCGTTGGCACTGGTCGCATAGCCGAATCTCGATATGCCATCATCGCCGATAGCACGGTAAAGTAGGTGTACTTTCCCGTCGAGAAGAGCAGCGGCGCAGTTGAACACCGCTTTGTTCTCCCACCAGTTGTCGGTGGGACAGAGCAGAGGGTTTCCGTCATACCTTTGCAGCTCCATAGGTACCCTTTCAGTGAACCTCACCATCGAGTTGTGCCGGCTGTGAGTGCATCTCGGCCCCTTCACGAGCAGGTACTACTGATTCCTGCTCCGGTCACTGCCCATACGGGATCGGACCGCCGACACGCGGGAATGTTAGCACACGAAATGTGACACGTCAAGGACATTTATGCCACAGATTTGTCAATATTAGCAAGAATTCCAGCCGGTAGAATTCCGGGCATTCCCAAGAGCATTATCGGCAGTCCGCCTGATAATCTGCTGGGTAGAATGACGAGAAATCGCAAGAAGCGGTTCCACCCGAAATGGGTATTGCAAAACCGCTCCGATTCTGGTAGAATACATCCGTCGTGCGCAGTCAGCGTGCGACATTCTTTTGAATGCGGCGCCATGGTCTAACGGTTAGGACACGGCTCTTTCAAGGCCGCGGCGGGGGTTCAACTCCCCCTGGCGCTACCATGTAATGCGGACGGCCTACCCCTTGGGGTAGGCCGTTTTTGTTTGCCTCTCCAAGCGAACCTCCAGCCGATCCCCGCGAGCAGGCATCTATCCCTGCAAGCTCTTGACAAACAAGCTGTTGACAAGCTCCTGAAATGCCTCTATATTGCACGTGGGAGGTGATGCCTTACGAAACGTGGAGTAGACTTGCCTGTAGTAGTTCCTGGACTCACGTAGTTTCCGCACGAGGCGGAGCAGGCGCAGTCGCGGCTCAAGCCGGTCTGCGCCCAATGATGGCCACCAAGGAGGAGGCAAGCAGTTCAGATGCCTAAGGTAAGATCAGTAATCTGCATCACAATGTTACTACTTCTCGCAGTTGCGTCCGCGGCCCACGCTCAGGAGTTCCGGTCCATGCAGATCACGGCATGGTCGAGCGGCTTCGAGAGCGCCACGGCGACCACGAATATGGTCAACTACGCGTACTCCTGCAACCTCAACTGCGTCATGCCGGAGGTACGCCTCAGGGCTGACGCGTACTACAACTCTGCTTACGAGCCCCCCGGCACCGGAGTCACCCCGAACCCTGCCGGCTTCGACTCACTCGCCGATGTGATCACGAAAGCGCACGCTCTCGGTATCGAAGTTCATCCATGGGTCGTAACGTTCCGGATCTGGACGACCGCCGATGGTCCCGGAATGGGTATTCCCGATCATCTCTGGTGGACTCACGGCCCGGGCAACACCGATCCCAACGAGGACTGGCTCATGTACAGCGATACCGGGCAGTGGAACTACGGCGGGGTCTCCAATCTTGATCCCGGACACCCGGACGTAGAGGAGTACCTGATCAACGTATTCATGGACATCGTCCGCAACTATGACGTTGATGGTCTCAACCTCGACTATATTCGCTACCCGGCGACCAACTGGGGCTACAATCCGGTATCCGTCGCCAGGTTCAACGCCGAGTACGGCCGTACCGGCAATCCCTCCTCCACCGACTCCACATGGCAGAACTGGCGCCGTGATCAGATCAGCAATCTGGTCAAACGACTCTATCTCGAGATCAAGGCGGAGAAGCCGTGGGTGAAGCTTAGCGCGGATGTCTGGAATTCCTGGAGCACGGGCAACTCCAGCTACCTCCAGGACTGGAACAAGTGGATGCAGAATCACTGGATCGACTTCGTTCATCCGATGTCGTATACCGGCAACAACACCACCTATCAGAACTGGCTGAACGACTACCTGAACAGACAGCACGGACGCCACGTGTATCCGCTGGTCGATGCCTCCAACGACATCAACGGCAACGTGCTGCCTCAGATAGGCATGACTCGGAGCACCGGTTTCTCGGGGACGGGCCTGTATGCGTACAACTCGATCCCGAACAAGTCTGCGCTCCAGGCGGCGCTGGTAGCAGGTCCGTTCCAGTCTAGCGTATCGACCCCTAACATGCCGTGGATCAATTCGCCGACCCTCGGCATGCTAAAGGGCAAGATCAGGAATGCGGCCGGTCAGCCGATCTACCCGGCTACGGTCACCATTCAGAGCAAGTCGACGAAGAATACGGGCACCGGTTTCTACGGCTTCGTTGACCTGAGCACCGGCACCTACACCGTCAGCGTCAGCGCACCGGGTTATGTCGGCACCCAAGCCCAGGTGACTATCAGTGCCGGTCAGGTCACCACCCGCGACTTCACACTGTCGCCGGATGTGACTCCGCCGGTAATATCGAACGTCCGGACGGCGAACGTCCAGGCGACGAACGCCCAGATCCTCTGGGACACGAACGAGGGTGCAACAAGCCTGGTTGAGTACGGACCGACCACATCCTACGGGAGCAGCACGACGGAGGACATGGCGCTCGTGACTGCCCATACGGTTCAGCTAGTCAACCTGATGCCGAACACGCTCTATCACTACAGGGTGAAGAGCTGGGATCCTGCAAGGAACCTCACTACGTCCAGTGACTACACCTTCACTACCGGGAATAGCGACACCGTTGCCGATATCGTCATCGACAACCCGAACGCTACGCTGACCGGTAGTTGGAGCACGGGCACGTCGGCCACCGACAAGTACGGCAGCAACTACTACTACGCGTCTACTGCGGCCTCCGAGACAAAGTCGGCCAGATGGACCCCGAATATCATCACGGCCGGAAACTATGACGTCTACGTCTGGTATCCTGCAGGGAGCAACCGCTCTGCTGCGGCGCCTTACACAGTCTACTGGAACGGCGGATCGCAGACCTATACCGTGAACCAGAAAGCGAACGGCGGCCAGTGGAACCTGATCGCTACCGGCAAGCCGTTCGCAGTCGGCACCACGGGCTACGTGAAGCTCGGGAATGGTACGGGTGAATCATCGGTCAACGTCATGGCCGATGCCGTCAAGTTCGTCTGCCCGCAGGCCGGCGACACCGAGCCGCCGACGGTTCCGACCAACCTCGATGCTGTGGCGATCTCCGGCACTCAGGTGGATCTGACCTGGACCGCCTCGACCGACAATGTCGGGGTCACGGGCTATAGGATCTACCGCAATGGCTCGCCCATCGGCACGAGTCTGACGAACTCCTACTCGGACTACACGTGCACGTCGATGACGACCTACACCTACCGGGTGACGGCATACGACGCCGCCGACAACGAGTCGGCGCAGAGTGACCCCGATCAGGTGACTACCCCGGACTCGACTCCTCCGACTGTGCCGACGAACCTCTCGGCTACCGCGGTATCGACGTCTCGGATCGATCTCTCGTGGAGTGCCTCCACGGACAACGTGGGAGTGACCCACTACAAGATCTATCGGGACGGCGGATACCTGACCAGCGTGATCGGGACGAGCCATTCGGACGTTACATGCGATTCGAACACGCTGTACACCTATCGGGTTACCGCCTGCGATGCGGCGGAGAATGAGTCCGCGCAGAGCGCTCCCGCGTCTGCTACTACGCCCGCAAACACGGATGTCATCGTCGACAATACGGGCGCTGCGTTTGTAGGAAACTGGATCACCGGCACCTCGTCTGTGGACAAGTACGGCGCCGACTACCGGTTCATCTCGACCCAGCCGACTGAGACGGCTACGGCCACATGGACGCCGAAGATCGATAGCGCCGGCAATTACGACGTGTATTGCTGGTATCCGCAGGGGGCGAACCGATCATCGGCGGCTCCGTACACCATCTACTGGAACGGCGGTTCGCAGACCGTCGCAGTGAACCAGAAGACCGGCGGCGGAATGTGGAACCTGCTGGTCAGCAGGAAACCGTTCCTGTCCGGCTATGCTGGAAGCGTGAAGCTCGGCAACGGCACAGGCGAGGTATCGCTCAACGTCTTGGCCGACGCTGTCAGGTTCCTGCTCTCAACAGCCGACGTGACCGCGCCGAGTGTTCCGACCAACCTCTCGGCAACAGCCGTGTCGCCGAGTCGGATCAATCTGACGTGGACTGCTTCGACGGACGACGTCGGAGTTGCCGGCTATCGGATCTTCCGCAACGATGTCGAGATCGGCACAAGCGAGACCACATCGTTCCAGAGCACCGGCCTTAGCCCGAACACGACGTACACGTACAAGGTAACGGCGTACGACGAGGCGGAAAACGAGTCGGCCAAGAGCTCTCCCGCAAGCGCCACTACCCCGGCGTTTGCGAACATCATCATCGATAACCCGGCAGCCACCTGCAGCGGCACATGGTACACGTCCAGTTCAGGCACGGACAAGTACGGAGCCGACTACATATGGACGAGTACTGCCGCGACCACCAACAGGACGGCGACCTGGACGCCTACCATCCAGTACGCGGGAGGATACGACCTCTACGCGTGGTGGGCCGCCGGCAGCAACAGGGCGACCAACTCGCCGTACTTCTGCCAGTGGAACGGCGGATCTCAGACCGTCAACGTCAACCAGACGACGAACGGTGGCGCATGGAGAATCCTGCTGACGAACAAGAACTTCGCTGCAGGCACCAGCGGCTACATCAGGCTGGGCAACGGGACCGGCTCGACCGGCAAGGTTGTCATCGCTGATGGAGTCCGCTTCCAGCAGGTCAGCTCGAACTAGCAGCCCCCCGATCGCGGGGTGAAACGATGATGGGCAGGGAGATCGCTCTCCCTGCCCATTCCTTCGTATCAGTGCAGGGCACGGCGCCCCACCCGATCTGGTCGCGCCGAGGCTTGCTACAGCCTGCGGGAGATCGAACACTGGAATGCTCTGCCGCCCTGCGGAATAAGATCCTGCACATTCTGCGGCTGGCCGTTCGCAAAGTACTCCTTGTCGAACATGTTCCAGACGCTGAAAGTGACGTCGTAGCCTTCGATGAGCGAACGTGAGGTCAGCGTCAGGTTCCCTAACAGATAGGCATCGGCCTCATCCCTCAAGTTCGTTCGACGCGCTCCTACGTACTGAAAGTCCGTCGCCAGGAATGCTTTGTTTCGAAATACCGGCATACTCAGACCGAAGGTAGCCACGTAGTGAGGTGAGCTGGTCAGCGGGCGATTCGGACTCGGATTGATGCTCTCAGCATTGAGGATCGAGAGGCCGAAGTAGCCTGAGCCGCCGTTGCGAAGCCGATAGTCATACTGAGTCTCTATGCCCCGGCAGTTGATGCGGTTCCGATTCTGGCGCTTATAGATCAGGTCGTACATGTCGTACGCGAACACGCTGGTGACAAGCCGTCCGCTATCGCCTACCTGGTGATCCAGGACAAGCTCCGTAGTCTTGATCTTCTCAGGATACAGACCGTAGGGATTGTCAGGTGTTGCGATCTCGGCCATACTGGGCGAACGGAAAGCCCTGCCGTACAGTAGCTTCGCAGTGGTCTTGGGCGTTACCGTCCAGATCATTCCCATGCGTGGACTCCAGTTTGCTCCGAATATGGAATGATCGTCCAGTCTGGTGCCGGCAACAAGACGCAGTGAGTCGGTCGCATCCCAATCGACCTGCGCGTAGTATGAGTCCAGGTTGTACCACCCATGCCAGTCCAGCTTGAGCAGATACGGATCTATGCGATAGGTGATCCTCTGAGTCTCGGCCTCCAGGTGCTCAATTCCCACAATCGCCGACACGCGCGGCGAGAGACTCATCGAATATCGCGCCTCGGCCCCCCAGGATCTTCCCCAATCTATTCCTTCCGTGTAGAGCAGATCAGGGCTTATGTCCGGGTCTATGGTGTTCCAGTGGCAAACCGCGTTGTACTTATCCTCGTAGACACGGCAGAACAGCTTGCCGTTCTTGCCATATGGCGTAGGGTTCTCGTAGCTCAGCTCCAGGTGACGTCGTTCATCCTTCACGTCGATGCCGGGGGTGTTGAACACGCTACTCCAGTGAGCGGTGGCGACATCCTTGAGTCGCGCGACGTGGCCGTATGTCAATTTGAGGCCGCCGCGGGACATGGTGAGGTAACCGCGCCCAACGTGTTCACCGTCGAGACCCTCGGCTATGCCGTTGTTGTACGCCGGGGTATCAAAATCCGCGAAGTAGATCCGCCTCTCCCCGTCGGAGCTCAGTTCAGTCACGGCGCCCGCTATCTCGAGACCTCCGTGGAACTCGCCGCCGTAGGCCAGATGCTGTCCTGCCCGATAACCGAGATCCTGCGATACCTGTAGACCTCCGATGTCGCTCGCGGACTTGGTGATGCAGTTGATGACGCACAGAAGGGCCTCCGATCCCCAAAGAGCGGAGCCCGGCCCCTTGACGACCTCAATGCGCTCGATGTCTCGCAGATCCACGGGCAGATCCTGGTCTACCGGAGCTTGCCCGTAGAGGGAGTCGTTCACCTTATGCCCATCGACCAATACCAGCACCCTTCTGTTCAGATCGCCGTTGGGAAGATAACCGCGCGCGCCGATGATGCTGATGTAGCGGTCGGTCTCTATGTAGAAGCCCGATATCCGCCTGAGCGCCTGCGCAAGCGTTCGATAGCCATAGCGTTCGATGTCTTCTTTGGTGATGACAAAGACCGCGGCGGGCATCTGCGAGATGGTCTCAGGCTTCTTGCCCGTCACGATGGTGATGTCCATCAGATCCTCGATGCTCATGTCGGTGAGGTCCTGGACGGGATCATCCGCACAATAGCCCGCGGTGGCTGCGCCGAGCACCAGCGCCGCGACCAGGCCGGCTCCCAGCAACGAGAAAGCGACAAAGCGACATGCAGGTAACACAGGTGCATAGATCATCGGAATAGTCCCCCTCCGGATGGCCGCGCTCTCTGAGAGCGAGCGCCGGGCCACCAGTCTCGCGTAAGTAACTGCTTTTTCATGCATACGGGTAAGGCATAGAACGACACGGATGCTCCTACTCAACGGTGCAGAGTTCGGACTGCCGAATGCGCCGAGACTCAGTCATCGCCGTTGACTTCGGACACGTGTCAGGCTGCGAGTCTATCGGTCGAGACACGCCGTTGTTGCAGAAGGAACTCGATTCCCTCCGCCGGCACCGGGTGGCTCACGAAGTACCCCTGTATCTCGTCGCAGTTCAGTGAGCCCAGGAACTCCAGTTGTTCGAGTGTCTCCACTCCCTCGGCAACCACTCTGAGCTTCAGGCTGTGAGCCATGGCGATCACCGCTCCGGCGATGGCTGCATCATCAGGGTCCGTCGTGATGTCTCTGATGAAGGAGCCGTCGATCTTCACGATATCCGCTGGGAAGCGCTTCAGGTAGTTGAGTGAGGAGTATCCGGTGCCAAAGTCATCGATGGCGATCCGTACGCCGATCGCTTTTAACTCCCCAAGGACGTCGGCCGCCATGTCAGGATTGTGCATGAGGGCACTCTCCGTAAGCTCCAGGGTCAGATACCTCGGATCCAGACCGGTCTCATCCAGCGCCTTCTTGACGGTCTCTACAAGGTTCTCCTGGCGAAACTGCCGCGCAGAAATGTTGACGGCCACGTCCATCATCGGAAGGCCGGCCTCCTGCCACGACTTGTTCTGCGCACAGGCGGCATCGATCACCCATCTGCCGATCGGGATGATGAGGCCTGTCTCCTCCGCCAGGGGGACGAACTCCGCCGGTGGAAGCAGGCCGACATCGGGCCGGCGCCAGCGAAGCAAAGCCTCCGTCCCGAGTACGCTCCCTGTGTTCAGGTCTACTCGGGGTTGATAGTGGACTATCATCTCGTCTCGGTCGAGAGCGCGTCGCAGATGGCTCTCCAACTCGAGCCGCCTGGAGGTCTTCTCGTTCAGCGTTGACACAAAGATCTGGTGGCAGCCTCTTCCGTTCTCTTTGGCGCGATACATGGCTGTGTCGGCATTCTTGACCAGCGTCTCCGCGTCCGTCCCGTCTGACGGGAATATGCTGACCCCGACACTTGCCGAGACGAAGATCTCCTGGCCGTCCAGGACGAATGGCTTCGAGAATGACTGGAGCACCCGTTGCGCGAACTGATCCGCGTCGCACCGCGAGTTGATCTCCGACAGCATTATGGTGAACTCGTCGCCACCCATGCGAGCGACCATATCCTCCTTGCGCAGGAGGTTGCTGAGCCGTGATGCTACCCACTTCAGCAGCAGATCACCGGTGTTGTGCCCAAAGGTATCGTTTATGTATTTGAAGCGGTCCACATCGAGGAACATCACGGCCAGCATCCGATTGTGGCGGCGCGCCATCTCCAATCGGTCCGCCAACCGGTCACCGAAGAGCAGCCGATTGGGCAAGCCCGTGAGCGAATCGTGGGTGGCCTGATCCCGGAGGGATTCGTGCGTGGAGAGCAGCCTCGACTGGAGGTCAAGTATGCGTCCCGCCGCACGCAAGCGAGCGCGCAGTTCCTGCGAATCGAAGGGCTTCGTGATGTAGTCGTCAGCTCCTGCCTCCATGCCTTCGACTATGTCCTGACGTTGCCTCTTGGCGGTAAGGAGCAGAATGTAGATGTAGCGTTCCTGTCCTTGGCTCCGTACTTGTCGGCAGACTTGCGGACCGTCCATCCCCGGCATCATCCAGTCGAGAATGGCCAACCTGGGAGCATCATCCCTCTGCAAGATATCCCAGGCCTGCAGACCATCATTGGCCACGATCACATCGTGTCCCCATCTGGTCAGTGTCGTCTCCAGCAGCCGCCGTGAGACAGGGTCATCCTCTGCAATCACTATCCTCATGCCGCTCTGTCCTCCAGCAATGCCGCGAGCGCCGGTCTCAACCGCTCGATATGCGATCTCAGGGTCTCGTATGCCTCGCGCGCGTTGGTCATGTCACCACTGTGGGCGATGGTTTCAAGTCTCTGAGCTGCGTCGAATGCATCCTTGGCAGCGAAGTTGCTTATGGAACTCTTTACGGAATGGGCAGCGCGTTCCAGCGATTCATGGTCATCCCGGGCAATGGCATCGCGGATCTCGTCCAACTGCCGGGAGGATTCATCGATGAACAGCTCCACGATCTCTCCGAGAAGCCCCATGTCTCCCTCGACCCTGGCCATCACTTCTCTAGCATCGATAGTGATAGTCTTTGCCGGAGCGCACGCCCGTGTTGCAGTGGCTTCCTCGACAACCTTGAGCAGTTCGCTGGGCTGGAGTGGTTTGGAGATGTAGCCATCCATACCTGCGGCCAGACAACGCTCGCGATCACCCTTCATGGCGTGTGCGGTTATCGCGATGATCGGCACATGATCACCTGTGGCCCCTTCGTCTCTTCGAATAGTAGCAGTGGCCTCGAATCCGCCCATCTCAGGCATCTGGACGTCCATGAGGACGACGTCGAACCTTTCCTTCCTAAGGGCCTCGACGGCCTGCTTGCCATTGTCGACCACTGAGACGGTATGGCCTCTCTTCTCCAGCATACGGACAGCCAATTGCTGGTTGACATGGTTGTCTTCGGCAAGGAGAATCTTCAGGGTTTGCCCACACGGGTCTATCGAACGCTCAGGAGCTGGGTCAACTGGATCCTTCATCTGCCGTGACTCTCCGAGGGCCGCCGTAATGGCGGAGAGCAACTCGGACTGCCGGATGGGCTTCACCAGGTGGAGCGCGATGCCGAGATCCCGACAGCGGATGGCATCTCCAGGCCGGTGGTCTGAAGTCAGCATCATTATCGTGGCGCCGTCAAGCTCGGCCATCTGCTTGATCTTCTCGGCCACGGTGAAGCCATCCATTCCAGGCATGTGACCATCGAGGAGTATGAGCCTGAACGGATCATTGTCCTTCTTGGCTTGCGTCAGTGCATCGAGCGCAGACGGACCTGAGGAGACTGCTGCGGGCCTCATCCTCCAGTTTGCGAGCACCTCCTCGAGGATGTTCCGGTTCGTCTGGTTGTCGTCAACCACCAGAACGCGCAGGTCTTTCAGGTTGACAGCGACCGGAGTCCTCTTCCTCCGGCCTTTCCGGAGACCGAGGTCCACCACGAAGTGGAAGGTGCTTCCCTTGCCCATCTCGCTCTCCACCCATATCCGCCCGCCCATCATGGCGACGAGTTGCGATGATATGGCAAGCCCCAGCCCAGTGCCACCATAGTTGCGCGTGGTAGAGCCATCGGCCTGTGCGAAAGCGTCGAAGATCATCATCTGTTTCTCAGCGGGGATGCCGATCCCCGTGTCTGAGACGGAGAAGTGCAGACGAACGTCGGACTTGGTGCGTCTTTCCGTCTCGACCGACAGCACTACTTCGCCTTGTTCGGTGAACTTGATGGCGTTGCCCACCAGGTTCACGATGACCTGCCGCAACCTGTGCGGGTCGCCGATCACGATATCCGGTACGTCCGGCGCCACGCGATAGGCCAACTCCAGGCCCTTCTCGTGCGCTCGTATGGCAAGGGCGCTCACGATGTCTCCAAGGCTCTCTCGGAGTTCGATCTCGATCGGATCAAGATCGAGCTTGCCGGCTTCTATCTTGGAGAAGTCGAGGATGTCGTTGATCACCGACAAGAGGGAATCGGCCGAGGCCTTGACCGCGTTCAGGAATTCCCGTTGCTCGGGGCTCAGTTCGGTGTCCAGCGCGAGTTCCGTCATGCCGATGATGCCGTTCATGGGTGTGCGGATCTCATGGCTCATATTGGCGAGAAACTCGCTTTTCGCCCGGCTGGCAGCCTCAGCAGCCACCTTCGCCCTGCGCTGTTCTTCCGCTGCACGCTTTCGCTGGGTGATGTCTTGATCGATTCCCCGATAACCAAGGAAGTTGCCATTGGCGTCGAAGAACGGCTTCCCGTTGGTTTCGATAAGCACGTGACCGCCGTCTTTGTGCACATTCACGCATTCGAGCGATACGATGTCCTGATGAGAGGCAATCAGCGGCTCAACGATTTCCTTGACTCGGATTGCCTCCTCCGGCGGCATCATGTCATAGGGCGTCTTGCCGATCATCTCCTCGGCCTCATAGCCGAATATCCTGGAGGATCTGGGACTGGAATAGGTATAAGCTCCGCTCGCATCGGTCTCCCAGATCCGAGCGTCTATGGTCTCGACCAGGTCACGGTATCTGGCCTGGCTCTCGCGCAACTCTTTCGTACGCTCCTCAACTCGTCTCTCAAGCTTGTCATGCGCCTCCTGTAACGCCGCATCTCGCGCCTGGATCTCGGTCAGCATATCGTTGAACCCGTCGATCAGAGTGCCGACCTCATCGCAGCCGTACTTCCGGGCACGAAGCGAGTAGTCCTTGTCGACAGAGACCCTTCTCGCCACATCGGCAAGATGCAGGATCGGCCTGGAGACCACCAGTTGGATTCTCGCGGAGAGCAGGTAGGCTACCAGACTGGACACCAGCATTACTAGAGCGACGATTCCGGCATAACGTTCCAGACGTGTGTACATCTCCCGGGCATCCGCCTGCAGGTGCACCGTACCGATCGTCTTCCCGTCGAGGACGATTCGGCGCGCCAGCACTATCTTGTCCTTCGTCGAATAGCAGCCTCCGCGATGAACCTTGGCCGGAGACTCCGTGCTGTCTGCGCCGGGGCCTAGATACCGGGCGAACAGTTGTCCATCCGCCGTGTATATCCAGGCGGCTTTGATGCGCGGCGATACACGGAGCGCCTCCAGAGTCTCCTCCGCCGCCTGCGCATCCCCAAATGACAGAGCCGCCGTGCTGTTCTCGGCGATGATCCTCGCATGACTCGACAGATCGCCGATGATAGTGGTCCGGAACGTGATCATCTCGTTGGCCAGAAACGCCCCGCAGGCCAACAGCAGCGCGACGCCGCTCGTCAACATGATGATGAGAGTTAACTTCTGTCCGACTTCTATGTCCCTGAATCGACGCATGTTGCCCTTTCCTATGGACGTTAGTCTTCTACGATCTTCGCCAGCTTGAGGAGCTTGGAACTGATCTTCAGTTCGGCTTTCTTCGCTGACTTGACATTGATCTCGAAGCGAAATCTCTTCTCTTCCTTGATCAGGTTGATGATCCCTCCACGCTGGGCAAACCCTTCCGTTTCTCCGATCGTCAGCCAGCTGGTCCCTTTTGCCCGATCGAGCACATCAGACACCGATGCCTTCTCAGATGCGCTGACGAAGACGATGTGGCACTTCTGGATGTCCCTGACCTTGTTGAAGCGCTTCACGACCAGCTTCCTGCCGTCGACAGTCTTGTCCTTGACGGTTCGCTCCAGGACGTCCGCGAATGCATTGTTGCGCAGGATTCCTATGGTGATCGGCGTACCGGTGTCGGCAAAGGCTTTCTGGGGCCATTCGACAAACTTCGCGAAGTTGAAGATGAAGGCGGCTTTGACCGCCTGCTCGTCGAAAGCAGGCTCGGCGTGGGCGTATGGCACGAGGCCGGCTGCCATGCACGCCGCAATCACGACGACCAGGCCGACAGTCCTGATGGTTGCACAACACCTACGGCAGAACTCGGTCGGCTGCCGTCTGTTGTCCCCATGAATGGCGTCTGTTATCCGTGTCCGTGTCTTCACTAGAATCGCCATGCCACTTTCCCGTATGCGCTAGGTTCGACGTAAGTGGGATCTCCGTGGTGGTCCCTTGGTCCTTATGCGCTGCCTCCGACAGTCTGCCGTCGGCGAGGCTCAGATCCCGGTCGTTGCTGCAAGCCTCACGCCGCAGGCGTTCCGTCCATCGGAAACCACAGCAGCAGAGTGTCCTTGTTAGGCCCATCCTAGTATCATGACTAGTGGCCTGCCCTGATTATCGGCGGGATAATAAGCGATCTTTACCCTACTTAAGGGCAAATTTACCGAGCGAATCTACGGATTAGGATCGCCAGGCAAGAAGAACAGCAGATGCATGTAGGTCAGGGTACTTGCGGGCACTCCCACAGCCCTGACATTGATTGAGTAGTCCGGGATACGGAGGACCGATGGCTGCTCCGGCGGTAGTTGTGACGCTGGACCCCGAAACCCACGTTCCCACTGGTATTTCTACCTGATTGTGGGCCCGCACCCTTGACGGAAATGTGAACGGTGCCTATGATCATAGTAGGAGGCTTGACAGTGAATGGTCGGTGAGACGCCGGTTACGCTCTCACGGCTTGCTGTCGGCGGCCTCCGAGTACAATTCAGGGGAAGAGCAGGATGATCAAGAGTAATACGGCGGCACGGCTGATCCTCGTCGCTATCACCACGGCCGTGACTGCCCTGGCGTGCATGCAACCCGCATGCGCGGCTGAATACAGGGCGTTCTGGGTAGACGCTTGGGGTACCGGCATCCACAGCCAGGCAGAGGTCAACACCCTGCTGGGCGTTGTCGGCGATCCGAACAGCAAGGGCCACATCCGAGAGGCCAACTGCAACACCGTGTTCATCCAGGTGCGGCGCAACTGCGACACGGCGTATCCGTCGGGAGTCGGAGAGCCGTTCATGAGCGGTATGTCTCCCGCCAATTTCGATGGTCTGAGCGCGGCGATACGTGCGGCACACGACACCACCGGCGGGAAGAAACGCATCGAGGTTCACGCCTGGATCGTCACCTTCCGCACGTCGGGCGGGGCGGTCTACAATCTCCACCGCGATACGCCTACCGGCAGTCTGACCGAACTGGACAACTACTGGCCGTCTCGCACCTACTCCGGCGCGGAGACCTCGGACAAGGCGTTCGACCCCGGTCATCCCCTCGTCGAGGAGTACATCACCAACGTCGTCATGGACCTGGTCATGAACTACGACATTGACGGCATCCACTATGATTACATCCGGTTCACAGCGAACGATCAGGGCTATAACCCGACGAGCGTCGCTCGGTACAACGCCCGCTACGGGCTCACCGGCTTGCCGAGCCCCGGAGACGAGCAGTGGAAACAGTGGCGGCGCGACCAGGTGACGGCATTGGTCAGACGCACGTATGCGAAGATCCAAGCCGTGAAGCCGTGGGTCAAGCAGTCCGGCTCGTTCGTCACGTGGAATCCGTCACCGAGCGCATCGACCAGGGCGGCATTCACGGCTACTCGCCCGTATTACGATGTCTACTCCGACTGGGATAGCTGGATCCAGGAAGGCATCGTGGACATGGCCGTCCCGATGACCTATTACAACTACGCCTCATTGCCGAACGACTGGACGAGGTGGATGAACTTCGAGAAGGACCGCAAGGGCAACCGGCACATGATCATCGGACCGGGGATCTACCTCAACTCGCTCTCGAACTCGATCCTCGAGATCCAGCAGACACGGACTCCGTCGCCCTCGGGCAATTACGCCCACGGCTTCTCGGGATACTCGTACCGAACGCCGTACAACGGCGGCAACTGGGCGAATTTCCGTCCGCAGTTGGTCTCGCAGGTGACACCGACCTGGGACGACATTCCTGACATGCCCTGGAAGAGCAATCCGACCAAAGGGCACATCAGCGGCACCGTCACCTACGCGGCCAACGGCAAGTGGGCTGACGGCGCAACCGTGACGATCGCCGGCCCGGTCAACAAGTCCATGAGGTGCGACGGCACGGGCTTCTACGCGTTCATCGACGTTCCTCCCGGCACGTACACCGTCACGGCGGGCATGTCGGGATATCCGAACATCGTGAAGACCGTGACAGTGGCTATCGGCGAGGTAACCGGTAACATGTACGTTACCGACTTCAGTCTCGGCGAGAAGCCGATCCCGATCATCTCGGCCGTTCAGGCGAGCAACATCTCGAACAATGCCGCCACCATCACCTGGACCACCGATCTGGCGTCCTCGTCGCAAGTCGAGTATGGGACGACAACATCCTATGGGACTCAGACCCCGGTGAACAGCACTCCGGTGACGCTGCATTCCGTGACGCTCTCCGGTCTGACGCCGAACACGGTCTACCACTACCGGGTCATCTCGACCAACGCGAATGGGACGGCGACATCCGGCGACTTCACATTCGCCACGATCGGCCCGCCGTCGATTCTCAGCGCGCAGATCGACAACACTACCGCGGAGTCGGCGACTATCACGTGGACGACCAACCATCCGACCGACGGATATGTGAATTACGGCACGACATCGGCATACGGCAGCCAGGTGGCCGATCCTGCCACGGGCGTCTCGCACACCGTCACCATCACGGGCCTCGAGCCGTCCACGCTCTATCACTACCAGTGCGTGGCGAGCAACATCTACGGAACCACTCAGACCGCCGACCTGACGTTCTCGACGACTGCCGGTGCCACCGACATAGTCGTTGACAACACCGATCCGGGCTGGTCGAATACATCGACCAATCCGAGCAACACCTGGACCGTGGCTGCGGTGGCCGGCGTCCCCAAGATCGGCACCAACTACCTGTACCGCAACGGTGACGGCTCCCTGACGGAGGTCCCATCCACCAGGAAGTGCCGGTGGACTCCGAACCTTCCGCAGTCGGGCATATATGACGTGTACGCGTTCTATCAGCTCGGCACCAACCGCAACACAGCGGCGCGGTACACCATCTACTATGACGGCGGACAGGTCACGAGCATTCAGAACCAGTACTCCAGCCTCGCTAACCAGGGCGACTGGTTCCTGATCGGCCAGGATCTGCCGTTCAAGGCCGGCACCAGCGGCTACGTCGAGCTCACAACGATGAGTCTCGACACAAAGCTCGTGAGCGCAGATGCGGTCAAGTGGGTGCTCAAGTCGTCCGGCGACTCGACGCCTCCGGTCATGACCTCGGTGGTCGATGAGATGTACACGACCTCGACCACAAGCCTGCAGGCATCGTGGAGCGCATCAGATCCGGAGAGCGGAATCGCGAAGTACGAATACAGTGTGGGCTCCTACCCTGACGCTGCCGACATCAAGGGCTGGACCGACGCAGGCACGGCGACTTCGGCCACCATCACGGGACTGAGTCTGTCGGAAGGAGGCACCTACTTCATCACGGTCCGCGCCACCAACGGCGAGGGACTGGTCTCCGACCCGATGACATCGAGCGGCGTGACCGTCGCCCGGCCTGTACTCACTATCGCACAGGCGAAGGGCCTTCCGGACGACGCATTGGTCGGACTTCCGATGCGCAGTGTAAGCGCCGTGTTCCCGGGTTCCTTCTACGTGCAGGAACTGGAGCGCGCCTCAGGTATTCGGATCGAATCGAATGCCAGCGTGTCTCCGAACGACAGAGTGCAGGTGTTCGGCCGGTTGAGCCTCGTCGACGGCTGCGAGCGAGCCCTGACGAACTGCAAGGTCATCCTCGGCACGGCCGGGCCTGCAGTGAAGCCGATGCTGCTCAACATCAAGGCCATTGGTGGTGGGGACTTCGGTCCGTACACCCCTGGAGTCTACGGCAGCGACGGCCTGAACAACATCGGACTGCTGGTCACGGTTGCCGGCAAGGTCACGGCCGTAACGTCCGATGGGTTCTACCTTGACGATGGCTCGGCGATTCAGGACGACTCGGGGAATACGGGGATCAAGGTCTGGACCGGGACGGCGAACTCCGCGACGAAGGACAGCATGCTCCTCGTCACCGGTGTAGTCTCGTGCAGACAGGGCACCGACGACAGGGTCTACGCGCAGATCCTCTCCAAGCAGATAGTACCTCGATAGCCGAACTCGCTTCGGCGCTGAGATGACTGACAACGGCAGGTGTCGTGGATACGGCGCCTGCCGTTTCTTCATGCGGGCCAAATGACCTCGGTGCATCTATTGACGGCGGCGGCGGCGTTGCTGTAAGCTTTCCACTGGCGCTGGGGAACTTCTCCCGGGCCATCACTACCGGGAAATGAGGTGCCTGCAATGAGCATGGAGAAGGATGCCCAGTACTTCGCGCTGACCGCACAACCGCTGCCGCCTCTGGAGCTTGTCAGGATCCTCCAATCAGGTGGGGCCGCGGTAGACGAGTACCTCGGAACGGCGATCTATGCCAACTCCAACCCGGACTACCTCGAGAAGCAGAGAGTCAGGCTGGCTGAGACCGTCAAGCTCCATGCGAACCGAGTCGGCGACGAGCCGACGTATCTGCTGAGGGCGCCCGGCCGGCTGAACGCGTTCCTCGAGTACCTCGATATGTGCGCGGGCGACCACATGTCCACTACCATAGACGGCGACATCCCTGTGGCAGTGTCTCCCCGGGACGATGACATACTGACGATTTCCAATGCGAACCCGCTCTTCCCGGACGAACGGATATCTCTCGGCGACGAGTTCGAGCGGTTTGCCTCAGAATCGCTGGACAAGCACGCGCGCGGCCTCAAGGACAACTGGGATAACCGCACCAAGATCCTTCCGCACTTCGGCCGGCCCAAGGGTAAGTGGTCGAACTACATCCTTAGTTCGTACCTTCGCGCCATGTGGGAACTCCCCGGCACGCAGATCCGCGGCGCGGACATAACGTTCGGACGCGCGACGGCTCCGTTCCGTGCGGGAACAAGCTCTTCATCCGCCGTGGTAGTGCTCTCGTTTCTGGCGATGTACGTGTGCAACGCCGACCGTCTGCCTCGCTGGGACCTCCCGGAGATGTGCAGGCTGCTCGGAGAGGCCGAGTGGTACGTCGGGACGCACGGCGGCGCGAACGATCAGACCACGATCCTGAGGAACGGCGCGAACATGGTGCTCTACAACCGCCATTCCCGCACGCCGCTTGATTCCACACCGCTCCCATTCCTTAAGGGGGTACACGTCGTCGTTGCGAACTCCCTGTGGGAGGTCAACAAGTCGCTGACGGGCAACCAGAGCTTCAACATGCGCAAGGGATGGATCGAGATCGGCGATGAGTTGATGCACCGCATCATCTCCACGGTCAGGCAGGCGCAGAGGAAGGGCAAAGCGTCCGGCGACGGGTGGCTGGCCGCGCTGCTCCGGAAGAAGTTCGGCTTTGCCCCGGGAGGCCCGACACCGCTGTTGGAGTCGCATCCCGAGCTGTGGGAGAAGATCGAGGAGAACTACCACATGTTCGGGAGCCTCGACGAGAGCATTCTCGGCATACCCGACGCAGCCATCGAGGAACTGATCCTTCTGCTTCCGGTCAAGATCACTCCCGTGGAGGCCGGACGCATCCTCGGACAGAGCACGGAGACCATAGTCAAGCTGTATACCAAGCCCAGAAGGAGCATCGGCGGCTACCACACCAGGACGACGGCCAGGTTCTTCCACAAGGAGAACGTGATCGGCAGGACGTTGGAGCGGATATTCCTCGAGGCGGACCGGCGGCTCGCATCCGGCGAGATCACAGAAGACTCAGCCGAGTACGATCAGTACAGGCTGATGGTCGGCGACCTGGTTGAGCAGCTCCAGCACATTCTCTGCTACGACTTCCGAGTCTCGAACTCCCAACTCGACCGACTGCTGAACATCGCACGGCGAGGGCCCGGCTATCTGGGTGGCAAACTCACCGGCGCCGGCAAGGGTGGATGCGTGTCGATCCTTGTCCGCGAGAGCGAATCCGAGGCGATGTGCCGGTATCTCGATGCCGAATACTACGGCAAGCCGGAGAACTTCGAGGACTACGGCCAGATCCTGGAGGACGCACTGCGGTACTACGAGGCGGACTCGTTCGAGCGCACATCGGCCGCCGAGCAGATGGACAACCTCCGGCAGGCGCTTCGGTCGATCGAGGATCAGCGCCGAGTCGTCACCTTCAGCAGGGGAGCGTGCGTGCTCGACCTGCCGGGATCCAAGGACTGGAACGTGTTGTAGGAACGGCTTCCCAGCCGCAAATGTCCACGGTAGCGCCACGAATTCGGGATCGGAATCCCCTCCTACTGAGTCGTTCAAAGCGGAATGATGGAGGTTCCTCGCTCCGCTCTGAACAGCGTCGTATTGTCAGCGCATCTTGAGCACGGTCACTCCATCGGAGGTCATCACGGCAATGCCTCCCGGAACCGGGCACATCTTCCGCACGGCCCCTTCGGCGGTCCATGATGCGACGGGCTTCCCATCTCGGTTCAGCACGAACACATGCCCGTCCTCTGTTCCGGCGCAGAACTCCTCCGCACCGTCCGCATCGAGGTCGGCAGGCGCCAATGCCGACACCGGCTCCCCGAGGTCGCGTCGCCAGATCCGCGCGCCGTCTCCTTTCACCGCGGAGACACTGAAGCTAAGCGACCCCGCGACTATGTCCTGCACGCCGTCCCCGTCGATATCCGCCAGCGCCATACCCGTGATCTCGTCCGCGGCATTGTAGACCCACTGCCGCTTCCCGAGCGCATCGACCGCGTGCACGTAGCCGTCTGCGCCGCCGAAGATAACGAGCGGCTTCCCGGAGCCGGTGACGTCGCCCGCGAGGATGCAGTTCGTTCGCGGGCCGATTGGCCTGTAATCCCAGAGCTGGGCGCCGTCCGGCCTGACCGCGCGCCACGAGTAGTAGTCGCTGCCCGCGATGGCCTCATCCCTGCCGTCGCCGTCAAGGTCCACACCGATTCCCGCGGTGGAGGCGTGCAGTATCTCGAACGCCCAAATCTCGTTGCCATGAGCGTCGAACGCGTATTGATGCCAGTTCTCGGACCCGACGATGAGCGCCCGATTTCCGTCGCCGGAGAGATCGGCGGGCGTGATGTAGGCCACGCAGGCATCTCGCTTGAAGTGCGGCAGGTCCTTCTTCCACATCCGGCTGCCTGACTCGTCGAGCAGATAGACCGCGGAGCCCACCGTGCCGACCGCGATCCGAACCGGCCCGTCCTTGTCCGGCCTGCCGACCCAAATCGCTCGGACCGCGCTCCCTGCGTCGAAGGACCAGACCGGCCGTCCGCTTGCGTCGAGGGCGTACACCTCGCCTGATGTGGCGCCCACGTAGGTCGTTCCCTCGAATGCCGTCAGCGCCGAGCACTCGCCTCTTGGGGGCACAAAGCCTGCCGTCCGATGCAGGCTGCTCGGCGTTTCCACGCGCCGGGCCGATGAAGACGCGCCCAGCGCCATGGCCTTCGGGAACTTGAGGGTGAACCCATTGGGAAGCGCTATCTCCCTGTCCACCGGGCGGTCCGACTCCAGGAGGGTACGGCCGCCGACCGTGAGGCGGGTCGCTCCGCCGATCGCGATCCTGTCGCGGGTGAGCCAGTAGACCTGCGCATCGGTCCGGATTCCCGGAGCGATCTCCGATTCGCCGACTCCGACCCCGACCAGCGCCTGATTCGCCCCGGATCCCAGCAGGAGGGACGTATCGCTGACCCGGCGCGCGTCGATCGGAGACTCGCCCCCGGCCTCCGTGGAGAGGACATTCATGATGTAGACTCGCCCACCGGCGGGGAGCTTCTGCGTGCGAACCTGCTGCAGAGTACGCACGACCGGCTCGGCATGCTTGTAGGCCTTCCAGTTCTCGCCGGTGACGGGATCATCCACATACCTTACACTCGCTCCGTCGAGGTTGCGGATGGAGAAAGACGGCCCGTTCTGAGTCACGCGGAAGAGGCCGCCGTCGAGATCGGGCGTTCCCAGCGTCTGCCAGTGACATCGGAAGCTGTACTCGTCGGTGGACCTGGCCTGCATCTCATCGATCACCACGAACACGCGGCCTCTGTCCCAGACGATGTTGCGCGACCAGTCGGAGCCCCCGTAGTCGCGAAGTGTGGTCCGCGTCATGCCGACCGACGGGAGATCGGCGACAACCTCTCGCTCGCAGAACGTGGGGAGCCCGCTGCTCTCACCGTCCTTGAAGACCAGCATCGTGTTGTGGTACTTCGGCAGGGCCTTGATGTAGTCGCTGTCCGCCAGCCAGATCCGATTGCGGTCCGTGAGGCGCAGGATCGAGTTGCCGTCCCAATGTCCGTGGTAGCAGCCGCTGATGCCGTCGAGCAGCATGTAGGCCCGGTCCGGATCGAAGGAACTGCGGAATGTGATCTTCTCGAAGGTCCGCTCCTGCGGAACCGTGCCCTTCCCGATGAAGTGCGCGTAGAACAGGGGATCGGTGGGCATGCACTTGACGCCGAGCAGATCGACCGGCTCGACAGGCTTGGTGTGGACCGGATAGTTCCAGGGCTTATTGCCGTACAGCGCCTTCGTGGATCTCTCCAATGCCCACGCCCATCGCCCGTCGCGATCAACGGTTGCGAGCATCTGAAGCGGAGCGAGGTGCGAGCCGGGGTTGAAGCCGCCTACGTCCCCGAAGCTGGCCTGGTAGCCGAGGTTGTCCGTACACATGATCGCCAGGTCGCCGGCCATGCGCGCCTTCCCGGAATCATACCAGGAGAAGTCCTGCCTCGACGTCGCGTAGCGTCCCATGTGGCGGAGGATGATGTATTGGTAGCCTCCACAGTCTTCCTGCGGCTTGAACGACTTCATCTGATGCCCGAAGCACCAATCGGCCATCTGCATCCACTTCGCCGACTCGGGCGTGTCGTAGTACTTGCCGAAGTAGCGGCCGGCCGCCAGCCAGCCCTGCCCCTCGAAGGTCCAATGGTTGGTTCGGAGCATCGGCTTCTCGATGCCTCGCACGTAGCCGTGGCCCTCCCAATACTTGATATAACGCAGGATGATGTCCAGGATGCGCTCCCGATCCTGGTCGGTGAGCGATGGGCTCTCCTCGACGTTGTCCCAGGCCGTGATCAGCGGGCCGAAGAGGAAGTCGGCCGCCGCTCCCCAGGGGCCCCCGAAGCTCCCCTGCCCCTCGACACTGAGCCTGTCCGCCAGGAACATGAGTTCCCGGAAGAGCTTGGCGTATCCCTCGTGACCCGTCGAGGTGTACGATCCGCCTGCGGCCACGATCGGGTTGAACATGCCGCCCTGAGCGCCGGCACGGAACGCGGCCTCAGTTTCCTTGAGTTGGCGCGCAATCTCCTCATCCGATGGATCGAGCCCGAGATTCGGCGATCTGTTGAGCATCTCTGCGGAGAAGCCGACCTCGATCGTGCGCGGAATGACAAGCGTCTCCCCGCCGGCGAGCCGCGAACAGAATCCATCCACCGCCAGCCGAACGCCGTCGAGGTCGCTCCCTGTGAGGACGATGACGTTCACTCCCACGCCCCAGGGATCGTGCACCGTCCTGATCTGGTACCCGCCCTTGCCGGGATTCAGCGTATCGACGGTGCAGTAGCCCATGTGGCTGAGGTAGGTCACCATGCCGCTGGAGTCCATGTTGCCCAGCACGATGAGGTTTGTGTCGGGAGTCCTCTTCAGTTCGCCTCTCCGTGCGGCGTAATCGGAGTCCTTGACAACCGGGAGCGTCACGCCCGTCGCGCGACGCACCGCATCGCCGACCTTCCTTACCAGCGCCCCATACTCGCTCGGCTCCGGGCTGACGATGGCCGCCCTGGCCTGGCGCTCCCGGACAATGACGGTATCCAGCACGAAAGGCTTGCGCTTGGGGACAGTCGGTATCTCAGACTGACCGAAGAGCGGCACGACGAGACAGAACAGCAGACCATACAGCAGGGTTGATCGAAACGCGCGACATCCGATGCTCATGGGACCTCCGGCGATCCATGGGAGTAGTGCATATAGTGTTCGACGGGAGTATCATGTCCTTCCTGTATCGGCAGGCGATAGGCTGTGGTTGAACCCGGGTATAATAAGTTGCCCGACGCTGCTTGCAGTTGCATCCTGCACACGGAGATCGAGATTCCAATGACATCGCGGGGCCACAACGATGAACCGTCCTCTGATGCGCAGATCCATCGCGCGCTCCAGGAGGCGGAGGCGAAGTACCGATCGCTGGTGGAGAATTCGCCGGTCGGCGTCTACCTCATCAGAGGCGACCGTTTCCTCTACGTGAATCCGCGACTTGCGACGATGCTTGGCTACTCGGAAGAGGACTTGGTCGGCCGCATCCGGGTCATCGATGTGATCGCGCCTCACGATCGAGAGCGCGTAGCCCGCAATCTCAAGCGACGCCTGGCCGGCGAAGACGTGGAGGAATGGTACACCTTCCAGGCGGTGCGCAAAGACGGCGCCCTCATCGACGTGGAGTTGTACGGCACCCGAGCCATCGTCGACGGAGAACCCGCGGCGCAGGGTATGGTGCTCGACGTCACCGAGCAGATACGCGCTCAGCGCGCCGTGCAGGAGAGCGAGCAGAAGTTCCGCATGCTCGCGGAGTCCGCCGAGGCCGCGATCGGGATCATCCAGGAGCGGCGCTTCGTGTACGCGAATCCCTACCTCGCGAGGGCGAGCGGATACTCGCACGACGAACTTATGGAGATCGACGTGGCTCAACTGGTGCATCCCGACGACCGCGAGATGGTGATAAACCGTCTCGCAAGGCGGCTTGCGGGCGAGCGCCTGGTGAGCCACTACGAGTTTCGGATGGTCACCAAGACCGGGCATCAGAGATGGCTGGAGATATCACCGGCCAGGATAGACTACAGAGGCCAACCCGCGATAGTCGGCATCGCGTATGACATCACCGAGCGGAGGGAGGCAACCGAGGCGCTCAGACGCAGCGAGGAGAAGTACCGGCAACTCGTGGAGGATGTCTCGGACTGGGTGTGGGCGGTCGATGCGGAGGGACGCTATACCTACGTCAGTCCCGCGATCGAGCGCATTCTCGGATATGCGCCGGAGGAGGTCGTCGGGCGCACGCCGTTCGATCTCCTGGTGCCGGAGGAGCGCGAGTCCGTCCGGGCGGTCTTCGAGCGCGCGGTCAGAGCCCGTCAGGAGATCAGCAATCTGCTCAACCGGAATCTCCGCAAGGACGGGCAGGTCCGATATCTGGAGACCAGCGGACGTCCGGTGTTCGACAACGGGGATCTCGTCGGCTACCGGGGCGTGGACAGAGACGTCACCGAACGCACGCTGGCCGAAGAGCGCATGCGGGAGTTGGAGGAACACAAGCGAGACTTCTACCGCCGGACGATCATGGCGGCCACGGAGGGCAAGCTGATTATCACCGAGCCCGATGACATCTGCGAGCACGCCGGGGACTGCCTCGGCGTGTGGCGACTCACCTGCGGAGAGGAGTTGAGCCGCGTGCGCCAGGATGTCATGGAGTTGGCGAGGGCGGCGGGTATGGATGAGGATCGCGCATACGACTACGTGCTCTGCGTGGGCGAGGCGACGACCAACGCCGTGAAGCATGCGAACGGCGGGGATGCCTCCCTGCACCGAAACGATGACAGCCTGCTGTTCGTGGTAAGCGATCGCGGAAAGGGGATCGAGGCACTCGCATTGCCTGAGGTCGCGCTGAAGAGGGGCTACACCACGGCGGTGTCGCTCGGGATGGGCTACAAGGCCATGATCTCGATCGCCGACAGGGTCTACCTCGCCACGTGCCCGACGGGAACGACGGTCGGCATCGAAATGCGACTCCGCCGCAGCGAGGAGCCGCTCCTCGCCGCAGGCATACCCGACACCTGGCGCGCCGGCCTCTGACGCCCCTACTTCCGATCTGACAGAACCCTCACCGCGTAGTTCGCCGCCACCAGCCCAAAGATGCCGGTGATCGTCGGCAGGCTGCCGAGAGTGCTCCTCATCCGTCCCCTGCCCGACTCCGCCTCCGCTCCCTCCGGCGGCTGGATCGCCGGCAGCGGACTGGGCAGCGGCTCGACTGAGTACACGCACGGGAAGTCCATCGGCACCCCGCGCCGTCGCAGGCGCTTCCTGAGCTTGCTCCCGAGAGGGCATCCCTCGACCTGTTCCAGCGGCGCGATGCGGACGCAGGTCGGGTCGGAGCGCAGAGCGGCGCCGAGGCACGAGATGAGCGGTATGCCGGCGGTGCGGACGGCGGCGACGAGCTCGGTCTTCGGGTTGAGCGAGTCGATGGCGTCGATCACGAGATCCGGTCGGTCGGCGATCAGATCCCGCACGGTCTCGGAGTCCACGAACTCCTTGAGCGCCTCCACCCGGCATTCAGGGTTGATATCGAGGATGCGCTCGCGGGCGACGTCCGCCTTCGGGCGGCCGAGCGTCGACTCGAGCGCGTAGAGCTGGCGGTTGATATTCGATAAGGCGACCTTATCGAAGTCCACGACCCGCAATCGCCCAACGCCGGCGCGAGCCAGACCCTCTACCGCGTAGCTTCCCACCGCGCCGAGCCCGACTACCATGACGAAGGATCTGGTGATGCGCTCGAACGCTTCTTCGCCCAACATCAACCGTATGCGCTGGAAGCGATCAGTCATAACATCCTCAGGTAGGGAATGGACGCCGTCCCATTCCGTGGATGGAAATCTCCACCGGAGCGGAACGAGACGGCGGACGTTCCCTACAATGACAGTTCCCTCAGTGGACCAAAGAACCGCTTTGCGTTCTCCCAGAGCATCCCACGAAGGGACTCCGCGTCCTCGCCCAGGATCTCGGCGACGCCGCGCAGGACCGCCGCAAGGTTCGCCGGATGATTGTACAAGCCGTCCCCGTGCGGGACCGAGCAAGGACGATGCGCCTCCGGTGGGAGAAGCGCCGGCGAGTCGGTCTCGATCAGCAGCCGATCCCTGGGGACGACCGAGAGCGATCTCCGGCCCCTCTCGTGAGCCGGATTGAGGACGTTCCCGGCGAAGGAGAAGTATGCCCCCATGGCGGCCAGCTCCTCGACCAGATCGGCGGACCCTCCATACGCGTGGACCAGGAACCCCGCGGGGAGCGGCGGCTCGTCCCGGAGGATGTCCATCAGCAGCCCGTAGGCTCGGACGCAGTGGATCATCACCGGGCGGTTCAGCCGACGCGCCAGATCGAGATGCGCGCGGAAGACCTCCTCCTGCGCGGGATGCGACGGCTTGTGCAGGTGATCGAGCCCGGTCTCGCCGACCCCGCTCGGGGTCCGCAGCAGATACGACTCCAGCGCCGAGAGCCAATCCCGCGAGCGATCCTCGATCATCCAGGGATGCAGGCCGAAGCACGGGATGACATCCGGGCGCTCCGACGCCAGGCGGAGAACCTTCGGCCAGTCGCGCTCGTCCTCGCCGTTGCAGACGAAATGCGTCACGCCCACCGCCCGCGCCTCCTCGATGAGCGCGGAGACGTCGGTGTCGGGACAGTAGTCCTGCAGATGCAGATGGCAGTCGATCAGTCCGGACGTGCTCATAACGAGACCAAGTATAGCCGGAGGAAACGGAGAAGGCAAGGGATGACGAGGGCCCCCTCTCCCGGGCAAGAAGAGGGGACCCGGAGGTGTGCGCCGCCGGTTCAGAGCGGCGGTATGATGGAATCTCGAACAGAGAAGTCCGCGTACAGATTACCTCCCTCGCGCCCCCTCAGTCAACGGCGCTTGACGGCTTGGCGAGACATTTACCGCAAAATTACGTCGCGATTAACGACCGCTTTACCGCCGGCGCGACGTGGGTAGACCACGGAGGATTTCGCGGCTGCTCTGTCTGACGATAATGTGATCCCGACACAACCGAATGGATGAAAGATGGAGAAGCTTCACCTGTCGAACCTGAAGGCTCTTGAGGCCGAGAGCATACACATAATGCGGGAGGTCGTCGCCGAGTTCGAGCGGCCCGTCATGCTCTACTCGATCGGCAAGGACTCCTCCGTGATGGTCCGCCTCGCGCAGAAGGCGTTCGCCCCCGGAAGGATCCCGTTCCCGCTGCTGCACGTCGATACCGGCATGAAGTTCCCGGAGATGTACGAGTTCCGCGATCGGTTCTGCGCGGAGATCGGGGCCGACCTGCGCATCTACAAGTTCGAGCAGGCAATCGCCGAGGGAGCGGACCCGTGGGACTGGGGGACGGTGAAGTGCTGCGCGGCGTTGAAGACCCAGGCGCTCCTGAACGCGCTGAAGGAGGGCGGATACGACGCCGCCTTCGGAGGGGCCCGGCGGGACGAGGAGAAGTCGCGCGCGAAGGAGCGGGTGTACTCCTTCCGAGACGTTCACGGCCAGTGGGACCCTAAGAACCAGCGCCCGGAGCTCTGGAACCTCTACAACGGCCGAATCCGCAAGGGAGAGAGCATCCGCGTCTTCCCCCTCTCGAACTGGACGGAGCTCGACGTCTGGCTCTACATCCATCTCGAGGAGATCCCGGTCGTGCCGATGTACTTCGCCGCGGAGAGAGACGTCGTGCTCCGGGAGGGACGGCTGATCCCGGTCTACGAGCGGACGCGCCTCAAGCCGGGAGAGGTCCCGGAGCGCACTCTGTGCCGCTTCCGCACGCTGGGATGCTACCCGTGCACCGGCGCGGTGCATTCGAGCGCGCGGACCGTGGCCGAGATCGTCGAGGAGATGATGGTCGTCCGCAACTCCGAGCGGATCACGCGCCTGATCGATCACGACCAGGACAGCTCGATGGAGCAGAAAAAGCGGGAGGGTTACTTCTGAGGCCCCCTCTTGCTCTTACTCCTACTCTTACTCTTACTCTTACTCTTACTCGAAAAAGCCCTTCACGAGCGCGAGTACGATTACGAGTAGGAGTACGAGTAAGAGTATGAGTAAGAGTATGAGTAGGATTCGGGAGTAGCACTCCGGGACGGCGGACGGAAAGAGTTTATGGCAACGATAACGGACTTACTGAAACAGGCGCGGGAAGCCGACCTCCTGCGATTCACGACCGCGGGCAGCGTGGACGACGGCAAGTCGACGCTGATCGGCCGCCTCCTCCATGACGCGAAGTCGATCTACGAAGACCACCTCGCCTCCCTCCACCGCGATTCGATCAGGGCCGGGCGCGAGGAGATCGACTTCGCGCTCCTCACGGACGGTCTGAAGGCGGAGCGCGAGCAGGGCATCACCATCGACGTCGCCTACCGACACTTCTCGACGCCCAAACGGCGCTTCATCATCGCCGATACGCCCGGGCACGAGCAGTACACGCGCAACATGGTCACCGGCGCGTCGACGGCGAACCTCGCCGTCATCCTCATCGATGCGACGAACGGCGTGCTCACTCAGTCGAAGCGCCACGGGTTCATCGCCTCGCTGCTGGGCATCCCGCACCTCGTGGTGGCGGTCAACAAGATGGACCTGGTCGGCTACTCCCAGGCGGTATATGACGGCATTGTTCAGGAATATACCGAATTCTCTACCAAGCTTGCACCGAAAGACCTGGTGTTCATCCCGATGAGCGCACTCAGGGGCGACAACGTCGTCGAGCGGAGCGCGAACATGCCGTGGTTCGAGGGCGCCCCTCTGATGAGCCATCTGGAGACCGTCCACATCGCCAGCGACTACAACCTGATCGACTTCCGCTTCCCCGTGCAGCTCGTCCTGCGTCCGCACGGCGGGTTTAGGGGCTACTGCGGATCGGTCGCGTCGGGCGTGGTCAGAGTCGGCGACGAGGTGATCGTGCTCTCGTCAGGGAAGTGCACACGCGTCTCCCGGGTGCTCGTCCACGGCGAGGACGTCGAATACGCCTTCGCCCCGCAGGCGGTCACCATCTGTCTGGAGGACGAGATCGACATCAGCCGGGGGGATATGCTCGCTCACCCCGCCAACGTTCCGTGGGTGGCGCACGAGCTCGAAGCGATACTGATCTGGATGCACGAGGAGCCGCTCGATCCATGCAAGCACTACCTTATCAAGCACACGACGAACACCGTCCGCGGGCGGCTGTCGGACCTGCAGTACCGGATCGACCCGAACACCCTCCACCGCGAGACGGTCGATACCCTCGGCCTGAACGACATCGGCCGGATCACGATGCAGCTCTTCAAGCCGATATTCTGCGACGAATACACGCGCAGCCGGCAGACGGGGAGCTTCGTGGTGATCGACCCGCAGACCAACTTCACCGTCGGCGCGGGGATGGTGATCGACCGCTCGCACAAGTACGACGTTGTCCGCCCGGGCGCTGAGGACAGGCCGGAGGAGCGAAACATCGTTCGGCACATCGGCCTCGTGGAATCGGAGGACCGGGCGCGGCTGCTCGGGCAGCGTCCGATCACTCTCTGGCTCACCGGCCTCAGCGGCTCGGGCAAGTCCACCCTCGCGTATGCGCTGGAGAAGCGTCTGATGGAGGAAGGGCACGCGTGCTTCGTGCTCGACGGCGACAACGTGAGGCACGGCCTCAACCGCGATCTCGGCTTCTCGCCCGACGACCGCGCGGAAAACATTCGGCGGGTCGCGGAGGTCGCCAAGCTCTTCAACGAGGCGGGCCTGATCGTCATCACCTCCTTCATCTCGCCGTACCGCAGGGACAGGCAGACGGCGCGCGAGACCATCGGGGACGACCGCTTCCTCGAAGTGTTCGTCGACGCGCCGCTGGCGATCTGCGAGGCGCGCGATCCGAAGGGGCTCTACCGAAAGGCGAGGGCCGGCGAGATCGCGGAGTTCACGGGGGTCTCTTCTCCGTATGAGCCGCCGGAAGCGCCGGAGCTCCATCTCGATGCGGCGGAACTCTCCGTGGATGAGATGGTTGCGGCGGTCCTTGCGCTCATCGAGGAGAGCGGCGTCATGAGCAGTGGGCGCTAGCAGCGGAAGTCCCACTGCCGGCAATGGAAGTTCCGCTGCTAGCAGTGGAACTTCGGCGGACTTCCGGGGAACCTTGCGGGGACTCCGTGGAACTTTCCCGGACGTCCGCGGAACTTCGCCGGAAGTCCGGCGAACTTCCACGGAAGGCGTTTTCAGATCGATACAGCCGCTCCGGCCCGCGCGATCAATCCGATTCCGAAAGGAGCAGATATGCACAGACGCTCAGCTCTTGCGCTCGTCATCCTGGCGGCGGCCCTGCTTCTCGCGCCCGCATCGTCCGCAGCCGAGCGAGACCTTGCGAGCGATACCTGGACCGCCACGGACGCGCTCGGACGCAAATTGCCCGGTTTCGAGGAATGCGGCCCGCCGAAGGACGGGAAGTTCGTCGGCGTCTTCTACTTCATCTGGCTCGGCCAACACTCGACGAGCGGCCCGTGGGATGTCACCAAGATCACCGCTGCGGATCCGAACGATCCCCAATGGGGGCCGGTGCATCACTTCCACCACTGGGGCGAGCCGGAACTCGGATACTACGTCTCCACGGACGAGTACGTCATCCGCTATCACGCGCGGATGCTCGCCAACGCCGGGATCGACGTCATCATCTTCGACGTGACGAACTCCTTCACGTACCCGAACGTCTACATGAAGCTCTGCGAGGTCTACGCGCAGATGCGCCGGGAGGGCTATCGCACGCCGCAGATCGGCTTCATCGCGCATTCCCACGAAACCCGGACCGTCGAGAAGCTCTACGACGATTTCTACTCGAAGGGACTCTACCGCGACCTCTGGTTCACGTGGCCCTCCGACGGCGCAGGGAGCCCGCTGAAGCCGCTCATCATGGCCGACCCGGAGAAGATGCCGCCGCACATCAGGGAGTTCTTCACCTTCCGCCATTCCTGGGCGTGGAGCGATCCGAACGGCTGGTTCGGCGACGGGAGGGATAAGTGGCCGTGGGTCGATCACTACCCGCAGTCGATCGGGTGGCACGAGAAGGGCGTCGCGGAATATGTCTCGGTGAGCGCGGCCCAGCATCCGATAACCAACATCGGCCGCAGTTTCCACGACGGGAAGCAGCCGGAGCCGGCGGACCGCCGTCCCGCGGAGGGGCTCTTCTTTGCCGAGCAGTGGAAGCGCGCTCTCGAGGTCGATCCGCAGTTTGTCTTCATCACCGGATGGAACGAGTGGGTCGCCCAGCGCTTCCTTGCCGACGGCGTACACAATATGATGACCGGCCGGAAGCTTGCGAAGGACGAGACGTTCTTCGTCGACCAGTACGACCAGGAGTACAGCCGCGACATCGAGCCGATGAAGGGCGGCCACACCGACAACTACTACTACCAGATGGTGGCCGGCATCCGCCGGTTCAAGGGCGTCCGCGAGCCTGAGAAGGCGTCCGGGCCGAGGACGATCAGGATCGACGGACGGTTCGCGGACTGGACGCTCGTGAAGCCGGAGTTCCGCGACTGGGAGGGCGACACGGAGCACCGCGACTCCCAGGGCTGGAACGACACGCTGAAGTACGTCAACAAGACCGGGCGTAACGACTTCGTGCGGCTGAAGGTGGCCTACGACGCGGAGAACGTCTACTTCTACGCCGAGACGAAGGACCCGATCACGCCGGACACCGATCCCAACTGGATGCTCCTCTACATCGACGCGGACTGCGACCCGAAGACCGGCTGGAACGGCTACGACTTCGTGGTGAACAGGGATGCGATTCACGCGGCGATGGTCGATCGAGCGGAGCTTTCCCTGGGACATGCGAAGAATGGGACGGATGTGACGTATAGGACGAGCGGGAACAGGATGGAGGTCAGCGTCTCTCGGGCGATCCTGGGCCTCCTCGGGAAGCCCGTCCGCCTCGACTTCCACTGGACGGACAATGCGCCGGCGACGGACGATATCGGCGTCTGGGCAAATTACGGCGACAGCGCGCCGGACCGCCGGTTCAACTATCACTTCGAAGGAAGGTAGCCGCAGTTGATTGCCAAGATGATGATTGCCGCCCTGCTCGCGCTGGCCGTCTCCGCATCGGCGACTCTGATGCCGGGGTTCGCGCGGAGCCCGTTCTTCCACGAGCAGGTGCGGATGGAGAAGGTGCCGTCGGGTATTCGGATGCTGACGAACCTCCCGCAGGTCATGCGCGCCGACCGCCCCACCCTCGTGGTCTTCTTCGCCACGCCGAACGGGAACACCATCGAGCAGACGATGGGCTGCGCTCCGGCGCCGGACCTCGACTGGCATTTCGACATCCAGCACGCAGCCGCTCAGGTGCGGGCGCTCCGGGAGCTCGACCGCACGAGGAACATCGTCCTCGTGTGCATGGAGGCGGAGGGGCTCAGTTGGCCTACGTGGAGGTCGAAGCACGATCAGAAGATCATCCGCGAGACCCTGGAGCGCGTGATGGGCGAGATGCCGGGCACGGAGGTCCGCGCGGTGCTCACCGGTCACTCTGGCGGGGGGAGCATGACCACGGGCTTCATCAACTCCTGCGATGAGATTCCCTCCTGGGTGGAGCGGATCGTCTACCTCGACTCGAACTACTCCTACTCCGACGAGGAGAGGCACGGCGACAAGCTCCTCGCATGGCTCAAGGGCGACCGGCGGCGGCTCGTGGTCATCGCGTATGACGACCGTGAGATCACGCTGGACGGGAAGAAAGTCGTCGGCCCGACCGGCGGGACTTACCGCGCCTCCCACCGCATGATCGACCGGTTCGCGAAGGACCTCACGATCGTCCGGAGCGAATGGGGCGAATTCGACAGATATGTCGCGGGCGACGGCGGGCGGATCACGCTCTTCATCCATCGAAACCCGGAGAACAAGATCCTTCACACGCGGCTCGTCGGCGAGATGAACGGACTCCTCTACGCTCTCACGCTCGGGACGGAGCACGAGACATCGTGGGGCAGGTTCGGCGGTCCGAGGGCCTACACCAGGTGGGTGCAGCCCTCACCGCTGTCGGTGGCGAGCATACCGAAGCGCCTCCGGACGGCTCGCGGCGGGACGGCCGTCATGGAGTCGGTGGCGGAGATGCCGCTCGACGCGAGGGAGGCGGCCCTGGTACGGGAGATCAAGCGCGGGAACTTGCCGGAGTTCATGCGGCGGTTCGTCACCATCAAGACCGAGGCGAAGGACACCAACGGCAAGGCGCGCTCGATCGTCTACCAGGTTATGCCCGATTACCTCTCCGTCGGCTCCGATGACGACTTCGTGCGCGTGCCGCTCACTCCGATGGCGGCGCAGAGGATCGCGGACGCCTTCGACTGCTCCCTGCCGACGAGGAAGATGGTCAACGACATCTACGCTCACTCGTCCGTGCGCCTGGATCCCCGTCCGCTGGGGGAGCCTCGGACGACGGTGGAGACGTTCATCCGGCACAACTCGATCATCGAGGGCCAGAGGGCCGGCAAGCGGCTCGGGGAGTTGGTCGCGGGGACGAAGAAGGACGTCGTGCTCACCAACCTGCCGCCCGACCGGACCGACCACGTGGCGATCTACGGGTGGCACAAGCTCGACGGTTCGCCGATCCAGCCGCTCACGACCGTGCACGTCAACTGGTACGTCGATTACAGCCACGGGATACGGCTGGTGAAGCGCACCGTGCTCGTCGACGGCAACCCGAGGGACATCCGCGACGTCCTCGCGGACCCGGTGCTCCATCCGCTGCTCAGCGATGAGGGAGTAGTGGCCGGTGGCGGGTAATCAGTGAGCGGTGAGCGGTGGCTGGTGGTCACCGATAGCCCAGCTCGGCCATGTCGTCCTTGAGGAAGTCGAAATCGACCCGACCCTCGGCGGTCTTCCATCTCCCGACGGCCTCGGGGCGGACCTCGATGCGGGCGAGCGGGAAGCCGAGGAACTCCTCCAGACGGGCGAGCGTGCGCTCCTGATCGAGCACGAAGTCCTCGAACCGCACGTCGATCGTGCGCGCGGGCACGGGGGTCGCCTTCACGATCTCGCGCTGGTACTTCCAACTGATCGCTCGGCGGAGGCGTTCGTCCTCCGTGTAGTCGTAGGGAACGCCGAAATCCGCCAGGTCGTCGGTCAGGTGCGCGCCGAGGATCGAGTCGCGCGGGTCGCGGGTCCAGTGGATGTAGTACGCCTCCGGGAACATCCGCACGATCCACGGGTAGATCAGCGTCGTCTCGGGGAGCTTCCAGCCTCTGTTCTCCGACTCGCTGCCCAGCACGGAGGACAGGTACGACTCGACGAGCCGGGTGAACTCAGGGTCGATGGGCATGGCGTGGAGCTTCGAGAAGTTCCAACGCAGGCCGCCGAGATGAACGACGTTCTTCGCCATCACCCGGCACGCCTCGTAGAGGTCCTCCGCGGGGACGAGGTCGTAGGAGCCGTTGAGCTGCGCTCCCATGTAGACTCCGCTCTCGGCGAGCGTTTGAGACATCGCACGGGTGCCGCCGTGTCCCCGACCGATAATCGTGATCAGCATTGGCAGGGAAACCTTTCTACGCTATTCGCTTTTCCATAATGACGCATTCGAACTCGATGCCCTGGGCGTTGCAGTGGATCTTCCGCTCCGTGACGGTGTATCCCATCGCCTCGTAGAACGGCACGGCATTGAGCGATCCGCGAAGGTGGAGCGTCTTCACACCGGCGGCGCGGGCGCGTTCCTCGGCGAAGCTCACCATCGCCGAGCCGACACCCCGGCGGGCGTATCGAGGATCGACGTAGACCATCTCGAGTTCACGAGTGTCGAGGTTCAGTTCGACGAATCCGACCACGGCCCCGTCGATCTCGGCAACATAGGTGTTCCCGCTCTCGATCCGCGAGCGGATCTGCTCGACGGAGAGTCCGCCGGACCACGAGGCCACCTGCACCTCGTTGTAGTGGTCCTTCGCCAGCTCGCGGATCGATGAGGCGAAAATCTCGCCTATCCGCTCCGCATCGTCCCTATCGGCCCGACGTATGGTCACCATCAGCCCTCTATCTCCACAATCCGTCCGGTGTTGAGCGACTCGATCGCGGCGTGGATGACGGTCTGCGCCACGAGTCCATCGGCGCCGGAGCCGTCGATCTCGTCCGGAGACGCGCCCTCCGACACCTGCCTGAGGAAGCAGTGGATGCGCTCCCGGAAGGTGTCGTTGAAGTCGCGGTAGCCCCCGAACACGGGATTGGTGTAGACCTGCTTGACCATCGTGCTCACGGGATAGAGCGTCGCCTCTCGCCACATGTCCTCGACGACGAATCGGCCGTCAACGCCGGCAACCTCGCAGCGCTCCATCGGATGGCCGCGTCCCACGTCATAGCTGCTCGTGAGGTGCCCCACCGCTCCGTTCCGGAACTGGAAGTTGAAGGAGGCAGTGGACCAGATGTTCCGGCCGGGCGACTTCATGGCGAAGCACTGCACGCGGGCGATATCCCCACAGAAATACCGCATCATGTCGATCGAGTGCGGGTTGAGCGCCTTCATGTGATAGTAAGGCGACTCGAACTCGCCGGGCTTGCCGATCCACAGGGCCATGTTGCAGAAGAGCAGGCTGCCCAACCTGCCCTCATCGAGCCACGACTTCGCAAGCCGGGCGGCCGGAGTGAAGCGGTGATTGAAGTCGATACCGAAGCATCGCTCCCTCGCCCGGGCGAAGCGCACCATCTCCAGCGCCTTGCCGAGGTCATTGCAGATCGGCTTCTCGCACAGGACGTGAGCGCCGGCCTCCAGGGCCTGGATCGTCGGCTCGAAGTGGTCGCTGCAGTATTCGTATCCGCCTGTGGTGATGCTGCACACGTCCGGGGAAAGGGCCGCCAGCATCTCCGGCGCGCTGAGGAACCAGGGCACGCCGAGCCGTTTCCCGGCGGCCTGCGCCCGCTCAGGGATGATGTCGCACACCCCGACCAGTTCGGCCAGTTCATCACTCTTGTAGATGTCGGCATGGAGGTTTCCGATCGGCCCCATGCCGATGACGGCAACTCGTAACATGGCTGGTTGTCAGTGATCGGTGATCGGTCTTGACTCTCCGCACCGATCGCTGATCATTCCTTCCTACAACGTCTTCTGTCCTCGCTGGGTCTGAAGCTCCTTCGCCTGCAGAGCCTGTGCGGCCTTCGGCGAACCGATATGCAGGGTGTCGTATGCCTGCTGGGAGCTCGTGAACGGAGCTCCGTGGCCGTGCCAGTTGAGGTTCGTATAGATCGGGTTCGTGCGCCCGGTCTCCTTCTCCCGCTTGGCGATCCACGCCTGCATCCGGGACTCGAGCATGGCCACGACCTCGGGCTCCTTGTCAGCGATGTTATGGTTTTCGCCAGGATCCTTGATCAGATTGTATAGCTCAACCTCCGGTTTGAAGTGGAAGTCAGGCTCCAGCGCGTGGATGAGCTTCCATTGCGGAGTACGCCAACCGTGCTTGCGCATCCACGTCGCCTCCGTGATGTAGAACTCGGGCTCCGGCTCGCGGAACTTGCCCTGCATCAGCGGGAGGAGGCTCCGTCCGTCGAACTTGATCCTGGTCTTGATGCCCATGAGCTCCAGCATCGTCGGCATGATGTCCTTCATCTGCACGATGTCCGAGAACCGCTGGCCCGGCTTGATCTTCCCAGGCCAGTAGAAGATCAGCGGGATGTGCAGCGTCTGGTCGTACATGCTGTGGTGGTCGAACCAGCACTCGTGGTCGTAGAGCGTCTCGCCGTGATCGGAGTCGATCACGATCAGCGTCTCCTCCTCGATGCCGAGGCTTCGGACGGTCTGGAAGATGTTGGCGATGCAGGCGTCCATATATGCGATCGCGCCGTCGTACTGAGCGATGATGTAGTCGCTGCTCGTGCATCCGGGCGGGAACCAGCTCGCGAAGTAGTCGCAGAACGGCTTGAACTCCATGACGGGCTCCAGCGACTTGTTGTTCGGGTCGAACTCATCACCGTCGAAGAAGATCCGCTCGAACGGCGACGGCGGGAGATACGGCGAGTGCGGGTCCATGTGGCGCAGGAAGAGGAAGAACGGCTTGTCCTCACCGGCGAGCCGCTTCAACTCCGGGATGGCAACCTTGTTGAGATTCTCAGCCTTGGGACTCCGGCCTTCCTCGATGGAGCCCCAGCCGGAGAAGTCCAGGTAGTTCTGGAAGCCGCGGGAGGCACAGTTGCCGCTGAAGCCCACGCAGGTGGTATTGTAGCCCTCATCGCCCAGAACCTCGGCAAGGGTCTTGAGGTGAGCGCCGAGCCCACCCTGGTGACGCAGCGCGACGACGTCCGTGCCGAAGACATCCATGCCGGTGAACATCGACGTGTAGCCCGGCGTCGTCGGGATCGACGGACTGAAGCACTGCTCGAATACGGCTCCCTGGGACGCAAGCTTGTCCATGTGCGGCGTCGTCAGCTTGGGGTAGCCGTAGAGGCTCATATGGTCGGCGCGCAGGCTGTCTATGCCAAACAATATCAGATTCGGTCTCTTCTTCATCTCAACTCCACTAGATCAGGGTTTGCTGCAGAGGTTCTTCCACGCCACTGTTCTACTTCATCGGCGGGATACCTCCCCTTCTCGGCCGAAAAATGAGCTACTTTGCGCGCTCGAGCAGATCGGTCTCGGTGATGCTGCCCGACGACGGATCGATCCGAAGGGTCTTGATCTCGAACGCACCAAGCGAGACGTCAAATGACATCCCGGCGAACGGCAGCGAGAGCGTGGTCGTCCGCGCCTTGCCGGTCGGTTCGAAGAGCCGGACGATGAGTCCCTTGCCCTCTTGTGCCTGCTTGACGGCGGATACCTGCACGACATCGTCGCTCAGGGTGATGAACGTCTTCGGCTTCTTACCGAATCCGGGCGGGAAGAACGAGAGCGCCATCGGCTTCTCGTTGTGGACGAGCGCCTCGCGGTCTATTCTCTCCAGCCGTTCCTCGGTCGGGCCGCCGTTGATCCAGAAGCGGTAGAACCGCTCGCCCTGATCGACGCGCGGGAGATATCTGTCCTGCGGGACGATCTTTCGTTCGCCGATCGGATGCCCGGAGTACGCCGGCGACCGGAGGAGCGTGATCCGCAGCCCATCCCCCGAGAAGTCGGAGCCGTAGACGCCGTCGTTGACGCACGTGAGCGCCTTCGATCCGTCAACCACCGCCACCCACTTCTGCGCGACCGCCTCGTCGCCGTTCGTGGGCAGGTCTCCTACTCCATACGCGACCTGGCCGAGATACCGCTCGCCCGCGACGGGGATCGAGAGCTTGAGGCACTTGTCCTTCTCGTTCCAGTGGACGCGCGTCCGAACCTCGATCTCCGTCCCGACCTTCGGCAGCAGGTACTGGTTGACCACCGCCGAGCGCCCGTACTCGAAGACCGCCTCGACGGTGGTTCTCACCGGTCCATCCTCGACGATGCGGACCGATGGCAGGACACCCTCCCGGACACCGGAGAACTCGGTGGCGTCCTCCGGGCTCATGAGGGTGAAGCGCCCGGCCTCGCTGCGGAAGCCGCGCACGGTCATCCCCCAGGAGTCCTCGTTGTCCAGCATCACGATCGGCTCGAAGGCGTTGGGCCGGATGTAGTCCACTCCGCCGACCGCGTACTTGTCGATGAAGCCGGTCCGGGTGTTGACGACCACTTCGATATCGTCCGTCTTGAAGACGAACGGCTCGTCCGAGGAGATGGAGGGCATCGTCGGGCGGTCGTCGACGCGCTCCAGTCGGCAGTCGAAACGGTTCATCGTGCTCGGGGCGAGATCGGCCAGGAAGACGACGCGCTTTCGCCAGTCGAGGTTGATGCTGCTGTCCTCCTTGATGTTCTGGCTCGGCACACGCTCGCCGTTGAGGTAGACCGGCGTGAGCGTGAACGAGTCGCTCCAGTTCTGGTCGGCGATCATGAACTCGCACTCGACCGGCGTCCTGATCGGGAAGGGATGCGGGTTGTAGACGAGGATGGGAATCTCCTCGGCGCTGCCGGTCCGTTCGCCGGCCGAGAGGGCGAAGAACGCTCGCGCCTTGACCCGCGCGATGATCTCCAGGCCGTGATCGAGCATCCGGAGACCTGCCTCCTCGACATTCTGAATCGACGAGCCGGGCAGGATGTCGTGGAACTCGCAGGTCGCCAGGTCGTACATCGCCGCCTTGAAGTCATCGGCGGGATACTCCATCAGCCCCTGCCACGACGCGGCGGAGACCATCTTCTCCGTGGCATACAGCTCGTTCTCGAGCAGGCGGTGCTTCTGCTTGATCCTGTTCTGCGACGTGTAGCATCCGACCGCCCACGGGTTGAGGTCCCGCATGACTCGCGGGAGGGTATCCTTCACATCCGCAAGCCGGGCGAAGTACGCCTCCGGGGTCGAGTGGAGGATCTCGAAGTCATCGCGCTCGCGGACCAGATCGTTCAGATCCTGCACGTCCTTGCGGCTGGGGCCGCCGCCGTGATCGCCGACTCCCCAGGCGATCAGTCCGAACGCCTTCCCGGCGCTCAACTCCAGCCGAGACTCGATCTTGGCGCGAGCGACGCCGAGGCCGGACCCATAGTCGAGCATGCGATGCCCCATGATCTCCGAGCCGTCGTAGCCGACCCAGACGAAGTCGTTGTCGGGCAGTTGGAGCCAGTCCTGCGATGGGCGGCAGAAGAGGTAGGAGTCATACCCGCTCTTGGCGAGAATCTGCACGAGACCGCGAGTGTGGCCGAAGGGATCGAAGTTGATCGCGGTCGTCGGCTCGACTCCGAACTTCTCGCGGAAGTAGGTCTTGCCGAGCAGCGCCTGACGGACGAACGACTCGCCGCAGGGCATATTGCAGTCCGGCTGGACGTGCCAACCGCCCATGATGTGCCACTTGCCGGCATGGACGAGCTTCTTGATGCGCTCGAACAGCGACGGCTCATACTCCTCGATCCACTGGTAGAGGAGCGACTCGTTGTGGTTGAAGACGTAGCCGTCGAACTGCTCGCAGAGGTCGGCGGCGGTGCGGAATGTCGAGACGGTCGCCGCCGCGCCTTCCTCCCACTCCCAGAGCCACATAGGGTCGATGTGGGCGTTCGATATCAGGTGAATGGTTGGCTTAGTCACAGGATGACCTTCCTTCCGCTATCTACAGACTCATAGCACGCCAGCACGAGTCGGAGCACATCTCGGCCTTCCTCGGCGGTGGCGATGGGTGGGCGCTTGCCGTGAAGGAACTCCGCGAGCGGCTCGGCGAGTCCGGCGATGCGCTCTCCCTGGCCGTTGATCTCCGGGAGGTCACTGATCGTCCACCGGCCGGCGCTGTCGTGCCACCACTTCAGTTGGGGCGCTCCCGCCGGACGGGCCTGATTGCTCGGTCCGTCACCGTAGTTGCCGATGATGACTCCATGCTCGCAAACGATCTCAAGGGTGTTTTCCCCGGCGACCGCCACGAATGAGCATGAGACCTCCGCCATCTTCCCATCAGGATAGCGAAAGAGGACGATGCCGTTGTCGTTCGGGATCTTCGGGTTGAGGAGCGTGCCCATCTCGGCGTAGACCGTCGAGGGCATGCCGAGGAGCCAGTAGATGAAGTCGATGGGATGGGCGGCATCATCGGCGAAGATGTCGCGGTTGAGTTCCGGCTTCACGTGCCACATCTGATCGAAGTTCTGCATCCATTGGGTCGCCAGGCAGTGACGCCGCCGGACCTGGAAGACCTTGCCGAACTCGCCTGAATCCAGGAGCGACTTCGCCTGGAGGTTGAACCGCTCGACGCGCATCTGCCATGCGAGGGTGAACGGGACGCCGGACTTCTTCACGGCATTCACGATCCGGTCGGCCTCGTCCATCTCGAGGGCAAGCGGCTTCTGGACGACAATTGCGTTCCCGGCCGATGCCGCCTGCTCGACTAGGTCCGCGTGCATGGAGGTTTCAGCCGCGATGACGACGGCATCAATATCCGGACGGCCGAGGAGCGCCTCGACGGACTCCATCCGCTCGCAGCCGAAGTTCGCGCAGTTGCTCTCCGACCGCGCCGCATCGTGATCCCATCCGGCGACGACTTTGACGCCGAGTTCCGGGCGCGCGTTCCACTGATTGCAGTACATGCCCACGTGGCCATGGGCGAAACCGAGTATCCCTATGCCAACTGTATCCGAACCCATGCTGGTGCTCCTATTGACGGAATGGAGTAGCGGAGCGTTGGAGTGATCGAGCCGACGACTCCGCCAGAATCAGCTGTTAACCGCATGACGTGGGAACTCCTGCGCTCTCATCGGAGGCCAAAGACAGATGGGCTGCCATTAGCCCTTTAGACGCCTGTTGAGGAAGAACCAGACGACTCCCAGCCCGACAACGGCCAACTCCAGTGCGATCGTCCGCCAGGGGAGGAAGAGCGCCAACACGGCGCAGGAGAACAGACCGGCGGCGGCCCAGCCTCGGTGGTAGCGCCTCATGCGGTCCGGGAGTCTGAGCGCCGAGTAGTTGGTGATCCCGTAGTAGATCAGCAGGCCGAAACTGCCCGCCTCCACGAGGCCCCGTAGCGGAAGAACCGCCGTGAAGGTCAGCACGGCCGCTCCCGTGACGAGCACCGCCCGATGGGGAGTGTGGCGCCTGGCGTGCACCGCCGAAAGCCAGAGAGGGAGATCGCTGTTGCGCGCCATAGCGAATACCATCCGAGAGATCCCCAACTGGTCGGTCAGAAACACCGTGAACGTGGCGATCAGGGCTCCGAGCGAGATGATGTAAACCGCCGCGCCTGAGCCGGTCACTCCCATCGCGGCGCTGAGCGGCGCATCCGAGTCCGCGATCCCCTCCCTGCCCACCAGCCCGAGCGCGACCAGCAGTGCGGCAACATACAATACGGTCGATATCCCGAGCGCCGTCAGGATGGCTTTCGGGATCGTCCGCTCTGGATCTCTGACCTCTTCGCCCAGCGTGGCGATGCGAGCGTAGCCGGTGTAGGCGAAAAACAGCAGAGCCGCCGCGCCCAGGATCTCCCTTGGGCCTTCTTCCACGAGGGGCGCGAGTCTCGACGCATCGAAGAAGAACGCTCCGTAGATGACGAAGAACAGGAGGATCGCCACTTTGGCTGCCACAAGGTACGTGTTCACAGCCGCCGAGTGACGTATCCCGAGGTAGTTCAGGCAGACGACCACCGCCCCGATTCCGACTGCGATCATTCTGGCGGGCACCTCAGGGACAATGTTGCCCAGGTAGGCGGCGAACGTCAATGCGATGGCCGAGTCGGCGGAGATCGCGGCGACGACAAATACCCATCCGGCGGTGAATCCGAGCCAGTCGCTTACCAACTCCCGGCCATAGACGTATGTTCCTCCCGACTCCGGATAAGCAGCGGCGAGTTGGGCGGAACTGAGGGAGTTGAAGAGCGCCACCAATCCGGCGACTATCATCGATACGAGCGCCAGCGAGCCGGCAACGCCCACTGCCGGCGCAATGGCGACGAACACGCCTGCGCCGATGATCGCTCCCAGACCGATCGCCGTGGCATCGATAAGCCCCAGACTGCGCTTCAGTCCAGCTTCCTCTTGCTCCATCAAACATCCTCCCTCGCCAGAACCGGGCTTAGTATACCCCGTCGCGACCAGGACAAAGGGATGCTCGGGACCAGCAGGATATCCGCTCCTCTTGACGAAAGGAATATCCACCAGTAGATGCGAGGAGTTCGACGCTGCTGAGAGTCCGTGCGCTGAGACAACCACGGAGTCACCCTCCGTCGCCGCGGACGATCCAGGACCGAGTTGGCGAAGGAGACATCGGTGGGTAGACTACATCAGGCGGCGTGCAGCTTCTCGTCGCCGAACCATGCACGTTGGGGAGATATTGATATGTTCACTAGTCGACGAGTCTGTCTGCCGATACTCATCATCTCCGTCATCATGGCTCTTGGTATCAGCGCCTGCCACGCGGTGGTCTACGTCAAGGCCGATGCGCCCGGTCCCACGCACGACGGCAACTCGTGGGCGACGCCTACATCACTGTTGCTCCGGGATATTTCATGCCTCAACTGCTGATGATGCCGCTACGGTCGCTGGTCGGTGGACCACTCGGCCTTCAGGGTGGGATTGCTGATGCGCCGGGTCTGAACAATATCGGCCTGCGGGCGCGCATTGTCGGCAAGGTCACATATGCGGGGACTGACACTTACTACATAGACGACGGCTACGGGGCATCCGACGGCTCGGGCCACACAGGGGTGAGAGTGAGGTCGCTCGGTTCCCGTGTACCGTCGGTCGATGAGCACGTGCGCGTGGACGGGATCATCTCCTGCGTCAAGGAGGGGGACATCATCCAGCGGCTGTTCCTCGCACAGGAAGTGCTCGGGCTACAGTAAGGCGGCTCATATCTCCCTGGCCGTCAGGATCGTTCATAGCCGCCGCACTCCGTGTATGGAGCGCGGCGGTCTCCATAGCTAGGATACTGGGTCAGCGCGCCCCGAGCGCCTTCAGACATGCGTTCAGATAGCCGTAGGACTCAGCCGCGATGATTGAGACCTCCGGGAGGCTCATCTCCCCTGCCCCGATGACTTCGAGGCAGACCGGGCCGTCGTAGCCGCCGTCGACCATGACCTTGCAGTAGGCCATCAGGTCGATATCACCTCGACCGCAGGCCTGGAGCGGCGGTGTGCCGGGCGACGGGCCCGGGCCCTTGCAGTCGCGGATGTGGATGTGCTTCGTCCGCGAGAGGACGGGCTTGAGCGCCTCAGCGGGATTCTCGCCCGCACGGTAGATGTGGCTCGGGTCCATGTCCACGCCGAACGCCGGGTTTGTGACCTTCTCGATCATGCGGAGGGTAGTCGGCGTGTTGTACACACAGGCGTTGACGTGCGCCTTGCAGCAGAGGGTGACGCCGAAGTCCGCCGCCCTCTCAGCCATCTTGATCATGAGGTCGGTCTGGCGGACGAAGTCTTCCTCGACGTCCGACTTCCCGCCGGGGCCGATGTTCACGACCGGGATGCCGATCTCCGCGCCGGCCTCGAACGCCTTCATCAGCCGATCCTCGTCGAGCGCGGCCTCCTCCATCGAGAGGAATGTCAGTTCATTGTCCGCGACGATCGCCTTCAGGTCGTTCGCCTGGGCTTTCCAGTTGTCGAGATCGAGATGCTCGCACATCCCCTTGATCGCCGAGATCTCGACGCCGTCGTATCCGGCGGCCTTGATGTACTTGCACGCGGTGGCGAAGTCGAAGCCACCGAAAAGGACGGAGTTTACGCCTAGGCTGATCATATGTTTCCTCCATGTTGAGAGTTGAGAGTTTAGGGTTGAGAGTTTAGACACTCGGAGGGTGCCCCTTGACGCTGACCACAGACCGCCGAAGTCCGGAAAGCATCCGGCAGATCTCGAGAGCCTGGGAGCGCATGGCTTTCAGTTCCTCATTCGCCAGGAACTCCTGCTGATATGCTATGTAGAGCATCGTGGCAACCTCGTTCACCGAACCGTACGCGATCTCAAAGAATCGCGCTTGCTCCTTCCCCGATGACCGCGATGACCCCTCAGCGATATTCGCAGCCACGGACACCGCCGCCCTCCTTGGCTGCATTGTGAGGCCGAACAGCCCAGCCTTGGGAAACGCCCGAGTTGCTCTGTAGACCTCTCGTGCAAAGAGGGTGGCCTTGCGCCACACCTCAAGCCGTTCGAAACCGAACCCCTCGCACTCAGGCTCACTCAACGCCGCCCCTCCAACCCCAGACTCTCAACCCTCAACCCTCAACTCTCAACCTTCAAGCCTCACCTACAGATCCACGATCCTATGCTCATTCCACGACGTGATCGCGGCCTCGATGATGCGCTGGACCTTCAGGCCGTCGAGGCCGGAGGCGTCGATCTGATCGTAGGGCGTCTTCGCCTCGATCTGGTCAACCCACTTGTTGATGCGGAACTGGAAGGTCTCGCTGAACGAGCGCATCCCGCCGAGGTAGGAGTAGGTCTCGTACTCGATTGAGCCGCGATTGTAGAAGGAAAGGTGCTCGCAGGCATCATCGATGACGATGCGTCCCTTCGAGCCGACGATCTCGCACTTCTCGAGGCCGTAGCTCCCACCGGCATCGTAGCTGCCCGTCAGGCATCCGACCGCGCCGCTCTCGAAGTAGAGGGCAATCTGCGCATTGGAGTAGCACTCACGGTTGTCACCCTTCTTTAGAAACGCCGCCACGCTCTTGACGTCGCCCATGAAGTAGCGAATGACGTCGAACGAGTGAGGATGCAGGGCGCGCAGGTGGAACCACGGCGTGTCCGACGGATTGTTGATCCACATGCGCATGTTGATCATGTACGGAGTGCCCAGACGACCATTCTCCATCCATTCCTTCGCGCGGAGGGCGGCGGGAGTGAACCGGTGGTTCAGGTTGATCGCGTAAGGGACCTTGTTCTTTGTCGCCAGCGCGACCATCTGCTCGGCTTCCTGAATGTTATTCGAGATCGGCTTCTCGCCGAGTGTAGGGATACCGGCTTCCAGTAGTTCCATCGTAGGCGTGAAGTGATCGCCGCCGTTCTCTTCACCCTTCGTGCACATGCTGCACGCATCGAGCTTGATGCCGCTCGCCAGCATCTCCTTTACGCTGTAGAACGCCTGACCACCGAATTTTGCGGCGCCGGCGTCAGCCTTTTCTTTGATGATGTCGCAGCAAGCGACGACCTCGCACTTCGGGTTGTTCTTGTAGCAGCCGGCGTGCGTGCTTCCGATGTTGCCCACGCCGACGATGCCGATCTTGAGAGCCATGATCGCTCCTCCTATCGCTAGAGTCGAAAGTGTAAAGTCGAAACAAGAAAGGGAAACACCCAGCTCTCGGGCGTAACCCTATGTCAGCATACCACGCGTATGACGGGATTTCCTTTGAGGAGATGGCGGAAATGGAGAGAAGTTGGCGGCCCTATCCCTGCTCGGCGATCTTCTTCCTCAGGCGCTCGGCGTTCAGAGGAGCCGCGGGGTCATCCGGGCACTCCTTCACGATGGCCTCCCATTGAGCGAGGCACTCCTCGAGCTTTCCGAGCTTCTCGAGGCAATGGGCGTATGGACGGCGGATGAGGTGATCGCCGCCAAGCTCCACACCCTTGCGAAGCGGCTCAAGGGCGAGCTCACAGCGCTTCGTCGTCGTGTAGTGTTGGCCGAGCGCGCCCCAGGTGTCAGGGCTGTCGGGGACGGCGTCGATCCCGCGACGGAGGGTCTTGATCGCTGCAGCGTCATCGCCCCCACTCCACTGGAGCCACGCGATCAGGGAGTATCCCTCCGTGTACGTCGGATCGAAGAAGAGCGCGGCCTCCTGACAGCGGATGGTCTGACTGAAGTCGCCTCTGTGCCACCACTGATCCGACTCGGCGATGAAAACATCCACAACCAGCGCCCAGAGTTCGTCGGCTGTCGGCTCATACCCCTCTTCCAGCGGCGGCTGCCACTGTCCGGTGGGAACGGCATGGCGGGTCTTCAGCGCATCACGTATCGCTTTGTCCACCATCGGAATGCCGGTCGAGGAGTTTCTCTTCAGGACGGCAGTCGCCCGTGGAGTGTTCATGTACCAGAGGGCGTAGACAGCGTAGTACCGCATCCAGTCCGGATCGAACTTGAGGACTGTCTCACAGACGTGGATCCCTCTCTCGTCGCCGAGGAATCCGAGCCCGAGACCGGCGCTTACTCGCACTGACCGTTGGGGGTGTCTGAGCAGGGAAGCGATCCGGTCTGCGAAGTCACGCTCCGCCAGCATTCCGAGGAGAAACGCCGCTCGCGCGCACTCGGATGCGTCATCGGACTTCAGAAGTCGGTCCAGGAGCGGCGTGAAGTCCCTGTTGCCGAGCAGAGGCCGGACCGGTGCCCACGCCGGACGCGTCTGATCAGCAGGGCCGAGCAACCGTGAGGTGTGGTGCTCTCCCGTGCTGCTGATCTCCGCCAGGGCGCATGACTCCGCTACCACGATGAGCGAGACTACAGCCAGTATCCTTCGGACCATGGTTGCACTCTTGTTCTACCCGCGTTCGTGCCATCCCTTCACGCATGCCCACTGATGCGCCACGAGGTCCGCTCACAATCCGTTCACTTCTGTGTTGATTATGGTTCTCCGCCGTAGTACAATGTCGAGTCTTACACACTCTGTCTTCGTTATCGGGAGAGAATCGAATGCATATCCAAGACCTGGGCGGCGAGTGGGAAGTGAGCTGCCACGAATGCGACGACTGGTTCCCGGCTGCGGTTCCGGGGACCACACACACCGACCTCAGGAACGCCGGCCGCATTCCCGACCCCTTTGCTGAGGACAACGAGCACAGACTCCAGTGGATCGGCGAGACCGACTGGATATACCGCCGCGCCTTCGACGCCGACGAGGCGCTCTTCGAGCACGACAAGGTCTACCTGGAATGCGACGGGCTCGACACGCTGGCGGAGGTGAAGCTAAACGGCGAACCGATAGCGCTCACCGACAACATGTTCCGCCGCTATCGGATCGACGTCACCGGCAGACTCTTCCGAGGCCGCAACGTCATCGAGATTCTCTTCATGTCGCCGGTGAACTACACCTGCCCACTCGTCGGAGGCTCGGACTTGTGCATCTGTCCGAGCGTGAGCCTCCCTGGATCGCCCTACGTTCGCAAGGCGGCGTACCACTGGGGCTGGGACTGGGGTCCATCCCTGGTGACTGCCGGCATCTGGCGGCCGATCCGGCTCGTCGGATATTCGGGCGCAAGGATCGAGGACGTCCACATCCGGCAGCGCCATTCGGCGAACAGCGTGACCGTGACGGCTGACATACGGTTTAGTGACGTGACAACCGACGAGCCGATCTCCATCCGAGGCAGGCTGATCTCTCCCAGCGGTGAGGTGATCGAGCAGATAGGCGGCTCGCGGATCGAGTTCGTCGTGGAGAAGCCGAAGCTTTGGTGGCCGAATGGGTATGGCGAGCAGCCGATATATGAACTGCAGGTGGCGCTGCTTGCGAGCGGCTCTTCCCCCTCACTCCTTGATGGAGAGGCGGCCCTCCAGGTAGTCAGCCGGCGCATCGGATTGCGGACGATCGAACTCGTGCAGGAGCCGGATCAGTGGGGCAAGACTTTCTACTTCAGAGTCAACGGCGTGCCGATCTTCGCCAAGGGAGCCAACTGGATACCCGCGCATCAATTCGCCCCGGAGATCACGGATGAGTGGTATCGCGACCTGATCGAGAGCGCCGCTCACGCGCACATGAACATGCTTCGAGTCTGGGGCGGCGGCTACTACGAGGATGACCGCTTCTACGATCTATGCGACGAGTACGGGATACTCGTCTGGCAGGACTTCATGTTCTCCTGCGCACACTATCCTTCGCACTCGACGCTCCTTGCGGACATCAGCATGGAGGTCGCGGACAACATCCGTCGCATACGGCATCATCCGTCCCTCGCACTGTGGTGTGGGAACAATGAGATGGAATGGGGAGTCTGCGACTGGTGGCCGGAGGACAAGGAAGCGAGGCAGAAGGAGTACGCCAGGATCTTCCACGACCTGATCCCGAAGCTGGTCGCCGAGCACGACCCGGATACCGAGTACTGGCCGAGTTCGCCGGCCTCGACGACACCGTTCGCCTGCCCGAACTGCGAGACGGAGGGCGACGGGCACTACTGGGATGTCTGGCACGGGCGGATGCCGTTCACGGCCTATCGGGACCACCACTTCCGGTTCATGAGCGAGTTCGGCTTCCAGTCGCTACCGTCGATGCATTCGGTGAAGACATTCGCGGAGGAAAAGGACTGGAACATGACGTCGCACGTGATGGAATGCCACCAGAAGAACCCGGCGGGGAATGGGCTGATTCTCCACTACATGGCGGAGACGTTCCGGTTCCCGAAGGACTTCCCGATGACCGTCTATGTCGCGCAGATCCTGCAGGCTGAGGCGATCCGGTACGGAGTCGAGCACTGGCGCAGATATCGGAACGATTTCCGATGCATGGGCACGCTCTACTGGCAGCTCAACGATTGCTGGCCGGTCGCAAGCTGGTCGAGCATCGAGTTCAACCGCCACTGGAAGGCGCTGCAATACTACGCAAGGCGGTTCTTCGCGCCGGTGCTCCTATCCGCTCAGGATGAAGACGCCTCGGTAAAGCTGCACGTCACGAATGACCGAATGCAGCCGTTTCGTGGTACGGTACTGTGGTCGCTGGAGACGCTAGACGGCATGCCGTTGGACGAGGCGGCGACGACGGTGGAGGTCGCGGGCGGATCGAGCGCATGCGTGGCGGACCTCGACTTCGCAGAGCATCTCGACATGGACTCGAAGCGCAGCCTTGTGTTCGTCTACGAGCTCCGGGAGGACGACTCCCTCGTGAGCCGGGCAATGATCCCCTTCGCGCCGAGCAAGCACATGGAACTCCCGCAGCCGGGGATCTCGACGACCGTGACCGAGGTCGGAGGCGAGGTAGTGATCCAGGTCTCCGCCGAGAAGGCTGCTCGGTTCGTGATGCTCGACATGGAATCGCACGATCTGCGGTTCAGCGACAACTTCTTTGACATCCCCGCCGGTCGGAGCGTCGAGGTCTCGGTGACGGACACGAAGGGCCTCACTGCGAAGGAGATCGAGGCGGGGCTGAAGGTGATCTCGCTGAGGGACAGCTACTAGCAGGGAAGGCGTTGGTGCGGACTTGTAATCCGCGGCGTCTTTGGGCCATCAGGCATCTGTGATGCCATCCAGGGGTTCGGGAATCACAGATCCCCCGTTTGCCGGGACGTGCCGGATTGCAAATCCGCACGAACGGTCGGCGGGTCATGCATCGGTATTCCGCGCCCTCCGCCTGAGTTGTCCACAGGCCGCGGAGATCGTGTGGCCGCGCTCCATGCGCTGGGTGACCGTCACGCCTTCGTGTTCGAGTACCTCCCGGAAGGCCTGCACTCTTTCCCTCGGAGGTCGACTCATCTCCAGGCCCTCGACCGCGTTGTAGGGGATCAGGTTCACGTTCGCCAGGATCCCCTTCACGAGATGCGCGAGTTCCCGGGCATGCTCCCGTGAGTCGTTCAGATCGCGGATGAGCAGGTACTCGAACGTGATACGTCTGCCCGTCGATTCCGCATACCGCCGACATGCCCTCATCAGGCCGTCGAGCGGGTAGCGCTCGGAGATTGGGATCAGCCGGCGTCGGAGATCGTCGTTAGGCGCGTGGAGTGAGATCGCCAGAGTGATCTGCAGCCCCTCCTCCGCCAGTCGCTCGATGCGCGGCGTGATCCCGACCGTCGAAATCGTCATGTGACGCATCCCGATGCCGACCTCGTCGTTCAGCAGGTGGATGCTCTTGACGACGTTGTCGTAGTTCAGGAGCGGCTCGCCCATCCCCATGTAGACCACGTGGCTGACCCGTCGAGGGCTCTGTTCCTGGAGCGTCAGCACTTCGTCAACGATCTCTCCCGCCGTGAGGTTCCGCAGCAGTCCGCCCATCCCCGTCGCGCAGAACGCGCATCCCGCCGCGCACCCGACCTGCGTCGAGACGCACACGGAGACGCGCTTCTCGTAGGGCAGCAGCACGCTTTCAATGGTATGACCGTCCTCCATCTCCAGGAGGTACTTCGTCGTGCCGTCTGGAGACTTCGACTCCTGCAGGATGCGCGCCCGGTAGAGCAGGGCTCCGGGCCAGCGACCCTTGAGCTTCTCACGGAGGTCTTTCGGGAGGTCGGTCATCTCGTCGATGCTGTGAACCGCCCGCTGGTATAGCCATCGAGCGATCTGGCGTCCCCGGAACGCAGGCGCACCCAAGTCCTTCGCCAGCGCCTCCAGTTCGGTCCGGTCCATACCGAGAATGCGCACATGTGTGAGGTCGTTCATGTCGATATCGAGTCTAGCAACCGGATGGAAGGTCTGTCAACAGAACCGGCGCGCAGGCGAAGGGAAGACCTCCCTGAGCATCGAACAATCCCGTAAACGCCATACCAGGAGCAGTTGGTTGCCGTACAAGCTCACCTTCGTTCTACTCGCATCATTTGCACTCATGACCAACCTATCTCACGCACTGGAAGTACCCGCGAGACTGAACCCGCCGGTGGTCGAGGGCATCTGGCTCCGGCCGTCGAGGGAATGGCCCGCCGAGCCGAGGATCGGCTTCAAGGACGGTATTCAGATCGGCCTGTGGCCGACGCCGCAAGGTCCGCGCGGAGTGATCCGAGTCTACGCGCCTTACGTGTGTCCCGATACTGAATACCCAAAGATCAACTTCATCGCGGTCGAGCCGATCGTGAACGGGAATCGAGGCCTCTCGGAGTTGGAACACTCGAAGTTGGACATGTGGCGCGGGCTCAGAATGTGGTTCTCGGACCGACTGGAGCCGTCCGACACCCCCGGACTGCCTTGGAACGCCCCGCGTGGAAAGCTGAGCCGGATACGCGTCGGAGATAAGTGGGTTCAGACACTCACCGTCGTCCTGCACATGGAGAAGTTCGACAACGGCGCCCATCCCGTCGTACAGATCACCTTCCGAGCGGACCGACCAAATGAGGTCGGGTTCAGATCGTACAGCGCTGAGGACGGAGTCGAGATGGGATCGTGCGTGCTCAGCTCGACGATGGGAAACTTCTCGCGGTGCCGGCTCCTATGGCTGGCGGACGAGGTGGTCGATTCTCGGAACGTATGGCCGGGCCATACGGGCCACGACTTCTTCTGGACAGACGATATCTCCGGCGAGCGGATGAGGGTCGAGCCCGACGGGACACGGATAGTCGCGATCACACCGAACGAGACCTCACTCGCATCGGACGAGATCCCTCACGACTTCTGGAAGTTCCCCGGCAAGGTTGCGACCCAGTACTGGCGGAGGTACCCGGGGTCGGAACCGAAGAACCTCCGAGTTCGGGTGAACGGCCGGGCGAACTACTACGGGACGGGCACGGTCATACCCGGAGGCGTGGCTTACGAGAACTTCGAGATCATCGAGGATTTCGCGCCGGGCTGCGAGCAGTGGTTCGGCGTGACGCTCAAGACCCCGCGGGAGATGGGATGGAAGTAGGAACTGATGCCGATCTTCGGTGTGGTATAATGATGATCAGCAGAGGTGAGATCGATGGTTCTCAGGATACGCGCGCACTACGACGGAAAGACATTCGTCCCGGATGAGCCGGTAGACCTGCCGGTCGGAGAGCAGGTTGAGATCGTGACTCCGTTCCTCACCGAGGAGGAGGCCCGGTGGGACCCGGATAAGGCCAGGGCCACACTGAGGGAATTCATGGCAAACCCTATCAAGGGACTGAGCATCTCTGACCAGTCACTGCGCCGCGAGCATCTATATGAGGAACGCTTGTGAGGTACCTGGTCGACACAAACGTACTGCTGAGATGCGCGACATGGCTGATCGATGGGAGCGAGTGGTCATCGAGCACAGAGTCCTCGGGCGGCAGGCTCACGACGCGCGACTCGTGGCATTGATGCTCTCCCACGGCGTCAGTCACATCCTCACGCTCAATACGGCAGACTTCGCGCGATACCCCGAGATCACCGCCGTAACCCCCGCAGAGATCCTCTCGAAGTAACCGATCCCTACTCCGGCAGGAAGCCCGGCCTCAACGATGGAATCATGATGTGGCTCGCATCATGGATCACGCATCGCTTCGGAGGCTGGGAACATGGCAATCAGACTAAGCGCCATCGATATCGCCATCATCGTCGCGTATCTGGCGGTTGTGGTCACCCTCGGCATGTGGATGAAGCGCCGGGCGGCGAAGAACATCGGAAGCTACTTCCTGGGCGACCGGGAGCTTCCATGGTGGGCGCTGGCGATGTCGGGCAGTTCGTCGTACTTCGACATCACCGGCACGATGTGGATCGTCGGGCTGTTCGTCACCATCGGCTTGAAAGGCATGTGGGTGCAGTGGATCTGGGGATTCATCATACCTGTGTTCTACATGGCCTACATGGGCAAGTGGATCAGGCGATCCGGCGTGATGACCGGCTCCGAGTGGATGGAGACACGATTCGGCAGCGGCAAGGCGGGTGAGGCGGCCCGGGCTGCGTACACCATCTTCGCCGTGCTCACGATCACCGCATTCCTGGCTTACGGCTCCGTCGGCATGGGCAAGTTCGGCTCGGTCTACCTCCCGTTCAGCGAACATGTCTGCGCCGCCCTGATCATCGGCATCACGGGGATCTACGTCGTCATGGGAGGATTCCACGGCGTGGTGATGGTCGAGATCTTCCAGACCATCGTCCTCAGCATCGGAGCGCTCGTCATCGCCTACCTCGGATTCACGCACGTCTCCCCCGCCGACCTCGCGGCAAAGGTTCCGGCGCACTGGGGCAGCCTGATCCCGCAGTGGAAGCTCACCGACATCGGCGACCCCGGCTACCAACTCTTCGGGGCGCTGATGATCATCTGGGTGATGAAAGGACTGTTGCTCTCGCTCTCGGGGCCTGAGCAGCTCTATGACTTCCAGCGCTTCCTGGCGGCGAAGGACCCGAGGGACGCATCAAAGCTCGGCGCGCTCTGGGGAGTAATCCACACCGTCCGCTGGCCGATGGCGATGGGGCTCGCGGTGCTCGGCATCGTCGGCCTGACTCAGCAGGGCGACCCGGAGAAGGTGCTGCCCTCCGTCATCCAGCAGATGCTCCCAGCGGGCTTGCGGGGCTTCGCAATCGCCGCGCTCCTGTCGGGCTTCCTGGCGACGTTCAACTCGACGGTGAACGGAGGCGCGAGCTACGTCGTCAAGGACATCTACCACAAGTACATCAGCCCGAACGCGTCCCAGAGGACGCTCATTCGGGCGAGCTACGTGTCGTCCGCGCTGCTCATCGTGATGGGGATCAGCATCGGCTGGTTTGCCACCTCGATCAACCAGATGTTCACCTGGATCATGGGCACCCTCGGCGCGGGAGTGCTCATGCCGAACGTCCTGCGCTGGTACTGGTGGCGGCTGAACGGATGGGGCTACGCGGCGGGCACGGTCTCGGGGATGGTGCTCTCGCTGATCCAGGCGCTCGTCCCGGCGTTCTCCGCGTACCCGCTCTACATTACCTTCCCGGCGATACTCCTCATCGATCTGGCAATCACGATCGCTGTGACCTACGGGACGGAGGCGACGGACGAGAAGACGCTTCGGAAGTTCTACACGGAGGTACGACCGGCAGGATTTTGGGGCAAGGTGGCGAAGGAGTGCAAGTCGCAGAAGCCTGTGACCATCAAGCGCGATCTCGGCAACGTCGTCGTCGGCATCCCCTGCCTCACGGCGATGTGGCTCTTCCCGATCTACCTCGTGCTGCACCGCTCTACGGAGGCGCTTACCGCGGCGGGGATCGTCGTGCTGGCGTGCGTTGTCCTATACAAGACATGGTATCGCCAACTGGAGGAGGATTAGGTCATGTATGAGGACACGGAGTACGCACCGGAATCTCCGAAGCCGCTTGTTTGCCCGAGATGCGGCTCGCAGATGTTCTTCGCCGGGACCAAGAAGTTCCATGAGGGCAGCTTTGATTGGGGCTTGTGGCTGGGGGACCTCGGGGAAATGTTCACCAATCGAGAGCACCTCGACGTGTACGTCTGCGCCGAATGCGGACGTGCTGAGTTCTTTGTGGAGGGTCTGGGAGAAGAACGTCGTCCGCCAAAGCCTGGAGGGCCGGCTGTCTGATCTTCGCAGCGCGCCACGCCGTTAGCCGCTGTCGCATCCTACACCAGATGCCATCGCAGATATCCGGTCCGTATCAGTCTCTGATTCGACGGACCCGTCCGTGGGAAAGACCTACTCGATCAACGATCCGAGGAGGTCATTACGATGGAACCAGGATGCGGCAGACCCGCTCCCGACTTCGAGGCGGGCGCGTACTTCGAAGGCGGCTTTACGAACGTGAAGCTCTCGGACTACCGTGGCAAATGGGTGGTCCTCTGCTTCTACCCCGGCGACTTCACATTTGTGTGACCGACCGAATTGTCGGCGGTCGCCGTCAAGCATAGAGAGATCGAATCACTCGGCGTCCAGGTGCTCACTATAAGCGTGGACAGCAAGTTTTCCCACAAGATCTGGCAGGAGGAGGAACTCTCCAAGATGGTCCCCGGCGGAGTCCCCTACCCCATGCTAACCGACCCCGGCGGGAAGATCGGTCGGATGTTCGGCGTCTATGATGAGGAACTCGGTGTCAACGTGCGCGGGCGGTTCATCATCGACCCGGACGGCATCATCCAGGCGATGGAGATGCTCACGCCGCCGGTCGGACGGAACGTCGCCGAGATGATCCGCCAGGTCCAGGCGTTCCAGCACACGCGCGAAACCGGCGAGGTCATGCCGTCCGGCTGGCAGCCGGGCAAGCCGACTCTCAAGCCGGGACCCGACCTTGTTGGGCACGTCTGGGAGGTTTGGAAGCCGGACATGGCGTTCGGAGAATGATGCGCTCGCAGTGGCCATGCCCTTTCGCACATCTGCGATATGCTGGGGGGGGGTGAGACCTCCGTGCCGGCCTGCAACGTGTCATGGCCGGCACGGAGGCTCGGCTACTACATACATTCGCCCTACGGCGCGGGAAGCTTGAACCGCCAGATCGGGCGGTCGGTCTTTGCGCCGAGGTGCTCTTGGAGCGCGCGGAAGAAGGCGTCCCAGCGGCCGTCGCCTATCAGGCACTCGGGCACGAACGGGTTCGCGGCGAAGTAGATCGCCCGGCCCTTCCCGTATCGGGTCATGGTGATCGCGGGCGAGCCGTCAGCGAAGGTGGCGAGCACCTCGACGCCCGGACGAGAGATCTCCACAAGCCACCCGTTATCCTCCGTCCAGCCGTCACGTCCGACCGGGCGGTAGACGGGAAGCGTCTCGCCGACCTTCATGCCGGGGATGCCGCCGTCGTTGCGCAGAACCATCGATACCCGGTCCACCGCTCTGATCGTCCGAACACCGAAGATGCGCTCCCGGGACTTCGACAGGTCGCGGCCGTCGATATCCCACGAGAAGACCGAAGGGTCGCCGCAGATGACAGTGCCCCCACCGCGCACGAATGCCTCGATCCGGCGGACGACGGACTCCCGCTGGTACGTGCCGAGCGGGATGTAGACCGCCCTGTACTTCGAGAGGCTCTTCTGTCCACGGATGAGCGACTCGTCGTCCACGAAGTCGAACCAGGAGCCGACGCGCTCCCCGAGGATCGAGTGAGCGGTGTAGACCTCGTTCGCTTTCGTCGATGCTCCCTCGGCACGATGAGAGTCCGACGAGTAGAGGATCGCAACCTCAGCGTCGATCGGGCGCTCGATCGCGTTCATCGTCGTGACGACCTTCGAGAGGTGAAGCATCATCGCCCAGCGGTCGTGGTCGTTGAAGCGCGGGTTGTCCATCTGGTAGTAGGAGATGTGGCTCGCTCCTCCGCGGAGGCTCTGACTGACCCACTCGCGGAGATCCTCCGGCGTCATCTCGTATCCCGCATAGTCGAACGCCTGGACGATCGATCGGACCGGCTTACCGGTGAGGTCGCTGAGGAGCTTCGGGCCGAAACTGTGGTTGTAGAGCCCCCTGCCAGGAATGCGCTCGGCGGAACTCGCGTAGGGGTCGCACTCGACGAGATCGCTGCACTTCGCCATCGCCGCGAAGTCGAACGGAGTGAATCCGGTCATGAACCAGTAGTCGCAGGGATTGTACCTGACGTCCGGATCGACGGACTTGAGTGTATCGTAGAGGGTCTTCCGCGCGGATGCCCACTTATCGGCCATCCAGCGGTTGAAGGCGATCCAGCGGAAGGGGCGGTTCTTGTCGTCGCTCAGGTAGCCGGGATCCTGCGGGGCGGGAATCGCGTACCTGCCGAAGCCGTAGTCGCGCTTGACCTCCTCCGCGCACTGCTTGCCGAATGGCCCCCAGCCTGATATCGGCCCATCGGGCATGCGGATACTCGGCTCGTCGTCGCCGACGTAGACGAAGACGAACGGCTGCCCCTTGAACCGCTCCGCGTTTCGCTTCAGCACCTCAGCGGCGGTGCTGGTGTAGATCGGATCGATGAGCGAGCAAACAGACTTAGCGGATGTCGTACTGACGGCGATGGGATTCAGCACCTCGGCGCCCGCCTTGATTGCGTCGGCGGTGACATTGCTCCACTCACAGGCGACATCGAAGGTAACGCCGAAGCGTCGGTACAGGTCGTCCGCCCTGTCTCCGTATCCCGGTAGGCTGTAGTATCCCAGCCCGACGGCTCCGGCCTCCCGAAACATCTCCGTCACCGTATCGTCCCACTTGTCGGCCGGATACTTGTCGAGCAGGGACGCAGGCAGGTTCTTGCGATTCAGGTTGTGCGACCAGGCGACCACCCTGTAGCCGCCGGGCTCGTCGGTGAGGAGTTCCTCGAAGACCGGGTTCCTGGTGCGCGTGGTTCGAAAGATACTCCAGTCCGATGGCTTGATCATCTCTCGCGCGCCGGACGGAGCCGGCACCTCGCGGAGCGACACCCGTCGGTAGAGGACCTCCCCCGACATCCGCGCACTGAGGACCACCTTGCCCGCCCGAGTCGTCGGCGGTGTCCGGAAGACCTCGCGGAACTCTTCCCATCCCTCCGGGACGACCGTGCCCGTCTTGCGTGGGAACTCGATGTTGATCACCCCGGCGCTTGCGTTGATGCCGCCCTGCCGGTTGAAGAAGAACACCAGACCGCCGCGCGTGGAAGGAGATGAGCGGCGGTATGAGATCGACAACTCGTAGTACGCGCGCGGCTTGAGAGCCATGTTCTGTGCAATGCTGGCATGGGCACATGGGACGGCCACGCCATCGGCTCCGTCGGCCTCAACGTCATACTCCAGGCGGATCAACCCCTTGTCGTTCCCATAGGGCTCCCAGTGCTTCAGTCCCTCAGCAAAGTCGGCGTTGACCAGGATGTTCTCGGCCCATGCGGCCAGGCCGGAAGCGAGTATCATCACGGCAAGAATGCCGGTCGTCGTCCTCATGTCTGCCCCCCCTCCAACGGCAGTATATCGTGCCTCCGGTCTACGGTCAATGCGCCGTCAGAAGGGATCGGAGGTCTGCAGACCGAACAATAGCGCAATACACAGAAGGATACTCAAGCATGCACGGTCACCTTTTCGCAATTTGCCTGATCTTACTGGTTCTGGGAGGAAGCGCGATGGCATCGAAGCCGCTGGTCGAGTTTCACAACGGCGACAACGCACGCATAGAGGTTTTCGCATCGGAGAGGGCCGATGAGGCGATTTCTCCGTATCTGTTCGGCGAGTTCACCGAGCATCTGGGCAGCAACGTCTACAACGGCGCGTGGGCGCAGATCCTGGAGAACAGCGGATTCGAGCCCGCCAAGTACTTTAGTTGGGAGGAAGCGGCCGGAGTCGAGAAGCGGCTGGCGCACGACAAGGAGCACGGACTGCTCGACAGCTTCAAGGCGGGCGTCGCATGCTACTGGGGACGCTGGGGCAAGGGCGACGTCATCTACTCCCCGAGTGACGACCGCGTGAACGCCGATCAGGCGCAGAAGATCGAGATCCGCTCGCTCGAATCGTCTCACGTCGGAGTCCTGCAGCCGATCTACCTGCCGACGCATCGGACAGCCAAGTATGAGATCAGTCTGTGGGCGAAGGGGACTGTGGATGGGCTCCAAGTCGACATCCGCAAAGAGGATGGAACCGGTATCGGCGGGGTCCAGCTCGATGGAATCGGAAGCGACTGGAAGCAGTTCAGGGCCACCTTCGAGATCGAGACCAGGGGTGTCGAGAAGTTCGAGACGCTCCTCCTCACCATTGGCGTCGGCAAGCCCGGCACGCTCCTGCTCGACCAGTGCATGCTGTTCCCGGCGGATAACTTGAGGGGCTGGGACCCGGACGTCATCCGCTTCGTGAAGAACTCGAAGATCACGATGCTTCGATTCCCAGGCGGCAACTTCGTCTCGGGCTACCACTGGAAGGACGGCGTCGGTCCGGTCGATAAGCGCCCGATGAGCCGCAACCCCGCGTGGGGTGGCGACGAACCGAACCACGTCGGCACCGATGACTGGCTTGCGTTCTGCGAACTGACCGGCTGCGAGCCGCTGATCTGCATCAACGCGGGCAACGGCACCCCGGAGGAGGCCGCCCAGTGGGTCGAATACTGCAACGGCTCCGTGGATACTGAGTACGGGCGGCTCCGCGCGAAGAACGGCCATCCCGAGCCCTACGGCGTCAAGTACTGGGAGGTCGGCAACGAGCTCTGGGGCGACTGGCAGATCGGCCACTGTGCCAAGGAGGAATACGCCAAGCGCTACCGCGCGTTCTACGAGGCGATGAAGGCCGTCGATCCGAACATCCTGTTCATCGCAAACGGTCACGACTGGCTGCCGTGGAACGAGCCGGTGCTGAAGGAGAACCCGACGACGGTCCGATCGCTCTCCATCCACACGCTGATCGGCAACATGATCCCGGACGGCACCGACCCCGATACCGTCTACAACTCGATCATGGCCTACACGAAATGGTACGAGGGGCACCTCCGAGCGGCGGGCAAGCAGATGACGGACGTCGGAATCGCCGATCCGAAGCTGGCGATCACGGAACTGCAGATCTTCACCAACAAGGGCGGATGGCCCGCGAATTGGAACCAGGCCGAAGCCGTCTTCTACGCGGGGATCGTGAACTCGGCGATACGCACCGGCATGGTCGAGATCATCACTCACTCAGCGCTGGTGAACCACGGCGGCGGCCTCAGCAAGTGGCGTCAGGTCGTCTGCGAGCAGCCGGTTTTCCTGGCGCGGAAGATCTACGCGACTCAGCCCGGTCGGTGGCCGGTCCGCTTGAGCATCACCAGCCCGTCATTCGACGTCGCCGAACTGCCCGGGATGCCGGCCGTCGAGGATACGCCGTACATCGATGCGGTCGCGCTCCTCGACGACTCGGGCAAGGAACTTACGCTGCTGGTGACCAACCGCCATCCATCCGAGGCAATCTCGGCGGAGATCGCATTCGATGGTTTCTCGCCGAGGACGTCGGTCACCGTCGAGACGCTTGCATCGAACAACTACCTCGACGCGAACAGCCCCGGAGCGCCGCACGTCGTGAAGTCGAAGAAGTCGGTCATCCGGACGAAGCCCGAGGGATTGACCTACACGTTCCCGAAGCACTCGCTCACGAGGCTCCGCTTCCGGATGCCGTAGTCGGACTGGATTCAGCGTCTATCCATTGTAGGAGCAACTTCCAGTTGCGATGCGGCGGTTCATCGCAACTGGAAGTTGCTCCTACAATCGGCTCTTGGGGGCCGTTGAAGCCCCGCACTGACACACCATCTGACCAGGAGAACGTTATGGAGATCACATCCCTCGGAGAATATGACGTCGTAGTTGCCGGAGGAGGACCGGCCGGTGTGTGCGCCGGTCTGGCCGCAGCGCGCGCCGGGATGCGGACCCTGATCGTCGAGCAGTTCAACTGCCTCGGCGGCATGTCCACGATCGGCCTCCACCAGAAAGTGGCGGTCTACAACGGCGCGGGCGGATCGCCGCTCATCGTCGGTGGAATCCCCAAGGAGATCGCTGATCGGGCGGTGTGCGGTTTCGAGGCAGATTTCCGGCCGGGCGGGCTATTCGTCGATATCGAGGGGTTCAAGTATCTGCTCGACCGCATTGCGGAGGAGGCTGGAATCGATCTCCTCTACTACACGCTCGTCACCGACGCGCTGATGGACGAGTGTGCGGTCTCCGGGCTGATCGTGACCAACAAGTCAGGCACTTTCTCCGTCACCGCCAGACGCGTGATCGACTGCACCGGTGACGGCGACGTCGCATTCCGCGCGGGATGCCGCATGATGCACGGGCGGCCCGGTGATGGACGCATGCAGCCCGTCACGCTGATGTACAGAGTCGGCGGTGTAGACTGGCCGCGCACCGAGGAGTACATGCGGCACGACGACCGACTCCAGGGGTTCTGCAGACGCGCCGCCGAGGAGGGACTCATGCGTCCGTGGCAGAGTCAACTGATGGGCTTCTGGTGGATTCCTGCCAGACCCGATCAGGTCGGCATCAACTTCACGCACATGCACCTTGATGGCAGTTCGGCGTTTGACCTGTCGAAGGCCGCTATCGAGGGACGGAAGCAGGTCCGCGAGGCGGTTACGGCGATGCGGGTGCTCATCCCCGGATTCGAGCGGTGCTACCTCATCGACACCGCGGCGCAGATCGGAGTGCGCGAGACCCGGCGCATCTTCGGCGAGTACGTACTGACGGAGGATGACCTCAGGAAGCAGACGATCTTCGACGACAGCATCGGTCTCGGCGCGGCGTTCGTCGATATCCATAACACCGAGGGCCCAGGGATGGACAAGCGTTCCGGCTTCGACTTCCCGCGGGGCGGGTACTACTCGATCCCATATCGGACGCTCGTGCCGGAGGCTGTGGACAACCTGCTCGTCGCGGGCCGGTGCCACAGCGTGACTCACGAGGCCGCAGGCTCGACCCGCTGGATGACGCAGTGCATGGTGATGGGCCAGGCCGCGGGAGAGGCGGCGGCCGTCAGCATCGAGGCCGATGCCGCCCCGCGAGTGATTGATATCAGCACGCTCCAGTCCCGGCTCGAAGCGGACGGGGCCATCCTCCGCTGAAGCTACGTGAGGGGAGGCAGTCGGTTGTCTCCCCTCCGCTCATCGTCACGCTACGTTCCACCCTATCGCTGAGGGGTCGGCTCAGGCAGGGAGAGCAGATATTGAACAAGATCCTGCTTCTCCCCCTGGCTCAATCTCAGGTTGAAGAACCTGTCATAATGGTTCACCACATCCAGCAGCGTGGGGAAGCGTCCGTCGTGGTAGAAACCCCGTTTGCGCACCCATAGGCTCCTGAGCGGCATAGTCCGCAGAGCGTTATCGGGCGAGCGATTGGCCTGGAATGAGTCGATGCCGATCTCGTCGGGTCTGCGCAGATTCCATCCGGGATCGGTGAAGATCGTCGGCACGTGGCATCGCTTGCATCCGGCCCGCCCCATGAACAGAGTCCTCCCTCGCGTCGCCGATGTCCTATTGAAGCTCCCAGCGGGAGGCTCGGGCGCCGGCAGGGCGAGTTGATAGGTGTGCAGCGCCGGGAGCTTAGGCGTGAGCAGGTCGGGCGTATTCCGCACATCATACAGACGCGCCCTTGCCGCAATCGGGTACTTCGAGGGATTGTTCAGCCTTGGATCGAAGAAGCTCCCCTGTCCGTGCATCTCAAGGGTGCCGACGAACGCATTCCAGTACGGGATCGATCCGAAAGATCCGCTCCATGTATGCAGGTCCACCCCCTGCAGTCCGTACGCCGGCGGAATGAGCACCGCAGCGGACTTGCCATCCGGGGTGAAGGCCTTACCGTCCAGGATGAGCAGCGCGTCGAACTTTCCCGGCCCCCAGCTATTCAGCACCTTAAGCACCGTCTCCCGGTCCACACCGAGCAGTTCGGTGTAGGGACTCAGGTCCGGCGACGCCGCGATGATCGCTCCCACATTGAGGTCCTGGTTTGCCCAGCCGTCGAGCCGGTGACCGATCCCCGGTGCAAAAGAGTCGTCCACGGTGGAATGGCAGATGGCGCACGTGATCCCTATCGACTCAAGCCGCTCTCCATCTTCGGCGAACACGCCCTTCACGCCGACCACTGCATTCGCTTTCAAGAGGGTCAGTGTGGTGGCCGGGGCATCGAGATCGACCTGTCCCGACTTCAGTGCGGACTGCACGTTCTTCGGGAGCGCATCTACGTCCACGCGCAGGCCGAGCGACAGCGCCGTCTTGGGACTGATGCCCGCGCCGACTCCGCCAAACCGCTCACCCTGGATCGCCTGGTGCAGCTTCAGCCTGCCGCCCCAGAACGCCTCATCGCCAAACGTGTCGTAGCGGAAGATCTGCCGTCCCTCAGCGAACTTCGCGCGCATGTTGCTTTGGGTCACCTGCTCGTAGTCACGCTCGTAGCTCGCCGGACCCTGTGTGCGCTGCGCCGACACAGTGTAGGCCACTAGCATCAACAGCCCCAGGAATCCGCTAAGGAGCATGAGCCGTCCAGTGTATCTCATGAAAACCCCTCCTAGTGATCCGGCATGGGCAGCGACATGGCTGTCTGAGGCACACATCTGCCTACATGGTTATACCCGAAAGATGCTCTTGGGATATGAATTTCATGTTCTCGACGCCGCGTCCATCCGCAGACACACGGCATACGGTTTCCTGGCGTCTCTCGTCGCCTGTGCGAATGAGTACGGATCGATACTGCTAATTGTGTGCGCATGGGGAATCCGGGGTAAGAAGAGTGAAACGCGGGCAACCCCCGTCTCCACTGGAGGAACGCTATGCCAATAGAGAGAGTGCTGATCCCCATAGACGGCTCCGAGGCATCCAACAAGGCAGTCCGCCTGTCCGGCGAGCTTGCCCCGCGTCAGGGCTGGAAGGTGATCCTGCTCCACGTACTTGAGCGCCCGCCGGTCCCGGATTTCACGTTTCCGCCGGATGTGGTAGCCCAAGCGATGAACCAACTCAGATCGTACGGCCACCAGATACTCCGGGAAGCGGAGGATGTTCTGCGCGCGGCCGGAGTAGACGAGATCTCACGCGAGTTGATCGAGGGCTCCGCGCCTGAGACGATCATACAGCGCATCGAGGAGGACTGCTGCGGCATGGTCGTCCTCGGCAGTACGGGCCTGGGTCGTGGAAAGCTCAGTTCACTGGTGTTCGGAAGTGTGGCGGAGCAGGTCATTCGCCGCGCACGGATTCCGGCCCTTGTCGTGAAGGCCGATCTTGAATGACCCGGCTATGAGTGCGGGATGCGCGCCCATAGCCGGAGTATCGATCGTTTGAACCTCTCCCGCAGAGTCTCTACCACTTCGCCTCGACGGTGAGCTTCTGCCCGGCTTTGAGCTCGATCGGCGTCGGAAGCGTGATCGTCAGCCTGCCGTCCTTCTGGTGGGAGGAGCATTCGGCGTTGCGCGTCTTGCCGATGCTCAGCGTGACGGCATGCGCGCTCGCGTCGCCCGGAAGCGCAAAGGATAGAGTCTTCAGTATCACCTTGCCGTATGCTACTTCGAGCGTGTCTACCTGGCTACGCGCGGTTCGCTTCTGGGTGAACGTCCCCCATCCCTCGGCGGCGCTGAAGAACGAGCGGTGGTTCTCCGGCTGGAGGCGCGGATCGAAGCCGATCGCTCCCTCCGGGCCACAGTAGGTGAACCCCTGCGCGCCGGTGAGCATCGACCAACTGCTCATCGCGCGGGCGTAGTGCTCTCCGCACTCCACTTCGTTCCACGGATTCCGCTTGAACGGCGGATTCGCGACGCCGTTGTAGCGGTCATGGATCGCGCGGGCGACCATGTACGCTTCCCTGATCTTCCCCTCGTAGAGCAGCAGGCTCGCCACCTCGTACTCGATGCCGGTCCACGCCTCGTCGGAGTAGAGCGTCATCTGAGCGGGGCGTCCTCCATTCGGCCAGGTGCAGTTCAGCAGGCCGCGGTCGCCCTTGAGCGCGAAGATGCGCTGCTGGGGGACCTCCCCGAAATCCCAGCGCCAGTTGTGCTTCATGATCGAGTCGAGCGTCGTACGCACTCTCGATTGAGGAAGCAGATGGCCGAGATCGAGGATGTTCGCCCACCACTGGCCGAGAAGTTGATCGGCGTGGCAGCCGGTCGCGTAAGGACGGTTCGCGCCCGCGTTCTCCTTCTGCGGCCAATCCTCCACGAGCCAGACAGCCTCCTTGATGGCTTGGGCCTCCTCCTTCTCGTCGATGTGGACGTAGTATTCGCCGTTCCAGAGCACTGAGTCGAGGCGGCGACTCCCGGTCTCGAAGATCGAGCGGTATCGCGCGGCGGAATCGGAGTCGCCGGCAACCTCCGACATCTCCTCAGCGGCACGGAGCGCAGCGAGGTAGAGCGTTCCGATGAACGTATTCGGACCGTACATTGCCGCGTCGTAGGTGTTCCACTGCTCGTTCACAAGCACGCCATCCGCATTCGGATCCCACTCTCGGACCACGAAGTCCATCGCCGGCTTGATCTTCGGCCACATCTCGTCGAACCACTTGCGGTCGGCGGAGCGCTGATACTCGCGGTAGCTCTTAAGGATCGTACCGAGTTGGCCGTCAACGAACGGCTCGGTCCGTCGGGGCGCGGAGAATGGAAGCTCGGTGCGGTGTCGGACGCCGCCGTCGGGCTTGAGCTGCACGGTCAGGTCGGTATTCCGCATGTTGCGCTCGAGGTCGGGGAAGAGATGGGCGGTCACCATCTCGTAGTTGTAGACGTGGGTGCAGTTCATCGGACACGACGCCCACGGCCCTGAGCCCTCGAAGCCGTGAAAGCCGCCGTCCTCGATCCAGAGTATCGTCTGGCTGGTCAACGTCGAAATGGGCGCGCCGATCCGCTGAACGAACCAATATGGGAGCGTGCTGTCGAAGAACGTATCGCGGAAGAGGCGCGTTTCCTTCGACAGGCGGGCGAAGTTGGCGGCGACGTAATCGGCTGCTTCAGCCGAGTCCTTGAACCAGTTGGCGTATTGCCGCCCGATGCGGTACTTCGCCAGATGCTCCTGGTAATCCGCGTAGAAGTTCGGGAAGTGCCAGGTGATCAGGAAGGTGACGGTCTTCTCCTCGCCGCCCTTCAGTTCGAAGGGAACCGCGAGCGTGCCGTTCCACGTCCGCCCCTTCGCACTCGGGCCGCCCGGTTCCCCGCTAAGCCTGCCGTCCCCGGCGAAATCGTTCCAGAAGACCTGGGGAACATCCCACTGAGGGAGCGCTGTGGCATCGGTGCTCAGCGCGGCGAGCGTCATAGTGCCGAACTGCTTCTCGTCCTTCGGCAGAGAAGGATTGGTCATGTTCAGGGCGGTGTAACCCTTCCGTGAGACAACATTGTTCACGTTGCCGCCGAAGCCCCGGAATCGAACGCCGTCGATTCTCGAGTAGCCGTCGTAGTTCACCGCGTTCTGCAGGGAGCCGGCCAGGGACACGGAGACCGGGAGCACGCCGCGGTTCCTCACCTTGAAGGAGAAGATGATGCTGGGGATGCCGGAGTCCTTCGAGTTCATCGGGATGAACGGGGAGAATGCCTCCATGCGGACATCGATCGGGAGGGCCGAGTCCTTGTAGATCACCTCGGCGATCGGAAACTCACCGATGAACTCGGTGCTCTCGACGCACGGGAGGTCCTCCACACGTGAGCTCTGGAGGACACGCGCGGCGGACTTGTTCCCCTGCTTCGCCCATATGGCGAAGAACCCCATGCACGGATTGCAGTTGCAGTTGACCTTATTGAAGATCTGCCATTCCCGCAGAGCGCCGTCGCCGCATATCGCGATGTTGCCCGCGCCGATGCCCCCGAGCGGCATCGCCAGGTCGGTCAATTCGCGGCCGGAGTATACCTTGGGCTTGTCGAGATTCATCAGGCTGTCGATCCAGCGCTGGTTATCGAGTTCGCGCCGTCTGCGTTCGGCCTCGATGCGGGCCTCCTCCTCGGAAGTCAGTTCGCGGATGTCATCCACGTTGATATGCCCCCATCCGCCGTGGTGCCGGTCGACGATCAGGATGTATGCCTGCTTGCCCTTGAACCTGGAAACGTCCCAGTACCTCCGGTGCATCGACTCGGAACTGTACCCCGTCTCGCGGTAGACTTCTTTGTCGTCCACGAAGAGAGCGACGTACGTGGCGGACGGGTGGTTTCCTCCGCCGACGAGGAGGCTGATTGTATTGGCGCTGATGGTGAAAACGGGCGACTTGTACTCGGCCTCGGCGTCGTCCCTTGTGTTCTCGTAGGTGCCGATGAAGTACCTGCCCTGCTTCCTGAAGTTGCCCCCATAGCGGTCGTCATCCTTATCGACCGGCTGTGGGCCGACATCGCCGGAGACGAGCGTCCACCCCTGAAGCGTGCCGTCCTCGAAGTCCCACTTTACGAGGTCGGCGGATACTGGGAGAAGACAGACGGCACAGATGATGATCGATAGCAGAACGGGTGATCGGAGCATCGGGACCTCCTCATGGATAGAACCGCTGAGACGCCGAAACGCTGAAACGCTGAACATGATGGGACAACGTCTCAGAGCCTCGGCGTCTCAGCGGTACAACTTGCGGTATGGCGTGGGCTAGATGGCTTCGCCGCCCTTGTCCACGTTGTCCTTGGTGTAGATCTTGGTGCCGAGGGTGATATTCTTCTCGACCTTCTCGCCCTTGAGGATCTTGAGAGCGGTCTCGATCGCCTCAGGCCCGCCGGTCGGGTACTGGAAGGTGGCGCTCAGGATGCCTTCCTTGACGTAGCGGACACCCTCGTGAGGGAGAGCATCGATGCCGACGAACTTGATCGACTTCTCGCGGCCCTTGCCCTCCTGCTTGGTGACGAGGTAGGCGCCATGGGCGCTCGGGTCGTTGTGAGCGTAGACCGCGTCGATCTCGCCGAATCGGGAAAGCGCAGACTTCATCTCTCGCTGAGCGTTCTCCTCGAGCCACGCGCAGTCGGCAGCAAAGATGACTTCGATGCCGGAGCCCTTGATGCCCTCGAGGAATCCCTTGTGGCGCTCCTGCCCCGGAGTGGAGGTCATCAGACCCTCAAGCTCGACAACCTTGCCCTTGCCGCCGAGTTGCTGGACGATGTACTCGCCCGCCTTCCGGCCGATCAGGACGTTGTCAGCGCCGATGAAGCAGGTGTAATTGTCACCCTCGACCTTCCGGTCGAGCACGATGACGGGGATACCGGCGTCCATCGCCTCGGCGACGGGCTTCGTGAGCGGGCGCGATTCCTTGGGGCTTATGATGATCAGGTCCACGCCCTGGGCGATCAGCTCACGCACCTGGTCCTGCTGGACTGTCTCTTTGTTCTGAGCGTCCTTGAAGATCACCTTCAGTTCGGGATGTGCCTTGGCGGCATCGGCGATGTCCTTGTCCATCTGCACTCGCCACGGCTCCCCGCGGTTGCACTGCGACATGCCGACGACCCACTGCTTGGTCTCAGTGCCACCGCTGGCAGTGGTGGTCTGCGGTGACTGCTGCTTACTGCAGCCGACGAACGTGAGCGCCAGGGCCAGCAGAACGATCAGAACTATGCATCTGCGAAATCCTAACATGCGATTCTCCTTTTCTACTCTTTTCTCCACTGCTGGATGAGGACTGCAGCTACGATGATGCCGCCCTTGGCCAGCAGCCGTAATGCCGGTTCGACGTTGTTGATGCTGAGGATCTTGTCTATGTAAGCGATGATGAGCACGCCGATGAGCGTGAGGAACATCCCTCCGCGACCGCCCATCAAGCTTGTGCCGCCGATGACTACCGCGGCGATGGCATCGAGCTCATACGTTGCGCCCGACTCGGGGTTGCCGAGTTCAAGGCGGCATGCGTTGGCGATCCCGGCCAGCGCCGACATCGCTCCGCAGAGTACGTAGGCTCCGATCTTGTTGATGCCGACGTTGATCCCGGAGAGACGCGCGGCCTCCTCGTTGCCGCCGATCGCGTAGAGGTGCCTGCCGAAGCGGGTGTAGCGGACGACAAAGAGCATAGCGATGATGGTGACCAGGAAGAGCAGAGTGATCGGTTGAAGTCCGATCACGTCTAGCTTGGAGGTCATCCATGCGTAGAACTCAGGCGTGCCGCTCTGGTAGGCATAGGTGGGATCGGTGCCGGGCTGGATTTTGATGCCGCCGGAGATCCACTTCGCCGCTCCGCGGGCCGCGACCATCATTGCGAGCGTCGCAACGAACGCCTGCATCCGGAACCTGGCGATCAGGAAGCCGCTGATGCTTCCGGCAGCAGCGCCCGCCACGACCGTTAGCAGGAAGGCCGTGCCGGGATTCCAGCCGTACTTGATCACCAGCAGCGAGAAAAGCGTCGCGGCGAACCCGAGGACGGAGCCGACGGAGAGATCGATCCCGCCGGTGAGGATGACGAGCGTCATACCGGTCGCCAGGATGCCGTACTCGGCGTACTCGAAAAGGATGCTCGACTGGGTCTGGCTCTTCAGGAAGATGGGCAGGCCGGTGTCGAAGGCTCGAGGTGTGAAGAAGACGCCGAGCAGGAACACGGCGATAAGCGCGGTCACTCCGCGGAAACTGCCGAGAGCGGAGAGTGCGCGCCTCCACCACTGCGTCTGCGCCGGCTTGGCGGTCCTGATTGTGGGCGATGGCTTGTCCGTCATTGTCCTCCATCCGTTGAGGGCTTTGGGTATTCTTCACCGGTCATTCCGGGGTTCCCTCCATACCGGTACAATTACCTGTTTGTTGTCCGCGCTCTTGACTACCCCCGTATATGAGCATAGTATGGTACGGAAGGCCGGTAACATTGCCTGCATGCTATCGCCCTTCGAGGTAGCTGCAGATAATGTCATACTGGGAGTATTACCGGGCATCCGATTTCGGTTCCGCTATCCCACAATCAGCATCGTGTTTCCGCCTCCGAGTGTTGCTTACTCTGGGCGTAGGTTTGCCAAGGGGGTATTAACAATGAAGTCTTCCGCCATGCTTCTGGCGCTTTGCCTGCTGCTGGCGCTTGCCGTTCCTATCTCCGCGAGCGGTCCGTTCGCACATTCGCCGGTTGTCCGGCCGAATTCCACCCAGGCCGCGAGCCTTTCCACCGGCTTCTCGCTGAGCGATGGAGTCGGGACGTGGAACACCTGCACTATCATCATATCGCCTACCGGGGTGGCTCATACGACGTACGGTACCATCGTTGTCGACAGCAGCGGACAAGTAACCGGGACAAGCCACGCGATGAACGGCACTACATGGACCGACACCAGCACGTTCGCCATCTCGCCCGACGGCCGCATCCAGATGGACGGCGCCGACTGGGGCGTGATGAGCTATGACCGCAACACTGCGATCGGATACGGTCAGCAGGACGGCTCCGTGGGCCTCACCGTGTGCGTGCGCGCCGGCTCCGGATACACTCTCGAGGATGCGATCGGCCACTGGAGGATCAATGCGCTTCAGGTGGGCTCGGTGTGGACCGGCTGGACTGCCATCGAGGCGGACCTCGATGCGACCGGAGCCTTGAGCGGTAACATCGCCGACAGCGACGGCGGCTCAGACCCGTTCAGCGCACAGGTTGGCATCTCACCGAACGGTGAGTTGTCGGCGAGTGACGGATCCGACCTGCCGGAACAGGGATTCATGAGCACGAACGGGCAGTTTTTCATACAGGTTGCCGGAGATGTCCCTTCGAGCGGCGCCGAGAGGATCAATATCGGCATGATGGGCGGCGGCGACTTCATCCCCGCGGACTTGGCGGGCGAATGGCATTTCTGCCTGATCACGAAGAGCGCGATGCTGTTCGAAGGGACCATGACCACGCAGTCGGACGGCACGTTCGCCGGCACGAACCATGACCTCGTTCACGACATAATGAACACGATCAACGGTACCATGAGTGTGACCCCGGAGGGCGTGTTCTCTCTGTCTACGCCCGACTCCGACCTGGAGGGACAGGGAACTCTCAGTCTGGACCGTTCCACCTTCATCTTCGTGTTCACGGACCACTCCGAGGACGATATGGGATTCATGGTCGGGACGAAGCATCCGACCGATCTGCAAGCCTCAGTGGATGTCACGGAAGTCAGCATGGACTGGGGGAACGGCTTCAGCTTCCGGGAGAACATGGACCTCAGCACGGAAGGCACACTCTGCAATCGGCCCGCGGTGGTGGTCCATCCCTCGAATCTGCAGACGCCCGCACCACCGCCGGGCGCGACTGCGGCCGCCGGACTGGTCTATGGCCTGCAGTCGCCCGTGTTCGCTTCCAGCAAGATCACCCTGCCGGTAGCGCTCACCGAGAACGGTGACGAGATATACGGCAGGTTCGAGCCGGAACTTGCTCTAAGTAGTTGGCTCTGGCCGGCAAGGACCGGCGACATCGAGATCCGCGCGGTCATCGACAACATCCGGGGCGATGATGCCCCTGAGGTCGGGAACGGCGTGCTCAGCGCCAGTGTAGGCTTCTCAGTCCATGGCTCTACCGGATGGTCGGGGGATGTGTGGCTATCCTTTGGCTTTGCCACGGCATACCTTGCCGAACCCATAGGCGAACTGGAGCCGGGTTTCTACAATCGAGCACCGTTCGTCAATTTCGGCAGCTACCATGCCGGGAACGAGGACTTCTCCGTGGCCCTGGCCGATGGCTACGATCCGGCTTATCCTGTTGAACTGAAGGTAGTGATAACTCCGAGCAACCTTGCACGGTACTTCGTTCACTTCGGGCCGTTTCAGATTGAATGGAGGCTTGTCGGAGAGCAACAGATCGACTGGTGGCCGGGCCCTGACACAGGCTGCGGTGGATGCGGGACTAGCACGGGCAACATGCCGGTGTCATACTACCCATACGTCGAATCGGGCCTCGAGTACATCGACACAGGCGGCGGAACGGGAGGTGACCCCGTCGAGATCCTGACGACCGAACTCCCGGATGCCTGCGCCGACACATACTACAGCCAGCCTCTGGAAGCGACCAGCGGAGAAGGCGAGCTGATCTGGGAGATCGTCTCCGGTGAACTGCCCTACGGCCTGTCGCTTCAGGATGGGTGGATCTCAGGCTATCCCTGGGATGAGGGGCTCTACCGCTTCACCGTCGCCGCTCGTGACAACGTGGGCGGCTACGACGAGCAGGAACTCGCGATCCTCGTCACGCGAAACCTCCTGGAAGTCCTGCAAGGCCAGTGGGAAGTCCACAGGATATCCCTTGGAGACCCGACTCATTCCGCATCGGTGGCCTACGGCGTCCTGGACTTCGAGTACTGGGGCTCCGCGACATTGAACCTGACGGACCTTGACGGATCTTTCAGCTTCACAACCTTCAGCGTCGGCACGCAGCCCGACGGCACGATCCTGGCCGACGGCAAGCCATGGGGCGCGCTCAGCCTCGGCGGCAAGCGCATTATCGCCGCTGAGTGCACAAAGGAAGGTGGTAGCCTTCTGGTCTGCACCCGACACGATCCCTACAGCGTATACAGTCAGGCGGACTGCGAGGGCACGTGGGCCATGCACTCGTTCATGGCGAACGGCCCGACTGACAGATGGACGTCGGTCCTCGGGACCATCGATTCGACCGGCGCATTCACGGGCACTCAGACAGACAGTGACGGCGCCTCCACAGCATTCAGCGCCGAGGTGAGCATAGACAACCGCGGCATGATGCAGATCGTGGAGCCGGGCAACACGATGCCTCAGCATTCGGCGATGTCGTCGTCCAGGCTCACATTCGGGCGTGTCATGGGAAGCGGGGGCGATCCGGCCAGATTCGATATCGGCGTTCGCACGGGCGGTCAGTTCACCACCGCTGACATGAAAGGCGAGTGGAGGTTTAAGATTATCTCGTCAGAAGGCGACGTCTCCCATGCCAGGATGCTGGTTGACGAAGACGGCAACTTCGCCGGTGAGAGCTGGTACTGCGACGACGAGTCTCCCGATCCGATCGCGGGCACGATCGAGGTCGGTACGGACGGCGCCCTCGCTGTCACGCCCATGGGCCGGGACCCGCTTTCGGGGCGAGGCACTCTTGGGTTGGACAAGGATTTCTTCGTCTACACGTTCGCCGAAGAGGACAGGCATGTCCTCTTGGTAGGCAACCGGCGGGCGGCCGAGACCTCCTCCAGTGTGGACGTCACGCGGGTTTCCCTCAACTGGGGCAACGGGTTCGGCTTCGATGATCCGCTCGACCTCGATACCGAGGGCACGGCCTGCAACAGATCCGCGGTACTGGTGGACGGCAGCTACATGACGACTCCGGCGCTGCCGCCGGACGGGCAGGTTCAGGCGTTCTATACCAGGTATGAGGACCTGGGGCTGAACGCGCCCATCTTCGAGCCGGGCAAGCTTACGCTCAGTTCTTCGCTCATACCGGGATTGGAATATTCCGAGTACGTCACGGCGATAGGCGCATCCACGATGAATGTCCCATGGTCCGGGCAGTACGAGAATGTCGAACTGCGCGCGGTCTTCGAGAATCTGTACGGCGATGCATCGCACGCCGGTGACACCACAGTCGAGTGTGCTGTCGGATTCCACGTGACCCAGGGTGATCGCGATCTTGGGGACATCAAGGCGACGCTCGGACTCCTGACGGCGTATTTCCATCGAGGCATCAGCGGGATCCCTGCCGGCGTCTACGACAACACGCCCTTTGCCGGCGTATTCTCCGACAAGGAAGACGGAGACGAGATGATCGATGTCTTGCTCCTATCCGGATTCGACCCGTCCCAGCCGGTGGAGGTGAAGCTCATCGTGACGCCGCACGGTTACGCGACCTCGTTCGTGAAGTCCGGAACGGGCGAGTGGATGCAGACCGGCAGTGTGCAGTGCGAGTTCTGGCCGTCCAACGGTCTGGGCGCCAGCTGCCACATACCTGAGATCGATGGCAAACAAGCCACCCTCACGCCGTTCATCATCCACGAGGTCGGCAGAGTCCAGATGGCCGATCCGGACATCCACCCAGACCGGCTTGACTACGCCGTAGTCGGTTCGCCGTACGAAGCGCAGTTCTGGTCCGAAGAGGGTGAGTCACCGTTCCAGTGGTCCATCTCGGCCGGATCGCTCCCGGAGGGTCTCTACCTTGACGAAGACGGTCTGCTGAGCGGCACTCCTGAGGAGGCCGGTACCTTCCGGTTCACGGTACGCGTTGAGGACAACAGTATCCCGCCGGCGGTGGCTGAGAGGGAATATGACCTCACGGTGCTCCAGCCGGTATCGATCCTGGATGCGAAGGCCCTCCATGACGGAGCGCTGGTTGTCATCACGGACGCCATCGTTACGCGAGCGATAGGCGGTTATCCCTACGAGAATGGGTACTACGTGGAGAGTCGGGATCGTTCGGCGGGAATCAAGTTCTCTTACGGTGGCTTCCTGGCCGAAGGGTGGACGGTGGACATCATCGCCCAGATCTATACCGACTCGAACCAGGAGCGGATCCTGACGGGCGAGTGCCGGGTGATCGATACCGATCCGGTCTACCTGAGACCGGTCGGCATGCCGATACGCTCGCTCGGGGGCGCTGACTTCCGTCGTAACCCTGGCGAACCGTCGGCCGGCCAGAGGGGAGTAGCCGGAGCAGCCGGACTCAACAACATCGGCCTGCTCGTCAAGACCTGGGGCAAGGTCACGCAGATCCACCCGTACGGCGACTACTTCTACGTCAACGATGGTTCGGACATCAGGGACGGCACGGTGACCGGCATGGAAGAGAACCTCGGCGTCCGCGTCGATCAGCCGCCGCTCGACCTCCAGGTCGGCGATCACGTCACCATCACCGGTATCAGTTCCTGCATGTCGTTCGACTCAGTGAGCTTGCAAAGAAGAATGGAGGCTTGCACGGTGCAGGTCCACTTCCCCGCTGCGCCGATGTTCGTGCTCGGGTGTCCCGATGATGCCCCCGGCGGCTGCCAGATCATTTTCACGGAGGTGCTAGGCGCCACCGGATACCGTCTCTACGAGAGTGATGACGGAGTGACCTATACCCCGGTCAGCGCAGATGCCGAGATGAACGACGGTCACGGGATGTTCCTCGTCATACCAAGAGCAAATAGGCACTACAAGGTGGCCCCTCTCGGCGTTGACGGCGCCGAAGGCCGCTGGAGCAGGGACGTCTACGCCAGGGTCGCCGATGCGCCGATGCACTTCGATCTGTACCAACCGAGTTGGTACGCGGACAACGTATCGCTCAGGCCGAACGTCTGCAATGCAGGAATCGACGGCGCGGTTCGGATGGGGATCGGGATCCTGAGAGCGTCGAGCGGTGACACCGTATGGGGTGTGATCACGTATCCCTGGATGGGGTGCACAATGTATGGGCGACCCGGCCCATTGCTCACACATGTGCCCGCCATGTCGCTACTCGAGCCGTACACGGACTACCTGGCGCACTGCTATGCCATCGACGAAGGCAACTGGTCGTTCGCAAGCACCGGCGACTGTCCGTTCCGGACCCGCGGTCAAGAGGAATACGGCGGCGGAGCGGGTCCTCCTCCGCCTCCACCGCTGTAGAAGCAGTCACGAGCGCTTCTTCCACCCATACGAGAGGCGGACCAGGTCGTCCGCCTCTCGTTGGGAGGATGCCCATACCACGAGATCCAGGCCCTCGGGACCGAGTTCCTCCACGAGGGCCTGTGCTTCGCTCGGGGTCACCCCGAGCATCATGATGGACTTCCCGGCGGCCCGGATGCGGTCGTAGAGCGGATACCAGGTCGGATCCCCTACCCCCGGCTGACCGGCGCCGGGTGTCCACTGGATGGCCTCCAGATCCTTCATGGCCAGCAGCGGTCCCTCGTGCTGAAGGGCGCATATCCCGTCCCAGTGGTAGACGGTATGATCGAGCTGACGGCACTGCTCGGCCATGTAGGGCGCGACGAATTCCTCGAACATGGCGCGCGAGATCATGGCGCTGAAATCGCACTGGAGCTTGGCGATCCGCCCCTTCCCGTAGATCCTGAAGGCGGAGAAGCACGAGCCGCCGACCTCGTCCCTGATGATCTCGTAGAGCCGGCGGTGGTACTCGATATACAGCGGATTGATGGCACGCTGGAACTCATGCACCTTCTCGGGATGCTCGATCAGCGCGAAGAGAAGCTCCTCGGCGCCGAAGAGTGAGGCGATCGTATCGACGTTCTCGATGAGGTCCGGGAACGAGACGAGCGCTCGGCCGTCGAAATGTCTGACGGCCTCGCGGGCGATCTTCAGACTCGCCTGCCAGTAAGGATTCCGCTCATCGAACACTGGGGGCACGGCGTTGGGGATGTCATCGACGCATTTGTGATACCAGACGGTGTTGGGATGGAACTCGGGCCGCGCGCCGAGGTAGAGCGAAAGCGTTCCGGGGCCTATGTGCGTGTCCATGTAGGGGAAGGCGTCGCCGGCGTAGTAGGTGCGGGCCATCTCCCATTCGACAAAGCGGATGCGCCAGTCCGGCTCGAGGTATCTCTCCTCGAGACTGCCGTACGTCGGCCTCGGATCATCGGGCGCGTCATCCCTCGGCGCCAGAACCTGCAGCAGCGGACGGTCGATCACCTCGCCGTGCCACCACGCCTCGAACCGCTCGCGCGACTTGTCCCAGTCCTGCTTCCATTCGAGACTCATATCCATCCCCTCCGTTACTCGGTGAACCACGATAGCGGAATGCTCCGAAGCCGGAGATTCCATCCTCCGCCCTGAGGATGATCGTAGTAGGTGAGGAGCACCTGGTCCTTCACGAAGTCAATGCTTGTGTACGCATAGTTGGACGTCGGGTTGTCCTCGATGTTTCGAACATTGATCCACGTCCTGCCGTTATCCTTGGAGATGGCGGCGGTCAACGGGGATCGCTGTCCGCCCATTCCCTTGTCGGCCTGGAAATTGTTGTTCCAGACCATCAGGAGATCCTTGCTCCTCGGGATGCGCTTGATCGTCGCCGGCGACTCGGGCGACTTGAGATCCGTAGGACGAGGCTCCGACCACGTCTCGCCCTTGTCCCTGGAGGTGCTGGTGTAGATGCAGCCCATCTGGTTCCGGATAACCATCAGCAGCTTTCCGTCGGCAAGCGGAACGACGCCCGGCTCCATCGCCCCGCGCTTCGGGCAGTTCAGGTCGGGGGTGGAACGCTTCCACGTCTTGCCCTCGTCGTCGGAGTACATGCAGAATGTCCTCAGGGGATCGGGACCGCCGATATCCGGCGTGTATGAGACCGGCACGATGATCCGCCCGGTGTTGAGCTGGATGATGCGGTCGTTGTTGACGATGTTGTAGCCCGGCGGAGCAGGGATCTTTTGAACCGGTCCCCAGGACTCGCCTTCATCCGACGAGTATCGGTAGTGAACCTGCAGGTCGGTGTTGCTGTTCTTCTCCAGGTAGAACATGCCGATCTTCCCGGAGATCAGCCGGAGGAAGCTGAGCGACATCACGTTCTGCTTGCCGGTGTTCTCCTGGATCACGTAGGGCTCGCCCCACGTCTTGCCTCCATCCTTCGACTTCACCGCGGCGATGTGAGCGGTTGCGTGGTCCGAGCGGCCTCCGGTGAACCTCGTCCAACCAAGTAGAAGAGTGCCGTCCTTCAGCTCGATGATATCCCCCTCGCTGTGACGGGGGTATTCCTCGGTGACCACACCGATGATCGATGTGAGGCCGATGTCCGGGCTCTGTATAGCCATAATGCACCCCAGAAACAAGACCGAATGGAGCATTGTCGCCACCTCCAATGCCCGTAGTATAGCACTTGGACCGCTAGTTAGCCAGTGGCCTGCAGGACTGAGATCGGTTTCAAGCGAACATGGCTCTTGTGGAGGACAGAACCGAGAGCGTATTCCATGAGCTGAGTTCCACCCTGTAGGAGCGGCTTCCCAGCCGCGAATGCCAACCCACAACGCCACGAATTCGGGGATTGGAATCCCCTCCTACAAGGCGGTCGTGAAATACGCTCGATGACCGCAGGAGGGCCAGTTGCATGTTTGACATCGTGAGGTTTCCCATCGCAGCCTGCCTGATGCTTGTACTGTCTTGTTCGGCAGCGGCCGCCGCAAGAGCGGTTCTGCTCGAGAGCGGACTACCCGGCGATAACCCCGCGCTGGTCCGGTCCGTCGAGAATGAGTTGCGCCAGGCCGGCTACGAAGTGCGTGTCGTCGGGGCGGACGATATCTGTTCAGCCGAGAATCTCTCGTCCGCTGACACGGATCTCCTGGTGCTGCCGAACGCGGCCGCGCTACCGGCGAAGTCCACCGGCCCCATCGACAGCTTCCTGAAAGGCGGGGGCGACATCATTGCGCTCAACGCCCCTCTCTGGCAGACCGCGTACCTCAAGATCGGCGGTCAATGGGTCACGCGCGACCAGTTCCAGAAGGAGAGGGCTTCGGTCCCCGCGCCCAATGTGCTCTTCGACTTCAAGACCGGCGCAGCCTCGGACTGGCATCGTTCCAGCGATAATGAAAAGGAACCATCGTCGATCGAGATCACTGACGAGGGACCCGCGCCCGGTTGGCGGTCGATGCATGTCGTCATCCCGAACCTCACCTCCTGGGACACGTATGCCTCCCACGAGTTCACGCAGCCGTTCCCCAAGGGCCACACGCTGACCGTGTTCTCCGCGAAAGGCGGACCGGCAACCTCTCAGCTCGCGGTCGAGTGGGTGGAGAAGGACGGATCGCGCTGGATCGCGGTCGTGCCTCTCTACCCCGAGTGGCGGCAGTTCGTCTTGACGCCTGAGGACTTCAAGTACTGGAACAGCACTCCGAACAGAGGCTTCAGAGGCGACCGCTTCAAGCCTGAGAATGCGGTGCGCATGTCCGTTGGAATGGCCCATACCCACATGGGAGGCTCCGTCCTGGGACGTCACGAGTATTGGGTGAGCACATTCGGCACGGCGCAGATGACTCCCGAGTACGAGGAGATGCTCGGCGCCTTCGATCCTCCGAGACTCGACATACTTAGTCCCGGCTACAAGTTCTTCGACTCGACGGGAGTCGCTTCACTCAAGGTCAGGGACGATCAGGCGATCCTCGCAGACGTGAAGCTTCCTCTCGCGCAGGTAATCCGCTCACCCCACCCTCGTCCGGGCGGCGGTGGGCTCAACAAGGGCCGTTCGTGGCGGTACATCCCGCTCGTCCAGGCTGAGACGGGCGAGGGCGAGTGGAGAGGCACACCGGTCACGATGGTGGCCAATACCGACGGCCCGTACAAGGGAAGCGTGTGGGCGTCGTTCGCCATCGGTGATATCGAATGGTACAAGACCGGTGAAGCGCTGGGGATCGTGAGACAGATCGCGGCAAAGATGCGTGAGGGCGCGTTCATCCTCGATGCCGGCGCGAACTTCTACACCTACTTCGAAGACCAGGATATCACCCTGGGAGTGAACGCCGCCAACCTTGGCAAGACCACCAGGACCGCAAGAGCACGGATAACCCTCGTTGAGTCCGTACCGGAGACGAAACCCGTGGGTCTTCCGGACTCACACACCATCAACATCGAGATGAAGCCGGCCGAACCGGGTGAGACCACCGGAGACAGCGTCACTTTCACACCGAAAAAGTGGCCGGAGGGCGGCTACATCGCAACGTCCGAGTTGATACTCGACGGTAAGGTCGTGGACAAGGTCCGTCATGAGGTCAACGTCTTCAGGCCAAAGAAGACCAAGCACTTCGTCACCATCAAGGACGGCGAGTTCATGCTCGACGGCAAGCGATGGCGCGCGCACGGCATCAACTACATGCCTTCCTCCGGCATTGCCACGGAGGACGGCGAGTACTTCGAGCACTATATCGGCGCGCGGTCGTACGACCCCGAGATCATCCAGCGCGACATCGATCACATGAAGGACCTCGGCTACAACGCAGTCAGCGTCTTCATCTACATCGGGCATCACACCGCTCAGAACCTGGTAGACCTGCTGCGGAGGCTCGATCTTGCGGGCATGAAGGCAGACGTTTCCCTCAGGCCCGGAACGCCGATGGACTTCCGCTGGCCGCAGATAGGGGAGATGATCACTCATCTGCGACCTAGAGACAACGACACCGTCGTCGCCTATGACCTCGCCTGGGAGCCGACTTACGGCCACCATCGCGACAGAGTGATCTGGGACGGCGAGTGGGAGAAGTGGATCATCGAGCGATACGGGAGCATCGAGGCGGCAGAGAAGGACTGGGGATTCCCGGTCCCAAGAGACGAGAGCGGCAAGGTCACTAATCCCCTGCCCCATCAGACCGAGACCGACGGCGAATGGCGCGTGATGACGGCAGCTTACCGCCGATTCCTCGACACGCTGCTCTACAAGAAGTATGCGGAGGCCCGAAGGCTCGTTCGCGAGATCGATCCGAACCACCACGTCAGCTTCAGGATGTCGGAGGCGGGCAACCCTATCTATCGGTGGGAGGGGCGCATCCCCTATGACTTCCCGTATCTGGCGGGAGCGGTCGACTTCCTTGCGCCCGAGGCTTACGGTCGCATTGGGGACAACTGGGAGCGCGTCAAACCCGGCTGGTTCGAGTTCGAGTACGCGCGCTGGGCGGCCCCCAGGAAGCCGATGGTCTGGAAGGAACAGGGTGTCAGCACCTGGGACAACAGCCAGATGCGGAATACCAGGGACAAGCTGGAGTACCAGGCGAGGTTCTACGAGCAGTGGTACCAGATGCTGATCAAGAGCGGCGCCGACGGCCTGTACTCCTGGTTCTACCCCGGCGGATTCCGGTACGGAGAGAACAGCGACTACGGCGCCATCAATCCCGACGGCTCTGATCGGCCGGTCAGCAAAGTTATCCGCCGGTATGCCGATCAGTACATCAACGGGCCGTCATCGAAGCCGATCGACTTCTGGATCACGATCGACCGCGACAGGTATTGCGACGGCCTGGCAGGCATCTACGACGCGGCCAAAGACCCGTTCTGGAACGCGATCAAGCAGGGGCTCGCGCCGGGCCTCCGAACCGAGGGCACCGGGACGGACTCATCGGACTGCCCGCTCATCGCGGTAGGGAACGTGCCATGCAACGGCACCAATCCGCCGAAGTACCTGGACGCGGTCTTTGACGTGGTGCAGGTTCAGAACGCGGATGGAAACTGGAGCCGGGTGAAGAGCGGAGACACCGTGAAGCTCAGACCGGGCGATCCGCTCAGAGTTCGCGTGGAGTTCACGAACCTGGGAGAGGCGAAGCTCCTCCCGGCGACGAATCAGAAGCGCGAAGGGACGGTCTGCATCCTTGCGACGGTAGACGGCGTGGAATCCCGGGTGGTACTCCCCTCCGGGGCGATCGAGCATCTGGCATCCGGCAAGGCGAGCTTCGTCACCCGCGGCGCATCAGCCGACCGTCCCGCCGAGGTGGTCTTCACCTTTGAAGCGATCGGGCGCACCAGGTTCGGAGAGAAGTTCAGGCTCACCGTCGAGCCGATACAATAGGAGGATAGGTCATTGTTCATTCTGTCGCTGATAGTTCTGCAGGCCGCGGTCGGCGCAGGTATCGCCGACGACGCATTTCGAGAGCAGATGTCGCTTGGCAACATCGAGGTCCGCACGGTCGCGAAAAGCACCGACGCGGAGTACTATGCATTCCCATCGGTCTGTCGCCTGAAGAACGGCGACCTGCTGTGCGTCTTCTACAACGGCACCGCGCACGTGTGCCCGGACTCCAAGGTCGCGCTCGTTCGCTCCACAGATGAGGGCAAGACGTGGAGCAAGCCGGTGACGATCATCGATACGCGGATGGATGACCGCGATCCGTCGATCATGCAGACTCGTGAAGGCCGCATCCTCGTCAGCTTCTTCACGCGCGACTCCGGGACTACCGGTTCCGCCAAGGAGACGAACAAGGTGCTCGTGTCGGCATCCGAGGACGGCGGCAAGACATTCGGCGCGCCGAAGCATATCGACGTCGGCTGGCACTGGGAGGCAACGTCGGACGAGATATTGGAACTGAAGGATGGGACGCTCCTCTGCCCGATCTACGGCGCCATGGCGGGCGACAAGACGTGGCGCGCCGGAGTGGCATTCAGCAGGGACGGCGGGAGGACCTGGAACAAGGAGCCGGTCGCCACGGTGGCGTACGACGGCGTGATCCGATACGAGGAGCCTGCGCTCCTCCAACTCCCGGACGGCACGATACTCTGCGAGCTGCGAACCACCAACGCGGACGGCTACATCTACGAATCGAAGTCGACGGACGGCGGGAAGACCTGGACCAAGCCGAGGAAGCTCGATCTGCTCGGACAGGCGTCGGGACTGCTCTACCACAGCAGCGGAACGATCTTCCACGCATACCGCGAGCGCTCATCGGCGGGACAGACGCTGGGCGTCGCGGGAGTCTTCTGCAAGCCCGGCGAGGAGTGGAATGCCGAGAAGCAATTCTCGATACTCAAGATCGGCGGGGACGTCGCTTATCCCAGTTCGGTTGAACTGGAGGACCACAGCATCCTGACGGTCTACTACACCAGGGAGCACCGGGCGATAGAGGCAGCGGTGTTCTCACCGAAGGCGATCAAAGCTCTGAAGTAAGGGACCGGGGATGGGCGACGACCTCCGCCCATCCCTCGTCACATTACAGGGAAACGGGCCTGGAGAACCTCCCCCGGCCCGTCTTGTTCATGGTATCGGTGTTCGAGTCTCTACGCCTTCGCCAGGAACTGCAAAGCCGGATCCTTGGACTTCTCTGCCTGGTCGATCAGCTTCTTGTGCAGGGACTTCATATCCGCCGCCGCGGACGAGTCATCTGCCAGGTTCTTCATCTCATGGGGGTCCCTCGCCAGGTTGAACAGCTCGCGGCGCCCGTCGGCGAAGTAGGCGTACTTCCACTCGTGGGTGCGGATCATGCGGCTCCAGCCGCCCTTCTCCGAGCCGAGACCGCGCTCGCAGAACGCAGGCCTGTCGTCGTTGCGAACCTTCCCCTCCAGGAGCGGACGAAGCGAGACACCCTGCACTGAATTCGGTATCTGCACGCCGGCATAGTCCAGGAAGGTCGGCGCAAGATCGACCGAGTTCACATGGGTGTCGATCACAGCGCCGGGCTTCACCTTCCCGGGATAGCGAACGATCAGCGGGGTGCGGACGATCTCATCGTAGTAGCCGGGAAGCGACTTGCAGACCATGCCGTGTGCGCCCTGCATGTCGCCGTGATCGCTGGTGAAGACGACGAGCGTGTCCTTCTCGAGATCGTGCTCCTGGAGCGCATCGAGAATCCGGCCGATGCACCAGTCCATCATGGTGACCTGCCCGTAGTAGCACCGGAGCATCTCACGTATGCGCTTCTCGCCCATCCGGCTGCTGAAATGACCGGCGCTGGAGTCCTTGTACACCTCGGGAATCTCGCCCCAGCTCGCGGGAAGCGGCATCTTGGAAGGGTCGTACATGCTGTAGTAAGGGTCCGGGACAATCCACGCGGCATGAGGAGGGCTGACTGACCAAGTGATCATGAAGTTGTCGTCGCCGTACTTCCGAATCAAGTCGATACACCTGTCGGTGAGCCAGGACTCGAAGCTGTACTCGGCAGGAAGCAGGTGCCTGCCGATGACGGTCAGATCCTGCTCCGCGCGGTTCTTCTCCTCAGCCCATCTCTTGTGAATCTCAGCCATTTCCGCCGTATATGCGACGTCTCCGATCTGAGTCTCGCCCGACCTGACCTTGTACCACTGGTCCTCGTGCAGGGACTTGCGAACCTGCCGGTAAGCATCGGTCGATACGAGGTCGCGCTCCCGGCGATAGCATCTCAAATCCACGGGATTGCCGAGATGCCACTTCCCCATATGGAAGGTCCGATGGCCCTTGTCGTGCAGAACCTGCTCCGTGGCTATGACGCTGTCATCGAGGCCCTTCACCTTGTTGCCATCGACGTTCTTCACAATGCCGTGGGTGTGCGGCCACTGCCCGGTGATGAACGATGCTCTCGTCGGCGAAGAGAAGGGCGTGGCGCAAACCGAACTCGTGAATCGGGCGCCCTCGGCAGCCAACCTGTCCAGGTTGGGCGTATGGACGACCTGATTGCCCGCACAGCGCATCACCGAGTGGCAGTGCTGATCGGTCATCAGGAACAGGATATTGAACCGCTTGCTCTCCTGTGCGAGCGCCTCTCCGAGCAGACCGGGCGACAGAGCCGCCGCGGAAACGAATCCCCCTGCGGCCTTGATGAAGTCTCTGCGGGTGATCTCCACCATCGTGTACTCCTCCGTATTGCAGGCTAGATCAACATGTCGGTCTTCCAGCCGAGCTTCACCAACTCGATCCGATTCAGATCGCTGACTCCGAGATGCCACTTCTCGTCCGAAACCACGATGTGCTTCGTCGGAGTGATCGGCTTGTCCTCGCCAAAGTACGCAACTCTCTTCGTCTTCAACAGGTGAGCCCCGACGGCGTCAACCGCCACCGGATCGGTCGAGACCGCCAATCCCTTGTACTCCCACACGTGCCTGGGATCGTAGTCGTGCGGTCCCCTCCCGTAGAACTGCGGCGTGAGGAGAACAAGGACGTTCAGCCTGGTCTTCCCCTTCGCAATAGGAAGGCTCCACACCTCCGCCAAATTGGCGCACGAGTCGGGGTGATACTGCGACGGGTTCGGGCTGAAGATGATGTAGTTCTTGATGCAGCCGCCCATGCCTGCCCAGTGATGAGTCCGCGCCGGGCGGACATTGATGAGCGCGGTGGCCGCCTCGAACTTCTCTCTCATGCCGCGATCGCTCGCAAACACCTTATCGGACGACACTCCGGCGGAGACAACGCGCTCCGTGATGATCTGCTCCAACTCCGGAGGAGTAGGCAGCCTGTTCCAATGGTTTGACTTGATGCCGACAAGGTCCGACGGCTTCACGATGGATTTCCATGCCTCGGCGGGACTCTTTTTGTCGAAGAGCTTAGTGACTGCCTGGTCCAGCATACGTCCCAGCACCTTCGGGTTGATCTTTCCGTCCTTGCCGATAACGCCTGCGTCGCGGATCAGTACGACTCGCGACTTCTTCTCAGCAGCTCCCACCGCCGGCAGACCCACTGCCGCCGTCAGGGATGCGCATGCCGCTCCCCGCAGAAAGTCACGCCTCGTGATGCCTCTGCCTTCGATGCTCATTTCTTCGCCTCCTCTTCGATTCCGTTCATCACAGCGTCGATCAGGGCGCCGGCGTAGACGGGATCAGGCGCTTCGAACACGACCGCAACGTAGACGCCCTTCGCTCGGGCGAGAGTCCACTTCTTGCTCTCCGCTTGAACGGCGCCGTCACCCTTTGCGCCCGGCATCATAGCCTTTCGGAAGCTCTCACATGCCTGTGCGGCCTCCTTCGCAGACGGATACTGAACGAGCGCAAGTTGTGCTTTCGGAACGTTACCCGCTTTCGCGCGGGAGGGAGTCTTAAACTGCGCGAGCACGACGTTTGTCTTCGCGCCGAGGTTGAGTACGTTCTTCTCCGCCACGAAGTAGTGATAGTCGAGGCCCGATTTCTGATGGAAGAACCTCGTGGAAGCCGCGACGATGTTCGCTTCGGGAAGGAGCTTGAGCATGGCGGGGCGCTCGCCGGGCTCCTCGATGCGCTCCGCGATCGCCTTGCCGAGCGCCATGACGGCCTCCTTCACCTCGGGCGTCTCCTTGTCCGCGAGTATAGAGACGAAGTACCGCCCTTTCCAGAAACGAAGGAAGCCCGCCGCGTACTCGGAGTCCTGCCCGACGCCGACCGACTTGCCCTCCCGCTCGAAGGTGAAGATCCCGTAAGCATCGTGCGCGGAGCCCATGTCGAAGACGTCCGCCGTGATGCCCGGCTGACCGGACTTGGCGTACCGGCGCGCGAACGCCTCCTTGTAGCCATACGCCAGGTAGACTTCCGCGCCGCCGTCGATGTAGTCGTAGAGGTTCGCGCGGTCGTACGCGCCGTCCTTGCCGTCGACCTTCCATCCGCTGATCTCGACGGGCAGCAGGTCGCCGATCTTCTTCGCCTCCGCCGCGAATACACCCGCGACCGACAAAAGCAGCAACACGATGGTCAATCCAACCGGACCGGTCCTCACACTATGCCTCCTTGTACTCACTATCGTAGAGCCCCGCGCGACGGCATCGCGCTCGCCGAGCTTCACAAATCCCCAGGGTCTATGTCGAGCAGCTCGACGTCGAATAGCAGCGTCGCGTTGGGTGGAATCTTCCCGCTTCCGCTCGCTCCGTAGCCGAGGTCCGGCGGAATGATCAGCCTGCGCTTCGTTCCGATCACCATCGTCGCCACGCCTTCATCCCAGCCCTTGATGACCTGCCCCGTGCCGATGGCGAACTCAAACGGCGATCCGGTGTTGTAGGACGAATCGAACATCGTTCCGTCGAGAAGCCAACCGGTATAGTGCACGCTGCATCTCTGACCGGTCTCGGGAGATGGGCCGTAGCCCTCCTTCAGATCGACATATTTCAGCCCCGAAGCCGTAGTAACCCAGTTCAGTTTCTTGACTTCGACCAGCTCAATCTCATACACGAGCGTCGCATTCGCAGGTATCCCCAACTGAGGGTTTCCGCCCGCGCCGTAAGCCATGTCGGGAGGGATCTCAAGCCTTCGCCGACCGCCCTGACGCATGCCCTTGATGCCTTCTTCCCATCCCCTGATCACGTGATTCAATCCGAGGTACACCTCGATGGGATCGCCGCCGTCCGAGCTTTCTATGTACTTGCCGTTGGTCAACCAACCGGCGTAGTGGACGACGACGAGGTCGTCGTGGTCGGGAGCAACGCCCGTCCCCACGATGATATCGCGGTACTTCAAGCCGGACCCCGCGGATGTCCAGTCGTAGAGCTTCGGACCGCTGCTGCCACAGCCGACCAGGACTGCAACGCACGCGATCGACAAAATCAGCGCAACGAGCCTCATCATGTTCTCTCCTTGTTTCAAGACCAAACCGCCCCGCGCCATGTCTTACTCGACGCCCAGCAGTTCGACATCGAAGATCAACGTCGCGTTAGGCGGGATCGGGCCCATTCCACGCGCGCCGTATGCGAGTTCCGGCGGGAGCATCAGCTTCCTCTTCCCGCCGACCTTCATGGTGGCGACTCCTTCGTTCCATCCGGCGATGACTTCCGGCGGATCGGACTGCAGCACGAAGCTGAACGGCTCGCCTCGGTTCAATGAGCTGTCGAACTCCATGCCGTCGATCAGCCATCCGGTGTAATGCACCGTCACCGTCTGACCTTTCTTCGGGCTCGCGCCGTCGCCGACCTTGAGGTCGACGTACTTGAGCCCGGACGCGGTGGCGACTACCTTGCCCGTCTTGAAGGCGTCCTCGTTTTCCTTCACTATGGCGGCGGCGTCGCTGTCGAGGGGGAGGGCCTGCTCGGCGGGAGCCTCCGACGTCTCGCAAACCTCCCCGGCCTCGTGATCGTGACCGCAGCCTCCGTTCGGACGGTGCGCGAAGTGGTTGTACGCAAAGCCGACTCCCAGCAGCACAACCACGAGGAGGATAGGAGCAAATCTCTTCATCAACGTATTCCCTTCCTGCGTAATCGGGTCAAGCTCAACAGGCTTTAGCAGATGATAGCATCTGACGGCGACTGAGGCAACACCATCGGCTACATCGCGTCGTAGCTCTTCATTATCTCGATGGCGGGGAAGTTGTCACCAAGCTCTGTTACGCACGCGGCCTCGAATTGGTTCACGGGATAGAGCACGTCTTTCCCGCGAGGCTCGCCGGATTTCGTCCAGTGATCCTTCTTCGCTACAAACACCTGCGGGTCGTAGCAAACGAAGTAGTCCTCGTTCTTCGACATGCCCCGCACCATCAGCAGGTGGCCCCACTGAAAATCGTAGTACCGCCCCACCCTCGACTCGCGGGATTTCGCCTTCTCAAGCTGCGAGCACTGGACCATCGCCATGACCGGGTGCCCTCTGCGCAGCGCTTCCTTGATGCCCTCCGTCTTGTAGACCCACTGATACGGCGCCCCGAAATGCTTGAGCGCCTTCTCCACATTCGGCCAGTCGGTCCCCTCGTTCTTGTTGCGGCCCGTCATGACTACGCGGACGTTTTCCTTCCCGCCGGCCTCGTCGATGGGGACCCAACGCCCCGTCGCGTACCGAACGCACATCGCTACGCAAGCAGGACCGCAGTTCGACTCCTGATTGGGCGCGGAGTCGAAGGGATCGCCCTTCCCCGCGTCGGCGGTCCCCTGATATCTGTACCAATCGTGCGGGGCATGCACGAGGACCGGGCGAGCGGCTACGGAAATAATGAATGCGCACATGACTGCCGGCAGAACTTTCATGCGGCGCCTCCGGGGGTTCTGAGGTTCATTCACGTGTCTGATTCGCCAACGGCCGCGACTACTCCTGCCTGCCTGCTCCGCGAGCAAGTCCCCGCCCTCCCCCGGAATGACGGCAGTGCGTTCCCGTTCGTCGTGTGTTTGCTCCTCTCTCTCCGGGGGTAGAAAGACCCCGACGACCGATCGGCGACCACCGGCATCGCGGGCTCCGACTCGACGACGGACGACTGCGATCCGCCCGCGCCCTGCGCTCAGGCGCTCGATCGCTCTCCGGAGACCATGACGCACAGACTTCCGGCCGTCCTGAACGGCTCTGCCGCCTTCGAGTCGGCCGTTCACATAATTCGGCCCGCCCTGCCGGACATCGAATCGACCGTCGAAAGGTTCGCGGCCGTCCTGCGTTCCGGGCGGCTCTCAAACGACTCCGAGATGGTCCGGCGCTTCGAGGAGCGGTTCGCGGATTGGCTCGACGCGCGCAACGTCGTCGCCATGTCGAACGGCACGCTCACGCTCGTCCTCGCCCTGAAGGCCCTCGGGCTGAGCGGCAAAGTGGTCGTGCCGAGCTTCACCTTCGCCGCGACCGTCCACGCAGTCGTCTGGGCCGGCCTCCAGCCCGTCTTCGCCGACATCGACCCGCAGACGCTCAACGTCACCCCCGAGACGGTCGAGGCGGCCCTCACCGAAGGCGTCTCCGCCGTCATGCCGGTGAGCGTCTTCGGAAGCCCGTGCGACGTCGAAGGGCTCGAAGCCCTGGCGCATCGGAAGGGGCTCCGGCTCGTCTTCGATTCCGCTCAGGCGATCGGAAGCCGGTACAAGGGGCGAAAGCTCGGGCGATTCGGCGACGCGGAGAGCTTCAGCGTCCATGCGACCAAGGTGCTCCCCACAGGCGAGGGAGGCGTGGTCGCAACGCAAAGCGACGCGCTCGCCGACGAGCTGCGAAGCCTCCGCAACTTCGGGCTCGACGCCGACGCCGACTGCCTCTCGGTCGGCCTGAACGCGAAGATGTGCGAGTTTCCCGCGGTGCTGGGCCTTCTCGGCATCCCGAGGCTCGATGAGGCGCTGGCCCGGCGCAAGGAGCTGGCGGAACGATACGTCGATCTCCTGAGCGGGCTCCCCGGGATCGGGTTCCAGCGGCATCTCCCGCAGGCGGCGTCGAACAATCAGATCTTCGTGATCCTCGTCGACGAGCGGGAGTTCGGGCTCTCCCGAGACGGCTTGATGGAGGCCCTGCGCGCGGAGAATATCTTCTGCCGCAGGTATTTCCATCCCCCGATGCACCGCACAAAGGTCTACGCCGCGACCGACGCCGGGAGATGCGAGCTTCCCGCGACCGAGCGCGTCGCCGATAGATGCCTCTGCCTGCCGCTCTATTCCGACATGGCCGATGAAGTCGTCGCGCGCGTGTGCCAGGCCGTCGCGCGCATCCACGATCATTCCCGCGAGGTGGCCCTCGCCCTCGGGCTTGCCGCCGACAGGAAGATCGTCGCGGCGGGAGCGTTTATGCAACATACGAAACGCGATCTTTGCATAGCCCTTCCCTCCAGGCCGAAGAGCCTTTACGACGAGATGGCGCGCATGCTCCTCGACGTCCTGGCGGACTCCGAGTACGACGCCGAGATCGTCGCGGACGGCGACCGCCGCGCGCTCGACGCCGACCTGCTCCTCATGATCGGCGACTGCATGGAGTTCGAGAACTACTCCGCTCTGCTCGGCGGCGCGAAGGACCGGAAGCCCGCGACGGCGCTCTGGCTGCTCGACACGCTTCCTCCCGCGACGCTCAACGACAAAGCCGCGCGGGTCGTCTCCCGTCTCGGCATATACAGCCGCGGCCTCAGGATATTGCGCTCCTATCTGAAGCCGGCGCGCGATATCCTCCCCATCGGCCTGCGCCGAAAGCTCGGGCTCTCGGCTTGCTCCACGCTGCTGCGCGGCATCCTGGACGCGATGGGCGGCGAATCCCAGGGGGAGGTGTGCAAGCTCGACGTAAACTCGCAGTACGAGATATTCGGCCGATACGAATGGATCAACCGCAACTATCCAAAGGGCTGGATCGACCGCATAGTCACGAACACGGCCCCCAAGCGCGAGTTCCTTGTGAGCATGGGCATCCCGGCGAACTTCGTGCCGCTCGGATTCCACCCGCAGATGGGCAGGCGCATGGATATCGAGCGCGACATCGACGTTCTTTTCATCGGAGAGCTGGATTACGGCAGGCGAAAGGCGATCGTAGAGTACGCGCAGCGGGAGCTTGAGAAGCGGGGCCGCTCGGTGACGGTCGTGAGCGGCGGCTGCTACGGCGAGGCGCGCATCGAGCTGATGAACCGCGCGAAGATCAGCTTGAACGTGCCGCGCTTCCCGTGGGACATCCCGACGATTCGCGTCTTCCTGAGCGTCGGCTGCGGGGCGCTCGTGGTTTCAGAGGAGATGGGCGACACCGCTCCGTTCGTGAGCGGGCGGCACATCGTCCAGGCCCGGCTCGCCGACCTCGCGGACGCGATCTGCCGCTACCTGGAGCGCGACGACGAGAGGGAAGCGATCGTCCAAAACGCGTTCGCGCTGATCGAAGGGGACCTGACGCTCTCGAATTCGCTCGCGCGCGTCCTCGGCCTCATGGAGTCCCCGGCCGATCTCCTCGCCCCCCCGCGCCTCCTCTCCGCCTGACTCCGCCGGCCCCTCTCCCCCGCGGTTGCCCCCCTCACCCATGGGAACCACGCCCTCACCCCCGGGGATGGCGCCTTCGGGCACACGCACGATGCGCTGTAGTCGGATGCCGGACCATCTCACCCCGGCGAGTGAAGCTCCTGCTCCCGGGAATGATGCTCTCACCCCCGGGGATGGCTTGCTCGGACGCGCATCCGCCACCCTCGCTCCCGGGGATCACGCCTCCCGCCCCCCGGATGAAGCTTTCAGCCGCGTGTCCGATGTTTTCAGGCGCGCGCGTGATGTTTTCGGACACGCGGCTGACTTTTTCGGACGCGTGTCCGACTTTTTCAGACACGCGCCTGACTTTATCAGACACGCGCCTGACTTTTTCACGCGCGTGTCCGACTTTTTCAGCCGCGCGTTGCAGGCTGCGATTCCGATCCCGGACTCCCTAATCCCCCACCCCCATAACCCTCAACCCATAACCCATAACCCGACCCCCCTACTCCTACTCCTAATCGTACTCGTACTCGACATCGCGCTCGATCACGATTACGACCACGATGAACGAAATCCGATCACGTCCCTGTAGGGGCTAAGCATTTGCCGACGTGGCAGCTTGCGTGTCGGCATTCAAACGCAGATGCTTCGCCCCGAGATCGAGCGGCAGGGCGATTAGGAGCAAGAGTAAGAGTAGGAGTAAGAGTAGCTGGGATTCGCCCGCATAATGCTTCGCCCCGAGATCGAGCGGCAGGGCGATTAAGAGTAAGAGTAAGAGTAGG
>CAYXOC010000001.1:246468-257743 GCA_964466715.1 uncultured bacterium
ATGCTTCGCCCCGAGATCGAGCGGCAGGGCGATTAAGAGTAAGAGTAAGAGTAGGAGTAAGAGTAGCTGGGATTCGGCCGCATAATGCTTCGCTCCGGGATCGAGCGGCAGGGGGATTAAGAGTAAGAGTAAGAGTAGGAGTAAGAGTAAGAGGCGTGGGGTGGAGTGGCGGCACGTTCGGTTGACAAGCCCCACGGCTCATGTTAGAGTATCCCCGGTTTACTTCGTCATCCCCGATGACTCTACGAAATACTCGCTCACCAAGGAGGACTAATGGATACACGTGATAGAGACGCCGCGATTACCGATCAGGAGATCGCGCGGCTGGAGCAGATCGCGCAGGAGCTCAGAGCGCTCGACATCGCGTCGATCTACGCGTCGACGAGCGGCCATCCGGGCGGGACACTGTCGATCATCGACATCGAGACCGTTCTCTACTTCCACACGATGAAGCATAAGCCGGGGGAGCCGGATTGGAAAAACCGAGACCGGTTGTTCTGGTCCGCAGGCCACAAGGCGCCCGCCATGTACGTGGCTCTTGCGAAGGCAGGCTACTTCCCAATGGAGGAAGCGATGTGCCTTCGTCAGCTAGGAAGCCCTTGTCAAGGCCACCCGAACTGGCTTGAGTTGCCGGGCGTGGAGATGTCCAGCGGATCGCTCGGTCAAGGGCTCGGAGTCGCGGTCGGTTCGGCCATCGCCGCGAAGCTCGACGGGGAAGACTATCGCGTTTATTGCATAATGGGCGACGGCGAGCAGCAGGAGGGCAGCGTTTGGGAGGCAGCGATGTCCGCCGCCCACTTCGAGCTCGATAATCTCTGCGCGATCGTGGACAACAATCGCCTGCAGATCGATGGTTGGACCAAAGACGTGATGAACATCGAGCCGATCGCCGACAAGTACAAGGCATTCGGCTGGCACGTCATCGAGATCGACGGCCACGACATCGCGCAGATCGTCAAGGCGTTCGACGAAGCGAAGACCGTCAAGGGCAAGCCGACCGTCGTCATCGCGGCCACCGTCAAGGGCCGGGGTGTCTCCTTCATGGAGGACCAGGCGGGATGGCATGGCCTCGCGCCGAAGAAGGAGCAGTTCGACGCCGCGATGGCCGAGCTCCTCCCCGAGACCATCGGCGAGGCGGGCATGCGCAAGCTCCTCGACTATGCGAACGATCGTCTCGCGCAGGCATCCGAGAAGGCGAAAGCGTGCACTCCCACCTTCGGGAAGGACTATTGGTGGAACGCCGAGGACCGCATGAAGGTGGATATGGACCCGACTCGCATGGGATTCGGGCGCAGTCTCTGCAAGTGCGGCAACGATCCGAGGGTCGTCACGCTCCATGCGGACATCTCGAACTCCATCTGCATCACGGACTTCGAGAAGAACAACCCGGAGCGCAACGATCGCGTCATCAGCGTGGGCATCGCCGAGCAGAACATGATGGTCGTCGCCGCGGGCCTCGCCAAGGAAGGCAAGATCCCGATTACCGGCACGTACGGCGTGTTTGCCGCCGGCAGGGCGTGGGATCAGATCCGCACGACGCTCTGCTACGCGAACCTCAACGTGAAGATCGCCGGGGCGCACGGCGGTATTTCAGTCGGGCCCGACGGCGCGACTCACCAGGCGCTCGAGGAAATCAGCCTGATGTCGATCCTTCCGAACATGCACGTGGTTGTTCCCTCCGACAGCGTGGAGACAGCGAAGGCGACGTGCGCTTCAATCAAGGAAGTCGTCGGTCCTGTCTACATCCGCTACGCCAGAGAAGCAACTCCGATCGTTTCCTCCGACGCGACGCCGTTCGTCTTCGGGAAAGCGAACGTCATACGCTACCGAGGCGCGCGCGATCGTTTCGTCGACGCATTCGAGACCGTGCTCGCCTCGGACTACAAGAGCGAAGGCGAGCGTCTTGCGATCATCGCCTGCGGTCCTATGGTCCCGGAGGCGATGAGAGCGGCATACATCCTGAAGGAAGAGTTCGGGATCGAGACTCGCGTCCTCAACGTACACACGGTCAAGCCGCTGGACGTGGATGCAATCGTGAAAGCGGCGGAGGATTGCGGCGCGGTCGTGACGGCTGAGGAGCATCAGGTGGGCGGCTTCGGCAACATCGTGGCGAGTGCGATCCTGCGCAACGTTGATAAGCCCGTGGCCTTCGATATGATCGGCGTCCAGGACCGCTTCGGCGAGTCCGGCCGGCCTTGGGAGTTGATGCAGGTGTTCGGCCTCACCGCGGAGCACATTGCCGCGAAGGCGCAGGAGATCCTGAAGAAGAAAGCCTGATCGTATTCCCGTTGACAGTGTACCAAAGCCCTGGTGGAGCGATCCATCGGGGCTTTTCTTTTCCCCCACCCTGTGCGATAATGGCGGCATACATTCGACCTGCCGTCAGCAGCCGTGGAGGTAGATCCGTTGAACCGCCTTTGCCAGTTCATCTGTTTAGCGATCATCACCCTTCCGCTCGCCGGAAACCCCAAGGAGGCAGCCTGCATGCCGAACACGAAGGCCGACTTCTACGTATCAACCGAGGGCAAGGACACCTGGTCCGGAACGCTGTCCGAGCCGAACCGCAACCGCACCGATGGTCCATTCGCCACGATTGCTCGCGCGCAGAAGGCCGCGCGAGGGATGAGATCGGCCACCGTTTTGATCCGCGAGGGCACGTACTTCCTCACGGAGCCGCTCGTCTTCACCCCGGACGACTCCGGCGCGACCTACGCCGCGTTTCCGGGCGAGAAACCGATCATCAGCGGCGGGAGAGAGATCACCGGCTTCATCCGCGCTCAGCCGGGTCACTGGCAAGTGAGACTTGCCGAGGTCAGGGCGGGCAAATGGTACTTCCGCGAGCTCTACGTCGACGGCAAGCGTCGCTTTCGACCGAGGCTCCCCACGACCGACTTTTATCACATCACGGCTACATTGGGCGACGACGTGCGCGATGCCTTCGTCTACAAGGAGGGTCAGTTCCACTCCTGGCGGAACCTGGACGACGTCGAGGTGGTCGTCTTCAACGCCTGGGACGAGCCGAGGTTCCGAATCGCCGGCCTCGACCAGGAGAAGCGTATCGTGACGCTGAGCACCTCCAACAATTGGAAGTTCGGCGCCTGGAACTCCGACATGAGGTTCTACATCGAGAACGTCAGGGAGGCACTGTACGAACTTGGCAAGTGGTATTTGGACCGCTCGACCGGGATGCTGGAATACCTGCCGTTCGACGATGAGAAGATGAACGAGACCGAGGTGATCGCCCCGTATCTCGAGCAGTTGGTGCGCATCGACGGCGATCCCGAGAACGATAGGTACGTCGAGCGCCTCGTCATCAAGGGACTCTCGTTCCGGCATTGCGGATGGACGTTGCCGAAGGAGGGAATGGTCCCGGTACAGGCGGCGTACAAGATCCCCGGAGTCATCTCCGCCAAGGGCGCGAAGAACTGCGCCATTGAGGACTGCGAGATCACGAAGGTCGCCACATACGGCATCGACTTCTACCACGGCTGCCAGGACAATCGCATCGTGGGGAACCACATCTACGACATGGGCGCGGGCGGCATCAAGATCGGCGAGCCGCTCAATGAGGCGCCGGAGAACATCCGGACGGAGCGCAACCTGGTGTCGAAGAACCACATCCACGACGGCGGCATCCAGCACAACTCTGCGGTCGGCATCTGGATCGCGGGAAGCGGGCACAACACCGTCTCGCGCAATCACATCCACGATCTCTACTACACCGGCATCTCTGTCGGCTGGCGGTGGGGATATGCGTACAGCCCGGCGGTCGAGAACTTGATCGAGTACAACCACATCCACGACCTCGGCAAGGGTCTCCTGAGCGACATGGGCGGGATCTACACGCTCGGCCCGTCACCCGGGACGGTGCTGCGCGGAAACCTCATCCACGACGTGATGGCGTACTCCTACGGGGGTTGGGGCATATACTTCGACGAGGGCACGACGGGAGTCCTGGCGGAGAACAACATCGTCTACAACACGAAGACCGGGGGATTCCACCAGCACTACGGGAAGGAGAACATCGTCCGCAACAACATCTTCGCCTTCGCCAAGGTCGGCCAACTGCAGAGAACACGAGCGGAGGAGCATCTCTCGTTCGCCTTCGAAAACAACATCGTGTACTGGACGGAAGGCCCGCTCTTCCACGGGAACTGGACGGGCAACAAGTTCAAGCTGGACCGGAACATCTATTGGAACGCGGCCGGCAAGGTGGAGTTCCCCGGAGGACTCGAGGCATGGAAGTCGCTCGGGCAGGATGTGAACTCGCTGGTCGCCGATCCACTCTTCGTCGACGCGGCGAAGTACGACTTCCGGCTCAGGAAGGACTCCCCCGCCCTCAAGCTCGGCTTCAAGCCGATCGGGAGAGTTGGTCTAGCCGGTTGTGATATGCGGACAGGCGCAGGAGACTGAGTCGTCGCTAGCCCTCAGACATGACGCGGGGAAGATTGACGAAGTCTCCCCCGCATTCCCAATCCCTTCCGGTTCAGTGCACATCCCAGACCACCACGGTCTGACACAACTTCGGCGCGGCGGCGGGCCAGATGAGGTTCGAGCCATCCTCTGTCACGGCGGTCACGTAGTACTCGAACGAGCTCTCCGCCGGGGGGAGTTCGACCTCGAAGGTCGCGCGGCCGATATTTCGCAAGTTCAGCTTGTCGAAGTTTCGATTCCCGATCGGCCGCCGGTGGAGCGTTACCGACTTCGGAAGCGCCCTGTCCAGAACGATCACCCTCACGCGCATGGACTCACCCTCGCCGACCTGAGTCCGAACCGTCGGGACGATGAGACGGGCGGGGCCGGAGTACGCCTTGGACGGCTGGGCCTCGCTCGGGAGTTCGGCTCCGAGGGCATCAACGAGCAGATCATCATGCGCCGTGAGGAACTTGAGCGTTCCCCGGCTGTGCTGCTCCAGGTTGGCGACTGTGCCCATCTCGCCCGGGGTATCGACCGCTGCGAGTTGGTACGTCATCATCCGCTCCCAGAGGCGCGCCATCCGCACGCGTATCTTGAGCGCTTCGTCGGCGATCGACCTGCGGCGCGCCTGGTCCTGCTCGGCCTTCAGGGCAGCGACTTTGGCGTCGAGCTCTCCTCGAAGGCACCCGAGTTGGGCCATCGTCGCCATGAACCGGTAGGTGTTGAGCCAGTAGTCGAAGCGCTCCAGGTTACCCGCTCCCCGGACGTCGTTCCTCAGGGCGGCGAACTCGTCGACGAAGGCATAGCGCTCCTTGACGGCCTCCCACGGCTGATTGTTGATCGCAATGCCGCCAGGGCCGCCGAGCCAGCGCGCCGGTTCCGGGAGACCTCGGCCGTCGATCGAGGAGAGGATCCTCCCGGCGCGTGAGGCGACATTTGCGCCGAAGTTGGCTCGGGCAAAGTCGGAGTAGAACTCCGCGACCGGCATAGTCCGTCCGTCGGCGGGGTCCCGCACCTGTGCGTCGTCAGCCTCGTAATCCTGGTACGCAGGGCCTCCGCAGTTGATCCGCTTCACGTAGAGCCCTCCGTCGTCAGACCGCCCCTCGATGACGATGCCCGCGATGCACGGGTACTCGACTATCCGGACGAACTCTATCTTCAGGATACCGTCGGTCACCTTGACATCATGGAAATCGAAGTCGAACGCTCGATTCCGCCCCCACCGATCGAACATGTCGAGGCTGTCGATAACCATCCGGCCCTGAAGCTTGACTCCGAACACGCGCTTCCCCGCCTCCCGATAGTGAGGCTCGTTGAACTTCAAGGTCACGCTGCAGGTTCCGTTCGGCGCTTGGAGGCGATACCCATCCATGTCGTAGCGCACGGACTGGTAGACCGGGTCCTCATCCGTGTCCTCGATGGGGACGCCGTATGTGACCACTCTCCCGCCGATAGGTCCGTTGTGCGGCTCCTCGATCTTGGATGATTCGTCGCCGAAGTTGCCGGGCGCCCAGGATTGGTCCCAGGCAGCATCGGCGAGGGCGGAGACGTTCTGGGCGAGTATCTTGGTCCGCCAGTGGATGCCGAGCAGCCCGGTGCATCCCAGGCGGAGAGCATCCGCGGCGTCGTAGCGCATCCGACCGACCCACGGCTGAGGCGCGGTCATGACCGGATCGTTCTCCATCCACGGGATCGCCCACTTCGGTCTGCCCTCGATGTCGGCGAAACTGGGCTCTACCGGCGAGTGGCCTACGTGGCGGTTGATGCAGCTCATCGGCGAGTCCTTCGGCAGAACCGCATCGAGCGCCTTACGATCCTGCGCCGGACCGAGCACCCATCCGCAGGTCGCCAGAGTGAACGGCTTGCCGAGCGAGTCGAGCGCGCCGAGCGCGGCCTTGATATCGTTCTCCGTTGCCCTGAGCTGTTCGTCGGTATTCCCGCCCCAGGTCCAGCTCTCCGGGGTCCAGAGCCAATAGTAATCGACCGGATACGCCCGGGCGATGCGCTGGAACATGCCCCGGTAGACCTCGCCGACTACCGCGGGATCTGATGGATCCTTCCCCTGCTCCTTCAACCGCTCCCGGACCGGCGCAGGGATCCTCAGCGGAGTCTCAGTGCCGACGCAGGTCTTCACGCCGAGCGCGCGGGCGGTGGAGAAGGCGGCGCGGAACATATCGGCGGTCCTGTCGAACACGCTCTTCGACTGCTCGGGAGTCGCGGGACGCGGGAGCGCATCGCCCATCACGTCGGGGCCGTAGTCGTCGGCGGGGAAGAGAAGCGATGCCCCGCCGGTGAAGTCGCTCGTGGACATCGCGGCGTAGCCCCATCCGCCGTCGCGCTTGGTATTCGCCCAGTGCGAGGGGTAGCCGAACCGCACTCTCCCGCGACCGTCCGCGTCTTCGGGGAGGCCGATCCAGACCGCCGGCTCGGGGCCTGCGCCGCCCTCCGGATAGCAGTGGAAGCCGATGAAGTTCATCCGCATCTTCGGGAGTTGGGTGATGTAGGCGAGGTAGTCGTCCGTGTTCCACCAATCGGGGCCCTCGGGGAAGTCATGGAACGGCTGGATGCCGCGGATGGAGAAGAGCGGCTTGCCGTCCTCGCTCATATCCGGGAGCGACCGGATGCGCTCCTCGGGGATCACGTCGCCGTGGAGGTAGAACCGAACGCCGAGGTTCTCAGCGAACCGATATGCGCCGTAGAGCGCGCCGACGTCGTCACCGCCGACGATCCACCAGGTCTTCGCTCCGCCCGAGGACGTCGTCCGGAGGAGATACTGCTCGGGACCGAGTGACGCGGCGCCTCTCAGTGACGAGCCGAGGACGACCGATCGGTCCTTCCGAGCCACCACGATCCGCTGTGAGGCCCCCTCCGCCTTCCCGATGGCCGGCAGCTCGCCGGTCCTGAGGTAGACATACCGCTGTATCTCCCGCGCCGCAAGACGTTCCAGCGGCGATGCGCCCGGCGGTGTCTCGATGACTGCGGCCGCGTCGGCCGCACATGCAAGCACAGCGATGATCAGTACTGCCGGAATCATCCTCAGTGTCACTCCACGGTCCCTCCCGATATGTAGGCGATCACTATGGTGGTTCGACTCGGGGGTCCGGGATGCCTCCAAAGAAAAGAGCGGAGCACCCCCCCAAGAGGGTCCTCCGCTCCGCGATTCGCGCTGAGTTCAGCGAGCGCCCGGATCAGTACCGGTAGTGCTCCGACTTGTACGGGCCGTCCACCGGCACGTTGATGTAGTTCGCCTGCTTCTCCGTGAGCTTCGTCAGCTTAGCGCCGAGCTTGGCAAGGTGAAGACGGGCGACCTCCTCGTCGAGCTTCTTGTCCAGCATGTACACGCCGACCTCGTGGGGCTTCGTCCAGAGCGCTATCTGAGCCAGCGTCTGGTTCGTGAAGCTGTTGGACATCACGAAGCTCGGGTGGCCGGTCGCGCAGCCGAGGTTGATAAGTCGGCCCTCGGCCAGAAGGTAGATCGTATGCCCGTCAGGGAATGTGTAGGCATCGACCTGTGGCTTGATATTCGTATGCTTGATCCCCGGCCATGCCTTGAGCGCATCGACCTGGATCTCGTTGTCGAAGTGTCCGATGTTGCAGACGATTGCCTGGTCCTTCATCTTCGACATATGCTCCGCGGTGATCACGTCGCAGTTGCCGGTGGCCGTGACGTAGATGTCGGCGTAGGGCAGAGCGTCCTCGACAGTGGTCACGGTGTAGCCCGCCATGCAGGCCTGGAGCGCGCAGATCGGATCGATCTCGGTGACCCAGACGCGGGCCTTCTTGCCGGCCAGCGACTCCGCCGACCCCTTGCCGACGTCGCCGTATCCGCATACGAGGGCGATCTTCCCCGATACCATCACGTCGGTCGCCCGCGCGATGCCGTCCACCAGCGACTCCCGACATCCGTAGATGTTGTCGAACTTGCTCTTCGTCACGGAGTCGTTAACATTGATGGCCGGGAAGAGGAGTTCGCCCTTCTCCATCATCTGGTAGAGCCTGTGCACGCCGGTCGTCGTCTCCTCGGATACGCCCTTGATGTTCGCCACGATGCGGTGGAAGAAGCCCGGGTCGTCCTTGAGCGACTTCTTCAGAACCTCGCTGATGATGGCGAGCTCCTTGTTGTCGGTAGGCTCGTCGAGGATAGCGGCGTTTTCCTCCGCGTAGTAGCCGCGATGGATCAGGAGCGTGGCATCTCCGCCGTCGTCAACGATGAGAGTCGGGCCGTTCCCATCCGGCCAGGTCATCGCCTTCTTGGTGAAGTCCCAGTACTCCTCCAGTGTCTCGCCTTTGAACGCGAACACCGGTATGCCCGCCTGAGCGATCGCAGCGGCGGCGTGGTCCTGGGTGGAGAAGATATTGCAGCTAGCCCATCGGACGTCCGCGCCCAGCTCGCGGAGGGTCTCGATCAGAACGGCGGTCTGGATGGTCATGTGGAGAGACCCCATGATCCTCGCCCCTGCGAGCGGCTTCATCGGGCCGTACTTCTCGCGGGTGGCCATCAGGCCGGGCATCTCCTTCTCCGCGATCGCAATCTCCTTCCGGCCGAAGTCGGCCAGCCCGATATCCTTCACGAAGTAATCCAACGGGGTTACAACCGAACTCATAGCAAGTCCTCGCTTTCGTATATTGTCACGGCGGTGTTCCTACCCGGTACGGCAATCTCGCCCGATCGCACTAACCGTCTGTCCTGCAGGTGCTCGCGGACGGCTCCGGTGATACCGATCCCGGTCCTGGTGTTCGCGGCAACCCACGGCATCACCAGGAAGGCGGTATTGACGGCCTCCCCCAACACGTCGGGCCTGGCGTAGTCGGGATGCCCGATGCTTCCGAGATAGATGTCTCCGTAGTTGACGACCGCGACGAACTCCTGCAGTCCGAGGCGCTTCCTCGCGCCCGTTGCGGCCTCCAGCGCCCTCTCGCAGCAGTTGCCGCCGGTCAGGAATCCGAGGAAGCCGTCGCCCACGCACTTGATCGGTACGCCCTCTACATCGAGCAGAGCCTCGGTCACGGCATAGTAGACGCCATTCACCCATGCCGCCAGTTCCTTCGGCCTGACGCGGCCTGCGCGCTCGGCGAAGCCCTTCAGGCCGGTGCAGAGCACGGCGGCGGGAAAGGTATCCTTCTCGGCCGACGTGCCGCCCAGTATCCACTCCACGCTGACGCCGAGCAGCCTACCCAACTCGACGAGCAGGCTGATGTCCGGAGCGTTCTCGCCACGCTCCCACTTGGAAACGGCCTGAATGCTGACGCCGAGGGCGCTCGCAATATCTGTTTGCCGAAGATTGCGCTTGTTCCTCTGCTCTCGAAGCCGATTACCGAGTTCCCTAATGTCCATATTCGGCCGCCTTCCCCCATTACTATAGCGCGTAGTGGGTTTTCTATCAATGGCGCGTGGGTTGATCCGAGTCCAGAGGAGGTTGAGCGATGTGTGTGGTCAGCCGCCCTCCCGGCGGGCAGCGAGGCGCTGATGCCTCGAAGAGACGCAGTTCGGTGTGACACATCTCCGGCACAGCGCTCGTCAGCGTGGGGACGCCGTCCGACCGACAGACGGCACCGGCCGTCCGGGACTGATTTCCACGGAAGGGCCGGAACGCTCACCCCGCGCCCGTCAGGTCGAATGCGAAGGCGCACACGTCACTGCGATCGACAGGCTGATTTCTCTGCTCCCGAAAGGAATCCGGGACTTCCCGGATTCTTTTCGGGAGTTCCCGGAAGGAATCCTAGAACTCTTCCACGCAGTCCGCGAACTCTTTCACGCGGTTCGGGAGCTCGAAGACTCCGTCCGAGAACGCTTAGACACGGTCCGAGAACCCTCGGACGGAGTCTCTCAGCCCTTTCAAACCGCCGTCCTACTCTCGGGCGTCTCCTCTCACGGATTCCACGGAGTCCCCCTCCCGCCCGCCCGCCGGTCGCCCACCCTCGGGCCGATATGACGTGGATCGGCGCTCCCCCGGCGGCACGGGAATCCCCCGGAGGGTATCTCAACACTGTCGTAGGAGCGGCTTCCCAGCCGCGAATGCCCACGCAACGCCACGAATTCGGGGATCGGAATCCCGTAGTGCTTCATTGTACGGGATACTCACACTCAGGATGAGACTGTCTCAGGAGAGCAGGTCAAGTCTCCGGTAACAACTTGGAGGATTCTGTCAGCAGAGCAGCAATCCGCCCCCATGGAGATAAGGGGCTTGTTGTACTCGCTCGCGAACGTGTAAAGCGGCTTGCCCCAGGACAGAATCTCGGCGCAGAATCTCTCCGTCTTGCCGCCTGGGGATGCGTGAGCGACGAATACTGTGTCCGACAGCATCGCCACGAATGTGTTGCGATAGCGGCAGGTGTTCTCTCTTGTACGATCCTCCCCACCGAACGGAGAGATCAGGAGGAGCCTGCCATCATCGAGCGGCTTCCTGTACTCAGATGGAATGCGCAGCCTGGCGATGCTCCGCGCGTAACATTTCACGATCGATGCCCGGCCGCGCATCAGTATGTTCAGGCACTCCTGCTCGATAGGCGAGTGGAACCCGCTGACCACAGCAACATCCGCGTCCTTCAGTTCATGCATCAGGTCGCAGGTCCGGAGTATGAGGCTGCCCGGGCACTTGATCGAGCAGAAAAGGCCGATCTTTCGCTTCCGGAGAATGTCTCTATTGCCGATGATGCCGGGCAATTGGGAAAGATCATCCGCCATCATGCCTGGGCTCTTGGTTTGGGAACTCCGTTCCGGCAAAGCGATTTCCTCCAAGAGACGATGCTCTCGCCCTTGTCATGTCCGCAGCGTCGACTAGCCTTGTGGCGTCGCGTTTCTGTCCTGGCGGAGGTATATCCTCATCTCGGATGGGTCTATTCCGAACTCTATGAGCAA
>CAYXOC010000002.1:0-3019 GCA_964466715.1 uncultured bacterium
TTGAACACCTCGCCTTTCTATTATACTCGGTGTCCACTTTTTCGATGGAAGGTCAACCATTGGAGACACCGTATGCCACAGAGAGGTAGGACCCATGTGGATTGAGATCCACATAGCTTGCTGCCGTCCCGCTCCAGAGCGCGGCGTGACCCCCAGTGCCGTACATCAGTACAGACCCCACCTGCTGTCCACCGGAGACACCTAACGCACAAGACACGGTGCAGGACGGGGGATTGAGATCCACAAAGCTTCCCGCCGTCCCACTCCATAACCCCGCGTGACTGAGATAGGAACCACCGGGCGAGGTGAAGTATGCCGACCCGACCTGCTGATTGCCTGAAATGCCGTTGGCCTCGGACGACTCGTAGCCGGCAGGATGCAGGTCCACAAAGCTTGTTTTTGTCCCACTCCACATCCCGGCATGGCGACTACTGAAATCTGCATAGCCGACCTGGCGTCCACCGGAGAAGCCTGCGATCCCAGACGATGTGCTGCCCGAAGGACTGACATCCACCCAGCTTGTCGGTGTCCCACTCCACAGGCTGGCGTGAGCAACCCCGTCCAACCAGAAGGTTCCAGCCTGTTGGCCTCCAGAGACGGACGAGGCATGGCCATTGAAGCTCTTTGCGCGGCTGAGATACGCCGCCTCCCACCCCCCGAGGGCGGTGGTGCCGCTAGTGATCAAGAGAAGTAATGCTGTGAAACCGAACAGACCCCTTGCGCTCATGCAGAATCTCCCATGTATGTTCTCTCGGGCGGGAAAGCCGGTCCGCCGGATGACAGTATATGCAAGAATCGTGCCAAAACAGCAGGCTAGCTGGTAATACCACCTAGCGATCTCAACCCGGTGATACGGACTACCTGCTCTCCGTAAGCCCATTCATATGCCGAGCCCTGTAAACACAAGAGCGCATCCTCGCAAATATACCTAAGGAATGTTAGTTATGTGGACGATAATGGTACCGGTGACTTTTCCTACGGCAAAAGCGGCACCCTATTTACCGAAAGACGCCTGTCCCGCGGCGAAAGACAGCCGTCCCATGACGCGGGACAGACGTCCCACGGCGATGGACAGCCGTCCCGCGCCGATGGACACGCGGCTTTCGGCGATGTCAACGAAGCGATTGGCATGGGATGCCATGACCCCACAGAAGGAGGAACAAGAATGGCAGGATATTTACCAAAGAACGACGCGGAGTTCGTGAACTGGGCGACGAACTTCACGAACATGCTGCCGGCGAACATGGCGGCGGTCGGCCTCGTGCAGGCGGATGTCGATCCGATCGAGGCGCAGATGACGGCGTTCAGCCTCGCAGTGACCGATCAGATCGGCAAGCAGGCGATGGCGAGGGCCGCTGTCGAGGACAAGAAGACCCAGCGCGATGCCCTGGAGGCGCTCGTCCGCCCGCTGGTCCGCCGCATCCAGAACCACCCCGGCATGACCGACGAGCTGAGGGGCATCCTCGGGCTGACCATACCGAGCGGTGGAATGCAGTTCCCTACGGCCGCCGGCTCCGATGTCCCGAGCGTGTTCCTGGAGACGAAGCCCGGCCAGGTGATCGTGCACTTCGGGACCGACGCGTCGAACGAGCAGCACAACGGCAAGCCGAGCTGGGCGCGCGGATGCCAGATCTACCGAAAGAAGGCGGGCGAGTCGGACTTCAGCATGATCGCCTACGATACGGCGTCGCCGTACGTGGACACGGTGAGCGGCACGGCGGTCGATGCGACGTACAAGGTGGCCTACCGAGGCACGCGCGAGACCGACCTCGGCCCGATGTCCCCCGAGATGACGATCGCGGCGGGGGGATAGGCGGAGTGTGGAGTTTGGAGTGTAGAGTGTAGAGTTGGGGCGGGAGTCAACCTCCCGCCCCGTTGCTTTTCAGTGGCCTTGGCGAGGCTTCTTCATGGGATCGAACTGGAGCTCGAAGTCCGGCATCTCGCTCAGGCTGATGCTACACACATGACCGTCCACCCAGAGGATGTTGGTCCGGCCGTGGTGGCGGGGCTTGGCCCATGCCGGCAGCTTCGGTCCCCAGAACCGCTCGCGCTCCGGCCAGATGACGAGGCTTCCCACCGGCGGCACTCCGAGATCCGACGGCTGCCAGACGATACCGCCGTTCAGATTGTTGTTCTCCGGCGAGTCGTTCACGCTGTCGAACAGGCAGATCGTACTCGATGGGTATCTCATCTTCCGGACCCCCAGTCCGGCGACCATCGGGTTGAGGGAATAGGTCAGCCGATCACCGATCGAGTCAGGACATCGGAAGAGATTCGCCGTGCCCTCTGCCGTCGATTGAGGCTCGATCCTCTTCAGGTAAGGCACGAGCAGGTCGGGCCATGCCTCCCCATTCGGCGCGCGCTGATCGGTGGTGTGGAGCGGCGGACGGGTATCGCCCCAGGCGGAGGTGTACATCTCCATGGCCACTCCGATCTGCTTCAGGTTGCTGGGACACCTCGGGTTCGGGCGTGGGGGCATCGTGTAGGAGTTGAACGCCACAGCCATGACAATGAGCAGTGTCGTGGAGATCGCGAGAACAGCAAGCCAAGCGGGGATCTTCGCGGGCATGCTCTATTCCTCCTTGGGCCGGAACTGCAGGTAGTCCGTGGAATCGACCGCTTTCACGTGGCCGTCGGCGAAGAGGATCATGGTGCTGCCGTCGTGACGCGGCCTCGCCCACTTCGGCCACCACCGGCACTTCCCCGCATCCGGCCAGATCACCAGGCTGCCAACATGGGGCAGTCCTCCATCCGACGGCCGCCAGATGGAATCGCCGTTCAGGTTGCCGTTCTCCGGGCGATCGCTGACGGAATCGAAGACGAGAGGGACCTCCGGCGGAGATGCCATCTCCAGCTTGGCATGCATACCCGACGCCCGGCGGTTGAACGAGTAGACCAGATATCCCTTCGGCGCTCTGGGGCATATCAGTACGGACGTGGACTTAGTGTACTGCCGGATCAGATCGGGCCACGCATCACCCTCTGGAGCGTGCTGTTTCTGCGTCCGAAGCAGCGGCAG
>CAYXOC010000002.1:3119-198804 GCA_964466715.1 uncultured bacterium
CGGGCCACGCATCACCCTCTGGAGCGTGCTGTTTCTGCGTCCGAAGCAGCGGCAGCCGGCAGCCACCATCCCCAGCCGGTCCTTCTCCTGTGAGTGTTCATTCCGACGCCTCATGTATGGGTTCAGTCATGGGACGGACAGGACATATGAGACCGATGCCCGTTCGTGTCATCCGCATCCGGATTCGTGGCCGGTATCGCCAAACATCCCACAGGCCAACCTTCCGCAGACCACCGACCCGGTCCCCCATTCGCCCGTTCGTGCTATTCGTGTTTCCCCGCCCCGTACTCCCATGCCGCGTCGTAGCACGCGACCACGTTCTCGGGCGGGACGTTCGCCTGGACGTTGTGGATCTGGTTGAAGACGAACCCGCCGCCGGGGGCGAAGATCTCGATGCGCTCCCGGACGTGCTGGTCGATCTCCTCGGGCGTCGCGTTCGGGAGGACGCGCTGGGTATCGCATCCCCCGCCCCAGAACGTCAGCTTGTCGCCGAACTCCTTCTTCAGCCGCCGAGGGTCCATCCCCGCGGCGGAGGTCTGCACCGGATTGAGCGCCTCGACTCCCTCGTCCACCAGGTCGCCCATGATGTCGTAGCACGACCCGCAGGCGTGGAGGAAGACGTGGACGTCCGAGTGCTCGCGGATGTATCGATACTGCTTCGTGTGGCGCGGCTTGACCACCCGGCGATAGGCGCTCGGCGAGAGGAGCGTCGCGGTCTGCGTGCCGAGATCGTCGCCCATCTGGATGAGTTGGATGTAGGGCCCGATCTCCTGCAGGTAGACGCGCAGGTTCTCCATGTAGACCTCCATCATCTTGTCGAGCGCGTAGTCCACAACCTCGCTGCCGAGCGCGATCTCCATCATGAACCGCTCCCACCCGAAGGCGTTCTGGCCGCCCTCCAGGATGTTTCCGCCGAAGCCGAACATGATCGCGCGGTCGGTGTTCTCATAGAGCCACTTCGCGCGCGCCTTGGTCTCGGCGATGTCCGCGGGCGTCACGGGCTTCCAATCTAGTAAACGGTCAACGTCGGCAAAGGTTTCGGCCTCGGCGAGCGGATTGTGGCACGGCTCGAAGTAGAGGCATCCCTCGGGCATGCGCATCGTCGCCCGGCCCATCGCGTCCCGGACCACCAGGCCTCCCTCGACCGGCTCGGGGTTGAAGCCGACCGGGACCTTGGCCGGCGATCCGTCGGGGAGCGTCCAGTCCTTCCACTCCTCGGGGAACCGGCCGAGCAGGTTGAGGCTGTCGAGCACATCGACGTGGAAGCGGTCGAGGATCGGCGCCTCGGGGAGCGCGAGCTGCTGCATGGTGTCGTAGACGCGGGTCTCACCCTCTGTGATGCCGAGGTGGGCCTTGAGCTTGTTGTAGGCGATCGCCATGATGCCCGTCGAGCGCATCCCGCCAAAGTCGATCGGCACGCGGTCGGGCTCCTTGTGGGCGAGGGTGGTGAGTATGCGTTCTCTGGATGTCATATCAAGCTCCTTTGAGATGCGAACATCCAACGCCGAACATCCAACTTCGAACTTCGAAGGCTTCAGAGATCGATGTTGGACGTTCGATGTTCGATGTTCGATTCCATGAAAAACTTCCGCACATCATCCATCCGAACGGTGACCGGGCACTGAGGGAGGAAGCGGATGAACTCCCGGCCGTACGTCTTCCGAATGAGCCGAGAGTCAAGGATCGCCACAACGCCGCGGTCGGTCTTCGTGCGGATCAGCCGTCCGAAACCCTGCTTGAGCCGGATCTGCGCCTGGGGCATCGAGAAGTCGCGGAACCAGTCGCCGCCGGATGCCGTGATCGCGTCGGTGCGCGCCTTGTTGACCGGGCTGTCGGGCACGGCGAACGGAAGCTTGTCGATCACCACGATGCTGAGCGCCTCGCCCCGGATATCGACGCCCTCCCAGAAGCTGTGGACCCCGAAGAGACACGCCTGCTCCTGCGCCAGAAACTCCTGGACGAGCGCCTCGTTCGACATGTCGCCCTGCTTCATCATCGTGTACGGCAGCCGGCCGAAGAGCCGGTCGTAGACGGCGTTCATCATGCGGTATGAGGTAAAGAGCAGGAACGCCCGCCCGCCGGAAGCCTTCACAAGCTGCTCTATCTCGTTCGAAACGGCATCGGTGTAGTAGGGGTTCTCGGACGGGAAGTCGAGATGCCGGGGGATGTAGAGCATGCACTGCTTCTTGAAGTCGAACGGCGAATCCTGGGCGGTCTCGATGCACTCCGGCACGCCGAGTCGCCCCCGGATGTAGCCGAACGTCCCGGAGTTCGTGAGCGTCGCCGAGGTGAGCACGACGCTGTCGATCTCCTTCCACAGGTGCTGCTTCAGGATCTCCGCCACCGAGAGCGGCGAGTATCGGAGGTAGCAGTTCGAGGCGCGCCCACCCGTCCCGTTCGTCCGCTCGCCCCACTTGAAGAAGCCGTCCTCCGTGCCGAAGAAGAGGGTCGTCATCTCTTCCTTGAGGCGCGTCGTCATCCGGCGCAGGCCGGAGAGCCGCTCCTCAAGCTCGGGCCGGCCGTCGGTGTTCTGGTCGCTGAGTTCGCGCGCGACACCATCGAGCATCGAGCAGATGACCTTGACGGAGTCTTCGACCTCCGACTTGCTGTCCCCACGGCAGACCTCGTTCAGGAAGAACTCCTGCTTCGGGCTGCCGGCAAATGTGCCGAAGAGGCTCGCGTTCAGTCCGTCGAGCGTCTGGATGCGGGTCGCATCGAGCCCGATCCCCTTGACGCGCTTGATCCGCTTGAGCAGGTTCGGCACCCGAAAGCTCGCGCACTCGACGCCGAACGCCTTGGTGGCGATATCCTCCAGGTGGTGCGCCTCATCGAAGATCACCGCGTCGTAGTCGGGCAGGACCCCCGCGCTGGGATCGGATGCGCGGATGCCGAGGTCCGCGAAGAAGAGCGAATGGTTCGTGATGATGATGTCGGCGTCCTGCGCCTCTCGCCGCATCTTGTAGTAGAAGCACTTGCCGAAGTAGCGGCACTGCTGGTTGTGGCACGTATCCTGATTCGAGCAGATATCCGACCAGCCGGAGAACTGGAAATCGAGCTCGGCGACGTCGCCCGTCTCCGTCTCAAGGGACCAGTTCTGCACCTTCCGGAGGTTCGGGTCGCCGATGAGGTAGAGCTGACCGATCTCGGCGTCGAAGTTGTTCAGGCAGAGGTAGTTTCCCCTCCCCTTCGCTACGAGCGCACGAAACTTCTTCCCGGGGAAGACGCTCTGGAGGAACGGAATGTCCTTGTTGAGAAGCTGGCTTTGCAGGTAGATGGTGTGCGTGGAGATGACGAGCTTTTTGCCGGTGAGGGCATAGTCGATCGCGGGGAGCAGGTAGGCCATGCTCTTCCCGACACCGGTGCCGGCCTCCGCGAGGCAGTGCTTCTTCGAGGCGAGCGCGCGCTCGATCGCCAGCGCCACCTCGATTTGCTGAGGACGGTATTCGTAGCCGGGCATCTGCTCGGCAATCAGCCCATTCGGGCCCAGCACCTGCTCCAGGTCCATCTGTACTCCTCGAAGGCGCGTTCTAACCGGATCATTATAGGCGAAATGCTGAGCCGGCGCAAGAAAAAACCCCGGAGTCTACACTCCGGGGTCTCGCATCATAGTCGTCCGAACTCGCGCTCAGTTCTCGGCCTTCCGGAACGGCTTGTCGACATACACGGCTTCGTCTATGTGCGCCCAAGCCAGGTCCATCGGCTTCATCACCTTGCGGAGCGTCTCTTCGATCCGGTCCGAACTCAGATCGATAACGGTCGGTCTCCTGTCGAGCGACCCGTTTGCGATGATCGTCTTGCCGTAGTCCTGCGATATCGCCTGCAGGACCGCGTACAGATCGCTGTTCCTGGTCTGCAGACACGATCCTGATCCGGATGCGAAACCAAACGCATCCGACGACCGCAGTCTGGCGCTCTTGTTCGGGATGAAGATGATCTTCGAGAAGTTCATCTTCCTGAACTGGTAGGTAACCAGCAGCGTGATCGGCGCGGCGTCTCCGTGCGAGTTGCTGATAGCGGGCACGGTCAACTGGACCGGGCTCTCGCCGAGCACGTTTCCGCTCCACATCGGCTTGCGCTGATCGTTCGGACTCAGGCGGTACTTCCCGGCGGGAAGCACGTATACCTGGGCCGGGATCCTGTTCGTGACGTCGCGGGCCAGGCCCTTGTTGTTGATCTCGAGGATCAGCTCGTTGTAGCTGCTTCCCTCGCTGACCTCAGTCGACACCACCGACACCCAGAGCGCGTTGCTCAACGGAGTGCGCGACTGCCACTCTTCCTTGTGGGCCGACAGAGGGGATGCCTCTATCGGGCCGGCGCCTCGGAATCCCTCTCCCGCGGTGATCACACCGTGGTCGCGGTTTGCGAACTCCTCGAATATGCCCTGGGGCACATTGAGCAGCACGGCGGCCAGCAGAGCGCCCGCACAGGCGATTACCAGTGCGCGGGCCGGCAACAGGCGGCCGAACACGTAGTCCCAACTCAATCCCAGGAAGCCCTGCTTCTCGGCCTTTCTGCGTTCATGCTGCATCCGGGCCGCCTTCATCACTACGTCATGGCGGAAATCCGAGGGGGGCTCGACTTCCGGGAGTGTACCTAACAGATCCCATGTCCGCTGGAACGCCTTGATATCGCTCCTGCAGCCATCGCACTTGTCTATGTGGGCACGCACAGTCGCCGTCAGGGCGTAGTCGATGCTGCCCTCCAGGTACTCAGACATCAATTCTCTTGCTCTTTCGCACTTCATGGAAAGTCCTCTCCCCACCTCAATCATCGCCATCGAAGACATCGGTCGCGGACCCCGGATCCGGTTGTCAGGCCGAAGACCGCCCGTCTGCGGTTCTTAACGAAACCGCAGAGGTGTGGTACTTCCAGGTTAAGTTTCCAAATGGTTCGACGGCGTTACAGGTCAAAAAGTTCCAGTACCGGCCCAAGTTTATCCCTGAGCGCGAGTCGGGCTCTATTTAACCGCGACTTAACGGTACCGATTGGTAACCCTATGATCTCAGCGATTTCCTCGTAAGACTTCCCCTGGGTATGAAATAAGAGGACCATCACCCGCTGATAATCCGGGAGTTGCTGGATGGCCGAGTTGAGCACTTCTGCGCGCTCCTTCGACTCCAGTATCTCCTGCGGGCTTGGCGAAGAGTCTTCGATCTGGCGGGTCACCGTGCTTTCATCCAGATCTATGTACTCGTCCAAGGGAATATTCATGTGAGCTTTTGACCTTTTCCGCTCATCGAGATAGAGATTGGTGACTATGCGGAAGAGCCATGTTGAAAAGTTGGCATCACCTCTGAATGTATTTATTGCGTTGAAGACCTTGATGAAGGCCTCGCACGCTATATCGTTTGCATCGTCATAGTTGCCGGCCAGACGGTAGGCGAAGTTGTAGACCTGCTTCTCGTACATGCGCACGAGCTCATCAAAGGCGGACAGATCGCCCTGCTTACACCTCTGAATTACAGCGCATTCGTTCGGACGCACGTTCCTAGCATCTCCACGCGTCTGCACGAAGCCGCTCTCAAGTCCCTCGACCCCGTCCAAAGCTGTCCTCGACTATCCGATGTATTGCCGGTGCATCTGCGGGCAAGCGTCCCCACCCTTAGTGTGGGTGGTTAGTGCTTATACATAACAGAGTTTCTACACCGGAACTCAGGATTCCTCCATCCCGCGAGCAGGATGGTCAACCCTCGGACCTCAAGTTCGCCCATGCTTGCCGGACACGCCGCTCTATGTCGGGAACCGGCGCCAGGAAGCCGCCCATGATCTCTTCGAGCCGGGCTCGGTCCTCGGCCTCGAATCGAAACGTGATCGCCGGCTCGGTGACCGAGGGCCTTGCGAGCCCCCAGCCTCCCTTGAAGGCGATCCGCACACCATCGAGCCTCGATACCTGCTCGGCGGGAAATGCTGATGCAATCCGCTCGATCACGTCTTCCCGATTGCCGGAGAACGGCACCCTGATATCCGGAGTGTTCTCGAGGGCCGGCACCGCGTCCGCGAGTTCGGAGAGCTTGCTCCCCGTTCGGACCAGCATATTCGCCATCAGCAGCGCGGAGTAGATGCCGTCATCGCCTCCGCCCAGCTCCCGGTAGAAGAAATGTCCGCTGATCTCTCCGCCGAACAGCGCATCATCGGTGATCATACGGGTCTTGATGAAGGTATGACCCGATCGCTCGGGGATCGGAATCCCACCCGCGGCGGTCACCGACTCCGGCACTACCGAAGAACACTTAAGGTCATAGACCACGCGCTCCGCACGGCGGCCTCCCCCTGCCCCCTCCCCGACAGGGAGGGGAGTACCGGCGAGGAGATACCGTGACAGGATCACGATTGCTTTGTCGCTTGTAAGGAACCGGCCCCGGTCATCTACGAACGCAACACGATCGCCGTCACCGTCGAATGCAACTCCAACATCGGCTTTCGTACTACGCACGGTCCGGATCAAGTCGACCAGGTTCTGTGGGTCGGCTGAGTTCGGATTCCGATTAGGAAAGATGCCATCAGGAGTGCAATGCAGCTCTTCGATATGGAATCCGAAACGCCGGAACAGATCCGGGGCCAGTCCCGAATTGCAGCCGTTTCCGCAATCTATGACAACCTTGAGAAGGTGCGCGTCCCGTTCAGCACGGGCTATGGATTGTATGAAGGACTGATATGGAGATACGATCTCCGGAGCACGGACGCTGCCGCTGCCGTTACGGAATTTCCCCAGATTCGCCAGTTCCTCAACCGCCTTCAGTTCGTCTTCCGTGATCGGGAGCGGCCCAAGCACCAGCTTGAGGCCGTTGAACTCCGGCGGGTTGTGGGATGCGGTGACCATCACCCCGGGCTCCACTCCGAGATGACGTCTTGCGAAGTAGAACACGGGAGTCGGGACTATTCCGATGTCAAGGACCTCTGCACCGCTCTCGACGAGTCCTCGCGAGACTTCGGCTTTGAGTGCCGGCGTGCTGATGCGAACGTCTCCACCTAGTACGACGGCCTTACCAGCCAGCAAGGTTCCCACCGCGCGGCCGATTTTGTAGACGATTTCTTCAGTTAGGTCCTTGCCGTATACGCCGCGGACATCGCAGGCTTTGAAAATCCCCATATCATCCCTGGGTATTATAGCACTATCCCGCATTGCAAGCACCCCGGAATTCTTACCGGTTTGTGACAGAGCGGTAAACAGAAGCTGGGGCCAGCAGGTACACAAGGCAACGGCCGCCACGGAGGGCGGCCGTCGAGTACGATTACGATGACGAGTACGAGTACGGCGCTAGGGCCGCCAGTCGCCGAAGTTCTTGAGGATGCGGAGGCCGAGCGATCCGCTCTTCTCGGGGTGGAACTGCGACGCGAAGATGTTGTCCTTCCAGACCGCCGAGCAGAACTCGATGCCGTGCCTCGCGGTTGCGGCGACGACCTCGGGATCCTCCGGCGCGCAGTAGAAAGAGTGGACGTGATACGTCATTCCCCCGGCTGGGAAGTCTTTGAGCGGCGGGGCGGGCTTGCGGACGGTCAACTCGTTCCAGCCCATGTGCGGGACCTTCAGCGCGTCGGTCTCGGGCGTGCGGTCCTCCGGCTGGAAGAACTGCAGTACCTTCCCGGGGATCAAGTTCAGTCCCTCGTAGTGACCGAGTTCGAAGCTCTCCGTGAAGAGAAGCTGCATGCCGAGGCATATGCCCATGAATGGCTTTCCGGCGGCGACGACGGTCCGAACGGCCTCGTCCATGCCGGTCGCGCGCAGGCTGTCCATCGCCGCGCCGAACGCGCCGACGCCGGGCAGGACGACATGCTCCGCCTTGACGACCTCTTCAGGATTCTGGGTTACAAAGGCATCGTGCCCGACAGCGAGGATCGCCTTCTCCACGCTTCTCAGGTTTCCGACGCCGTAATCGATGATAGCGATCAATGTACTACCTCGTTACTGGGGGAATGGAGTGGTGGAGTGATGGAGTAATGGGGTTTTCCAACACTCCAATGCTCCGTTGCTCCACTACAACACGCCTTTCGTCGATGGGACGCCCTTGACGCGCTCGCTGGTCCGTGTGGCCATCATCAGCGCGCGGGCGAAGGACTTGAAGGCCGCCTCCGCCGTATGATGCGGGTCCTCGCCTGCGAGCTTCCGGATGTGGAGCGCCATGTTCCCGTTCCGCGCGACGGACTCGAAGAACTCGGAGAACAGGACCGTCTCCATCGCGCCGACCCTCTCCTGCTCGATCTCGACATCGTAGCAGAGGAAGCCGCGCCCGCTCAGGTCGATGGCGGTCAGCACGAGCGCCTCGTCCATCGGCACGGCGGCCCATCCGTAGCGGACCAAGCCCGCCTTGTCGCCGAGCGCCTGGTCGATCGCCTTGCCGAGCAGGATGCCCACATCCTCTACGGTATGATGCGGATCGATCTCCAGGTCGCCCTTCGCATCTATCTTCAGATCGAAGAGCCCGTGACGCGCCACGGCATCGAGCATGTGATCGAGGAAACCGATCCCCGTGCTGATCTCCGACTCGCCGGAGCCGTCGAGATCGATGCTGATCTTGATCTGCGTCTCTTTGGTCTTACGCGCTACCTCGGCTGTTCGTCCGGGCATATCCTGCCTCCAGGTCAGTTCAACATTCGACGTTCAGTGTTCTATGTTCGATGTTCAGGAATCCTCGACTCGGATCCTCACGGCATTCGCGTGGGCGTCGAGGCCCTCGGTCTCCGCGAGTTCGATGGTCGCGGCGGCGTCTGCCAGAAGCGCCTCCTTCGAGTACATCACAACACTTGACTTCTTCATGAAATCATCTACGTTGAGCGGCGACGAGAACCTCGCCGTGCCGCTGGTCGGAAGCACGTGGCTCGGGCCGGCGGTGTAGTCGCCGATAGGCTCGGTCGAATGATCCCCAAGGAGTATCGCGCCCGCGTTCTTCAGCCGTGGGAGCAGGACAAGCGGCTCAGCCACCGAAACCTCGAGGTGCTCCGGCGCAACTCGATTGGCAATCTCCACCGCCTCGTCGATGTCGGCCACGATCACGATGGCGCCGTTGTCGTCGAGGCTCTTTCGGGCGATTTCCTTGCGGGAGAGCGCATTGAGCTGCTTATCGATCTCGGCGTTCACCTCATCAGCAATCTTCTGCGAAGGCGTCACCAGCAGGGCTCGCGCATCCGGATCGTGCTCCGCCTGGCTCAACATATCGGCGGCGACGTGGCGCGGATCGGCGGTCTCGTCCGCCAGCACGAGCACCTCGCTCGGACCGGCGAGCATCTCTATGCCGACCTGACCATAGACGAACCGCTTCGCCATGGTGACGTAGACGTTCCCCGGGCCGACGATCTTGTCCACGCGCGGAACGGTCTCCGTCCCATACGCCAGAGCGGCCACGGCCTGAGCGCCGCCTATCTTGAACACCCTGTCCACACCGGCCTCGATCGCGGCGGCGGCGGTGGCGGGATGGATCGATCCGTCCTTCCTGGGAGGCGTGCAGACGAAGACCTCCTCGACGCCCGCAACCCTGGCAGGGACGACAGTCATCAAGAGCGAACTCGGCAGCGGCGCAAGAAACCCGGGCACGACCGCGCCGACCCTGCCAACAGGGCGGATGATCTGCCCGAGCAGTTTCCCCGGCTGCTCGGAGTCGAGCCAGGATTCCCTTACCTGTTTCTGATGGAACCGCTCGATGTTCTTCTTCGATGTCTTGATCGCCGAGAGCAGCGATTTCGATACCTGCGCGCGTCCTTCCTCAAGCGCCTCGCGGGGCACTTCCACCGCATCGGCTTCCGGCCAGTCGAACCGGCGCGTGTACTCGAGGACGGCCTCGTCTCCCCTGCTCTGAACGTCGGCCAGAATGCTTCGAACGGCGCTCTCGACCGCCGGGTTCTCCTGCAGCAGAGGTTTGTCGAGGATCGATGCAAGCTCTTCCGGTGTACAGGTTTGTGTGTTCAGCGTTCGCATGGCCCGATTATATCAGAGGCCGAGCCGGCTTAGCAAGCTGCTGACGAATCGAGTCGAAGAATCCGAGCGTATATGCAACCATTCCGGCGCACCGTGCATCTAAGTGATTGACGGACGACATATGCATGGCTATTATGGATGCGTTCGTCACCCAATCTCAGGAGGGTTGATACCAATGTCCACCAACCAGTACCCCGGCGAGTCCCCCCGGAAGCGCGGCGCATCCTCGTGCCTCAAGGCCGCCGGGATAGGGTGCCTCGTGATCGTGGTCGTCATCGTTGCACTTACGATCTGGGGGTTCTCGCTCGCCAAGAAGAACCCGATCTTCCAGAGGACGATGCAGGAAACCAAGGTCATGGGCGAGTGCAGCGAGAGGATGGCCAAGATCGGCAACGCGCTGAACACGTATGCCGCGCAGAACGGCGGGAAGTACCCTATGAAGCTCGACGACCTGTATCCGAAGTATGTCACGGACAAGTCGATGCTACAGTGCCCGTCCGGCGCCCAGAAGGGAACGGTCTGCAGCTACGAGTACGTCCAGCCGGCTCCCGACGCGCCGGGCGAGACAGTCGTCCTCACTTGCCGACACCACGTCATCGTAGAGGGGCAGCCGCCGATGCCCATCGTGCTCACGAAGAAGGGCAAGGTGGAGGCCGACCAGCAGCAGTTCAACCCCAAGCCGCCCGCGCCGACACCAACGAAGCCCTGACATACGGCTTGCTCACACTCGAGGCCGCATGCGCCTGCCCGCTCGTGCGGCCTATCCATTGATGGAACCTCGCAGCTTCCTCTTACGTAGAGCAGAATATGCGTACTCTGCGCAACCTCATGCGTCGTCTTCGGCGGTTCAAGCTGATCGCGCTCCTGCTCGGCGTCCCGGCGCTGGCGTTCATGATCTACGCCATGCTGATCGAGCCGCGCATGGTCGAGGTCACTCAGCATGACATCTCTATCGACAACTTGCCGAGCGAATTCGATGGCTTGAGGATCGTGCACCTGACCGATATCCACCAGGGACTGTGGATGAGCCACGAGGACGTGCAAAGGATCGTAGCCCTCACGAACTCCCTCAAGCCGGACGCGGTGGTCATCACGGGCGACCTCGTCACACGGTTGTTCACTGATATCCCCCGTCTCGGCAGGGCGCTTGGCGAGATACAAGCCAGGCATGGTGTCTATGCCGTCCTCGGCAACCACGACTACTGGGAGGATGAGGATGCGATCACCGAAGCGCTGATCGGGAACGGTATCGACGTGCTGTTCGATGAGAGCAGGACCATCCGCATCGGAGAAGGAACGATCCGTATCGTGGGCACCGACGACCTGTGGGGAGGATCGCCGAACTTCGACAAGGCATTCGAGGGCATCGAGGAGCGCGACGTTGCCATCGCACTCGCTCACACCCCTGACTCAGCGCTTTTCATGAACGGCATGCTCGCCGATCTGACATTGACGGGCCACACCCACGGCGGGCTCCTGAACATCCCCGGCTACGGCGCGGTCCTGTCGAGCGCGGGGCTCGGCCGCAAATACGTGTCGGGGCTGCACGAGATTAACGGCGTTCGGGTGTATATCAGCCGCGGGCTGGCACGGGGAACGACGCTGGCGCCGTTCAGGTTCCGCTGCAGGCCGGAGATCGCGGTTTTCACACTGCGTCAGGTAGGAAATAAGCTGTAGGAACGTTTCCAAACCGCGACGCCCGGACATCGCAATTCGGAAACCGCTCTTACAGCCTGACTCCGACCCGCTGCCCCGACTGCCTGCAATCCTTGACAGGTCGGCGGGAAACTGGTATACTCGACGCGTTTTTGATAGATGCAGTGGATAGCCACCCCTTCCCCCTCCCTCGCGAGGGGGAAGGGGTGGCTATCCACTTTGCTTGTTTTATGAACGCTTGGAAGGACGTGCGCTCATGGCAAACACCGTAGTCATAGGCGCCCAGTGGGGCGACGAGGCAAAAGGGAAGATCGTCGACTACCTCGCCGGAGAGGCGGATGTAGTCGTCAGGTACAACGGCGGGAACAATGCCGGCCATACCGTGATGGTAGGTTCGGAGACTTACAAGTTCCATCTCATCCCGTCGGCGATCCTCTATCCCGACGTCACTCCGATCATGGCCGACGGAATGGTCATCGATCCGAAGGTCTGCCTCAGTGAACTAGACGGCCTGGTCAAACGCGGAGTGGTGATCGACAATCTGCGGATCAGCCGGAACGCGCACGTGATCATGCCCTACCACCCCCTGCAGGACCGCCTGGAGGAGGAGCAGAAGGGCGGCAAGGCGATCGGCACCACCGCCAGGGGTATCGGACCTGCATACGCGGACAAGGCATCGCGCATCGGCATCAGGATGGGCGAATTGGTCGATCCCAAGCGGTTCAAGGCTCGCCTCACCGAGATAATGAAGTTCAAGAACGCGCTGATCGAGAAGGTGTACGGCGCGGAACCGATGTCCGAGTCGGCGATCTATGAGGAGTATTCCGAGTACGCACAGAAGCTCCGGCCGTTCGTGACAGATACGAACTTCATCGTGGCGGAAGCGCTCGCTCAGGGCAAGAAGCTGATGTTCGAGGGCGCTCAGGGCACGCTGCTCGATATCGACTACGGCACCTACCCGTTCGTTACCTCGTCGCACACCGGAGCGGGCGGCGCGTGCATCGGCACCGGCGCGGGCCCGAGGGCGATCGAGCGGATCATCGGCGTGGGCAAGTCCTACACCACACGCGTCGGAGCGGGAGTCTTCCCCACCGAACTGCTCGACGAGACGGGATGCTACATCCGCGAGCGCGGACACGAATACGGCACGACCACCGGACGCCCGAGGCGGTGCGGCTGGCTCGATACCGTTGCGATCCGGTTCTCAGCGATGGTGAACGGGATGACCGGCCTCTCGCTCACGCTGCTCGATGTCCTCGGCGGACTCGATACGCTTAAGATCTGCAAGGCATACAAGTGCGACGGCGTCGAGACCACCAACCTCCCGGGGGATTGGGACTCGATCACCGAGTGTGTGCCGGTCTACGATGAGCTCCCCGGCTGGCAGGAAGATATCTCAGGTGTTCGGAAGTTCGAGGACCTCCCGGCGAATGCGCAGGCCTACGTGAGGCACGTGGAGTCGCTGGTCGGCATCCCGGTCGAGTACATCAGCGTCGGCCCGGAGCGAACGCAGACGATCGTGAGGTAGCAGGATAGGGCCATGGGTTGTAGGCTATGGAGTCAGACTCCCTGACTCTTTACCCACGACCTCTGGCCCGCGGAACGCTTCCGCTCGGGATACCGCTCACGGTCGCCTGAGATGCCCTCATTCCTATATTCGGGAGTGAGCGGCCATATCTTTCTCGCTACGATTGACAGTCCGCGCCGGCCCATACGCTCGACCTTACCCTCGATGATCAGTCCGGGGCTGTTGAAGATCACCGGTCCGTACTGCTCATAGACCTTCGGGAAGATGACCGTATCCACCAGGCCGAACTCGTCCTCCAGCGTGACGAAGACAACGATCACCCCCGACTTCGTCGGCGGGCGCATGCACGTGACCACGACGCCCGCGACCTTGACGATTGACCCGCCGGTCATCTCCTTCGCCCGCGTGCTCTTGACGATTCCATGCTTCGCCAGGGTCTCCCGATAGAAGACCATCGGATGGCAGAGCGACGAGAGTCCGAGGATCTCGTAGTCCATCCGTACGCGGACGTGCATCGGCGGCTCGGGCACGTCGGGCAGATCGGCGAGTTGGTCATCGGCGTCCACCTCGAGCAACTCGGGGTTCGGGGTTTGGGGTTCGGGGTTATGGGTTTTGGGTTTTGGGTTACGGGTTCCGGGGCTAGGGTTCCCCACAACCCATAACCTACAACCCATAACCTTCTTCTCCCCAAGCAGCCACAGCAGCTTCCCTCGCGGATGGCCGAAGGAATCGAACGCGCCGCAGTTGATCAGGTTCTCGATCACCGGGCGATCGACTCGGGTGCGTCGGCAGAAGTCGCTGAACGAACTGAACTCCCGATCGGCCCTCGCATCCTCGATCGATTTGATCTCCGCATCGCTGATTCCCTTCACCTGCATCAGCCCGATACGGATCTTCCCATCCTCGACGCTGAACTTCTTCCGGCTGCGATTGACATCCACGCCGAGGATGCCGATGCCAAGCCGGCGGGCCTCCTCCACAATGACGTTCGCCGGGTAGAACCCCATCGGCTCGTTGTTGAGGATCCCGGCCATAAACTCCGGCGCGTAGTGAGCCTTCAGGTAGGCGGTCTGATACGCGATCTTGGCGAACGAGGCGGCGTGCGCCTTGCAGAACCCATATGCCGCGAATGCCCGAAGCTGCGAGAAGACCTTCTCGGCGATCTCCTCATCGACGCCGTTCTTCACCGCACAACTGACAAACGTCTCGCGGATCCTCTCCATCTCCTCCTGCGAGCGATCGGTGGTCATGGCGCGTCGGAGCGAGTCGGCCTGGCCCGGAGTGAATCCGGCGAGGGCGCTCGATACGCGCAGGACCTGCTCCTGGTAGAGAATGACGCCGTAGGTCTCCGCGAGCACCGGTTCGAGGCTCGGGTGCAGATACGTGACCGGCTCCTCGCCGTGACGCCGCTTGATGAACGGATTGATCATGTCCGCCTGCATCGGGCCCGGCCGGAAGAGCGCGATGTTGGCGGTGATGTCACCGAACTCCGTCGGCTGGAGGCGGCCGAGGAGCCCGCGCATCCCCGGCGACTCGACCTGAAAGAGGCCGACGGTGTTCGTGGACCGCAGCAGTTCGTAGACCTTCGGGTCGTCGAGCGGCAGGTTGTCGATGTCGAGATCGATGCCGTGGTTCTCCCTGATCATCGCGAGCGCATCCTCGATGGCCGAAAGGTTTCGGAGGCCGAGGATGTCCATCTTCACCAGTCCGAGCGTCTCGATGTCGTCCTTGTCGAACTGCGAGACGATGACGCCCTTCGTCGCCCACTCCAGCGGCACGAGATCGGTGAGCAGTCCGCGGCTGATCACCACTCCGCCGAGGTGGACGCTGAGGTGCCGGGGGAAGCCGTCAACCTTCTCGCAGACATCCACCAGCGTCTCCATCTTCTCGATCGAGATACCGCCGTTCTTGAGCTCAGGGAGCTTGTCGAACGCCTCACGGATGCGCCGGGCCTTCGTGTGAGGCAGCGATGACGCCAGGGTATCGATCTGATCCTGAGGGAAGTCCATCGCCTTGCCGATATCACGGACCGCTGACTTCGCGCAGAGCGTGCTGACGGTGCAGACCATCGCCACCTTGTCCTCGCCGAACCGCTTGTAGATGTACTCGATGATCTCGTCGCGCCGGACGGCGTCGAAATCGATGTCGATGTCCGGCATGCCCTTGCGCTCGGGGTTGAGGAATCGCTCGAACAGCAGGTCGTGCTCGAGCGGATCGACGATCGTGACTCCCAGGCAGTAAGCGACCATCGAGTCCGCGGCGGATCCGCGCCCGGAACATCGGATGCCCCTCTTCCTCGCCTCGCGGACGATGTCCCATGTGACCAGGAAGTACTCGGCAAACCCGAGGTCGTGGATGATGGTCAGTTCGTGCTGGAGTCGCTTCGTGGCCTCGGGGGTGATCGGCTTGTAGAGCTGAGCGAGGCCTTCGAAGCAGAGCTTGCACAGATAGCTGTATGCCGTCTCGCCGCTCGGGACCGGGAAGTCCGGGAACCGATACGTGCCGAGCCCGAGGTCGAGGTTGCACTCGGCGGCGATGCTGCCGGCGGCGACGATAGCTCGCGGATAGGCGGTGAAGAGGTTCGCCATCGCTTTGGGCGACTTGAGGTAGTACTCGCAGTTCCGCTTGCGGATCGGATGGCGGTCTGCGAGCTTGCTGATGCTCTGCACACAGGCGAGGATATCCTGCACGCGGAAGTCGTCCTTGCGGGCGTAGTGGACGTCGTTCGTCGCCACCACGCCGAGCTTCAGCTTCTGTGCCAGGGAGTATAGCTGCTGGTTGAGGAGTCCGGTCCCGGGCAGGATGTGGTTCTGCATCTCGATGAAGAAGCTCCGCCCGAAGATCTCGGCGTATCGTAAGGCGGCTTCCTCCGCGGCCTCGGGCTTGCCCTCGCGCAGGAGGGATGCCACCTCGCCGTTGCGACATCCGGAGAGGCAGAAGAGGTCGTCCTTGTGGCGGTCGAGCACATCGAAGCTCACGGCGGCCTGGCCCTTCTCATGCCCGAGGTGCGCGCGCGTGACGATCTTGCAGAGGTTCGAGTAGCCGGAGAGGTTCTTCGCCAGCAGCACGATATGATGGCCGCTCTCCATCGCCATCTCGGCGCCGATGATCGGCTTGACCCCGGCCTTCCGGGCGTAGTCGTAGAACCGGACCGCGCCATAGAGGCCGTTGTGGTCCGTGACGGCGAGTGCATCGCAGCCGACCTCCTTTGCGCGGTCGATCAGCGCTTCGACCGTGCTCCCTCCGTCGAGGAACGAGAAGTTCGAATGTACGTGAAGGTGAACAAAAGCCATTTGTCTATCAGAAAGGCTGGGATTTTGTGGGGGGTGTGGGCAAATCCGGACCCCCCATACTCCCACACTTGGCGTTCCTGGCGTCTTGGCGGTTCAATCCTCCACTCGATCGAGCAGCCAGGTGCGGCGGACGTGATCGTATGCAAGCTCGAAGATCCCGCCGGTGTCCGTCTGCACGCGGAAGAAGGTCCGCTCCCCTTCCCCATCCCACCACGCGCCGAGAAGCCGCCAGCATTCCCGGACGGCGGAGACCCGGTAGAGCCTACCACGCCATCGAAACGCGACCGGCGCGTGCTTCTTGCTGTCTAAGGCTATCCGGACTGAACGATTCATCATCTCAGTGGAGTGGTGGAGTACTGGAGTAATGGAGTGGTGGAATGCTAGGTTACCAGTACTCCAATATTCCAACACTCCAGCACTCCATTACTCCGCCACTCCATCACCTACGCCATCTGTGTTCTCAGACAAGAGATCGAGTTTTCGCCGAAGCGGGAGCGGATCGTCTCCAGCACGGCATCGAGCCGCATCCGGCGCTCGGTGTCGCCGATCAGACTGAGTTGGATGCCGCTGCCGGTGTGCAGATCGCTCAAAGTCAAGACGGCAGACCGCAGGCGGCAGACTGCGGACGATTTCGGATCTCGGATTTCGGATTTCGGATTTACCACCTGCCGGTAGATCCTTCGGGCGCCGGTGTAGATATCGTGTGCCGAGGAAGCCGGCGTCTTGAACGTGTAGAACCTGCTCTCGGGCCGCGGGGTACAATCCCGCGACAGCACGGAGGACGTCGAACCCTCGTACTCGATCGTGAGTTTCAGCGACCCGGCCTGCTGGTCGCGCTTCCTCATCTGCATCGCCAGACGCTCGCACATTCGGAACAGATACGCCTCCACGACCTCGGGCTCGGACGGATCGTCGTCATCGCAGCCGAACGTGTGTTCGGCAATAATAACCCGCGGCGGATAGAGTGCGGCCACCGGGCTGTGGTCGATCCCCATGGACTGTGTGCGCAGGCGGCTCCCGAGCACGCCGAACTGCCGAATGAGAAGCCGCTCGGGGATCGCCGCCAGATCGCCGACGGTCCGCACGCCGAGTCCCTCCAGCCGCTTCTCGATCTTCGGCCCCACCCCGTCCAGGATGCCGACCGGAAGCTGTGACAAGAATTCGGCTTCCGTGCCGGGCCGGACCGCCATGTATCCTCCTGGCTTGCACGCCGATGATGCCGCGCACGCCGCCAGCTTGTTCTGCGCGATGCCGACCGACACCGGCACACCGACCTCGTCGAGCACGCGCCGTTGGACCTCCAGAGCGATCGTTTTCGGTGGCCCGAAGAGCTTCGTGCAGCCGGTGACGTCCATGTACGCCTTGTCGAGCGAGTGCGGCTCGAGGAGCGGCGAGTACTCCGAGAGGATGTCCATCACCGCCTCGGATGCCTCTCGGTAGTGATCCCAGTCCGCCGGGACGACGATCGCGGTCGGGCAGTATCTCAGGGCGTGGCGGACGGTTACCCCTCCCCGGCCCTCCCCGCCACGGGGAGGGAGACTATAACCCCCTCCCCACAGCGAGAAGCCATAGCACTCTCTCCACGGCGTGAGACCATGGCTACCTACTCGCGGCGAGGGATCATAGCCTTCTCCCCGTGGCGGGAGACCGTGGCCCCCTCCCCGTAGCGGGGAGGGCTGGGGAGGGGTATGTAGAGTCAGGCCGCACTCCAGAGACGCAGAGACCACGAACTCCCCACGCCCGGTCTTATGCGCGACTATGACCGGCTGCCCGACAAGCTCCGGCTTCCGAAGCTGCTCCAGCGCGGCAAAGAACGAATTGAGCCTGAAATGGATAACGGAACGCATGTTCGGTCTTCTTCAGAACTGTTTGCAGCGGTTGTCATGCCGGCCCTGAACTTGATTCAGGGCCGGCATGACGTGGCCAAAGGATGGCACGAGCTACCCAGCGCTCAATCCAGATTATAGGCATCGAACATCTGTTTGTCAAGATGCTTTTTGCCCAACGGAGTGCAGGAGTAAACGGATATCGCATCACTCCATTACTCCGCCCGCCGTGTGGGTACAATACTATTTGGAGAGGAACGCTATGCTGAAGATCAAGCGCGCATATGAAGCGGCCTCGGCCGACGACGGGACGCGCATACTCGTCGATCGGCTGTGGCCAAGAGGGGTTTCAAAAGAAGAGGCCCGGATCGCAGAGTGGCATAAGGACCTGGCGCCGAGTGATGCGCTTCGGAAGTGGTATGCTCACGACCCGGCGAAATGGGATGAGTTCCGCCGGCGCTACCGGGCGGAACTCGAGGCATCCGGCGGGATGGACACTCTGCGCGACCTTGCCCGTCGAGCCAAATCGAGCGACATAACCCTGGTTTTCGGCGCAAAGGACGCCCGGCACTCGAATGCCGAGGCTCTACTCGAGTTCGCCAAGACCGAATGATCCGGCGGGCAGACCGGCATGGGCCATTCGCCCGGACGGACCGCACTGCTCCACCACTCCATTACTCCATCCGCCGCGTGGGTACAATGATCCCGAACAACACCGGCACAGGAGGAACAGCCATGGACCCCTTCACCGTCGTGGAAGGTTTCATAATCGCGATGAACGATCACGATATGGACGCGGTGGCCGACTCGCTCGCAGACGACGTGACCGCGCGCATCGAGCCGCCTCCCCCGCCACCCGACCGCGAGAACTACAACAACCGTCAGGAGGTTCTCGACTGGCTCGCGGACCTGATAAAGGAGGACTATCACGCCAACTACCGGAACTTCGAGATGCTGGACGACAATCGCATCATCTGGATATCCGACATCTTCGCGGATCGCTACGAACGCCTGGGAATACATCCGGCGGAGATCATCAACGAAGCGGTCATCGAGGGCGACAAGATCAAGGCGCTCACGGTGACATTCCCGCCTGATGTGATGGATACGCTCCGCGGCCGCGCGGCGGCGATGACGGCGTGCCAGCCATAGGCATATAGTCAGGAGACAGAGCATGGCAAACCCGCAGCATCTGGAGATCGTAAGGCAGGGAGCCGAATCGATCCGCCAGTTCAGGGACGCGAACCCGGGAATCGGGCTCGATCTCAGCAACGCCGACCTCCGCGAAGCTCAACTCGACGGAGCGGACCTGAGCAGGGCTGATCTGCATGAGGCTGATCTGACCGGGGCCGACCTCACGGCGGCGGATCTATCGGGCGCCGACTTGAGCAAGGCCACCCTGCAGGAGGTCGATCTGATCGCCTGCAACCTGGCCGGTGCGATCCTGACGGACGCCAACCTGCGAGCGACGGATTTCACCGGGTGCAACCTCAGTGGAGCCGAACTGAGCCATGCTGAACTTCCCGACGCCGACTTCAGCGGCGCGAACCTGAGCGGAGCGAATCTCAGTCAGGCATATCTCGAGGACGCCATCCTCAGCCATGCCAACCTCTCCGGCGCGAGCGTCAGTCAGGCGGAGTTGATGCGGGCCGATCTGAGCGCGGCCAATCTCTCCGGCGCGAATCTGGAGAGCGCCGATCTCAGGGAGGCCAATCTGAACTCCGCCAACCTCTCCGGTGCGAATCTCAGCCGTTCCGTCCTCCGCAACGCCAATCTGGCGGATGCGAACCTCAACGGCGCCAATCTCGCCGAGGCCGATATGACCGAGGTGGTACGGTAAGCAGCGAGAGCCCGCACATCGGGGATCGGAAGCCCCTCCTGCACACATTGCGACAGGCCACATGCTTCCCCCGTCTGTAGCCGCCTGTGTAAACGTTTACTCTTGACGCGAACGGTAGAGCTTGCTATACTGGTTTCTGCGACACTGCACACCGCACTCTTCGTTCATACAGCACTCTCCAGGAGTAAGACTTGCAGCGACTCATTTCGTATATCCTGTGCACGCTGATCCTGCTCGCGCTCACCTTCGTTTCGCCCGTACTCCTTCCGGCCGCGGATGGCGCGCCTGCTCCCGAGGAAGATGTCGTCGAACTCCGACTGTGGGGCGGCGACTGGGGCATACCTGCGAAGGACTCCACAGACCCGTGGCGTCGAGCCCAGCGTCAAGTCTTCGAGCGATTTGCCGAGCTTCATCCGAACATCAAGATCATCAGCGCCAGCGGCCTGCAGGTCCAGGGACCCGCGGCCGAGTCCGGTCTCTTGATGGCGATGGCAGGCGGCACCGCTCCGGATGTCTTCTACGTCAACTTCCGGAAGCTCCACAACTACATCAACCAGGGTTTCCTGTACCCGCTGGACGAGTACATCAAGAAGGACCCGGAGGTTCTGGCGCGCGTTCATCCGACGATCCGCAAGGTCATTACGGTAGACGGCAAGACGTACAGCATGCCGTGGTTCCAGTGCGTCATGGCGCTCTACTACCGCAAAGACCTGTACAAGGCTGCGGGCCTCGATCCGAACAAGCCTCCCAGGGACTGGGATGAGTTCTACAAGTACTGCCAGAAGCTGACCATCCCCGAGAAGGGCCAGTACGGCTTCGGGTTCCAAGCAACCCCCAGTGGCACCGCGTTCCACTGGATCAACTTCCTGTGGCAGGCCGGCGGCGACGTAGTCGCGCAGAACGAGAAGGGTGAATGGCACTGCGTCTTCAACGACGAGGCAGGCGTCACCGCGCTCAAGTTCTTCCGCAAGCTGGTCGTCGATCCGTGGAAGCGCCCGTCCGACGGCAAGATCATCCACGGAGTCGCCTCGCACACGACGACCTACGCCACCGACATCGCGCAGGACAAGATCGCTCAGTGGTTCGGCTACTCCTACGATATGGTCACCAACCGGCAGTCGAACGTGAACCCCAGTCTGATCGGCATTGCGCCGCTCCCCGCGGGGCCTGCCGGAAGGGCGAACGAGATCAACGCCGGCATGTGGGGCATCAACTCCCAGATCACCGACAAACGCGTCCGTGACGCCGCGTGGGAGTACGTCAAGTTCATGTCCAGCGAAGAGGCCGATCGGATCCGTACCAAGGCCTACGTCGAGGCCGGCCTCGGCAAGATGGTCAGCCCGGACAAGCTCGAGCGGTTCGGCTACCACGAGTATCTGCGCGGTATCCCTAAGGGCTGGATCGAGGCCAACAAGGAGGCCTTCAAGCACGGACGTCCCGAGCCTCACGGCAAGAACTGCGAGATGATATACATCGAGATGGACTATCCGCTCCAGGATATGAAGCTCCATCCGAACAAGGACCCGAAAGCCATCCTCGATGCCGCCGCCAAGCGCATCGACACCAAGATGCTCGGCTACGTCGATCCCGACGTCATGAACCGCCGCCGCAAGATCGGCTGGGGAATCTTCGCGTTCCTCTTCGTACTGATCGGTTCCGTCGGCGCGGTCTCGGTCAGGAACCTGGCAAAGGCTCAAACGGAGGACACCGAGGATACACAGCTCGTCCGCGGCAAGGGCAGCAAGATGATCCATGTCGTCGCATGGACGTTCATGCTACCGGCAGTCCTGTCCATCCTCGTATGGAACTACCTCCCGCTGCTGCGCGGTATGACGATGGCGTTCCAGGACTACCGCATCCTGGGCGGAGGCGCATTCGTCGGCCTGGACAACTTCATCGAGGCCGTCCACTCGGACGCGTTCCGAGTCGGCGTCATCAACACACTGACCTACGTCACGCTGAACATCGGTCTCGGCTTCTGCGTACCGATCATCCTTGCGCTCCTCCTGAACGAAGTGCCGAGGGGCAAGATGCTCTACCGGACGATCTTCTACCTTCCGGCAGTGACGAGCTCGCTCGTTGTCATCTTCCTGTGGAAGTGGTTCTACGATCCATCGCCCCAGGGGTTGTTCAACACTCTCATCAGCTACTACAACCAGATCGCGATGTCACTTGCGGACAGCATACACCCATGGCTGAACCATCTCCAGATATCCCAGCAGACCTGGCTGCAGGACCCGAAGCTGGCGATGCTCTGCATCATCCTGCCGGCGATCTGGGCCCATGCCGGACCGGGCAGCATCATCTACCTGGCCGCCATGAAGGGCATCCCTGACGACATGTACGAAGCGGCCGACCTCGACGGCGCGGGCGTGCTCAGCAAGATCTGGCGCGTCACCGTGCCGACGCTCAAGCCGCTCATCATTATCAACTTCGTCGGCGCGTTCATCGGCTCGTTCAAGGCGATGGAGAACATCTTCATCATGACCGGCGGCGGCCCACTGAATGCTACCCACACCATCAGCCTGGAGATATGGTACAACGCGTTCATGTACCTGAGATTCGGTTACGCAACCGCAGCCGCCTGGATCATGGGAAGCATGCTGATCGGCTTCACCATGTACCAGTTGAGAATCCTGAAGAACGTCAAGTTCTCCACATCCGGGCGGGAGGAATAACAAATGGCAATTATCCCGACCGTCGGTCGAAAATCGTTATCAATGCGGCTGCTGATCGCAGGCATCTACATCATCCTGTCGGTCGGCTCCGTGACCATGATCTACCCGTTCCTGGTCATGCTGTCCACGGCTGTCAAGAGCAGCGTGGACGTCAACGACTACAAGGTCGTGCCGACATACTTCTACAGCGACTCGGCCCTCTTCGCCAAGTACGCCGAGATCAAATTCGGCGGGGACATCGAAGCGATCAACGGATATTACCGGACGGACTTCGCCAAGCTGGAGAACGTCACAGCGCCTCGGAGAGGGCCGTTGAACGCCGGGCAGAGGAGACTGGTCGAGGACTGGACCAAGTTCGGCCAGAGCCTGCCGATGACCTACAGGCAGGCCAACTACCTTCCGATTCCCGGCACGTCGCACTGCCCGAGCCTGCTGTTGGACAAATACCGAGCGTTCCTGCGCAAGCGGTTCAACGGCGACATCAACGCGCTGAATAAGCTCTATAACGAAGAGAACAACGGCTTCGAGACGGTGTTCTCTCCGTTCGAGCGCACGGATCAGCGCGAGTGGCAACCGGACAAGTCGGCCAAGATGCAGGAGTGGCTGGAGTTCGAGCGATCGCTTCCCGCCGACTATACCCGAGTGGTCGGGTGTGAACTGCTATTCACCAGGTTCCTGAAGGAAGACAAATACGACTCCGATATCGCAAAACTAAACGCCGCGTACGGCACGAACTACAAAGCGTTCACCGACGTGCATCTTTCCCCTACTCTCCCGGCGAACCCAAAGGAGCGCTCGGACTGGGAGGAATTCGCGCGAAACATCCTGCCCTTCCGGTTCATGAAGGTGACGGACGAAGCGGCGCCGGCGTATCGACAGTTCCTGTCGAAGCGGTATCTCGGCAACATCGCCGAGGTCAACAGGATCTACAAAGCGAACTACACATCCTTCGATCAGATCGGTCTGCCGAAGTCACTCCCGGAGGAAGGCACTCCGCTCACCGACTGGATGGAGTTCGTATCGCAGGCGGCCCCGATCACCGCGATCCACGCGCTCAATGCGGAGAACCTGTTCAGGGATTATGTGCTGAAGCGGTACGGCAGCCTGGATGCCGCCAACAAAGCCTACGGCTTGAGGATGAAGAGCATCATGGAGCTTGATGCGCCGTATGCGCTGGCCGACTGGCAGTACGTCCGCGACAACAGGCAGTTCCTGCGCAAGCACTTCATCACGCGGAACTACACTACCGTCATCAGCTACATGGCGCTTCACGGACGCGCCGTGATCAACACGATCATCTACTGCGCGGCGATCATCCTGATACACCTGATCGTCAATCCGGCGTGCGCATACGCCCTGTCGCGGTACAACCTCAAGTACTCCTACAAGGTGCTGCTCTTCCTGCTGGCGACCATGGCGTTCCCGGCGGAGGTAACGGCGATCCCGAACTTCCTCATGCTGAAGAAGCTTCACATGCTCAATACCTTCTGGGCGCTGATCCTTCCGGGGATGGCGAACGGGTACTCGATCTTCCTGCTGAAGGGGTTCTTCGACAGCCTTCCGAAGGAGTTGTACGAGGCCGCGATCATCGATGGCGCATCCGAGCCGACGATGTTCCGCCGCATCACCATACCGCTCTCAAAGCCGATTTTCGCGGTCATCGCGCTCGGATCGTTCACGGCGGCATACGGCGCGTTCATGTTCGCGTTCCTGGTGTGCCAGAACCAGAAGATGTGGACGATGATGGTCTGGCTCTACGAGATGCAGATCCTCGCGCCGAAGTATATCACGATGTCTGCGCTCACTCTGGCGGCGATCCCGACGCTACTGATATTCGTGTTCTGCCAGAATATCATCATGCGGGGTATCATCCTGCCAAGCTTCAAGTAGGCTCTGCGGATCCCATAGGTCCTATGTGTACCATAGGACCTATGGGACATATAGGACGATCCACTACGCGACCTTCGGCATGTCCTTTAGGGCTTCCTCGGCGGCGGGGAGCTTGACTATGAAGGTCGCGCCCTCCCCTATCCTGGTCTCGACCTCGATCTTACCGCCGTACTTCTCGACGATCCCACGACTGACCGAAAGCCCGAGCCCGGTGCCCTCCGACTCCGGCTTGGAGGTGAAGAACGGATCGAATATCCTCCCGAGATGCTCGCGAGGGATCCCGGGGCCTGTGTCGGCGAACTTGGCAACCACATAGCCCGCGTCATCCTGGGATGTCTCCACGATCAGCTTGCCGCCGGTGGATCTCATCGCCTGGTAGGCGTTGATGACGATGTTCATGAACACCTGCTGGATCTCGCCCTTCTCGGCGTAGACCGGCGGGATATCCCCTGACAGGCGTCTGATCGTGGCGATCTGGCCGGTGGACTCCTGAGTCTCCACGAGCTGGAGCGTGCGCTCCATGATCTCGTTGACGTCCACCATGCTGAGGATGCCAGTCCTGTCCGCGCGGGAGAAGCTGAGCAGGTTCCGCACGATTCCGGCGATGCGCTCGGTCTCGGACTTGATGATCTCCAGATCGCCGGCGTTGGGGCTCGACGGATCGACGTCCATCAGCAGCAGTTCAGCGCGGCCGAGGATGATGAGCAGCGGGTTGTTGATCTCGTGGGCCATTCCGCCGGCCAACTGGCCGATGGAAGCCAACTTCTCGTTCTGGATCAGACTTGCCTGCGCTTGATGGAGTTCGTGCAGGGCCTTGCGCAGACAGACGACCTGCTCCTGAAGCTTGCGGTAGAGATGCATCTTCTCGATGCCCAGCGCGGCCTGGCTGGCGAGTGTGCATATGGCATCGAGCTCGTCCTGAGTGAACCCACCGCCGTCCACCCTGCCGCGCACGCTCAGCACGCCGAGCGCCTTGCCGCCGACGTTCACCGGCGCGACAAGCGTGGAGACCTCCGTATCCGATTCCAGGTTCAGCAGCAGAGGCTTGGCGTTGTCGATGACCCACTGCGCGGCACTGCGGTTGACGTATGCTTCGTCGTTCGGCTCGCCGCCCCTTACCAGGCTCCTTGCCGTGTAGCGCTCGAGGCTGCGGGTCTCCTCATCCACAAGCAGGATCGAGGCATACTGCGCGCCGGAGACGTTCATCGCCAGCCCCAGGAGGAAGTCGAGGCCTTCCGCGGTGTCGAGGTTGCCGAGGAGACGATCGGAGACGTCCTTCAACTGCGCCATCTGGGTGCTCTTGCGCGCGAGCAGGTCGCTCTGCTTTTCCAGATCGCTCAGGAGCTGGTTGTTCCACCGGCGAAGTCGGCGCACGGAATCGCGGAAGTAGGCGCAGATGAGAAAGACCGCCGCCAGGAGCGAGTACAGCATGACGCGGTTGTCGAACAGCGCGACGAGACCGGTGTTCAGGTTCTCGCCGGCGTTGGGGAGGTTGAGCGCGACGACGCCGGCGGACAGCAGGAAGATGACGAGGATCGCCAGCCACCAGAGCTGTCCCTCACGGCGCTCGATGGCGTCCTGCTGCCGGCGGTACGATATCCAACTCCTCTCGGACTCGTTCAACGCGCTCCTCCGAAAACCCGGTAGTTATACCAGGATTATCGGGAGAAACGCCGCTCAGGATCAGGGGGGAGGGAATGGAGTGGTGGAGTGGTGGAGTGATGGAGTATTGGAGTATTGGGAACCCATTACTCCAGTCCTCCAGTACTCCATCCCCAGTACCCCACGTCCTATCGTGCGTTTGCGGAGGCGAGGAAATGCTTCACAGGGCCGAAGATGTAGCTGTAGGCAGCATCCATCTTCGCCTCGATGCCGCTCAGGTCCGCGAACGGTTCGGGATGCTGGACATCGAGCTCGATGTAGAGCTGAGACGGATCGTTGAAGAACGGCTCGATCTTCAACTCGTGGATGCCGTCCTGATGCAGCACAATCCGCAGTCCGGTGCCTCTGCGCCCGGGGCCGAGCAGATCCCACTGGGCATCGGAGACCCTGACCAGATTGCGCTCGACAAAGCTGACGGATTCCTCCGGGGCGTCGAACGGCAGGAAGGCGGTGAGCTTGACGCCGAAGGTGAGAAACTGCTGGATGCCGAGCCACTGCGCCGCGATCCGGAAGATCTCCAGAGCCTTCTCCTTGCTCGCCTGGAAATGCATGACGCTCTCGTTCACCTGGATGCGCGTCTGCTGGATGAAGCAGTCGTTCTCCTGGTTCGCCATGCGGATGCCGTCAGGGAGGTGTTGCAGATTCTGGTAGGGAAATATCTCAGTGATCTCGGCGTAGAGCCGGTTGAGGTTCGCGTTCTGTAGCGCGACGGGTGGGTATATCAGCCCGGCGGTCAGGCGCCGGCAACTTATCAACTCAGGATTCATGCGGTGGCTCCTATCGACTGGACGATCAGCCGCCAAGTCATGATACTATGACCATAATTGTACCACCGACCGGTTCAGCGGTCAAGGCAGCATCGCATCTCTCGGCCGAGGCGAAAAAAACGAGTGATATCAAGTGGATTCCACGGATTCTGGGTAAAAGCAGATGGGTTACGTGGTGATACGTCGGTCTCAGAGACATCCGCCCGCGCAGCTTTGGCCGTCACATCGACGGGAGGGTGGTTCAGTCGAGCCACCGAACTGAGACCGACCCAGCAGGTCCAACTACACGCGCACTCGGAAGGGGGTGAGCAATCATGACAAAGCCGGAACTGGTTGATGCCGTCGCGAAGGCTACGGGCATGAAGAAGACCGATGCGGGCATTGCCGTCGATGCTGTGTTCACTGCGATCACCGACGCTCTCAGCAACAAGGAGCAGGTCTCGATCGCCGGCTTCGGCACTTTCGATGTCCGGGCACGCGCCGCCAGAGTGGGGAGGAACCCCAGGACTGGCGAACAGATCAACATCCCGGAAAGCATGGCATGCGTGTTCAGGCCGGGCAAGCGGATGAAGGATGCTGTGGGAGGCTAAGGCGTGCCTCAATAGTCCCTGTAGGAGGGGATTCCAATCCCCAAATGCCCACGTAACGCCACCAATTCGGGGATCGGAATCCCCTCCTACAGCACTCTAGTCCCTGAAGATCACTCCGTGGTCGGGACAACTGACGGTCGTTCCCGTTCTTACGCTGGTCATGACGACGTTCAACTGCTTGTCGCAGTTCTCATGGGGACAGATCACTGGCTCATCTTCTTCGTGAAGGTTCTCGATGACCCTCCAAACCGCCCGCGCATAGGCATCCCTGGTCATTCTCATGGCGATGCTCCTTCGAATCCAGCAGCAAGCGGAGCCGGCATGCCGCTCTGATCGGCAGATGTCGAGTCGCAGAGTTATCTCACCTCTCCCCGGTTGGCTGCCGCGAACCTGATACCGAGCCGACGGAGTCGGTGTCGGGCAACTGATCACGTTGTCGCGGTCTACGCCGCATCGATTATACCCACATGTGCCACCGTTCACGCACGCGAACGGGTCCGTGCGACGCACTTGACCCCCGATTCCAGGCTTTGATATACTGGCTCCAGTAGAATAGGGGCTTTTGCTGCCTGCAAGCACGCTACATGAAACACCACCGCGCACTACTCGCCGCAGTCATATTCCTCTGTCCGATCGTCCTGCTCTTCTCCGGCGCATCGACCCGCCTGCGTCGGCCGACATCTCCGCTCAACGAGATCATCGCCCGCTCTCAGCCTCAGCTTCGGACTGAGTTCATGCTCCCCGCTCGCGTGATCGACGCCCGGCACGTCGCATATGCGCAAAACACACTCGAAGCGAACGGCATATGCGCGGAGATCGAACCGCCGGCCGGGCGGATCGCGGAACTCGTACTGGACTTCGGGAGAGAGGTGGTCGGCTACCTCCGTCTGAAGACACTCGGAGGACCGGCCTCGATCCGCACGGCCTACGGCGAGTCGCTCCAAGAGTGCCTCCAGGACAAGCCGTATCAGCCGATCGACCGCATCACCGCACGTCCGCCTGAGTGGATGTGGACCAACGCCGAGCGGCGGGCGTTCCGATACGTGCGCATCATCGTGAGCGACTGCCGATCACCGCTGCTGGTGGACTACGTCGGCCTGCAGTCGGTCGGCTATCCAGTCGATAATCGAGGGAGCTTCCGATGCTCGGACGAGATGCTGAACCACATCTGGGAAACCGGCCGACACACCGCGCGGCTCTGCATGCAGGAGTGCCACGAGGACGGCATCAAGCGCGACCGGAAGGTGTGGATCGGCGATCTGCGCGTCCAGGCTCTATCCTCCTACTACGCTTTCGGAGACTATGAGCTGGCGAGGCTCGACCTGATGCGCTTTGCCGCAAACCAGCTTCCCGACGGCGCGGTCCCGGCGACGGGTCCGGAGCCGTCAACGCTCATCCTTCCGGACTACTGCGCATACTGGGTCTCCGCCGTGTGGGAGCACTACCTCCACTCCGGCGACGCGGAGACTCTCAGGCTGCTCTATCCGCACGTAAGGCGGCAGATGGCGTGGTTCGAGAGACACCTCGACCGCGACTCTCTGATCGAGAAGGCGGATCGGCCCGGCTGGTGGTGCTTCATCGACTGGGCGGATGTGGACAGGCACGACCGGGTCACGGCGCTGCAGGCGGCATACCACGAGGCACTCGCATCGGCTGAACGGATTGCTCAGGCGCTGGGCGACGACCGATCGGCCGATAGGTACAATCAGCGCGCGCTGAAGGTGCGGGAGTCGGTAGACCGGCTCCTGTGGCTGGATGACGCCGGCGCATACGCGGACTGCCGCACTCGCACGGGCATCAGCTCGCGCACCTCGATGCAGACGAATGCGCTGGCGGTGACGTGCGGGATCGCCGGTCGTGGGAGATGGGACGACATCTACCGCGCGCTGTCCGACCCATCGCGGACCCAGCCTGCCATCACGCCGTACATGAGCTCCTACGCGGCGCGCGCGCTCTACCGGATGGAGAGGGATCGGGCCGCGCTCGATCTGGTCCGGCAGTGCTGGGGCGGAATGATACGCCGCGGGGCAACGACCTTCTGGGAGATCCACGATCACCGCAAGCCGCATGACTTCGTCCCGGACTCGGACATGAGCTTCTGTCACGGCTGGTCGAGCGGAGTGGTGTCGCTGCTCCCATCGGAGATCGCTGGAATCAGGCCGCTCGCGCCGGGGTTTCGGGAGATCTCCATCGCCCCTCGCCTCGGCGACCTGGAATGGGTCGAGGCCGTGACGCCTACTCCGCTGGGCGATGTCCGGGCCTCATGGAGGCGGAACGGCAGTGCGCTCTCCGGGAGCCTCGCCATCCCGGGGCGCGCAACCGCGAGGATACGCATCCCATGCGATCCGTCGTGGGCCGCAGTGCGGATCAACGGACGCGTCGTCTGGAGCGGAGGCAGACCTGCATCCGGAGCATCGCTTGACCGGGCACACCTGGTCGTGGAAGTCCCTTCCGGTGCGCACAAGATCATCGCCCAGTGACGCCATGCAGACATGGTTCCGGGTATAAGAAGCGTTGAACCTGCGTCGTGAAAGGAGTCAGCCATGATCGTCGTCACAGGAGCAACGGGGACCGTCGGCAGTGAGGTCACACGCCGGCTTCTGGAGGCGGGAATCCGCCCCCGGGTATTCGTCAGGAATCCCCACAAGGCCGAGAGTATGTTCGGATCGGCGCCGGAGATTGTCCAGGGCGACTTCCTGATGCCCGAGACGCTCGATGCGGCCTTCAAGGGCGCGGACCGGATCTTCCTCCTTTCGCCATCGAACCTGAACCAGGTCGAGATGGAGACCAATGTCGTCGATGCCGCGAAACGCGCGGGAGCTCACCACATCGTCAAGCTGTCCGTGATGGGCGCTACCCCGTGGAGCACGATCGGGTTCATGCGCCATCATTACGTCATCGAGCGGTACATCGAGGACGAAGGACTGCGATTCACGTTCCTGCGCCCGAACCACTTCATGCAGAACCTGCTCTCGATGGCGAACATGATCTCCGCCCAGGGAAGGATCTACGCTCCGCTCGGCGACGGCGAGATCAGCATGGTGGACGTGAGAGATATCGCCGCAATGGCGCTCGTGGCGCTGACGGGAGAGCAGCTCGAGGGCAGGTCCTTCGAGATCAGCGGCCCGGAAGCGCTGAGCATGCGGCAGGTGGCGGAACGGCTCTCGGACGCGCTCGGCAGGAAGGTCCACTATGTGGACATCAGCGAGCAGGAAGCGCACGACTCCATGCATGACATGGGTATGCCCGAATGGCGGATCAGCGACTACATGACCTATCAGTGGTACCTGAAGGCCGACTACGGGAGCATGGTCACTCAGGCGATCCCCAAGGTCCTCGAGCGGCCTGCGCGGACGTTCGACGAATTCGCGCGCGACCATGCCGATATCTTCGGCCGACGAGCCGAGCGGGCAGCCTAGACAGTCAATCGGCAAGGGCATCTCCCACGTCCAAGTCATTTGACAATGCCCCCTCCTGATGCTAGAATTTTGCCTATCCACAAGACATTTCCAGTCGGGATGATGCGTTCGCATCGTCCCGTTATGCTAAGGTATCACCATGGATCAGCGAGAGGCTGCGGCGAGGGCGGAAGAGCTCCGACAGCAGATCAACTACCACAACTACCGCTACTACGTGCTCGACCAGCCGGTCGCCTCCGACGCGGAGTATGACAGGCTCATGCGGGAACTGCTCGCCATCGAGGAAGAGCATCCCGAACTCGTCACGCCTGATTCGCCCACCCAGCGAGTCGGCGCCGCTCCCGCGACGGCATTCCGCTCCTACACCCACCGCGTGCCGATGCTCAGCCTGTCGAATGTGTTCGGCGACGAAGAACTGTTGGCCTTCGACAGGCGCGTGAAACGCATGCTGGGCATGGATGAGGGCGCAGAGATCGAGTACGCGGCGGAACTCAAGATCGACGGCCTGGCCGTCTCGCTGACCTACGAGAACGGACGGTTCGTTACCGGAGCGACACGCGGCGACGGCTTCTCAGGCGAGGACATCTCGACCAACCTGAGGACGATACGGGCGATACCTCTTGCAATCCTTCCGACCAAGGGCGAGAAAAGGCGAGAGGGAGTGATGGAGAACCTGAGCCTGTTCCCGGACCAATCCCAAATCACAAATCCGAAATCCGAAATCGCCGATCCGAGATCCCGAATCCCCGCTATGATGGAGGTTCGGGGCGAGGTCTTCATGCTCCACGACGAGTTCAGGCGGATCAACCGTGAGCGCGAGGAAGCCGGGGAGCAGACGTTCGCCAATCCGCGCAACGCCGCCGCCGGATCGATTCGCCAGCTCGATCCCTCGATCACCGCGAGCCGGAGACTCGATATCTTCATCTACGGCGCAGGATACATGGCCGACGGCGCATTCCGCACCCACCTGGAGATGCTGGACGCGTTCAAGTCCTGGGGCTTCAAGATCAACCCCAACATCCGCCTCTGCCGAAACATAGAGGAGGTCCGGGCGTTCATCGCCGAATGGGGCGAGAAGCGTCAGCTTCTCGGCTACGACATCGACGGCGTCGTGGTCAAGGTGAACTCACTGGCCCTCCAGGAACGGCTCGGGTTCGTCGCGCGGAGCCCTCGGTGGGCGGTGGCGTACAAGTTCCCGGCGACGCAGGAGACGACCATCGTGAAGGACATCGTCATCCAGGTCGGACGGACCGGGGCCCTGACGCCTGTCGCGTGCATGGAGCCGGTCGAAGTCGGCGGGGTGATCGTCTCGCGAGCTACCCTGCACAACGAGGACGAAATCCGGCGCAAGGACATCCGCATCGGCGACACGGTAGTCATCCAGCGTGCGGGTGACGTGATCCCGGAGGTCGTCAAAGTCATCACCGAGAAGCGGACCGGCGGCGAGCGCGAGTTCGCCATGCCACCAGAGTGCCCGGTCTGCGGCGGAGACGTCGAGAGGCCCGAGGGCGAGGCCGTCGCGCGGTGCGTGAACATCGCTTGCCCGGCGCAGACCAAAGAGCGCATCCGCCACTTTGCATCGAGAGGCGCGATGGACATCGAGGGCGTCGGCCCGGCGCAGGTCGATCAGCTCATCGACAAAGGTCTGATCCGCGATCCGGCCGATCTCTACTATCTCACGGTAGACCAACTGCTGACTCTCGACCGGATGGGCGAGAAGTCTGCCTCAAACATATACAACGCGATCCAGGGCAGCAAGAACCCGCCGCTCGCCCGGCTCATTTTCGGCCTCGGCATCAGGCATGTCGGCGAGCACGTCGCCCGGGTGCTGGCGGACCACTTCGGCAGCATGGAGGCCCTGGCCGGTGCCACCGTCGAGGAGTTGAGCGGAGTCGCTGAGGTCGGCCCGGTCATCGCGGCAAGCCTCGCGGGCTTCTTCGGAGAGCCGGAGAACCGCGAAGTGTTGAGGAAGCTTCGCGAGGCCGACGTGAACCCTCGGGTGGCGAGCAAGCCTGCCGAGACGCCGTCCGGCATCGCGGGCAAGGTGTTCGTCTTCACCGGAGCGCTCCAGCGGTTCACCCGGGACGAAGCCGAGGAGAAGGTACGGCAACTTGGCGCGCGAGCAGCATCGAGTGTCAGCAAGAACACGGACTTCGTCGTGGCTGGAGAGAATGCCGGATCGAAGCTCCAAAAGGCGCGCGATCTGGGGATCACCGTGCTGACGGAAGAGGAGTTCGAGGAGATGATCTCTCCGACTGCGCCCGCGGAGTCGGGCGGTTGATGGCTCCCGGCAGACCGACACGAGTCGCTGATCCCGCACGAACGGTCTCCGCGTGGGGACCGGTGATCCTGTACATGGCGGCAATCTTCGTGGTTTCGGGACAGCAGCACGTTTCTCTGGGAGGAAGGCTTACCTTCTCTGACTCCGACAAGCTGCTTCACGCCTGCGCCTATTTCGGCCTGGCTCTGGTAGCCTACCGGGCGGCTGCGATGGTCCCGCTCACACTGCGGCTCGATCCGGCAGTAGTCGGGATGATCATCTCGGCGTTGTACGGCGTCACGGACGAGTTCCACCAACACTTCGTGCCGGGCAGGTCTACGGATGTTTTCGACTTGCTGGCCGATGCGGCCGGCGCGTTGATAGCAATGTTGACGATCAAGTTGATCCGCCACTACGCATGCATTGGAGGGATGAAGTGTGGCCGACGAAGAGAAAGGCTATGAGGTTATCGACAAGCGCAGAGTGAAACCGGACGACGTAAGCGCGGAAGGCGAAACCGAGGAAGCCCCGAAGGAAGAGGCATCGCCGGAGCAGCCGGAGGAGAAGTCCGGGGAGAAACCGAGCGCGGAGGACATCGCGGCCGGGCTGCCGCCGGTGGATGTGTACACGCTGCTCGGGTCTTTCGTCGCCCTGCTAGGCACTCATGCGTGGCAGTGGATGGGCCTTGTCATGAACCCATCCACGGGAAAGATCGAGAAAGACCTGGCGCAGGCGAAGGTCGCCATCGACGTGATCGCCGCCATTGCCGCCCAGCTCGAGGGAAAGATCAGCCCATCCGAGTCCGAGCAACTGAAGGCGATGCTGAGCGACCTGCGCATCAACTTCGTGCGCCAGAGCTAGCGTTCTGTTGAGTTGGATTCTGCGCTGTGTGATTCCAAGCGACACGCCCGATGATCGACGACAGAGTCGTCGATCATCGGGCGGCCGGATTCTTCGCTTCGCTCAGAATGGCAACCTCGAGGAATCAGACTAACCAAGCGCTAGCAATTCTTTCGTGCCGCGAACTTGACCATGCGGATTCTCGTCCCGGAATCGGGCGAACTCATGCACTGCACCTGGTCCATCAGAGTATGGATCAGTATCAATCCGAATCCGCCGTTGTCATCCGCGTTGCCGCCGGATCGCTGCTGGCGGAGTCCGCATCCGTGGTCGATGACCTCAGCGGTGATCTTCCCGCCGTCCGCGGAGCATCTGATGAGTAGTTCCGCTTCTTCATCGGACATGTCCGGGGGATAGGCATGGCGAACGACGTTCGTGCATGCTTCCGATACGGCTACCTGGATATCCTCGACTGCGGATGATGGCATGTCGATATCTTCGGCCAGATCGGTCACGACCGATCGGATCACCGATACGTATTCAGGCCTACTCGGCACCCGCAACTCTATGTAGTTGTCAACACCTTTCGGTGCTGCAGTGATGGTATTGATAGAACATCACCTCCACGTACCTGGGAGATGATACTGATCAGCTATGTCGCCCTATTGAACTGCGTGAACAGATGTCACCCGGTATTTACCCCCGGGTCCCGGACGCAAAACAGCGCGCCTCTCCTGTGGGGCGTCCCGCCGCCACGACCGCAGGCCGCACTGATGAGCTGACCTGAAGGAATCGCGGGCTGCCGGGCCAAACAGCTACGTGTAGCCGTGCATGAAAGGAAGTAACGTGTCCAACGATCGAGAAAACGAACCCATGCAGAGACTGTGGGCGCCCTGGCGGATGGAGTATATCGAGAAGGCCGACCACACGCCAGGCTGCATATTCTGCGTCAAACCCGCTGAGCGGAGGGACCGCGAGAACGGCATCCTCTATCGCGGGAAGACCGCGTTCATCATGATGAATGCCTTCCCGTACAACACTGGGCATCTGATGATTGCCCCGTACAAGCATACCGCGGACCTGTACGATCTGACGGACGAGGAACTGCTGGAGATCAGCCGCCTCGTGAGGTATTCGGTAGGGCTCGTGGGGGCGGCGATGAAGCCGGACGGCTTCAACCTGGGCGTCAACCTGGGACGGACGGCAGGCGCCGGGTTCGCGGACCACGTTCACTGGCACGTAGTCCCGAGATGGAACGGCGACACGAACTTCATGCCCGTGGTCGGCAACACGAAGGTGCTGCCCGAAAGCCTCGAGGCAACGTATGACAAGCTGATGCGCAAGATGGAAGAGCTGGGAGGACCTTAGAATGACCGAGGTCGAGGAACGATTGCAGGAACTCCGGCAGAAGGCACTAGACTGCCGGGCATGTGAGTTGTGCGACACGAGGACGAACGTGGTGTTCGGAGAGGGCAACCCCAACACGCCGCTCGTACTCATCGGCGAGGGTCCCGGTGCGAACGAGGATGCCACCGGTCGGCCGTTCGTCGGGCGCGCGGGACAGCTTCTCGATCAGGTACTGCTGGAGAACGGGATCACCCGAAAACACATCTACATCTGCAACGTGCTGAAGTGCCGCGCGAGCATCATCGAGAACGGCAGTGTCCGCAACCGTCCGCCTCGCACGTCAGAGATCGCCGCGTGCATGCCGTGGCTCCAACAGCAGCTCGACATCATCAAGCCGCTGGTGGTACTCTGCCTGGGCGCGCCGGCCGCCAACCTGGTCATCCACAGGGACTTCCGAATGACCAAGGAGCGTGGGATCTGGTTCACGAGTTCCTATGCCAGGTACGCGATGGCCGCGCTCCATCCGGCGTACATCCTGCGCCAGCACGACGAAGCCTTCCGGACGGCGCGGGCGTCCCTGGTCGCTGATATCGACGCCGCTCGCAAGAAGGTTATCGAGCTCAAGAAGGAGCCGAAGGAACAGCCCAAGGTCGAACCGGAGAACCTGAGCCTGTTCTAGAGCATATTTCGAAACTCTGTTGCAGAGGGGATTCCGATCCCCGAACTAGTGGCGTTGCGTGGGCATTCGCGGCTGGGAAGCCGCTCCTACATGGCGGAGGCGGCATTGCCGTGGACTCCGACACGGGTATGGAATACCGAGAGACGCTCGATAGGTCTCTGAGGTGCTGGGATGTGTATGGAAAACGCTGATCTGAGCGAGACATGGGGAGTCGTGTACGTCAGCGGACGGTTGGCGTCTGCGAGGGACGCTGTCGTGTCCGCCTGTGACCGGGGACTACTGTACGGCGACGGGATCTTCGAGACGATCAGAGTGTACGAGGGCAAGCCGTTCATGTTGGACGCGCATATCCGGCGCATGGCCGACGGATGCTCGATCACACAGCTCTGCCCGCCGGAACCGGATGAGATCAGGCAGGCCGCCCGGCAAGTCCTCGAGGCCAACGGTCTCACGGGTGACGCATACCTGCGTATCACGGTCACGCGCGGGGCGACGGGCCGCATGTGGTACGACCTGGAGCAAGATCGGCCAACGGTGATCGTGCTCGCCAAGCCGTTTTCGCCGCCGGAGTATGGGGCCGGCTTGCGGCTCACGATATCGAAGTCATTCAGGAGCGACGAGCGCAGCCCGCTCAGCCGGATCAAGCATACCGGCATCCTGTGGAAGATCCTTCCGCGTGCCGAAGCGAAGCGTTCCGGCTTCGACGACTCACTCCTGCTGAACACCTCGGGCGATATATCGGAAGGAACGTCGGCCAATGCATTCTGGGTCAGAGACGGCGTGCTGTACACTCCCGCGCTGGAGTGCGGCATCCTGTCCGGAGTGACCCGCAGCATCGTGATCGAGGTTGCCAGGGAGCACGGCATCGAGGTAACGGAGGGATGCTTCCCGCTCGATCACCTGCTCCGCGCGGACGAGGCGTTCCTGACAAGCTCGACTGCCGAGCTGATGCCCATCCGATCCGTCGAGGACACCGTCTTCTCGAGCGGCATCCCCGGGCCGACTACTCAGCGATTGATGGAACTCTACCGCGAGTACGTGCGATCGACGCTTGATTAGCCGGCTTCAAACCGCTACAATAGCACCCGGAGGAGATGCCGTAATGTCCGTCAACAAACCGCTTGGTGAGATAATCGTGGATATGGGATACGCATCCCGCGATCAGATAATCGAGTGCCTGAACATGCAGACCGAGATACACCGGAAGGGTCTCGATCCTGTCCCTCTGGGGTCTCTCCTGATCAAGACCGGGTACCTCACCGTGCCCCAGCTCGACAGGGCGCTGGAGAGACAGATGAAGCACCGAATGCCAAGCTGACACTCCGACGGTAGGAGCGGTTTCCAAACTGCGATCACAGCATATCGAGGTTTGGAAACCACTCCTACAATTGCCCTCGTAGTTCCTTCAACAGCGCGATGTCCCGCGCATGATCGTCCGGCGACTGGGCCGGCGTCTCGATGATCACAGTCATATCCGCCAGCGCGGGATGCTTCATGAACGCCGCGATGCCGGCAATCCCGATCTCCCCCTGCCCTATGTTCGCATGGCGGTCCGAGCGCGAGCCGAGCTTGCTGCGGCTGTCGTTGAGGTGCACCAGCTTCAGCCACTCCAGGCCCACCAGCGAGTCGAACTCGTCCATCGCCCTGCTCACGGCCTCGGAGTCGGAGACGTCGTACCCCGCGCCCCAGAGATGGGCGGTATCGAGGCAGATGCCGAGCCGACCGCCGAACTCCGGGAGTCCATCAAGGATGGCGCGAAGTTCCTCGAAGCGGCTGCCGACCAGGTCCCCTGCCCCGGCGGAGTTCTCCAGCAGGAGCAGCGCCGGCGAGTCGCTCCCCGTGAGCACGTTCCTGACCGCGTCCTGCACCCGACGTATGCCCGACTCCATACCGAGGCCGCGGTGGCTTCCGATGTGCGTCACCACCATCTCGGCCCCGAGAGCATCGGCGCGAACGAGCGAGTCGGCGAGCGCGTTCACGGACCTGGCGTAGACGGCCTCATCCGAGGTGGCGAGGTTCAGAAGATACTGGGTGTGGATGACCGTCGGACGGATGTCGTAGCGCCCGGTCAGGCTGCGGAAGACCGTCGCTACATCCACAGGGATCGCCCGCGTATGCCAGGCGCTCGGGTTGGCGGCGAACACCTGGACCGCCTCACAACCGATCGATGCCGCGCGCTCGATGGCGTCACCGAGACCCTTTCCGGTTCGCTGGTGTGCGCCGATTCTCATTGTCGATAGTCCACGTCCGGAGGCATAGAGCCCGGAGCGTATTCCGCGCCTGCTGTAGGAGCGGCTTCCCAGCCGCGAATGCCCATGCGTCGCCTCGAATTCGGGGATTGGAATCCCCTCCTACAAAGCGGATGCGCTCCGGCGATGCAGGATAGATACCCGAAACGGGAGACGATGGTGCGGGAAATACGCTCGGTGAAGGGGCGGGATTGGAGCGTCTGGGCACACTCCAATCCCTAAGCCGGAAAGAACAGCCTGGCCACAGGTTTATCCTTCCTGGCTTCGAAATCGATGATAGCACAGACTCCCTTGGTGCGCAAGACCCGTTCTGCGCGCCAAACGGCTATTCTTCCTCGATCTCATCCATTCCCGGAGGCGCATAGCTGAACGAGCTGGTTTCCTCACCCCGGAAGACCGTCACCAGCATCTCTTCGCGCTCGAAGCTCGGCAGGTACGAGGAGACGATATCGTCGTCCACGGCGGCGAGCAGTTCCTCCTCCTCGGAGAGAGACACGTCCACCTCAAAGATCAGAGTCACGTGTACCGTGTAGTGGGCGTAGTGTATGTGAAGCTGACCTACCCGGCGCTCCCCTTCCCAGATAACGTAGATCTCGGAAGATACAGTCCTCACCAATCTGGACAGCTTGAAAGTATCTGCCAACGGAATATCTCCTTGTGTCGGTATCGTCGCGGGCTCTGGCATGCGGCTCGGCAATGTGATTTTAGCCTGATCACGGGCCGCCAAAACCCGAGTTGAATTATACGGCTTTCACGCCGTGTGTGCAAGGCTGGCTGCGCATGCTCTCCGTTGCACGGATCGACACACGGCTGCGTGAGGCGGTCGAGGTCCTGCGCGCTGAACCGTGCGCGGTAAGGTCGCTCGTCGGCCCTGCTGCGCTAGTTTTGTTTTCAGATGCCGTGGGTACAGCAGACACAGGTCATCGGCAGCCGAAAGGGGTCTAGGCAATGGAACTGTGGCAGTTGCTTCTTGTCATATTCGTGGGCGTGATTGCGCTTAGCAACCTCGTGCTGCTCGGCGGGCTCGCATTTCTAGCGATAGCGGTGAGGAATCTTCTGAACAAGTCAGTTCAGCCGGCTCTCTCCGAAGCAACCCACACTATCAGGAACGTGAACGATATAGTCGAGCGAGTAGAGCGGAAGGCCGAGAACATACTCGATATCAGTGAGGAGACCGCGCGACGGGTGTCAGGATCCGTCGTCGCGGCGACCGATGTAGTACAGCACAGTGTTGCACAGCCGTTCATCAATCTTGCCAGCGTGATCGCAGGCATCAACAGAGCTATCAACACACTCAGGCGATCCGCCTGAAAGGAGGTATCCAAGTGGCTCGCAGAGGGAACTTCTGGCTGGGAGCACTCGTCGGCGCCGCGGCCGGAGCAATCACGGCACTGCTGTATGCTCCGAAGCGCGGCGATGAGATGCGCAGTGATGTGAGACATGCAGCCAACCGCGCCGGGACCAAGGCCGGGGAGCTGTGGAGCGATACGAAGGAGCAGTCATCGAAGTTGGCCGGCGCCGTGGCCGATCGATCGAAGCAGATGGTGAGCAGAGGCCGCGAGATGATCGAGAGCGGCTCGTCGAGGATTCGGGAGGCCGTGACGTCGGGGCGTCAGGCCGCCGAAGAGAAGCGCCGGGAACTCGAGACAGAGATGGAGACACGGGAGGAGCAGGTCGCTCGTACCGTCGGTTCGTAGTACCCCCCACACCGTATGTGGTGGATCGTTGCCGAGGCGGGCCCCGCGCCCGCCTTATTCCGTTTCGGCCACTGGTTCCACTCCGCTGCCAAACCGCTCCCGCACCCCCGCGAGCTGGGTCAGGAACCCGGCGAGCATCACCACCATCGAGACCAGGAAGATGTACCGCACCGATACGTCGTGGGTCCGGCAGAGAGAGACCAGCCCCGCGCCCACGAACGGAGCGATCGTGCCTCGAAGCCCCAACAGGAACGAGTGCAGCGCCTGGTACTGCGACTCCTTCCCCTCATCGGCGAGCCGGAGGATGCTGTTGAAGTAGCTCAACTCCACCCCACCGGTCGTTAGGCCGGAGATGACCGCAGCAGGCAGTAGCATCCACACGTTGCTCGACAGGAAGTAGATCAGCGGCACGAACGAGACCATCAGCACGTTGATCGCCACCGCTTTGAGCGGACTCTGCACGTCCACGTACTTCCCCCAGTAGAGGTAGGACAGCATCCACACGATGGTTGCAGTGTTCGCCAGGATGGCAACCTGGGTCGATGTGATATGCAGGCGGTCCACCTGGTAGACCGGATAGAGCGGCGCCACGATCAGATTGCCGAACCCGAAGATGAACACTGAGGTGGTGAACCACCGGTAGTTGGTGTCGTCGCGCAGTATGCAGAGCGTTGCCCTCAGGAACTCGCAGGTGGGCGTCTTGTGGTTGCTCGGATCGTTCGGGTCCACCGGCGCAGTCTTGATCGTGCCGAACGCGATGGACGACGCCACTCCGAGCAGTCCGGCGATGGGAAAGATATACCGGAAGCTCACTTTCGCCAGCAGCGGACCGGCAATGAGCGTCGAGATGAAGATCATGAACGCCATGCCGACGCGTATGTAGGCCATGATCCTGCCACGGTGCTCGTCCGGGTAGATCTCCTTCATGACCGCGGCGTAGGCCGGCGATGCCACGGTCGCAATGAGCTGGATCGCGCTGATAATGAGCGCGAACGCGAGCGGCGTCCTGGCGAAGACGACGAGCAGGAAGAGGGCGCGCGCGATGCCGCCCGACCAGACGACGAACGGCTTCTTCGGCCTGCCCTCCATGGCGTTGGCATAGAACAGCGCGAACATGTTGCCGATGAACGGCACGGCCGTCATCAGACTGATCAGTCCGACGCTGGCATGCAACTTGTCTCTCGCTATGAAACCGATAAACGGAAAGATGGCGCCCGTGTATAACCCGACCAGCATGCCCGCGATGGCATCCCGCCTGTAGGCATCCCTGGCCCCCTCCGGCACCGATTTCTCGAACAGCAAGACGTTGATTCCTTTCAAGTCGTCGCTCGGCTAGCGAGCGAGAGCGAGACCGAGATCACGAGTACGAGTAAGAGTAAGAGTAAGAGTACGAGCAAGGTTGAGAGCAGGGAAACCCTGGCTCAGGGAACAACATGGCCCATCGCTCCGATTCTCACGGAATTCGATGGGCCATGATTGGCTTCCATATGGTGTTCTACCCACGCGGGGCGGAATCCTGTCGGGCTCTAGCCGAACTGCACCTGCCTGGCGCTTTCGATGCCGTCCATCGCCTGGATCTGCTTGATCACGTCCTCGGTCATTGGCTCATCGACGTTCAGCACCATCACCGCGCTCTTGCCGATACCCTCGCGGCCAACGTGCATACCGGCGATGTTGACGCCCTGGCTCCCGAGGAGTGTGCCGACCCGCCCGATGATACCGGGCTTGTCGATATGGGTGGTGACCAGCATCGCACCGCTCGGAACGATGTCGATCGAGTAGCCGTCGATCTGGACGATCCGGATGTCCTTCTTGCCGAAGAGAGTGCCGGAGATCACCAGGTCGCCCTTGCCGATCTTCGCCTTCACGGACAGCAGGCTCGTGTAGTCCTCGCAGTCCCTGGTCTTGCTCTCGGTCACGCGGATGTTTCGCGACTCCGCGATCACCGGCGAGTTGACGAGATTCACCTGCTCAGTCAGGATCGGCTGGAAGAGGCCCTTTAGGACCGCACGGCCTACCGGACCGGTCTCGAGCGCGGATACTTCACCGCAGTAGGAGATCTCTATGGCCTCCACCGGGCCGTCCGCGAGCTGAGTCAGCATCGCGCCGATCCGCTCGCCGAGGGTCAGGTACGGGCTGACGGCCGCCATGACCTCGGCGCTCAGAGCGGGCATGTTGACCGCGCTGCGGGCCGGCTTGCCGTTCAGGACGTCCACGATCTGCTCGGAGATATCGACCGCCACGTTGACCTGCGCCTCCTCGGTCGATGCGCCGAGGTGCGGAGTCGTGATCGCGTTGTCGAGGCTCAGCAGCGGATTGTCGGCGGGAGGCGGCTCGGAGGAGTATACGTCGAACGCGATTCCTGCGACCTTGCCCGACTTGACGGCCTCGGCCAGCGCCGCCTCGTCGATGATGCCGCCGCGCGCGACGTTGACGATACGCACGCCGTCCTTCATCATGGCGATCTGCTCTGCGCCGATCGAGCCCTTGGTGTCCTTGGTGGCGGGAACGTGGAGCGTGATGTAGTCGCTGCGCTTCAGGAGTTCCTCGAAGCTGACCAGCTCGATGCCCAGCCGGGCGGCGTACTCCTCGGATACGAACGGGTCGCAGCCGATCACGTTCATCTCGAAGCTCTTCGACCGCTTGGCAACCTCGGAGCCGATTTTGCCGAGGCCGAAGACACCGAGTGTCTTGCCGTAGAGCTCGACGCCGATCAGCGCCTTGCGTGCGGCCTTCCATTCGCCTGCCCTCAGCATCTCGTGCCCCTTGGGTATGTTGCGGGACATCGAGAGCATCATAGCCATGGTCAGCTCGGCGGCGGCGATGGTGTTGCCCGCGGGCGAGTTGACTACGATGATACCCTTCTGCGTCGCAAGCGGTACATCGATGTTATCGACGCCGACGCCGGCCCGACCGATGATCTTTAGCTTCTTGGCAGCCTCCAAGACGTCCGCCGTGACCTTGGTCTCACTTCTCACGGCCAGTGCATCGTACTCGCCTATGATCTTGATGAGCTCGGACTTCTCCAGGCCCGTCTTGACATCGACGTCGAAGCTCTTCTGGAGGATTTCGATTCCTTCCTTTGCAATTGGGTCGCTAACCAGTACCTTCGGCATTGTCACCTCGTCCTTCCGCGTTGATATGGCGCCGCTATCGGAGCAGCCTACCGAGCGGCGGGCTGATACCAAATGAAACGTTGTGCTTGTTTGAATCATACATCAGGCAAGCCCTCGTGTCAACGGGTTTGGGGGTAAGTTAGTGCATTTTTTCACAAACTTTTCGGCCTGACTACGGCTTGCTCTCCGCCCGGTCGGACATTTCCCTCGGCTTCTCGGTACGCATGCGGATCCGGAGGTCTCCGTACCTTCGGCATGGAGCTGCCGGGGACCAGTTGGGTGGAGCAAGTGCTGATGGTATCTACGTTGGGTCACTATGACAACGAGGTCTCGTCGACGGGCCGAGACCGATCAGCGGCAGGAGTCGCCCATCCGCATCTCGGGGGCTGAGCGGCGAATGTAGAACGGGACGAGGGTTAGCGGATCGGATCCCTCACCGGCGCCGATCTTCTCGGCCGCCAGCCGGCCGATGATCGACGCCTTGGGGTACGAGAGCCAACGTGACGCCGCGACGACTCGGTCGCCGAGGCCCTCACGAAGCGCGGGCAGGTTGGCATCAAGGGCGTCGCCGCAGAACACGATGTTGTGGGACTGCGGACTGCAGACTGCAGACTGCAGCAGCTTCACCACGTCGTCTATGGGGCCTGCCTCGTACTCGGTGATGCGTTCGAGGGAGCCGGCGGTCGTGCGGTAGAGGGCGTAGTAGACCTCGCCCTTGCGGACCTTGATCAGCGGGCAGACGAGCGCGCCGGGTAGGTAGTCGATCTGGTGCGCGAGGAGATCGAGCGTTACGATGCCGGCGATCGGGATATCGAGCGTCTGAGCGAGGGTCTTGGCGGTGACGACCCCGATCCGGAGGCCGGTGAACGATCCCGGGCCGAGCGAGACTCCGATGGCCTCGATGTCGCTCATCGCCAGCTTGCAGTCCTTCAGCAGGTTGACGATGTTCGGCATCAGCCGCTGGGAGAGATCCATCCGGTGCAGGAAGTTGTACTCCCCGAGGATCTCCGGGCCGTCGGTTATCGCGATGCTGCTAATATCGGTCGTGGTGTCCAGGGCCAGCGTTCTCATGTACGTTCCGGTGGTAGTATTCCCCGAACTTGCCTGGAAACCTCCCCTGCTCGCTTGTAGGAGCGGCTTCCAGCCGCGATCGCAACTGGAAGCCGCTCCTACAGCAGGTCGGCTCATCGCGGCTGGAAGCCGCTCCTACAGGCCGCGACAAGACTCAGCACATTGCCAATCCGGCGGAGTGATGGTAAAATGCCGGTAGATGACCCCCCGAATCGGGCATAATGAGATTGGCGCTGCCAGTCCTCAGGAAGAGGAGTGAGAGCCTTGAGATTGCCCGTGTTCAGCCTGCTGATCATTGCCGCCGTCATCCTCTCGATCCCGGTCGCCGACACCGCCGGATTCGATCTGTCGAAGCTCGACTCCCGCATAGACCTGCACCTCGCCGACTCGTCGATGGCCGATGCCGCATACGCACTCTCGGAGGCGGCGGGGATCGACATCGCCGCTCCGGCCGAGCCGAAGGATGGACTCACCGCGTCACTGAAACAGGAGACCCTCCGAGACGCGCTCAACACCCTGGAGAAGATGAGCGGCCTTGCCTGGCACATCGAGAACACCGTCGTTGTGCTCAAGAGACCGGTGACGCTCGGCGAGCTTCCTCCTCCGCCCAAGCGATCCGTCACCCCGCATGAGGGGATGACCGCGTTCCTCACGACGCTCGACGAGGGACAGCTCTTCCTGATCTCGCGCGGAGCCGCCCTGCCCTACTCCGATCTGACTCCGGCCCAGCAGGAGATCATCAAGTCGATGCTCGTACCTGCCGCCGACACGACGATCCCGAAGCCGGAGGATGTCTCGATCGCGTTCCGCGTGATCCCGCAACTCGTGGTCCCGAAGACCACCGGGGGCAACGGCATGGTCCTGCGCCTCGACTCGATGCCCTACGTCACCCTCGGCGGGAAGGAGGGCGAATGATGGGAGTGCGGAGTGTAGAGTGTAGAGTGCGGAGTATCGGATGGATTGTGGCAACCACGGCGCTCATGCTGGCTGCGATGCCGTCGCTTGCCGACCGAAAGGCGGAGATCGACTGGCGTTCGGACCCGCTGATGATCGCCAACGTGACCGTTTCCGGGCGGACTCTGACTCTCGAGCAGGTGTGCAGGCAGCTCTCCAGGCAGACGTCGGCCCAGTTCTACGTCGACCGCCGGTATGCAGGCGCCTCGGTCACGCTCCATATCAGGTCGGCGAAGCTCGAGACCGTCATGACCTGTGTGGAGGAGATCACCCGACTGCAGTGGTGGCTGGTGGACGACATGTTCTTCCTGACGAGCAACGCCAGGGGGACCGCGGTCGTCCGGTGGAACGAGCGCTACCAGGAGGCGCGGAAGACCCAGCTTGCGAAGACCACCGAGAACCGCCTCCAGGAGTGGCTCTACGAGACGATGCCGTTCCCGCCAAGCTTCGATGCCGAATGGGAACTGACCCCGCTGCAGAGGGAGCAGATCGCCTACGGGAACGCGCTCTCGATCTTCACGATGACGCCTCCGCAGATCGGCTGGCTCAACTACGCTCTGCGCGCGAAGGGCTTCCGAACTACCGACGACGCGCCTCCGACGGACCTGCTCGTCCGGGAGGCGCCCGACCTCACGGCGCGGCTCAATGCCGTGATGATAATCGATTCGCCGCAGGGAACGTTGATCGTCGAAAAGCCGCTGAGCGCCCCCGAGCCGAGAACCGCCGACGCGAGGCCCGTGAAACCCGTGAAAACCACGGACGTCGCAGTCGATCCGCAGGAGCCGCCGAAGGAGACCGCTCTGGGGGATCGTCTCTCCGGCATCTGGATCACCGACGAGAAACCGACCGCCCTGAGCCGCCTGCTCAGAGCCGCGAAGGCGCGCGGCTTCCATGACGTATTCGTCCCGGTGCTCAGCCGTGGACAGGCGATCTACCCGAGCAAGGTATTGCAGCCGGGCGTCGATCGGCCGGTGGGCGAGGATCGGCTGAGTGTGATCGTAGAGACAGCGGACAGGCTGGGCATGAGGGTGCACGCCGTCCTCGACGCCACGCTCTGGGGCGATGCAACGCATCCGGCGCCGCAGCCCGCCAGGTATGTCGCCGCACAGGACCGCAATCTGCTCGACCGGACGTACTCAGAGCAGGCTCAGTGGCAGCAGGGGGAACTGGCCGCCATGGAAGCCGATACGGATGCACGGAACCTCCCTCAGGCCGACAAGAGCGTCTACCTCTGCCCGGCGTCTTCACAGACCGCGAGGCTCCTAAAGGCCGTTGCCAAGGAGATCGCATCGAACTACAAAGTCGCCGGTGTCTGCATCGACAGATTGGAGTATCCTCGGAGTGCGCCCTTCGTGGTCAACGGCAGGGACATGACTCCACCGTTCGGCTACACCATAGAGGTCCGCAAGGAGATGATCCGCGCCCACCAGATCGATCCGATCGACATCGATCCCGAGGGCGTGAGGTCACCTGCCGACCTGGAGGCACAGGCATTGTGGGACAAGTTCCGGCGGGGCAAGCTGACCGGTCTGATCGCCGAGGTCAGCGCGACGTTGAAGGCCATCAACCCCGATGCTGTCTGCTCGGTGACGCTCGACCCGGAGTCCGACGCTCAGTCGCCGGGCCACTGGTCGCAGGTGGACGGAGTGGATGCGCTGCTCCCGACGGTGAGGTCGGATACCGAGGAGGAGTCTGATGTGCAGACCGTGAACGCGCTCTACGCCGCCGTATCGAAGTACGCGGCCGTCGTGCCCGTCCTGCATGGAGGCGAGGGCGAGGGGCTCGCCGATCTAGTTGCCTCCATTGGAGCGCAAGAACACGACAAGGGGTGGATACTCCGCGGGAGCATGACGGAGCTTACGAAGGCGCTGGAAGGGTTGCCTGCCGATAGCGGGAAGTGACGCACTGTAGGAGCGGCTTCCAAGCCGCGAATTGGCTTCCCAGCCGCGATACAACTCATCGCGACTGGGAAGTCGCTCCTACAAGAGGGATGGTCTATACGCGCCCGAATCGCTTGCGGAGATACTGCCAGGCAGCCAGTCCCACGACTATCAGCGCGAACATGGCCACTACCCGGGCGACACCGTCCAGGTACAAGACCGTGAGGACGGCGCCGGTACCGACCACCAATGCGAACACCAGCACCACCAGGAATTCCGTGATCTTCCCCGTATCCATGATTATTGCTTGCCGGCCTCCTCGCGCAGGCGCTTGAGGGTCTCCTCCAGCTTGTTCAACTGCTGACCGTAGCCGGCCCAGTCACCCTTGCGCTGCAGTTCCTCCGCGCGCTCATACTCCGCCAATGCCTGCTCCGCGAGCTTTCGGAGGTCCGGCTTCTCCTCGACCACCGGCCGGGCGGATGGCGCGACCGGAGTCTTCACGGTGTCTATCGTCCCGACGTCGCCGAATATGCGGGCCAGCGATTGGTCCAGCGTCTCCTCCATCGCAATCCGGTCGCCGTATGCGACGATCACCCGCCTCAGTTCCGGGATCTTGCTGGTATCCGACTCGAGGTAGAGAGGCTCCACGTAGATGAGCGACTGCTCGATCGGGATCACCAGGAGGTTGCCCCGGTTCACGTTCGACCCACGCTGGCTCCAAAGGCTCAACTGCTGAGAGATGACAGGATCCTGGTTGATCCGCGCCTCGATCTGCGCCGGCCCGGAGATCCACTTCTCCTTCGGGAACTGGTAGAGGATAATCCGGCCGTAGTCCTCGGGTCCGCACTTCGCCGCCATCCATGCGACCATGTTGTCCTTGTTCGCGGGCGTGAACGGGAGCATCATGAGGAACTCCTCTTTCTGCTCGCCGGGCAGCCTGGTGATCACGTAGTACGGCTCGACCTGCTGCTGTTGGCCGCCGGTCTCCGTGATCTCGTTCGGGATATCCCATCGATCGTTCTTGGCGTAGAACTCCCGCGGATCCTGCATATGATATGTGAGAAGCATCTCCGACTGCACTCGGAACTGCGTCTCGGGGTACCTGATGTGCTGCTTCAGATCGGACGGCATTCGGTCGAGCGGCTTGAAGATGCCCGGGAAGATCCGAGCGTAGGTCTTCAGCACCGGATCGTTATCGTCAGCCGTGTAGAAATCGATCTTGCCGTCATAGGCGTTCACCACTACCTTGACGGCGTTCCGCATGTAGTTGACCGGGACGTTCGAGATCACGTAGGGCTTCGAGTACGGGTATCGCGTCGAGATCGTGTAGGCGTCGATCATCCAGTAGAGCCTACCCTCCGACACGACCAGGTAGGGGTCGCGGTCGTACATCAGGAACGGGAAGACGGTCCTGACGCGCTCGGTGATCTCTCGGCGGAACATGATCCGGCTGTTGTCCGTTATCGGGTTCGGAAGGATCATGTTGATGTCGGAGAATCGCGTGGAGAACGCGAGCTTCTTCAAGTACGAGTCGAGCCGGATGCCGCCCTTCCCGGCGTACTTGGTATACCGATTGTCGCCGGAGTGCGGATAGTCGAACTCGGCCTGGCGAGTGTTGGCGATGACGTAGTCAAACGTGTTCTCGCCGTAGTAGATCTGAGGCTGCTTGATCTCGATGCCGACCGGCGACTTCGGAGGAATGCCGCTCAGGAAGAAGTCCGGCAGCCCCTCGCCGGCGACTCGGTTGACCGGGCTCATGACCGCTCCGTAGCCGTGCGTGAACTGGAGCCGCTGGTTCTGCCAGGTCGGCTCGGTCACCTTGCTAAGCTGCTCGGCGGAGAGTTCTCGCGCGGCAAGAGTCACCTGCCGAAGCTCGCCATCGATCACGTATCGGTCCACATCGACATTCGCGATATCATACGCCTGCCAGAGCTCCTGGAGCTGGCCGTAGGTCTTGTTCAGCGGCCTGTAGTCCCACAGACGGATGCTGTTGACCGAGGCGCGGTTGTTCTCGATGTCCTTGGCGGTCAGGTTGTTCAGCGCGGGGAAGTCCCTCTCCTCGATGCCGTCGAGGTCGAACGCCTGACGCGTCGCCTCGATGTTGTACTTGATGTACTTCGACTCGAGCCTGATCTCATCCGGCTTGACCTTGGCGAACTGGACCGCCTGAGGATACAGGGTACCGAGCAGGAACGAGCTGCCGACGAGGATGATCAGCGCCGCCAACGGGAGCGTGACCCCGCGTCGCTGGATGTTGATGAGCGCCAGGACCGCCGCGATCACTGCGATCACCGAAAGGACGTTGAGCGCCATCAGCCTCGCGTGCACGTCGGTGTATCCCGGGCCGAATACCACCCCATCCGGCGCATAGAGCAGGTTGTATGCATCGAGCCGGTAGCCCCATGCGCGCACGAGGAGTACGCCTGCGAACAGCACGGAGAGATGCGCCTTGACGTGCGGGGCGAAGGTCGGCATCCCGGCCAGAAACTCGATCGCGCGGTCGAGATAGTGAACGGCGGCCGTCGCCAGCGCGGTCACCACGAGCGTGAACATCAGCCATCCGTACACATAGCGCAGGAATCCGAGCTGGAAGACGTAGAAGCCGATGTTCTTGCCGAAGATCGGATCGGTCCCCGGGAACTGGGTCGCGTTCACGTACATCTGGTAGCTGATCCAGTGGGACGACGCCTCCATGCCCGCGAGCACACTCGCCCCCAGCGCGGACGCGAATATGAGCAGCGTCAGGCCCTTCTTGGCAACCCGGCCCATGCGCGCCCGGATCACGTTGGTGTGGTAGCGCTCCATCACGGGCGGCGCGAGTTTGCGCGCCAGCCAGAGGTTCGTGAACAGCACGACGAAGAACACCACGCCCGCGACCAGGCCGAGGGTGAGCTTCGTGAGGATCGTGGTCCAGAAGACGGATTCGTAGCCCACCTCGCCGAACCACAGCCAGTCTGTGTAGAACCGGGCGATCGAGCTTCCGAAGATGAGCAGGAACAGAGCAACAATGCCGACAATCGGCCAGAATCTGCGGTTCATGTAGGACTCCCATCCGAAACCCGGAGCACGCCCGCCGTCGCGCAGTCGGGATACCTGGTTGGCATTGGAAAGAGACAAGGCCCTGATCTGCGGACCGTGCGCCGGGACAGCAACACATGGTGTATACCCGCGGTGGATCGCGAGCGAACCTCCGCCAATAGAGGCTGGACAATCCTAGCACAAGGGTTCGGGTGTGTCAAACAGCAGAGGCAGGGCGAACGCATCGTGTCTGCACGTCATTGCCTATGTAGGAGGAGTCTTGCGGACGGTTTGTGTCCGCTGACTCCTACGTCGGGATTATCGTCGTCCCTTCGACTGGCTCAGGACAGGCATTCACCGATGCAGAATCCCTCCGACATGGGCTAGATGTGTTCACGCCCTGCAGCAGAGGGAGGATCCGGCGGGGAGGAGAATACGGCCGGCAGATGCGAAGCAGGGAGGGCCGATCTCGGCCCTCCCTGCTTCTGAAGACTCACGCTCACGGAGACTATTCGGTCCCGTGCATGCGCGCGTGAATCAGCCGCTCAAGCCTGTCCCTGCACAGGGATTCCGCTTCTTTGCGGCTGGCCCCCTGACAGTCCACACGATCGCTGCCGGGCAAAACGCCTTCGTAGATGCGGCCTTCCGCCGTCCACCCACCTTTGGGCGACTTCGACAGCCTGATGTCGACCGGGGTCCCTGCAATGGTCATCGGTGACAATCGACACACCTCCTCGTTGAGTTGTACCGATTCCTCCAGCGCGAGTCGCGCTGAGCATAGGCTAGCTACATCTTACTATATTTGTTCCATCTAGGCAAGCAGTTGGTCAGGAAAACGCGTACATTGTACAGTACCCCGGCCCGGTGGCGCAGGAAACACGCATAGTGACTGCAGAGATGCGGCAGACGGCCCTCGGGATACGGAAAGAGCAGAAGTGAAAACGGCCGATGCGGGGGAATACATCGGCCGTTGGTGGTGAGCCCGGTGCGACTCGAACGCACGACCCACGCCTTAAAAGGGCGTTGCTCTACCGACTGAGCTACGGGCCCACGGAAATGACTATCGGATTATACCACATCTCCCGCCTCGCATCAACCGAGGTCACTTCCGCTTGAACATCAGCCAGTTGTCCGCGTTCGTGTTCACGAGGACGTACCCACCGGTGAGCCGTTCGCCGTGCAGGACGAATACCAGCTTCTTCGAGTCGCGCTCGTCGAGATCGTATGTGCCGCGATCCCATATCTTGACCGACCCCGCGCCGTACTGACCCTCCGCGATCTCGCCCTCGAAGTCGATGTAGCCGATCGGATGGTCCTCCGTCTGCACCGCGAGGCGGCGGACTCCGGGAACCTCCGGCGGACCCTTCGGGACTGCCCAACTCTTGAGCACGCCGTCCATCTCCAACCGGAAGTCCCAGTGCAGGTGGGAGGCGTGATGCTCCTGAACCACGAACCGATGCATGCCGGTATCCACTACCTCCGGCTCGGGCTCGGGAGTCTGATCGAATCGTCGCTTCTCCGCGTATTCTCGAAGGGAATCGTTGTCGGACATGAGCAGACCTCAGCAGTAATGGAGTAATGGCGCCCATCACTCCACCACTCCATTACTCCATCACTCCACGCCCCTCCTGCCTAAGGAACCAGTTCCCTGACGACACGGATGCCGTTCAGCACCATGTGGTAGAGAAAGAGCGGGTGGATGAGATCGGCGTCGTAGGGCAACATGTTGTTCGCGCGCGCCGTCTCGACCGGTATGTCGAATGTGTTGACACAGTTGGCGGGTACGATCACGTCGTATTCGAGCTTGAACTGGTTTGCCCGGAGCCTCAGGAAGGTGACGGTCTGGTAGATGCAGAGGTCCGTGCAGTCGCCGACCACGATGAACCTGCGCATGTTCGGATGCTCCTCCAGCCAGCCGGGAAACGCGGTATCGATGCCGGGATTCAGGTTCTGCTTCGGGAAGACCAGGAACAGGTCGGAAAACGGAAGGTCCTTGATGTCCGCTACCGTCTCGGCTTCCTTGGTCCCGGCGGCGCAGTGCGGGCCCCATGCCTCGAACTCCGGCGAGTCGATCGGGTGGTTGTCCTCGGGGAGCACGAAGTCCCTGATGCCGAGCGAGTATGCCAGCTTCAGGAGATCGACTATCGGCGGAACGATGGTCGCCACGCGCGGACTGTAGAGCGGACCGTACCTGGTGAAGCAGTTGGTCACATCGGCGCAGACTATCACCACGTTCCCGGGGCCACCGGCCTCCTCGATGACCTCCGGCAGCCGGGCCGCGCGCAGGCTTCCATACCACTCGCTCAGGAAGGCAAGGAACGGCCCACGCCCGCGGACGTACTCCTCGGCTTCCGATCCGGGTACCGCTGTCTCCATCTCGTCCCTCCCACACTGACTCCGCTCTATCGAGATACGTACCCAGAAACAGGCCGCTCCCACGGACACGGCAACTGCCCGGCTCGTCTCAATCAGGTATTTGTGCGGGTACACAATTCCTCCGGCGCATGATATACTACAGCCAGGTAAAGCTGTACCGTGTCACGGAAAGGTAGTCCCTGCTGCGATGAGCACAGTTCGAGATGTCATGACCGGCGAGTCGATCTACCTCGCGCCCGCCAACAAAGTTAAGACGGCGATCCTCCTCATGAAGAACCACAACGTGAGCGGTCTGCCGATCCTCGACAACGACCGAGTCGTCGGCGTGGTGGACTATCTGAACCTTCTCGGCAAGGACAGCGACATCCCCATCGAGCACGTGATGGACCGCGAGTTCGTGTCCGTCCCTCCCGATCTGAGCATCACGAATGCGGCGGATCTGATGGCGAAAACCGGTGCGGAGCGCCTGCTGGTCTTGCAGGACGGCCGGCTGCTTGGTATCGTCACGCCGAACCTCCTCCTTCCCGAACTCGGAAAGTCGCTCGACCCGCTCACCAGGCTCCCCAGAGCCGACGCCATGCGCGACTGGGGAATGGCGGCGCTCAAGGGCGGGTCCGAGATCACGGTCATCTTCGTGGATCTGGACCAGTTCCGCCATTTCAACAAGCAGTACGGCCACATCATCGGAGACAGCGTGCTCAAGCACGTAGCGAGCATTCTTCAGGCCAACACGGATGAGAATGTGGACATGCTCTGCCGATATGCCGGTGACGAGTTCGTCATCGTCACTTTGCGCAACGGCGATGAAGCAAGGGAGCTCGCGGCCCTGCTCGACGAGAAGCTGCGAACCACACACAATCCCGATCTGCCCGAGCCGGTGACCGCGGCATTCGGCGTCTTCGGCGGCAAGCGGACCAAAGAGCGCGAGGACATGCACTACGCAGCCACTCTCGACAACCTGATCAACCTGGCGAGCAAGGCATGCACACAGAGCAAGGTGGACAAGACGATGCCCGTGGCCGCTGACGGCGGCGCACTGCTCGTCGGGACGCCGAACGCAGAGACTCCGACCGCCGCCGAGCCGGAGGAAGCGCCCGTGCCCGAGCCAGTGAAGCCTCCGAAGGGCACGAGACTCAACATCCGGTCGATCAACTTCGCGTGGGAAAGCGGATCGGTCGCACGCGCCGAGGTGCAACTCGCGCACGGAGAGATCGTTCATACCAACCAGGCAAGCGGCTTCGCGCTCGGCAACAACGCACTCCGGATCGTGGCGGATGCGGTGGCCGGCGCCATCTGCAAGTTCCTCCCCGCCGACTACGGCGTGATAGTGGACAGCGTACACCCTATCAACAGCGGGCTCGGCGATGAGATCGTCCTGACCGGCGCGGTGCTCATCACACCTCAGACGGAGATCAAGCTGTCCGGCAGCGCGATCGCCAAGCAAGACCGCTATCGCGCAACAGCGTGCGCTCTGCTCGATGCCGTTAACAGGCAGATTTCCACCGTGATCTGAGGAGCCTGCTTACACATCGGCATGCAAAGCAGGTACTTCTACCAGCCCCAGCAATCTACTGTTACATTAATCCTCAACCGATAATCCTAATGGGGATCGAGACGCATCGACCACCGGTTCCGCGCCGGGCACGATGGACTCGATTCCAGGGATCGGCCTTTCACGCATCAAAGATCCCACTCTCCCCCGGGGGATAGTCAGTTGACCGGAAACAGCGTATTGATAGTTGACGACGAGCCGCAGATACTAAGTCTGTTCGCGGAGTCACTCGCGCGTTACGGATACCAGGCTCTCACCGCCGGTGACGCCGAGACCGCCCTGGAGCGTCTCAGGCAGCACCCGGAGGTAGTCTTCCTCGACCTCAAGCTGCCCGGAACGGACGGCGTGCAGGTCTTGGAGGCCATGCACCGTGTCGATCCTTCGATCCCCGTAGTCATCATCACCGGCTACCCGCGAGACTCGCTGGTCGAGGCGGCGATGAATCTCGGCGCGTTCGCGTGTCTCGTAAAGCCGTTCAGCATGGGCGATGTGCTCGCGATCCTCGGCGCGCTCGACCTTCGCGCGGCCGCCTGATAGTCCCGGGCCGACCGGCCACGCATGAGCCGGCGTCCACTCGCCCTGACACCTACCGCAAATCCCCTCGAAAAAACCACTCCGACCAGAAGGAGTACCGGCCCCTCCTGTCGAATCTCTCACATGAACGTGTAATCGTTTACAGCGTGGATGGATGCACCTGATCGTCTGCGTGCGGGCAGTCTCCACGCAATGGTGAGGGCGGTCCACCCTCGCCCGTTCAGGATGCCGAGCCATGCACAGGTTCTACGTTCCGGCCGACTGCATTTCCGAGGGTCGAGTACTGCTGTCCCACGAACAGCAGAAGCAGATCAGGCACGTGCTTCGCATGCGGCCCGGCGACCGCATCGCCGTATTCGACGGGTCCGGTGTCGAGTACACGGCGGAACTCCAGGCCGACGCATCGGGGACTCTCACAGCCGGGATAGTCGAGTCGCGTACGCCCGATACGGAGCCGTCCACCAGACTGACTCTTGTCCAGGGGATCCCCAAAGGGGAGAAGCTCGAACTGATCCTGCAGAAATGCACGGAACTCGGCGTGGCCGAGATCCTCATCACTTCAACCGAGCGGTCAGTACCGAGGATCTCCCGAGAGAAAGCCGGATCTAGGTTGGAGAGATGGCGCGCCATAGTCAGAGAGGCCGCCGAGCAATCGGGCAGAGTACGCCTTCCACTCGTCGACGGAGTGCTGTCGTTTCGGGATGCACTTGCGAGGGTAAGGGACTGCGGCGCGATCCTGATCGCGTGGGAACAGGAGCGAGGTCGGGAATCGGAACTCTTCCCGATGCTGCGTCGTCTAAGGGGTGTACACGACATCGCTCTAGTAATCGGTCCTGAGGGCGGTTTCGCGCAGTCCGAGGTAGATACCGCCATCGAGTCAGGCGCGATTCCGGTGTCGCTGGGGACAAGAATACTCCGAACGGAGACGGCAGCGATCGCCGCGACAGCGATACTGATATACGGTCTGGAACGGTCGCCTGATTGACTCGAAACCATACCGAAGGCCGTCCAAACACGGCCAAAAACCTCCTTGACAAAAGTAGCTGCGTATGCTAGATTGGGCATGGTTCGCTTGGCGTTCAAGGTTAACGCGCACGCCCCCAGGACGGCAAATTCGTGGTTCGAATATTCGAGTCTCGAATTTGGCTCGGGGGGCGTAACCTTTGCAAGGCCAAATCCGTTATTGTCATTGGAGCAGAGAGATCATCACGCACCGTTACACGTTCTGCTTCAAGCATCCGCCGAAATCTCACACCTTGAAAGGAGGAGGTGACTGATGATCAGAGAGAGAAAAGGATTCACCCTGATCGAACTGCTAGTCGTCATAGCGATTATCGCTATACTGGCCGCGATTCTCTTCCCGGTATTTGCGGCAGCCAGAGCAAAGGCTCGTGCAAGCAGCTGTATGTCGAACATGAACCAGATCTCGAAGGCCATCCTTTCGTACGCGGGAGACTACGATGACAAGTTCCCGTGCTCGAAGGCACCAGTCCCAGCCGCGGTTAAAGACACCAGCGTGGAGGGAGCTCGGAACCTCTCGCCAGGACCCACCACGGGCAAGCTGTGGACGCGGGACAAAGTCTGGGTTGACAGGATTGACCCGTATGTACAGAAGGGCGCCATCACCAACCATGTGAGAGGCGAAATGTCCGGCATCTTCAACTGCGCTGAGAGAGAGAAGAAGTGGCCGGAAGTCCTGCAGCCTTTCAAGGACTTCCACAGCTACGGGTACAACTATCTGTACCTCGGACTTCCGTGGTCCGTAGCGTCTTCCTCCAACGTAGAGCAGGATGCGAAAGGCCAACCTTATGCCGCATGGGGCTTCACAGCCGGTGCGACGAGAGTGTCTCGACTCGAGAGCACTTCCGATACTATCCTGCTCGTAGAGTGCAGAACGATCTGGGCATTCCCGCCGTATTACAATGCCCCGATCGGGGAGCCGCCCAGCAACACCGTGATCGAAGACAACGTGACTGCTATCAGCCCGCGCCATTCCGACAAGGTCAACGTTGCGTTCTGCGACGGCCACGTCAGTTCCATGAACGCCGCGGATCTCGTAGCCGCAAGAGCGACCGGAAACATGAAGAACGACAAGCCGGGCCGGGCTCTCAACAACAGGCTCTGGGATCCCATCAAGTCGAAGTACTAGTAGGGTACCCTGGCAAAGACTGAATCCACGGGGCGGAGCACTCCGCCCCTCCAGACCCAGTGACTTGGGGATGATGGGAGGGATATGAAATGATTCGCAGACAGAGAGGCTTCACTCTCATTGAGTTACTTGTTGTTATCGCGATTATCCTGATACTCGCGGCGATCCTCTTCCCGGTCTTCGCGAAGGTAAGAGCGAAAGCACTCCAGACGACCTGCGCCAGCAACCTGAAGAACATCGGTGTTGCAGCCGAGATGTATCAGAGCGCATGGGGCGACGTCCTTCTGCCCTACGGCACGCCGTTCGGTTGGCCGAGCTCCGATCCGAATAGGGACTGCCGCATGTGGTACGAACTGGTAGAACCGTATCTCAAGCAGATCGAAGGCGGCAGGATGACCGGTAAGAACCTCGGTAAGATCTTCAAGTGCCCTGCCGCAGCCGAAGAGGAAGAGGGCGGATTTGCCTACGAGCGATCCTACGGCATCAACCAGAAGTGCGGCGGCTGGATGGACGCGAACAGAAACGATTCGAGATACTGGGACGTCAAAGCTGTGTCGGCAGCCAAGTATCCTTCCGCCACCATCCGCGTGGCAGAGACCGAGTGGAAGGCCCAGGGTGGATCTGCGTTCGCCGCACAGCCTTGGACAGGGAACTCACGCACCGCATGGGGCCCGAATGATCACAGGTTCGCTCCCAGGCACGCTGACGCCGGCAACGTGCTCTGGATCGACGGTCACGTCAGCAGCATGAACGACGAGAGATACTGCCTGGGTGATGATCAGAGCGACAAGAACGTCTGGCTGAGACTCGGCGGACCGAAGCCCCAGCCGTAAGCTGATCGTTCATCAGTTATCTGTGTGATCTCAACAATGGTGACGGACTCCTGACGAGGGGTCCGTCACTTTCAGTATCCTCTACCCACTCTTATTTGGAGACTCTAACGATGCTTCGCACCCGCGGAGGCTTCACCCTTATCGAGCTCTTAGTCGTCATCGCCATCATCCTGATCCTGGCAGCCATCCTCTTCCCCGTATTCGCCAAGGTACGAGCGAAGGCGTTCCAAACCGTCTGCATCAACAACCTCAAGCAGTTGGGCATCGCGTGCGATATGTACCAATCCGCATATGGTGACGTGCTGGTGCCGAGCGCGTCCATTGAGAAGTTGCCCAGCGGCGAAGAGGATGTCCATCCTTGGCCCGAACTGCTCGATCCTTATCTGAAGCAGATGTCCGGCAGGGCATATGATGGCGGCACCGGCAAGGTCTACAAATGTCCCGCCAGTCCCGAAGAGGCTGAGGGGCTCGCCGGATGGCAGTTCGAGCGATCGTACGGCACGAACTGGTATCTGGGCTACGGCGAGAGAGTAGTACCTGTCTCCATGGCAAAGCATTCCGCTGCCACCCTCAGGATTACGGAGTCCTGGGGATTGCAGGGAGGCAGCATGTACGCGCCCATGCCGAACATGCAGAAGATGGGCTTCTGGCAGGTCGAGTCTCCCGGATGGCACAATGGCGCCAGCACGGTGCTGTGGGTAGATGGGCACGTCTCCGTGATGCCTGCGGCAAGAGTGTTGCTCGACGACAAGGGAGAGCCGAACGGCCTCGGACAGGTCTGGTGCCGACTCGGGGGACCTAAGCCCCAGCCGTAGCATCTCCCCTTGCCCTCGCGCGCCGCGAACCTCTTACCTGCTGACCCCCGAAGGAATTTCGTGTCGCCACCGGAAACATAGGTTGGCACACTATGTGGTAGAATAGTGGTGACAACGGCGCGCCCGAACGCGCGCGACTACGAGACGGCTTACATGCGACAGGAAAAAGTCACTGACAATCTGGCCCAACTGCTGGACGTCCTGCCGCCGTCGATACGCGAGTGCCTTGAAAAACAGCCCGATCTGGAGGATCTCCTCGAGATCGTGATGGACCTCGGTAGACCGGCGGAGGCCAGGTTTCCAACCAGATCACTGGAGCTTTCCGATATCGAGATCACGCCGGAAGACATAGAGTACATCGTCTCACGCGTCGGTGAGTTCGGCAAGGACAACCGCGCAGGCATCGAACGAACACTCCACCGCATTTCAGCTATCCGCAACCGCCAGTTCAAGATCGTCGGCCTCACATGCCGCATCGGGCGAGCGGTATACGGCACCATAGATATCATCCGCGATGTGGTCGAGAGCGGCAAGAGCATCCTCATGCTCGGGCGTCCCGGCGTCGGCAAGACGACCAAGCTGCGCGAGGTGGCGCGCGTCTTGAGCGATGAGTTCAAGAAGCGAGTGGTCATCGTAGACACGTCGAACGAGATCGCGGGCGACGGTGATATCCCCCACCCCGCGATAGGTCACGCCCGGCGCATGCAGGTGGCGATGCCCGAACTGCAGCACGCGGTGATGATAGAAGCGGTGGAAAACCACATGCCGCAGGTCGTCGTCATCGACGAGATCGGCGTCGAGGCTGAGGCGTTCGCGGCGCGCACGATCGCAGAGCGCGGCGTCCAGCTCATCGCCACTGCGCACGGGAACTCGCTGGAGAACCTGCTGATGAATCCCACTCTGTCGGACCTCGTGGGCGGCATCCAGGCGGTCACACTTAGCGACGAGGAGGCCAAGCGCAGAGGCACACAAAAGACCGTGCTCGAGCGGAAGGCGCCTCCGACGTTCGATGCAGTCATCGAGATCATGGAGGTCGACAAGCTGGCCATCCACCACGACGTTGCGATGGTAGTCGACAAGCTGCTGAGAGGCACTCCGCCGAGGCCCGAGGTTCGCGTCCGGAATCCCGAGGGCGAGGTCGAGGTCGTGCAGGAGGCGGATATCCAGACGCGGCCGATGGAGGAGATCGGCATGGTGGCGCCCGCGATCGCCGGGAGCAAGCCGCTGCCTCCTACCGTGCGCATCTTCCCGTACGGGGTGAGCAGGAATCGGCTCGAGCGCGCGATCCGCGAGCTGAAGGTACCGGCCTACATCACCAAGGACGCAGCCAACGCGGACGTCGTGCTCACACTCAAGGCTCACTCGCGCAAGGAGCCAACCAAGCTGCGCGAGGCGTCGGCGAGCGACATACCGGTCTACGTGATCAAGAGTAACACCTACACTCAGATCGCCAACGTCATCAGGTCGATCTTCAACGTCTCGGACTACCAGGACGAGGACCTCGCCCTCCGCGAAGCGGAGGAGGCCATCGAGAGGCTCCTGGAGAGTGACGAGGAATACGTGGAGCTAATGCCTCAGACGAGCTATGTCCGGCGTCTCCAGCACCAACTGGTGAGCGAGAACAAGCTCGTATCCGAGAGCATCGGCACCGAACCGTACCGCAGGGTGCGGATAACCAGACCATAGATTCGGAGACCCCTCTTGCCATCGTGTTTCATCACATTTGAGGGTCCTGAGGGATGCGGCAAATCCACTCAGGCCCAACTGCTCGCCAACGCACTCATCGGGCAAGGCATCAAGGTCAAGCTCACAAGAGAGCCGGGCGGCGACCCGGTCAGCGAAGAGATCCGGCGGATACTCCTGGACGGCGCCGACCACTCGGTGACCGATCGCACTGAGGTCCTGCTCTACGAGGCCGCGCGCGCCCAGCATACCGAGCACGTGATCCGCCCGCATCTCGCCGACGGATTCGTCGTCATCTGCGACAGGTTCACGGATTCGACGGTCGCCTACCAGGGATACGGCAGCGGGCTCGACTTGCAGATGATCCGCCTGTTGAACTCGTTTACGACGGGCGGCATCGAGCCGGACATCACTCTGCTACTCGACATCGACACCGAGACCGGCCTGAAGCGCCAGCAGGAATGGAACAGAATGGAGCGCAAGGCCGTAGAATACCATAGGAGAGTGCGACAGGGCTTCCTGGAGGAGGCCCGGCTCCATCCGGAGCGGATCATCGTGCTGGATGCGTCTGAGGATATCGAATCGATCCACAGGCGCATACTGGCCATAGTTGAGCACAGAATCCGGGGGTAAGGCATGAAACTCGTAGTCACCATCATCCACGACCGCGACAAGAGCAAGATCTCAGAGGCTCTGCTTCGGAACAACTTCAAGTTCACGAAGCTTGCAAGCACGGGCGGCTTCCTAAGAGACGGCAACGTCACGTTCCTGATCGGCGTCGAGGCCAAGCGCCTCGACGAGCTGATCAACGTTATCAAGGATAGCTGCAAGACGAGGGAGCAGTATGCCAACTTCGTCCCGCCCGATGCCGGACCGATCGGTGTGTTCATGCCGAGTCCGGTGAAAGTGCTCGTCGGCGGCGCGGTCATCTTCGTCATGGACGTGGAGAGGTTCGAGCGGTTCTAGGCATGAGGTTTTCCGACATCCACGGACAGGACGTTGCGGTCCGCGCGCTGCAGACCTCGATCCTCAGGCGCTCCGGCTCCATCGGGGTCGCGCACGCATACCTGTTCACGGGCCCGAAGAGCGTCGGCAAGACATCCACGGCGCTGGCATTCGCCGCGGCGCTCAACTGCGACAATCCCACCCCGGCGGGCGACTCCTGCGGCAACTGCCTCTCGTGCATACGGATCCAGGCAGGCACGGACATGGACGTGCACGTGATCCAGCCGGAGAAGAACCAGACCGTCGTCGGCCAGATGGGCAAGATGGTAGCGAACCTCGTCTATCCGCCGGTCCACGGGAAGCGCCGCGTGTGCATCATCGAGCAGGCGGATACCCTCAACACGCACGCGGAGAACAGCATCCTCAAGGTGCTCGAGGAGCCTCCCGCCTACGCGGTGATGATCCTGCTCTCGCGCAACCCCAACTCCCTCCTGCCGACGATTCGGTCGCGCTGCCGGCTGGTGCGGTTCCGGAACGCATCGATATCGGAGATAGAGGAAGTCCTGCGCTCGAAGTTCGACCTGCCTGAGGACCAGGCGCGAGTCATAGCGGCATCGTCCGAGGGCGCGGTCGGCCGGGCCATCGCGATGGCATCGGATCAGCGCATGATGGAGGACCGTCGCGCGACCCTGGAGACCCTGCAGTGGTGGGCCGAATCGCCTCCCATCTCGGCGCTGAAGACCGCCGAGATGATCCGCAAGATCGCCGAGCCGAGCAAGAGCGAGAAGGAGCAGGGACAGACTACCGTGCGCCGCCTGCAGGAATTGCTCGACTACATCCAGTCGTGGTACGCGGACCTGCTGCAGATCAAGGTCGTCGGCGACAAGGCAGCGCTAACGAACGTGGACTTCGCGGACGCGCTCCAGAGACATGCGGCCAGGTACTCCACGAACCGCATCCGCACGGGGATCGACTCGATCATGACTACCCGGCGCTACCTGGAGGGCAACATCACGGCCCAACTCGCGCTGGAGAACATGCTCTTCAACCTCGCGGCGGATCGATGATAGCGCGCTAGTACTCGACTACCTGCTGGGTCAATCCCCCATCGATGACGAAGGTCGCTCCCGTAACGTACTCAGCAGCATCGGATGCCAGATAGAGCGCCATCTCCGCCACCTCTTCGGCGCGTCCCATCCGTCCGAGCGGAACCTGCCCGAGCACGCGTTCGAGCTTCTCTGGATCCTCCATCACATCCCTGTTCATTGGAGTCTCTATCGCACCGGGAGCGAGGTTATTGACCTTGATGCCGTACGGAGCGAGTTCCACAGCCAGCACTTTGGTCAGCATGCCGACCCCCGCCTTTGCCGCGGAGTACGGCGCAAAGTACGGCTTCGGGATCTCCTGATGGACCGACGTAATGTTGATGATGCGCCCCGACTTGCGGGCGGCCATCTCCCGAGCGGCATACAACGTCACCATGAACGTGCCGCGGAGGTCCACGCAGGTCATCGCATCCCAATCCTGGGGGGTCAGATCGAGAAACGCCTTCTCTATCTGGATGCCGGCGTTGTTGACGAGGATGTCGATGCGGCCGAACTCATCGATCGCCCGCTCGACCATGCCGCGGACCTGGTCCTCGATGCTGATGTCCGCCTGGATGGTGATCGCGCGCCGGCCCATCTCCTCGATCTGCCGGCGGACGTTCTCCGCATCCTCAGGCCTGCTGCGGTAGTTGACGGCCACGTCGGCGCCCGCACGGCCGAATCTGAGGGCGATTGCCTCTCCGATGCCGCTGTTCGCTCCCGTCACGAGCGCGACTCGATCAGTCAGTTCCATGCCGTTACTCCTAAGCCGCTCGCTCGATGGTCTCCGCCTCGCCGAAGAAGGCCAGCACCTTGTCAACCGCCTGGCGGCTTGCTTCACGGATCGCGCTCTGGGTGTTGAACCCCTGGTGGCTCGTGACGAAGAACCTGTCGTGCATCTCGATCAGGCCGTAGGGGTCCCTGGTCCCCATCTGCTCGATGAACTCCGGCCCCTCGACGTAGTAGCCGTCGAACGCAGCGCAGGCGATCCGCCAGTCCTCGAGCACCTGCCGCAGGGCCACCGGATCGACTATCTGCGGACGGGCGGTGTTGACGAGCACGGCGCTCGGCTTCATCGATCGCAGGAGCGCCTCTCCGATCATGCCTCGGGTCTCGGGCATGAGAGGCGTATGGATGCTTACGACGTCGGACTCGGCGAACAACGTCTGCAGGTCCACCTTCTCGGCGCCGAGATCCGCTTCCGCCTTCTCCGCTCGAACGATGTCATAGTAGAGCACTCGGCTCGGCTTGAAGCCGGCGAGCCGCTCCGCCACGGTGTAGCCGATCTTCCCCATCCCGCAGATCCCCAGCACCTTGCCCGCCAACTCCTCGCCGGTGTAGACGGGCCAGTCTCCGTCCTGGACCGCGCGGACCAGGAACGGAACGCGCCGCAGGGACGACAGGATCAGACCGCACGCCAGTTCCGCGACGGCATTGGTGGAAATCCCCTTCAGGGTCTCAAGTGGAATGCCCCGCCGTTCGAGGGCCTCCGCCGCACCGGACTCCATGAAGGTCTCCGGCTGGACGCCCGGGAACACGATGAGCTTCAGGTTCTGCGCTCGCTCGACCATGCCGGCCGTAAGCTTCTCATTGCCGTTCAGAATGTAGACGTCTATCTCCGACAGCGTGTCGCAGAGGTCGCCCGGAGTGGTGTTGGCCGGGCACCGGACGACCTCAAAGCCCGCGTTCTGGAGACGTTTTTTCTCCTGCTGGCTGAAGGGACCGGTTATCAACGCCACGCGTTCCGGCATATTCATCACCGCCTAACGTGATCGCTCACGGGGTATGCACTCCGGGCCGAAGTCGTACGCATTGTCGCGTATCGGCCCCCATTCGAGTCCTCTTTCCATCGCCAACTGAGGCCACGTCCTGCCTCCGACGTAGGCATATCTCAGCAGATCGCGGACATCCTCGCCGGTCCGGGCTGCAATCATGGACGCGGCGTATATGCTGTTCCAGGGATAGCCGCGCTCACGCAGGTCGAGCGCTTCATCGCAGGTCAGGAGGGTCCTGCCGTAGGACCTGCAGAACGGCATTGTACCCGCGCAGTACGGATGGCACGACTCCGATAGCTGCTGAGCGCATGCGACCCCTGCGAGCGCGATCAAGAGAAGAGCGATCCCATATCCTTTCATCGTTCACCTCACATGGCAAATCGGAGGCCGCATCACTGGGAGAGCCGCTTGAGCCACACACCGAGAGCATACGCCAGGACCGGCTTCATCGCGCGCTCAGCGAACCTTGCACCGACCGGCATGTTGACCGAGTGGCCGGTGGTGAGGAGGATCCTGTTCCCATCGCGACCGGTGACCACGCTCAGCCGACCGGTGCTCTCGATGCCATACGACCCATCCTCGCTGTGCCAACTCACGGTGTTCCTGCCGTAATCCCACGACTTGATGAAGCGCATCCACCACGGTATGCCGAAGACATGCCCCCAGACGGTGTACAGCACCGACTGAGGCGTCCGCTCATGTATCTCGACGGACTCCACGAAGGGTATCAGAGCCGGCTCATTCTGAACATCCGCAACGCGCGAGATGATGACGTCGGCATCGAGGCGCGTCGCCTGCTCCATCTCCAGGCGCACATGCCGCCCTCGTCGGAGCGCCCTTGCGATCCCGATCACCGCCGCCCCGAGCACACCGATCCCGATGGCTGCAGTCGTTCGTCTCATACCATCTCCCCCCTCGGAGCGCTCCTTCCGAGCTTCATACCGGCGCGATCCGGAGGACGCTGAACCCACCGGGCTCTATCCATACCGAAAGCCGGCTCAGGTAATCGCCCGTATATGGACCGACCTGCGTCCAGTCGCCGGTCTCGCTCGCGTAGATCGACACGAGATACTTCCGGCCACTGTCGAATATGCCATCGACCGCGAACGCCGCGGTCTGCTTCTCGGGAGCCGTGCTCGCCAGGCAGACCACTACCTCGCCGCCCTTGCCGAACGCCATCGCGTAGGTATCCGCGCTCAGAGGTCGGACTGCGGACGACAGGTCGCGTTCCATCACTTCGATCTCGTGATCGCTCTCGAACCCATCGGTGGTGTAGAACCGGGTGCCGTCCGCGTGACAGCACATGAAGAAGGATACCCACTTATCCTGGTAAGGTAGATCGCGAAGTATGAGCCAACGCCAGTCCGGGGGTATCCTCGGAGCGATGCGCAGGCGATGGAGACCGACATCAAGCCCGAGCGCGCCCTCCAGCAGCGCCCAGAAGAACCTCGGCGGCTCCCAGGGAGAGAGCCTCATGCCGCGATTCACCAGTGACTCTCCGTCGAACCACTCCGAAAACTGCCCCGGTACGGTGTTGTGGATGCCCGGGTCTTCGATGTAGTGCCGGTAGCTGCTCTTGAGCGTGTTCACCATCAACGCCGGATCGGTCGTCGCGGAGGCCATCGCATACCACCACGTCACGCCCGGCCAGACGCCTCCCTCGAGGCCGATGCGCTTGTCCGAGAGGTAGAGCGGGTTCTGCGACGGCACTGTCCGAAGGCCGGCCTCGGTCAGAAAGTCCGGGCTGCTCAGCCGCGTGCTGATGAGACGCGCGGTGTCCGGGTCACATACGCCGAACAGCAGCGGGAACACCTCGTCGGCGGTGACCTCGGTGTGGACGTTGCCGTCAGGATCGATGTTGAGGTAGTACGTGCCGTTCTTCGGGTTCAGGAGATGCCTGTTGATCGCCTCACGGAGCTCCTCAGCCTTGCGCGCGAAGTACGAGCGGTCGTCGTCGCGACCGATACTCCCGGCGATATCGGCGACGGCCCGGAGCGCCGCGCAGCACTCGGCGTTGATCTCCGTCACTGCGCCGCTGATGTTCTTGTTCGGGATGACGTTTCTCCACCCGGCGATCCCGCGCTCACCAGTGCCGCGCGATGTGCAGAATACAAGGCCCCTGTCATCCTCCTGCGAGATGATGTAGTTCGCCGCTCGCACCATCGCCGGATAGAGATTGCGCAGGCAGTTCTGATGCGCGGTCGCAGTGAGGTGGTGCGCGGACGCCAGGATGAACAGCGGCGTGGAATCATTGATGTTCAGGCCGTAGTCCTCCGTCTCACCCGTCAGGGCATTGTAGTATTCGATGATCTTCCCGCTTTCCTGCTGGAAGTACGCCAGATCATGCATCATCGAGCAGGACGCCAGCGGGGTGACGAAGTCGCATCCGTAGACGAACCATGCCACATCTCGGGCTACCACGTGCGACGACACCCCCGGCTCGTTCGTGAAGGATGTGCCGCCGACGGGATAGTCGGCCAGCACGCGGAGCATGTTGGCCTTGCTCCACTGCCCCGCCTGGTTGATGACCGAGTCGGGAGTGACGACGTCCGACACTCCGATCACCCGCTCGTACTCAGCCAGGGTGTCGTCGAAGGCGCGCTGATAGTCCTTGTAGCGGTCGTAGATGCGCCGAAGCGCCTCTCGGCCCTCCGCGGTGAACGCGGCCATGAAGGCCACCTCACGGCTTTCCCGCGGGCCAAGGTTCACATCCACTTGGAGAGAGCCGACCAGCCTGCCGGTCTCGTCGGTCCGGTTCGGTAATGCCACTCCCGGATCATAGGATTCCTCGATGTCGTTGGTCGCCATATAGGCGGTCGGGGCCGGTATCGAGCAGAATGCGCGCCGCCAGTCGCTGTGTGACTCGTTCCATGCGACCAGGCCTCCGATCTCGGGCCAGTACTCGGCATGGATATCGGCCGGTGTCCCGCCGACCAGGTCGAGGCACGCTATGACTGAGAACTGCGTATCGCAGTCGGCCTTGTTGGCAAGTCGACAGACGAAAATCACCACGGCATCGTCGCTCATGCCGGTTCGGGGCAGGAAGAAGGTCTCCTCGACATCCACCAGTCCGATCGTCGAGTACTCGCGCCGCTGATACGCGGGATGCAGCTTGAACATGGCGTCGCCGACCTGGGACATCATGACGATGCGATCGCACTCCTCGCCGCGGACGTAGGGGCTCCTGGGACAGCCGAAGTGTGAGAGGTCGTTATACGGGATGAAGTAGCCCACGACGAGAGAGCCGAAGACCTCCATGCCCGTATCGACGCTGAAGACGCGTTCCACCGCACCCGTGGCCTTGGAGGTCGCCCAGCACTTGGCATTCCCCAGGCTGGTCCCATGTGCAAGCTCGCTCTCGCGGACGTGGTAGACATAGAGCCCGTGGCGCATCGCCATGCCGGATGCAGACATCATCTGCTCCCCCGGCGCCGGCTCGCACCTCAGTCTATGCTCTGCTGCTGCCGACATGATCGTCTACAACTCACCTCTCCGAGCCGCCTGCTTCAGGTAGTCAGCGGTCCTGGTAGCGATAGCCTGGATAGTCAGACTTGGATTGACCGCACCTCCGGTCACGAATACGCTTCCGTCGCAGACAAAGAGGTTCGGAATGTCGTGCGAGCGGCACCACCGGTCAACCACTGACGTCTTCGGGTCATCACCCATCCGACAGGTCCCCAGGAGATGGATCGTGCCGTTTGTCGCGTGGGTCTCCCTCGCACCGGCCGCCATCATGATGTCCTCGCAGAGCTTGACACCGTCGGCCGCCATGCGCTTGGAGTTCTCATCCTGAGTGTAAGCGACCTTCGCTACCGGAATGCCGTGCTCATCCTTCTCATCCGCGAGAGTCACGAAGTTCTTGTCGCTCGGCAGCACCTCCCCCACGAGGCCGATCAGCGCGAACCGATCGTAATCGTCCAGGATCTCGATCAGCCGCTTGCCCCAGAGGTGCGGGTTGTCCTGCACCAACGCGGTAGCGAACTCCAGGGGGAAGAGCATGTACGCTTCCAGGGAGTATCCGCGCACGAAATCCTTGCTGGGATCCGTTCTGTACCGATCCTGGTTCACGACGCCGACCGGCGGGATAACGAACGAGTCCAGCGGCTCATCGAACCGACCAAAGACGTTGTCACCGAGGTGCACCATGAAGTTGCGGCCTACTATCCCGCTGGAGTTCGCCAGACCGTCCGGATAGCGGCTCGACGCCGAGTTCAGCAGGAGTCGAGGAGTCTCGATGGCGTACCCCGAGACGATGACCGCCTTCGCGCGCTGTCGCCGCTCCAGGCCATCGGGATCGAAGTAGCTCACACCCGTTACCCGATCATCCGAGCCGTGATCGACCCTGAAAGCCATGCACCCGTGGCGGATCTCCGCACCGGCTTTCACGGCTTTCGGGATGTAGGTGACCAGCGTGCTGCTCTTGGCCATCGACTTGCAGCCGTGGATGCAGAAGCCGTAGTACATGCACGGGGAGCGGCCATCCCAGGGAGCGGTGATGACCGCGTGGGGGCAGACCGACGGCGTCAGGCCGATTCTCACCATGCCCTCGGCCAGCAGTTCGTCGCGCGCGTTCATCGGGAGTGGACCGGTCGGGAACGGCCCGCGGAACTCACCCCACGGGAAATACAGCGGCCCGGAGACGCCGAGTTCCGATTCAACTTTGTTGTAGTATGGACCGAGGTCTTTATACTCGATCGGCCAATCATCGGCCACACCATCGGTGGATCTCACGCGGAAGTCGTGAGCGTGCAGGCGGAGCGTCGCCGCCGTGTAGTGGACGGTGCTGCCTCCAACCCCCCATCCGGTGTTCACTCGACCGGTTTGTATAGGATTTGCACCGGTTGTTATACGCAGCCCCGTCCAATCGAGTTGCCCCTGGAGCATAGTCAGCTCGTCGTTGACCATGTCGTCGAAGGTATCGAGCCACGGTCCGGCTTCCAGAACCACCACGGAGTGCCCCGCTTCCGCAAGTTCCTTCGCCAGTACACTGCCGGCCGCACCTGCCCCGACGATGCAGAAGTCCACCTCGCCGTCGTAGCGCTTCATCCGGCGCTTGAGAACAGCCGGGCGCTTCTCCTGGAGCGATCTAGAAAGAGAGATATCCCGGTTTCTTCTCATGGCGCCCCTTCACCTCGAGTCGCGACACCCAGACGTACCCCTCAGGATACGCCGGCCCGTAGAACCCGATACGCACCCACACCCTGGGGTGAGCGCAGTAGCCGCAGAGGGCCTTGTTCATCAGGTTGGTGAAGAACAGGGTGCTCGGAATGCCCTTCCACGCATCACCTTCCGCTCGGCCTTCCTGAACGGCGCGGAGAACCTCGTCCTTCTGGTCGTCCGTGAGCTCGCGGAACGCCCGGCCCTCGAACATCGCACGGGATGTCTCATCTACGCCCTTCATGCCCTGCCGGAAGATCGCGCGCTCGTCCGGCATCCCCTCGTATCGATGTCCGTATCCCAACGGCTTGGGGATAGCCCAGTCGAGGAAGCTCACCAGGTCGATCTTCGGATCGATGCCTTCCTGCGGGATGAGCCGATCGAGCATCGCATTGAGCAGTTCGGCCTCCTCGTCGGTCAGGAACTCGTAGCCGGCGCGCTTATAGTTCGTGCGGATGCGTTCGTCGAGGATCCTGTAGACCTCCTCGTCGAAGCCCTCCATCCGCTTGAGGAACTCCTCCCAGGGGATGCTGTCCTTAGGCATCACGTTACCTCACACCTACATTGCCCACGCTATGGCGAGAATGCCGAATGCCGACAGGGCTGCGAATACTATCGGCAGAGTCGGCGGCGGACCGGCTATGAAGTTGCGCGTCGTATAGCCCAATACGTAGTGCCCGATGGCGCTGAAATGATAGTAGGTACCCAGCAGACCGCCCAGGACTCCTACGCCGAACAGCACATATCCCAGAGTGGCCAATGCGGGGGTGATCACCAGGCCCAGCACCAATCCGATTATGCCGAGGATCGGGGCGAACAGGACCGGTATCCACATCTGCCACCGGTGGAATGCCCCTCCCCAGTGGAAGAGCGCCACCTGTATCCATATCGCTACATATGCCACGCCGGTGAAGAGCAGTGCAACACGCTCGAACGGCCATCCTTCCCACGACATGCGATACTCCTTACAGCAGCGGATGCTCGTGCATCGCTTTGAGCCGACGCCATCGACGTTCCGTTTCCCTCTCCAACTCCGCCAGTATCGGAGCGTTCTCGGGCTTGAGCAGGTGCTTTGTCTTGCCCATCATTGCGAGCCAGTCTCGGACGGGAATGCGCTTGCCCTTCTCCTCGGGATCGTAGGTGATCGTGGTGATGCCATACTCGATCTCGAAGGCGGGCCATACGCAGGAATCTACCGCGGCCTGTACGAGCTTGGTACCGATCTCTTCATCGTTCCGCCAGCTCAACGTGCATACGCTTAGCACCCGGCCGTAGACGAAGTCCCCCTGCCTTGTGTGCCATTGAGCCTTCGCGCCTTTCTTGACCAGATCGGTGCCGAGCCCCTCGACGCTGGTGAAGACGTAGGGCGCGCCGGACGCCGCCATGATCGCGGCCATGTCCTTCTCGTGGAACCACTTCCCGACTCGCTTGGGACCCACGTGGCTGGTGCTCGTTGAGTGACCGAACGGCGTCGAGTAGCTAAGCTGGTTGCCGGTGTTCATGTACCCCTCGTTGTTGTACTCGAGGATGATCATCGGATGCCCTCTCAGCGCCGTACCGACAGTCGGGCCGAGGCCGATGTCCATCCCGCCGTCACCGGTCACCATGACGAACGTGATATCCCTCTCCTGTGGGATCTCCCCTCGCCTCTTCATCTCGTGGAACATCTCCACGAGGCCCGATAGAGTCGCCGCGCCGTTCTGGAACAGGTTGTGTATGTAGGTGACGCGGTGCGAGCTGAATGGGTAGCCCGTGGTGACAACCATCCCGCAACCGGTGTGGAACAGCAGGACCACGTTTCCCTCAATGCCCTTGAGGAACTGATCGACGCTGGGAAATATGCCGCAACCGGGACATGCGCCGTGGCCCGGTGCGATCCTCTGAGGCATGATGGTCAACTGCCGCGGAGTGCCGACCGTAGCCTTGACCTTGCCGGTCTCCGGATCCTCGATCACGCTGTTGATGCCGGGCGTCGATTCCTCGAGCGTGATCGGCGGCGCCTCATACTCCAGGCGGATCTCCGGATTGCCGGGGGTTACGCCGAAGTAGTCGAAGGCCTTCTCGCCCGCGCCCGTCTGAGCCGCGACCCAGGCCGTCTGCAGCATCTCCTCCGCATCCTCGGTGTAGTAGTCCTTCCCTCCGAGGCCGTAGACCCGGGAGAGGCAGAGCGTCCGGTTCTCCGGGTCCTGCTGCAGAGCTGCGCGCACCTCCAGCGACATGTTGCCGCCCCACGCGCCATAGGAGTCCGCGCGGTCGGCGATCATCAACGCTTTCAGGTTGCGGCAGACCGATCGTATCTCGTCCGCCGGGAACGGGCGGATGACGTTCGGGCTGATCACCCCGACCTTTCGGCCCTCCGACCTCAGACGGTCCACGGCATCCTTCGCGGTGTCCGCGGCCGAGTTGAGGATGAACAGCGCGACCTCGGCATCCTCCATCTCGTAGGCATCCACCACCGGGTAGTATCGGCCGCTCAACCTCCCATACTCCAGGAAGACCTGCGGCACGACCTCCGCCGCGGCCTCCATCGCAAGGTGCAGTTGGTACTTGTTATTGATCAGGTCAGGATCGTTCATGTACGGACCGATCGTGACCGGACGCTCGGGATCGAGGATGGTGATCGGCGTCTCCGGCTTCCCGATGAACTCCTGCACGACTGCCGAGTCCTCGAAATACCTGACCCGACGCTTCTGGTGGCTTGTGAAAAACCCGTCGCTGGCAACGATGACCGGCAGTCGGACGTCGGGATGCTCGCCGATCTTGACGGCCATGATATTCATATCGTAGACCGCCTGAGGATCTCTCGCCATCAGGATGATCCAGCCGGTGTTCAGCGCCATCATCAGGTCGGAGTGGTCGCAGCGAATATCGAGCGGACCGCTGACGGCGCGCGTGACGACATTCAGCACCATGGGGAACCGGGTGCCGGACTGCACCGGAAGCTGCTCTATGGCGTACAGGAGCCCGTTTGCGCTGGTGGCATTCAGCACGCGCCCTCCGCCCGTGGACGCGCCGTAGCAGATACCGGCCGCACCATGCTCGCCGTCTGCCGGAATCATGCGGATGTCGTGCGCCCCCTCCACGTACATCTCGTCCAGTTCCTCGGCGATCTCGGTGGACGGGGTGATCGGGTAGTAGCCCATGATATGGAAGTTGATATGCTTGGCCGCGATGGCCGCCATCTCGTTCCCTTTGCGGAAATCTGTTATCTGCGCGGCCTCCTGCGTTCTCTGCTGTGCCATGGATGCCTCCGTTACAGATGGCGGACTGCAGACCGCGGACTGCAGGCTTCGAGGTCTGCTGCAGTCTGCGGTTCGCAGTCTCCTAAAGCCCCTTTTCCGGCGTATTGACCGTGAGCTCGATGCTCACATCGGGATAGCGTTCCTGCAGTTCGGCGACCGCATCCGCCGGGGTCATGTCGGCAGTGCTTCCGAGGTATTCCCAGTGCTCTGCATCCGGCAGGATGTCACCCTCGGAGGCCTCCGCGATTTCCGTGCGGTCGGGGCTGTAGTAGTAGCCCTCACGGTCGGCAATCGTCATCTTCTCTGTGGCCACTTGCATCCTCCTGATTACCCCAGCGTCCAATAGGCGATGCCCACGAGAAAGCCTATGATGAACACCAGAGGGATCACAACCAAATGGGTTATCCACCACCCGCGCTGGAAGAAGCGGTAGGCCTTCGGCAGGTAGTCGGCGCCCTCTCCCTCGGGCCTGCGCGATCGCACGCCGATGAGGTACCCTATGGTGCCGACAGTGGTGATCGCGAGTAGGTGCAGAGCCCACCATCCGATCTGCAGGAACTCGAGCATCTCGGGCAGCTCAACGTGGAGCATACTCACCTCCGCCGGCTTGTCATTCCTCTATCCGAAGCGGCATCTCGGCGACTTCGCCGGTACTCGCTTCGCAGGTGCGGGATTCCTCTTCGGAAGCCATATACTCGGCTGCGTTCTCCTCGTCGAAGTCACGCCCGGACGGCTCGATATCCGCCTTGCCGAGCGACGCGATCGCCTCGATCGGACCGATCATCTGGATATCCGATGGGTGCTTGTGGAGGTGCTCCTCGCGCTCCTTGGTCAGCGCCGCTACGGGGCATATCTCCACGCATCTCAGGCATCCCTTGCAGTATTGGAGATTGGGGCCCTGCATGACTGGAGCGGGCCGGCCGCGCTTGTCGACTCCCATCTTGAAGACGAACACGTAGTCGGGACACGTCATGTCGCAGAGGCCGCAGTCTATGCATCTGTCACGGTGGTACAAGGGATAGTACCCATGCCGCGCGCTGCTGAGATCCTTGAGTACGGTGTTGCCGGGGTTGATAATCGCTCCGCCGATGGGCTGAGTGCGATAGCCGAGCTTCGGGATCAGGCGCTGATACGGCTTGAACTCATACCGGCTGTCAGGCTCGAAGCATTGGATCCGCGCCTCATCGAAGCCCCGGTCGAATGTACGCATGTTCGGCTCCACCAGCGCCGGATACTTCCCACAGAACGTCTCCGCGATGACACTCCGAAGCGTATCCCTGTCGATGAAATCAACCGCCCGGGCGACGGCTCCGAGCATCGCGGTATTGATCCTCGACTTCTCCTCGATGGCAACCTTCATGGCATCGAGAGTCACAACCGTCCCGCTGGGCAGTTCGAGGATCTCACGGATGGCAGCCGGATCGCTGGGTGTGTTCACCAGAACGATGCTGTCGGGATAGAGGCCCTCGGTCGTGCCACGAACGTTGATGAGCTGCTCGTGGAAGATGGCCAGCAGATGCGGTCGCTCGACGGGACTGCTGCTTCGAACCTGCCTGTCGCACTCGCATATGCGGATGAAGGAGGTCACCGGCGAGCCCTTCTTCTCCGAGCCGTAGGATGAGAAGTTTGCGCCGTTGAACCCTTGTCCGAGGACGAGCGCTTCGGCTAGTATCTGGCCGGCGACATTTGCGCCCAGGCCGCCGATGGATTCGAAGCGCATCTCGTAGAAGCCGATCTCGTTGGTGACAGGCAGTCGGGAATGAGCCATGGTTCGCCTCGTGTGAAGTGTTCACGAGTTGCGATACCCGGCGCGATGCTTGGGCTAAACGCAAGCGGAAGTCGGGCTAGACGCTGAGGAACGGCGCCAACTCGTCGTCAGTGATGGCGCCGTGACGAAGGATTCGCCGCGGCTCCGAAGTGAGATCGACTACTGTGGAGGCGGTCTTGAGCTTCGTGGTGCCGGCGTCAAGTATGTACTCGATCCGGCCACCGAGATATGCCAGCACATCATCGGCGGAGGTCGGCGGCGGCTCGCCGGAGGGATTTGCGCTGGGAGCAACGATCGGCGTTCCGGCCGCACGGAGCAGTTCGAGCGCGACTCGGTGGTCGGGGATTCGGATACCGACGGTGCCGGCGCCGGCGGTCACCAACTCCGGAACACGAGGGGAAGCGCGCAGGACGATCGTCAGCGGGCCGGGCATGAACCGGCGGATCAACTCGCGAGCGACATCGGGGACATCCACCGCCACGAGGGGTATCTCGTCCACCGAAGCCACCTGGACCGGGAGAGGATTGTTCGCGGGTCGGCCCTTGACCTCGTAGACGCGCGCGACCGCCTCGGGGTTCAGCGCATCGGCGGCGAGGCCGTAAACGGTCTCCGTCGGGAACGCGACGAGTTCGCCGCGCCGGATGGCCTCAGCGGCAGTACGGATCGCTTCCGGATCAGGCTGTAAGGCATCAGTTCGGAGGACTCTAGTCTCCACATCGACCCTCGCTAGAGCCTCTCCCACTGGTCAGGGCTGAGTCCCGCCTGTCGAAAAACAGAGCTGATCGTCCCAACGGTGACCTCTCTATGGTTGGGTACAACTGCCGTTCGTGTACCCTGACTTGTGCTCTTGGCCAACTTGACGTGGCTGCCTTCCTGACCGACTACCTCGAATCCAGCAGCCGCAAGCTTCTGCCTGACTATCCGGAAAGGAAGAGGCTTAAGCGGCATCCACTTCGACCTCGACAGGATGTACTCCAGGTATGACTGTGGCCACGGGTGGGGTGAAATGCAGTCTAAGTGCCTCCGCCAGGTTTTCCAGGGCCTCATCCTCAGTCTCACCTTGGCTGGCAACATCCACCTCGAGACACTGCGCAACGTACCAGTCGCCCTCCTGCCACACACTAGCCGTAAATGTTCTCTTCAAGCCCGTTACCCCCATCGCTATTGCTCGATCCCCCATCGATTATAGCGCTGAATCAGCCGAGTGACAATCACCCCAAGCGCCCGAGCACCACACGATCGATGGCGGCGAGGTCCTTGACGGCCCGCACATCGGTGTACCCGTTCTCGCGAAACAGCGCGCAGACATCCGACGACTGCCCCGCACCGATCTCGACGAGCAGCCATCCGTCGGACCTCAGGAATGCGCGCGCGTCGGGGACGATCCGTCGGTAGTAGTCGAGACCGTCCGGTCCGCCGTCGAGCGCACCGCGGGGCTCGTAAAGCGCCACCTCCGGCTGGAGGCCGGCGATCTCCTCAGACCGGATGTACGGCGGGTTCGAGACGACGGCATCGAAGTCGAGCCCGTCGAGCGGCTCCAGCAGATCACCGTGCCGAAGATGCACCCTCTTCCCTACCCCATGCCGGTCCGCGTTCCGACGGGCCACCTCTAGGGCGGGCTCGGAGCAATCGGCGCCGTAGACATGCGCGTCGGGAAGCGCAACGGCCAATGCCACCGCGATGGCGCCGCTGCCGACACCGAGGTCCGCGATGACGGACGGCCTGCCCTTCAACAGATCGACCGTCGCCTCCACGAGGATCTCGGTCTCCGGACGAGGGATGAGTACCGCAGGCGTGACCTCGAACTCCAGGCCGTAGAACTCCCGACTGCCGATGATGTAGGCCAGCGGCATCCGCTTCGCCCGAAGCTCGACCCACTCCCGAAACCGAGCTGTCTGCTCGGCGGTTGGAACTGCCTCGGGGTGTGCGATCAGCGCGGTGCGGGAGGAGTCAGCGGCACGTGCGAGAAGGACTTCGGCATCGAGACGAGGGGTGTCGACGCCGGACTCGCGAAGGCGCTCGGAAGCTTCATTGAGGAGTTCGCGAACGGTCATGAGTGTGAGTGATGAGTGACGAGTGAGGAGTGAAGAGTGAAGAATGAGGAGTGAGGAACGAGGAGACCGTCAGCCCTGAGTGATGCGCAGCATCGTATCGAAGGGTGGCCTAGATCCACCAGACCTCTGGCTAGACCCGACCGTCCTTCGATACGCTTCGCTACTCAGGACTGGGCGGTTTTCACTCTTCACTCGTCACTCATCACTCCTACCCCTCTTCCTGCCCCTTGAGGAGCTCAGCTTGATCGGCGGCGATGAGGCGGTCGATCATCTCCTGGATGTCGCCTTCCATGAACGCATTGATGTTGAATATGCTGAACCCGATGCGATGATCGGTCACGCGGCCCTGCGGGAAGTTGTAGGTGCGGATCTTCTCGCTCCGGTCGCCGCTTCCGACCATGCTCCGACGCTGGGCGGTGATCTCCGCCTGCTGCTCCCGGATCATGCGCTCCAGGATCATCGAGCGAAGCATCCGCATCGCCTTCTCCTTGTTCTGGAGCTGCGACCGCTCGTCCTGACAACTTGTTACGATGCCTGTCGGCTTGTGGGTGATCCGGATGGCGGTCTCGTTCTTCTGGACGTTCTGGCCGCCCGCGCTCGATGAGCGGAAGGTGTCGATCTCCAGGTCATCGGGATGGATCTCCACCTCGACCTCCTCGGCCTCGGGCATGACCGCGACCGTGGCCGCAGAGGTATGGATCCGTCCACCGCTCTCGGTCTCCGGCACGCGCTGGACGCGATGGACACCGCTCTCGTACTTGAGTACGCTGTACGCGCCTCGTCCATCAACCGCGAGCACGGCCTCCTTGAAGCCGCCGATGCCAGTCTCGTTGGCGCTCATCAGCTCGGTCTTCCAGTGGCGCTGCTCGGCGTAACGCATGTACATGCGCAGAAGCTCGCCGGCAAACAGAGCCGCCTCCTCGCCGCCGGTGCCCGCCCGAATCTCGATCATGACGCTCTTCTCATCGTTCGGGTCCTTCGGAAGCAGCAGAACCTGAAGCTCCCGCTCGCACTCGCGCTCCTTGTCCTTGAGCTCGTCCAACTCGGCCTGAGCGAGGTCGCGCATCTCGTCGTCGAGCTGCTCGCGAAGCAGCGCCTCCGTGTCGAGCTTCTGCTGGTGGATGCGCTTGTACTCCCTGTACTTGCTCACCAAATCAGTGAGGTCGGAGTGCTCCTTGGCTACCTGCTGGTAAGCCTTCGGGTCGTTGAAGACCTCAGGATCGCTCATCCTCCTGGTAAGCTCGTCGTACCTATCTTCGACTTCGTTCAATCGCTCAAACACGGTGCAAACCTCTGGAAAACCGGCTGTCCGCCGGATGGATGAGGCGACGCCTCCATCCATCCGGCGGACGCCCTACTTACGATATCGGTGTCTCGTCGAGCACGGCCCCCGCCTGCGATGCCTGCTCGACCTCGCGCTCTTTCTCGAGAACGGCCTGAAGCGCCGCGGTCGCGACCTCGATCTGGTCGTCGGACGGCGGCTGGGTGGTGACCCGCTGGAGCATCAGCCCGGGCGAGAGCAGCGCGGTCAGTATCTTCGAGTCCTTGTGCTTACCGGCAAACCTGATGGTCTCGTATGCCAGTCCGGCGATGATCGGCAGGAACGCGAGACGGATCGGGACGCGCATATACCATGCGGGGTCCCAACCAAGGAACATGTGCACGATGATGCTGATGACCAGCACTATCAGGATGAAGCTGGTCCCACACCGCTGGTGGATGGTGCCATACTTGGCGATATTCTCGGCCGTAAGCTCCAGTCCGGCCTCATAGGTGTTGATCACCCGGTGCTCCGCGCCGTGGTATTCGAACACCCGGCGAATATCCTTCATCCTGGATATGCCGAGTATGTAGCCGATGAAGATTGCGAACTTGACGACACCTTCGACCGCATTCAGCACGAGCGGATTCGCGATGTTCTTCTGAAGCAAGCCGGTGAGAAGGTGCGGCAGGACGAAGAAGATGCCGATACCTATCGCAAGGGCAAGCATCATGGTGCCCCAGATGGCGATGTCATTGATCTTCTGAGTGCCGCCGTCGGTTGCGGTCGCCTTGGCCGCACGGGCCTTCTTGACCTTCTTCTCACTCTGCGGCTTGGCCGCCTCGGCGGCCTCGATGTCCTCCATCGCCAGGTTGGCGGAGAACATGAGCGCCTTCATGCCCAGCGCCATGGCGTCGATCAACGCCAGTGTGCCGCGCAGGAACGGCTTGTTCAGCCACTTGAACTTGCCGAGGATCGTAGACTCGACCGGTTCCTGCCGGACGACTATCTCGTTATTTGCACGGCGGCACGCGACGGCATAGTACTTCGGGCCGCGCATCATGACGCCCTCGATTACCGCCTGTCCACCGTATTGCGGTTTGTCTGCCACCAATGGCCTCCACTTCCAGGTCCCTGAGTGGTAGTTGTGATGTATGGAAACGGGATGCAGGCGGGAGATTGCCCGTCTCCCGCTGTCCGGTGGCGGGCCTACGGATGATCCGTATCCACCGGACGGCTGATCGGCTCGGCGCGCCCGCAGGTCATCTCGCCTTCGGTGCAGTAGCCTTTGGTGTCACACGCGGGCCCTGCCTTCGCGAACAGGACCGGCGCCGCCTTGCGGACCTCGGCCAGCATCAGCCCGGCCAACTGCCTGATCTCATGCTGTGCCCTCGTGCAGAGCCTGAGCTCAAAGAAGTTCAGCAGGCTGCGTGCATTGGCCGTCATGATGATATTGGTGTTCGCGGCATTCGGAAGGACGTATCTGGCATCCTCCGCCTCGATGCCGGCCGCGAGCAGATCGTCGTAGCACTGCTGCAACCGGCCCATCACCACGGAATATTGCTCGGCGGCCTGCGGGTTCGCGGCGATGGCAGGCGGTGTAGTGTACTCCACGTCCCTCATCTTCACGTACCGCTGGCTCTGCTGAGAATACGACGCAAGCCTGTGCCGCACCAACTGATGCGAGCAGGCCCTCGATATCCCCTCAATACCAAAAGTAAACGATGCATGTTCGAGCACGGAAAAGTGCCCGAGATCGAGCACTTTCTTGATCAGCCGCGCCGCTTCCGCATCGTCTACACGTTCGCGAATCTTCTCGATACTTGAAGGGGAGTAGCAGAGCCGTATCGCCGCAGCAACCGTCCGTTCGGGGTCCTGCGTGTGACTGAGCAGTACTACTCGCAAGCTAGCCCTCCGACTTCGGAGCCTGTGCCTCTGTTCCCTTCTGGGTCATTTTATACTTCTGCATGAACTTCTCGACGCGTCCCTCGGTGTCCATGATCTTCTGTCGACCGGTAAAGAACGGATGGCACGCCGAGCAGATCTCGACGCGGATCTCAGGCACTGTGGACCGAGTCTCGAAAGTGTTGCCGCACGCACAGTGAACCTGCGACGGACCGTAGTTAGGATGTATGCCCTTCTTCAACGGAATATCTCCTTCGTTGATAATAACCGGATTTGCGGGTCCCACGGGATCCCCATGGAACCGGAGTATTATACCACAATCGGGCTCGTCTGACAACCCGCTGAGCTATTGTCACCGCCGAAACGCACCCGGACCCAGGAATGAAGGAGTTGTGCGCACCGGGATTGAACAAGAATTTGCCATTTGATCGAGGTAGTCTGCCCCACACATGCCAAAGACAGCGCTCATCTACAGCCATGACATGACCGGCTATGACATGGGCCCGAACCATCCAATGCGACCGGAGCGGCTCAGGCTTGTGTACGAGCTCGTGTCCGCGTACGGCCTGTTTGGCGGCGACTCCAGGCTGGAACCGCCGGTCCCCGTGACACGCAGAGACCTCGAAGCGATTCACGTCCCCGAGTATGTCGAGGCGGTCAGGGCTCTCAGCACAGGTTCGGCAGAGCCGCCGCTTGAGAAGTACGGGTTTGCCTCCTTCGATAACCCACCGTTCCTCGGCATGTACGAAGCCTCCCTGCTCTACACCGGAGCTTCGGTCAGAGCCGCGGAGTTGGTGGCGAGCGGCGAATACGATCGAGTATTCAGCATATCCGGCGGCCTGCACCACGCCATGCCGGCGCATGCGAGCGGATTCTGCGTGTTCAACGATCCGGCGGTCGCAATCCAGAAGCTCAGACGGAAATTCCGGCGCATAGCCTATATCGACATCGACGCTCACCACGGAAACGGCGTGCAGGCAGCGTTCTACGACGCGAGCGACGTCCTGACCATATCGCTCCATGAGACCGGCGACTTCCTGTTTCCAGGGAGCGGGTACCCCGACGAGATCGGCGTCGGCGACGGCAAAGGCTATGCCGCAAACCTGCCGCTCACGCCATCGACCACGGATGAGGTCTACCTGTGGGCCTTCGACCAGATCGTCCCGCCGCTGATCGAGGCGTATGACCCGGAGATCGTCGTCGCCCAACTCGGCGTCGATTCGCATTTCGCGGACCCGCTCGCGCATCTGATCCTCACCAGCAGAGGCTTCACGGCTCTCGTGGAACGGATTCTCGGCTTTGGACGACCGGTCGTTGCGTTCGGCGGTGGCGGGTACAACCTCACGGCGGTTCCGCGGCTTTGGACGCTCGCCTACAGCCTGATGGCCGAGCGCGAGATCGACGACCTGATACCCGCCGAGTACGCGGCGGAGCACGGCGTCACTCACCTCCACGACACGATTCAGCCCCCGATGACGCGCCACCAGCGGCACAATGTCCGACCGGACGCGGAGAAAGCCGTCGCAAGTATCAAGCGGCTCATCTTCCCGGTGCACGGCCTGAACACCTCACCTTGACACGGCCCCATCCGGCTACTAGAATTCGGGCATGACCGATCGTTCATCACTCGCGGCCGATATCTCCGCGATCATCCAGCGGCTGCCGAAATACGCAAAGCTCTCGTGGCTGATCATGCGCGATCCCAACCTCTCCGCGAGGCATCGCGCGGCCCTGACGGCGGCTCTCGGCTACTCGATCAGCCCGATAGACCTCGTCCCGGGGATCATCCCCGTGATCGGCCAGATGGACGACCTCGCGGTGGTACTGCTCGCAGTCCGATGGATCCTGCGGTCACTTCCCACGGACAGCGCCGAGTCGTACCTCAGCCAGTCCGGACTCGACATGGAGACCCTGGACGCCGACCTCGATCTGATCAAGCGAAACGGGCTCAAGCTCCTGAAGCGAATCCGCCTCGAGCTTTCGGTCGGCGCGGCCTTTGCTCTCGGCGTAGGCAGATACGCGGGCAAGGAGATACTCCGCGGAATCAGGGACCGGGGGGCCTCGAAGGAATCCGACGAGCCTCCGGAGTAACAATAAGGGTAGAAGTACAAGTACGGACTGATGCCGGACGCACGTCGTGTGCGTCCGTTTTGTTAGTAAGAGGATGCCTTGAAGGGACGAGCACCACAACTTGGGGCGACACCGACTACCAGAGACCGCATCGTAGGCAGCGACCACGTCTGGGCCACGGTGTGGTGGCTTGCGTGGCCGACCGTCATCACGATGCTGCTCCAGACGGCGAACGGCTGGCTGGATGCGGCGTTCGTCGGGCGGCTCGGAGCCGCGGCACTCACCGGAGTCGGACTGGCCGGCCAAGTGAACATGGTGCTGATGGCGGTCGTCACAGCGGTGAGCGTCGGCACCACGGCACTGGTCGCCAGGTTCATCGGCGCGGACGAACCGCAGAATACGGAGGAGAGCATACGTCAGTCGATACTGCTCGGCGTGATCGGATCGCTGATCTCCGGTGTGCTCCTCGTGGCGCTCGCACGGCCTCTACTGGTATACATGGGAGCGGAGGGCGCCTCGCTGCGCCTCGGCATCACCTACTTCTACATCCTCATGCTCGGCGTCACCCCGTTCTACCTGCTGCTCATCCTGACGGGGGTCTTCCGTGGGATGGGAGACATGTGGACGCCGCTCATCGTGATGGGCGTGGTGACGGTGATCAGCATTGTGGGAGACTTCCTGCTCATCTTCGGCATCGGGCCGTTCCCGCGCCTCGGCGTCGTCGGTGCAGGTATCGCAACGGTGACATCGCGAGTCGTCGGCTCCGGGATGCTGCTCTTCTTCCTCGCCAGATCGCCTTACGGCGGGTGCCTGCGGAACGGATGGAGGCCGGACTGGCGCTGGTTTGCCCGCGTGCTGAGCATCGGCACACCGGCGGCGATCCAGGCGCTGCTCCGAACCGGCGCGTCGATGACCTACTACTCGATCCTCGGCATGACTCCGCAGGCCACGTACGCCATCGCCGCCCTGACCGCCGGAGTCCGGACCGAGGCGCTCGCGTTCATGCCGGGGTTCGCATTCAGCGCCGCCGCGACCTCGATGGTCGGCCAGAACCTCGGCGCCGGGCAGCCTCAGAGGGCCACGAAGAGCGCGTGGGCGGCCGCGTGGCAGGGCATATGGATCATGAGCCTGTTCGGTCTGGTGTTCTACGTGTTCGCCGAGCCGCTGGCCCGATCGTTCACTCCCGGTGAGCCGGAAGTCGTCGCGCTGATCGTCAGCTACCTCAGGATCAACGCGATCTCCGAGCCGTTCCTGGCGCTCTCGATGATCCTCACCGGCGCGCTGCAGGGCGCCGGAGCGACTCGCGCGCCTGCGATCGCCACGATCGCCACGATGTGGCTAGTGAGGCTGCCGCTGACCTACTACCTGTCGATCATACTCGGACTCGGGGCGGTCGGCGCGTGGATCTCGATGTCGGCGACATCGATCCTTTCGGGCCTGGTGATGCTGGCGATCTTCAAGTGGAGCAGTTGGGAAGAAACGACGATCTAACGGGTGAGGATCAGCGTGGGGCAGGCACAAAAATGGAGGCGTGGACCGGATTCGAACCGGTGCATAACGGTTTTGCAGACCGCTCCCTTACCACTTGGGTACCACGCCTCGGATGGAAAGTGGCAAGTAGGAAGTCAGTGATCCGATTTACCTACTTTGTACTTTCCGCTACCAACTTGTTGGAGCGGGAGACGGGATTCGAACCCGCGACATTCTGCTTGGGAAGCAGATGCTCTACCACTGAACTACTCCCGCGAATCAGTCGGAAGTTGGTAGCCGCAAAGTAGGTAGTCTACCTACTTTGCCCTTTCCACTTCCGACTTGATTGGTGGGCGATGTTGGATTTGAACCAACGACCTCTTCCGTGTGAAGGAAGCGCTCTCCCCCTGAGCCAATCGCCCATGTGAAGTGTAGAGTGGGGAGTACAGAGTGTAGAGTGCTCCACACTCCGCGCTCTATACTCCCCACTTGAACTGGTGGGGATGGAGAGAGTTGAACTCTCATGTCCTTGCGGACACTTGGCCCTCAACCAAGCGCGTCTGCCATTCCGCCACATCCCCGTGTCGGTACTCTGAATTGTACCACAGCACTGCGCCGTTGTCAACGGATTCGCGAGAGGAGATTTCGGCGAAATCCGTAGTGCCGCAGCGCAGACACTACAGCGCGAAGCTCAGTGCAAACAGGACCGATACCGCCAGCATCAGGGGGTGGACCTCCCGCGCCTTGCCACGCAGGAGTTTGATGAGCACGTACGCGATGAACCCGTAGCCGATCCCGCGGGAGATGCTGAGTGACAGCGGGATACCGATCATGATCAGGAACGCCGGCAGCGACTCCTCGATCTGATCGAACGGTATCTCTCTGGCAAGGATCATGAGCAGCAGCCCGACGATGATCAGCGCCGGAGCGGTGGCGACCGCCGGGACGATGCTGATCGCCGGAGCGATGAACACCGCCGACAAGAAGAGAATTCCGGTCACCACGGACGTGAGGCCGGTCCGACCTCCGACCGATACACCCGCCGCGCTCTCGATATACGTCGTGGCGGAACTGGCGCTGCAGATGCCGCCCCACATGGCCGCGAACGAGTCGACCATCAGCACACGCCCGAGCCTCGGCAGCCTGCCCTTCTCATCGGTGAAGCCGGCCTCCCCGCCGATGGCGATTACCGTGCCCATCGTATCGAAGAAGTCGGTGATGAGGAACGCAAAGATGGTGGCGAGCAGGCTGAGTCTCAATGCGCCGAGGATGTCCAACTGCGCGAATGTTGAGAAGTCGGGCATGCCGATCCACTGCTGAGGGATGCTCCCCTGCCCCGTCGCCAGCGCGAGTACGGAGGTCCCCAGGATGCCGATCAGTATCGCGCCGCGCACTCCCCAGGCCATCAGCACCGCCGTAAGCACCAGTCCGACCGCGGCGACCAGCGCCTTCTTGTCGTGGAACGACCCGAAGCTGGTGAGCGTCACCTGGTTGCCGACGATCCAGCCCGCGCTCTGCAGGCCGAGGTATGCGATCAGCAGGCCGATGCCGACTCCGATGGCCCGCTTGAGACTCATCGGGATAGCGTGCATCACCGACTGCCGAACCCTCGTCACCACCAGGACTGCGATGATGAATCCCTCGACGAAGATGATGCCCATGGCGGTCTGCCAGGGGAGTCCCATGCCGACGACGACCGTGTAGGCGAGCGCGGCGTTGAGCCCCATCCCACTTGCCAGCGCGAACGGGTAGTTCGCGAGTAGCCCCATCAACAGCGTCGGAATTGCGGCGGCGAGAGCGGTTGCGGCGACGGTCGGGACCTTTGGCAGTCCGGCGGCCTCGAGGATCGTCGGGTTGACGAAGATGATGTAGGCCATCGTCATGAACGTGGTAACCCCGGCGATGACCTCAGTCTTGACGTCCGTGTTGTTCGCTTTGAGCTTGAAGAGTCGTTCGAGCATCTGCGGCACCCCCTGCGCCGATTATAGGATCGGCCGGAGGTGTTGTCAAACGGAGGGCGGGATCGCGTTCAGGCGAGGTGGTTCCGACTCGTTGAGGTTGCGGCGCAGTCGCGGCAGACGGGCTTTCGCTGCCTCATGGACCTCACACGCGCCAGACACGATCGGCACACCACCACGCGGTTGCAGACGGAGCAGACCCACCCCTGGTCAAAGCCCGGGACTCCGGGAGTCACTCCCCTGCAGCAACATGCGAAGGTCCGGGGTATAACCGGATTGGTAGTCATCACGCCTCCGAGAGCGTATTTCAAGAGCGTTGCAGGAGGAGATTCCGATCCCCGAATTCGTTGCGTTACGTGGGCATTCGCGGCTGGGAAGCCGCTCCTACATGGCGGAATTTGATGCTACCACTAGAGCGATGTGTATCATATGCCTCGCACTCAGTAAGTGACTAAGGTCTCGATATCGTAGCCCTGGAGCTTGTCGCGGCCCTTCAGGAAACTCAGTTCGACAAGGAACGCGAGCCCAACGACCTGGCCGCCGAGCTCTTCCACGAGTCGTGCCGCCGCCGCTGCCGTGCCGCCGGTCGCAAGCAGGTCGTCCACGATCAGCGCTCTCTGGCCGGGTAGGATCGCGTCGCGGTGCATCTCGACGGTGTTCGTGCCGTACTCCAGGGAGTACTCACACCTGACGGTGTCGTGAGGCAGCTTCCCGATCTTGCGGACCGGCACGAAGCCCTTGCCGAGCGCCACGGCGACCGGCGTGCCGAACATGAAGCCGCGCGACTCGATCCCTACGATGACATCGGGGGCCTTCGCCTCGGCGTACTTGCAGAACTCGCCGATGACCTCACGGAGCGCCCCGGGGTCCTGCAGGACCGGGGTGATGTCCTTGAAGATGATGCCCGGCTGCGGGAAGTCCGGGATGTCGCGTATCAGGCTGGACGCCGCCAGGTTGGATGCCATGCGATCTGCTCCTCTCACGTTTCGGATATCTGATGAGCCTCAGGGGTATTTGACACAGTTTGCCACTCTTGGTTCGCAGCCTGTCATTCCGACTACCTGCCGTATGCTCTGTATCCCTCAAGCTGCTTCGGCGGGATGATGCCCAGTTCGGTGATGACGGCGGTCACGTACTCCGCCGGTGTGACGTCGAACGCCGGATTCCACGCACAGACCCCCTCCGGCGCGATGCGGAGATCACCGATGTGCGTTACCTCGCACTCCGACCGCTCCTCGATCGGGATGTGCGAGCCGTCGGAGATCGAGAAGTCCACGGTGGATATGGGCGCCGCGACGTAGAACGGGACGCCGTGCGCCTTCGCCAGGACCGCCACGCCGTACGTGCCGATCTTGTTCGCCGTGTCGCCGTTCGAGGCGATGCGGTCAGCGCCGACGACCACGCAGTCCACCATGCCGCGCGACATCGCCCACCCTGCCATGTTGTCGGTGATGATGGTGACCGGCACTCCGATGCGAGCGAGCTCCCAGGCGGTGAGCCTCATCCCCTGCAGGCGCGGACGAGTCTCATCCGAGAGGACCCTGATCCGCTTGCCGGACTCGACCGCAGCTCGGATGACTCCGAGGGCAGTGCCGTAACCCGCGGTGGCGAGCGCGCCGGCGTTGCAGTGGGTCAGCACGGTCCAGCCGTCGTTGAGCACTTCGGCGCCGTTCCGCCCGAGCGCGCGGTTGATCTCGATGTCTTCGTTGAGAATGGCGACCGCCTCCTCTTCCAGGATGCGCCGGACCTCCGGGAGAGGCTTGTCGAGGCTCGTCCTGGCGGTCCCGAGCATTCGGTCGATGGCCCAGAAGAGGTTGACGGCGGTGGGACGTGTGGAGCGGAACTCGTCCGCGATGTCCTCGAACCGGCGCATGAACTCGTCAGGATCGGAGGCCTCGATCCGTCGCGCCCCGAGCGCCATGCCGAGCGCGGCCGTGACGCCGATCGCGGGAGCGCCGCGCACGACCATCGTGCGGATGGCGTCCGCGACCGCATGGTAGTCGGTGTATTCCACGATGTTGAACTGGTCCGGGATGGCGGTCTGATCGATCAGCTTGACCTTGCCGTCTTCCCACCCAACCGGTCTGATGTCCGTGGTCAACTTGCAAGTCCTCCCCTGGCCGGCACGCAGGCACGACTACCGCCGGCCAATCCCCAATCCGAAATCCCAAATCCGCAATCCGAAATCACCAATCACTCCAACCTAGCGTGCTCCATAGCGCGCACACACTCGTCGCACGGGCCGATCGGCATCCGCTCGATCATGTCGAGGATCACCTCTCGCACGCGACGATTGTTCTGGTGGAGAACCTTGACGATCTCTTCAGCGGTCACGGGCTCCACGCCCTCCTGCCCGACGCAGCCCGCATCGTAGTCGGTGATGAGCGAGATATTGACGTAGCACATGCCGAGCTCACGGGCGAGGATCACCTCGGGGTACTGGGTCATATTGACCACCGACCACCCCATCTTCGTGAACCAGGAACTCTCCGCGCGGGTCGAGAACCTCGGTCCCTGGATCACTACCGCCGTGCCGCCGTCATGCACGGTGATGCCGTGCGACTCGATCACCTCGACCGCCAAGCGGCGCAGGTGCTCGCAGTAAGGGTCCGCGCCCATGATGTGCACGGCTACCGGCCCCTCGTAGAACGTATCCGCGCGACCGTGAGTCCGGTCCACAAACTGGTCGCAGACGACGAAATCGCCCGGCTTGATATGGGCCTGCAGACTTCCGACCGCCGCGGGGCCGATGATCCGGTTGACTCCCAACTGCTTCATGGCGTAGGCGTTCGCGCGGTACGGGATCATGTGCGGAGGCAGGCTGTGCAGGCGTCCGTGTCTCGGAAGGAAGGCAACTCTCTTCCCGCCGACGGTTGCAAGGGCGATGAGGTCACTCGGCGCTCCGTACGGTGTCTCGACCTTGATCTCCTCGACGTCCGACAGAAACTCGTAGAAACCCGATCCGCCGTAGACCCCGATGTCCGCACGGTGCTCGCTCATTTCTTCTTGTCCTCCTTGGGAATCTCACACTTTGGATGCTGCAGCGCCTCCAATGCGGCTGCCTGCTCCGCCTGCTTCTTGCTCTTACCCGTTCCTCTGCCCAGCGGAACACCGTCGAGCTGGGCCTCGACTACGAAAGTCTTGTCATGATCGGCACCCGACTCGGCAACGACAACGTATCTGGGGGCCTTCTTGTACCGACTCTGGCTGATCTCCTGGAGGATCGACTTGTAGTTGCGGTGATGTTCCTCGCGCTCGATGTCATCGAGCAGCGGGCCGAGCGCTTTGAGCACGAGTTGGCGAGCAGCATCGAGCCCGCCCACGAGATACACCGCGGCGACGACCGCCTCGAATGCGTCGGCAAGGATCGACGAGCGGTTCCTGCCGCCGGACTGGTCCTCTCCGGTACTCAGGAGCAGGGCCGAAGACAGGCCTATCTTCTTCGCGGCTTCGGCGAGGATGGGCTCGCTGACCGTCACGGCCTTTGCCTTAGCCAGTTCACCCTCCTGCTTCTCGGAGAACTTGGAGTAGAGATGCTCTGCGACGATCAGCCCCAAAACGGAGTCGCCCAGGAACTCGAGTCGCTCGTTGCTCTCGAGCCCTGCGACCTCGCCGAGGTATGATTTGTGCGTGAGCGCCTGTCGGAGGACGGCGTGGTCAGCCTTCTTGACCTTGAGCCGCCGAGCCAGCTTCTCGAAATCGCTTAGTGCCATAGGTATCCACTCTCTCGGAGTGGGAGAATGGGGGAATGGGAGCATCGAGCGCTCCCACTCTCCCATTCCCCCATTCGTTTCGTGTATCGGGATCTCGGCAAAGCGGAGATCCCGATACGAGCAACCATATGCGCTTCGGCAGCAGTCGCCAAAGCATCATCTCGCGCCAGGGTACAACCCTGGTATGTAGGGAACGGACGCTGTCCCGTTCCGTCGGTTGCATGTATCCACCACGACGGAACGCGACGGCGGGCGTTCCCTACACGAGAGTCCGCGGGCTTTGGTAGCGCCGCTAGCTCTGCTGCAGGAGCATCGATCTCAGACAGGTCCTGCTAACCCAGCTTTGCGACGGCCTCGCCGATGCGTTGGATGCCCTTCCTGATGTTGTCCATCGAAGTAGCGTAGGACAGTCGGATGTTCGAGTCGGCGCCGAAGCCGGAGCCCGGTATGACCGCGACCTTCGCCTCTTCGAGCAGGAACGCACCGAACTCGTCCGAGCCACTGATGGTCTTGCCGTTGAACGACTTGCCGTAATACGCGGACACGTTCGGGAAGACGTAGAACGCGCCGCCGGGATTCGGACAGACGATTCCGGGGATCGCGTTCAGGCCGTCTACGATCACCTTCCGGCGCTCGTCGAACGCCTTGCGCATCTCCTCGACGGCATCCTGAGGACCGCAGAGCGCCTCGATAGCACCCGCCTGTACGAACGAGACGGGGTTCGACGTGCTGTGGTCCTGGATGCGCGACATGCCGCTGATGATCTCCTGCTCGGCGGCAGTATATCCCACGCGCCATCCGGTCATCGAGTGGCTCTTCGACAGGCCGTTGATCGTGACCGTCAGCTTCTTGATCTCGTCGCCGAAGGATGCGATGCTGACCATCTTGTTGTCGCCGTAGACCAACTTCTCATAGATTTCGTCGGAGATCACATAGATGCCATTCTCGACTGCGATCTTCGCGATCTCTTCGATGGCCGCCGGATCGTAGATAGCGCCGGTCGGGTTGCTCGGGCTGTTCAGCACGAGGGCCTTCGTCTTCGGAGTGATCGCCGCACGAAGCATATCCGGCGTCATGCGGAAGCCGGTGCTCTCGTCCGTCTGCACGTAGACAGGGACGCCGTCCGCCAGCTTGACCATCTCCGGATAACTTACCCAGTACGGCGCGGGAATGATCACCTCGTCACCGGGATCGCAGAGCGCGAGCATCGCGTTGTAGAGCGAGTGCTTGGCGCCGATGGAGACGATGATCTGAGAGGGCGTGTACTCGAGCCCGTTGTCTCTCTTGAGCTTCGCGCAGATGGCCTGCTTCAGTTCGGGAGTCCCCGAAGTCGGAGTGTACTTGGTCATGCCCGCCTGAAGCGCCTTGATGGTGGCGTCCTTCACGTTCTGCGGTGTGTCGAAATCCGGCTCACCTGCTCCGAAACTGATGACGTCGATTCCTTCGGCCTTCATCTGCTTGGCCTTTGCCGTGATCGCCAGGGTCGGCGACGGACTGGCTTTCTTCGCTCTCTCTGAGATAGACACGGTTACCTCACCCTCGCTTTCTGTTTTTCAGTGGCAGCCGACACGTAGGCGCGGCCGTCACGACGTTGGTTCAGGCTGTCACGTCGCGGGCAGCAGCCTGAACTCCCTGCGCTAACATGCAACCGAGGCCGTGAGCATCTGCGCGCCCACGGCCCGGCAAAACGAGTCACTCTCCTACGGATGCGCCATATCAGGCGTCCGGCGGCGACTTCTGTGAATCGGGATCTTCGTCCTCGGACGGGCCGACGGCATCGGTATCATCAAGGGATATGAACTGCAGACCGCCGTCATCCAGGTCGAGAGTCGAACCGGCCGGCGCATCGGTGGAGTCGTCCTCTGCCTCGTCTTGGGCGAGCCACCACGGCACCGACGCATCACCGGTCTCATCGGCGGCATCGGTACCGGTCGCGGCTGCAAGCGGCTCATCGGAGAGTCCCTCGATGCCGAAGACCGGGACGGATTCGGCGCTTCCCAGATCCAATGTCTGAGTGTCGGGCTCCTGCTCGTCCTCCGGCAGGTTCACCAAGCCGAGTATGGGCACGGCTTGCGGAGCATCGTCTTCATCTTCAGTTCCCTGATCCGCGGTGTCAAACGACGGCGACGGCACGATGATGTCGCCGAATGAGGCCACCTGAGGAGCGGGTTCGGGCTCAGAGACCGGCGGAGCAACGCTGAAATCGAGGACCGGCGGCTCAGGGGCCGGCTCGGGCTCGGCGAGTTCGGGAATCGGCGCAACCACCGCAGGAGCTTCTTCGACCGCCGGTTCGGGTGTCGCATGGACTGCGGCAGCCGGCGCATCCTTATCCGTCAGCAGAATGTGCTGCGCCTTCTTGCTGTCCGACTTCTGGAGCTGGCCGAAGCACTTCCAGCACGCTGCACGCTCATCCTGGTTGCGAGAGCCACATCTTGGGCAGAACTGCATCTAATCGCCCCCATTCATCTTGAATAGACTGACTGCAGACGGCAGACTGCGGACTGCAGTCTTCATAGTCTAGCACTTACGCCCGCTTGTGTCTATTCGTAGCGAGAGAAGATCAGGGTCGCATTGTGGCCGCCGAAGCCGAACGAGTTGGACATCGCCACTCGGACCTGCATGCTTCTCGGCTTGTTCGGCGTGTAGTCGAGGTCACACTCGGGATCAGGCGTCTCGTAGTTCATGGTCGGCGGGATCATACCGGAATTGATGGCGTAGAGGCACGCGATGCCTTCTATAGCTCCGCCTGCGCCGAGAAGATGACCGGTCATGGACTTGGTCGAGCTGATGGCGACCTTGTAGGCATAGTCGCCGAATACTGTCTTGATCGCAGCGGTCTCATACTTGTCGTTCTGATCGGTCGATGTGCCGTGGGCATTGATGTAGTCGACGTCCTCGGGCTTCAGACGGGCGTTCGACAGGGCCGCTGACATGGAGCGGGCTGCTCCCTCACCGCCGGGAGCCGGGGCGGTGATGTGGTAGGCGTCGCCGCTCATACCGTAACCGACGACCTCGCCGTAGATCGTCGCACCGCGCGCGAGAGCGTGGTCGAGCGCCTCCAGGATGATGACGCCGGCGCCCTCGCCCATCAGGAAACCGTCTCGGTTCAGATCGAACGGCCTGCTGGAGTGCAAGGGATCGTCGTTCCGGGTCGTCATCGCCTTCATGGAGCAGAAACCCGCTACCGCCATCGGGGTGATTGCCGCTTCGGAGCCGCCGGCGATCATCACGTTGGCAGCGCCTCGCCGAATGATCTCGGTCGCTTCTCCGATGGCGTGCGTTCCGGTGGCGCAGGCGGAGGTAACGGCAAGGTTCGGGCCCTTCGCGCCGTAGATCATCGACACCTGGCCGGAAGCCATGTCCGAAATCAGCATCGGCACGAAGAACGGGCTCACTCTACCCGGCCCTCTTTCGATGAGAGTGCGGTGCTGCTCTTCCCACGTACCGGTTCCACCTATGCCGGAGCCGATCAGCACGCCGACCATGTTGGCATCGGTGGATGCCATGTCGAGGCGCGAATCCTCGATGGCCAGCCTTGCGCCGGCGACGGCATACTGGACGAAGCGGTCCATCCGCTTCGCCTCTTTGCGTTCCATGTACTGCTCGGGATCGAAGTCCTTGATCTCGGCGGCGATACGGGTGCTGTAGCCGGACGCGTCGAAATGGGTGATGGGACCCGCGCCGGACACCCCATCCAGCAGCGCCTTCCAGTAGGCCTCGTGTCCGGTGCCGATCGGTGTAACCGGCCCCATACCCGTAACTACGACCCTTCTTCTCTCCATGAATCTCCTCGGATGGTGTGGCGAGGACTCACCCTTCCCATACTCCCTCGCCTCACGGAAGAGGGTGCGGGGAGGGTGAGTCCTCGCGTGCTGAAAGGTTAGGCTCTAACCCTTGGCTTTCTCTTCAATGTAGCTGACTGCGTCGGCGACGGTGCCGATCTTCTCGGCATCCTCGTCCGGGATCTCGATGTCGAACTCCTCCTCGAGACCCATGACCAGCTCTACGACGTCGAGGGAGTCCGCTCCCAGATCGTCCACGAACGATGCGGTCGGGCTGACCTCGTCCTCGTTTACGTCAAGCTGCTCTACGACTACCTTCTTCACGCGATCGAATGTTGACACTTGTTCACCTCCTCACATTACCATTCCACCGTCAACGTTAATAACCTGGCCGGTGATGTAGCTCGAGTCTTCAGTGCAAAGGAACAGGATCAGCCGGGCCACGTCCTCGGAAGTCCCGAGTCTGTTCAACGGTATCTGCTTTGCTATGCTCTCACGGACACTGTCCGCCAGCTCCTCCGTCATGGCGGTCTGGATGAAGCCGGGGGCGACTGCGTTCACGTTGATCCCGCGGGAGCCCAACTCCCTGGCGGTGGTCTTCGTGAGCGCGATCACTCCGCCTTTCGATGCGGAGTAGTTCGCCTGCCCGGGGTTTCCGATGATCCCCATCACGGAAGCAACATTGACTATCTTGCCGCTTTTCTGCTTCAGCATGGTGCGCGTGACCGCCTTCGTGCAGTTGAAGGTGCCCTTCAGGTTGGTGTCGATCACCGCATCCCATTCCTGCTCGGACATCCTCGGGATGAGCGCATCCCGGGTGATGCCGGCGTTGTTGACCAATATGTCTACCTTACCGAACTCGTCGATCGCCGTCCGGACGATCGCATCCGCATCGTCGGGGACGGCGACATTCGCCTGGACAGCGACGGCCTTCCGTCCTGTCTTGCGCACCTCGTCGGCGACAGCCTCGGCGGCCTCGATGACGTAATCGGCGATCACGATATCGGCGCCCTCGGAAGCCAGGGCGAGGGCAACATAGCGGCCGATGCCCTTGCCTTCCCTTCCCGCTCCGGTTACTATAGCAACTTTTCCTTCCAGTTTCAAGACTGCTGATCTCCTCTCAAATATGAGACAAAGCCGTCGAACGAGGCGGCATCGCCCACGCTCCGGACCTCCGCCGCATCGGTGATGCGCTTGATCAGGCCCGCGAGGACCTTGCCCGGACCGACTTCGACGAAGAGGCCGATCCCATCGGCGACCATGCGCTCGATAGACTCGTCCCACCGCACGCTTCCGGCGATCTGCTTTGTCAACGATTCACGTATCTCACCGGCCGATCGGACATAGTCGGCCGTGACATTGGCTACGATCGGAATCTCGGCGTCCCTGAACGGCGTATTCGCAAGCTCGACCGCAAGCTGGTCGGCTGTGGACTGCATGAGCCTCGAGTGGAATCCGCCGCTCACGTTCAGCGGCATCACCCGCTTGGCCCCGGCTTCCTTCGCGTACTCGGACGCGGCTTCGACGGCCTTGACCTCGCCGGAGACGACTACCTGACCGGGCGAGTTGTAGTTCGCCACATCCACGATCCCTGCATCCTGCGCTCGGCCGACCACGTCGCGAACCTGCTCGGTGCTGAGGCCGATGATCGCGGCCATCGTCCCGGGGCAACCGGTCCCGGCGGCCTGCATCAGTTCGCCGCGCCTGCGCACCAGCGGCAGCGCATCCTCGAAGCTGACGGCTCCGGCCGCCACGAGTGCCGCATACTCACCGATGCTGTGGCCGGCGGTCGCGTCGGGCCGGATGCCTTCCTTCTCCAGGAGACGGAGACACGCCACGCTTGTCGTGAAGAGCGCAGGCTGAGTGTTCGACGTGAGGCGCAGGTCCTCCTCCGGGCCCTCGAAGCACAGCTTGCTGACGGGGAAGCCGAGTATCTCGTCGGCCCTGTCGTAGACCTCACGGACCTCGGGGAAGCGATCGTAGAGATCCTTGCCCATGCCCACGGACTGCGATCCCTGGCCGGGAAACACGAATGCTAGTTTGGCCATAACTTGGTCCTCATAGAAACGCAGACGGCACGGAACGATGCTCCGATGCTGTCTGCGCTTTGTGTGCGTTCTATACTGCGGGAAGCGTCCACTTCACGACGGCGGACGCCCAGGTAAGGCCGGCGCCGAAGCCGACGGTGACGATGACGTCGCCCTCTTTGATCCTGCCGCTCCTGTACGCCTCATCGAGCGCCAGAGGAATCGATGCCGCGGACGTGTTGCCGTACTTGTCAACGTTGATGAAGACCTTCTCGGGCGGGAGGTTCAGGCGCTGAGCCGCCGATTCGATGATGCGGATGTTCGCCTGATGCGGCACGAAGAGGTCAACTTCCTCCGGCGCTATGCCGCACGACTCGAGCACCTTCACCACGGCCTCGCCCTGGATCTTGACCGCGAACTTGAACACCTCGCGCCCTTCCATCTTGATGAAGTGCAGGCGGTCGCGGACTGTCTCCTCAGTAGCGGGAAGCTTCGATCCACCGGCGTCGATCTTGAGCAGATCGCCTCCGGAGCCGTCCGCGCCAAGGTGAGTGGCGAGCACTCCCGCGCCATCGGCCACCGGTCCGATGATCGCCGCGCCAGCGGCATCGCCGAACAGCACGCAGGTGGAACGGTCAGTCCAGTCGGTCACGCTGGTGAGGATATCTGCGCCGATAACGAGCACATGGTCATACGTGCCCGCGCGTACAAACTGGGTTGCGGTCGTGAGGGCATAGACCCACCCGGAACAGCCTGCCTGGAGGTCGAATGCCGGCCTACCGGCTATCCCCAGCTTGGTCTGGACAACACAGGATGTGGCGGGGAACGGCATGTCGCCGGTAATGGTGGCGCAGACGATGAGGTCGATGTCCTCGGGTGTCAGTCCTGCCGAGTCAAGCGCTCGCTTGGCGGCTTGTACGGCCAAATCCGATGTGACCTCGCCGTTCTCCACGACGTGGCGCTCTCTGATACCGCTACGGGTAACGATCCATTCATCGGTGGTATCAACGATCTTCTCGAGATCGGCGTTGGTCAAGACTTTGGGTGGCGCATACGACCCTATGCCGACAATGCCGGCGCCGCGCAATTCAGATGCCATTAACTCTCCGTCCCATGGGTTGTTTTGGGCCCCACTCCCTCGTCAAGGGAGTAACCAGGGTGGTGAGGTCGATCCCATATGTGGTTTCACCTAACTGGCGACAAGTTCCTTCTGCTTGACCGCATTGGTGATGCATCCTACCACATCGTTCTCAACGGCCGATGCCGCCACACGAATGGCATTCCGGATTGCCTGAGCATTCGATCTACCGTGGCTGATGATGCATATGCCGTTGGTCCCCAGCAGCGGTGCGCCGCCGTATTCGGCATAATCGAGGTGAACCTTGGCGCGTTTGTAGGCTGGTAAGAGGAATAAGCTGCCGATCTTGGCGAGGATGCTGCGTCTGATTTCCTGCTTGAAGACGGCCGTGGCGAACTCGGCGACGCCCTCGGCGACCTTCAGCACGATGTTGCCGGCGAACCCGTCGCAGACCACGACGTCGGCCGCGCCTCTGAAGATCTCCTTGCCTTCGACGTTTCCGACGAAGTTGACATCGGACTTGGACAGGCTGGCGTTGGTCGCCTTGGTCAGCTTGTCGCCCTTGGTCGCCTCCTCGCCGATGCTGAGGAGACCGACACGGGGATTCGGTATGCCGAAGACGCGCTCGGCATAGGTGCAGCCCATCATGGCGAACTGCATGAGGTTGTGGACGTCGCAGTCCACGTTGGCGCCCGCGTCAAGGAGTACGACTCTGCAGCCCATCGAGGGGATGATGGAGGCGATGGCCGGACGCTCGATACCGGGTATGCGGCCGAACTTCAGGGTAGCAACGGCCATGGCCGCTCCGGTGTTCCCGGCGCTGACCATGGCCTGAGCATCTCCCGAGTTGACGAGATTGACGGCTACAACTATCGACGAGTCCTTCTTGCGAATGGCGTTCGTCGGATGGTCGTCCATTGCGACGACATCGGAGGCATGTACAACCTCCAACCTGGACTCGGCGCCGGGGTACTTGGCGAGTTCTTGATCGATCTTGCTGCGATCGCCCACCAATACGACCGAAATGCCGTGCTGGTCGACAGCCTCGACGGCTCCCTTCACGACTTCCAACGGGGCGTGGTCGCCGCCCATTGCGTCAACCGCGATCTTCATGCGGAGAAATTCCCTTCGCTACTCTGCTTTTTCTTTATCCTTGACTTCAAGGACCAGTCGTCCGTTATAGAAGCCGCAACTCGGACATACGTGGTGCGGCAAGTGAGGCGCATGGCATCGCGGGCAGTCCACGACGTTCGGGGCCACCAGCTTGTAATGCGTCCTGCGCTTGTCACGACGAGTCCTGGAATGTCTTCTTTTCGGTAACGGCAAGTTGTTTCACCTCTTTCACGCTGAGGGGTCCAGGGTCCTAGGATCCTCGGATCCGGGGAGCCGCAGAGCCCTGCGGATAGTCTATGAAGGAGTGCGGATCAAACGCACTCCGTTCTACTGCGCTTCCGATTCCTCGTCTTCGTCTTCGAGGAGACCGGCAAGTGCCTGGAACGGAGACTCACGCGTCTCCGGCGGGCAATTGCACTGTTCCGCGTTCAAGTTCTGCCCACACGTGGGACACAACCCTTTGCAGTCCGGTGTGCAAAGCGGCTGGATCGGAATCCCGACCAGCAAATTCTGCCTGATAAGTTCCTCCAGGTCAAGTATATTGTTGTTAACCAGCTCCTGATCGGTATCCTCTTCGTCCTCGGGCATTGCCACGATCGAGTCTCCAAGGTGAACCAGGCGGAACTGCTCGTCGATCTCACCTTCGACGGGCATGATCATATCGGATACGCAGCGTCCGCACTGCAGACGGATCTCGGTCTTCACTTTGCCGTGGATGAGCAGGAGCGAACCGCTGTTGGTCACCTCGATGACGCCGGTAACCGGCGAGACGCACTCCAACTCTTCGTCTTCGGCAAAGCAGGGCTCGTTGATCTCCTGCGTCGAGCGCATACCGACATGTTGTGCTATCTCAGAAAGATCGAGTTTCATTGTCTCACTGGCTGTTCGCGCCCGTTACGATGCGGGCCGTCTCCCTCGCGATCGCCAACTCCTCGTTGGTCGGAATCACTAGGATACGTGTGGCGGCATCGCCGGTGCTGACGTCGCACTCGCCCTTGCAGTTCTCGTTCTTCTCGGGGTCGAGCTTGATACCGAGGAACTCCAGGTCCCTGCACATCATCGACCGTACCAGAGGCGAATGTTCGCCGATCCCTGCGGTGAAGACGACGGCATCGAGGCCGCCCATCGCCGCTGCGTATGCGCCGATGTACTTTCTTCCCCGATAGCAGAATATCTCCAGCGCCAGCCTGGCCCGCTCATGGCCGGCCGCCGCGCTGTCCTCGATGTCGCGCATGTCGTTGCTTATGCCGGTGATACCGAGCAGGCCGCTCTTCTTGTTGATCAGGTTGTCCACATCGTCGGCGCTGTAGCCGAATGTCTTCTGCAGGAACGGCAGGATAGCGGGATCGATGTCTCCGCATCGGGTGCCCATGACCAGTCCCTCGACCGGCGTGAGGCCCATGCTGGTGTCGACCGATTTGCCGCCCTTGACCGCCGTGAAGCTCACGCCGTTGCCGATGTGGCAGGTGACCACTCTCTGCTTCTCCACGGGAATGCCCTGCTCTTCCAGCATCCTGGTGGCGCGAGCGGCTACGTACTTGTGCGAAGTGCCGTGGAAGCCGTACCGCCTGATGCCGTGCTCCTCATAGAGATCGTACGGTAGGGCGTAGATGTAGGCGAAATTCGGGATAGTCTGGTGAAACGCCGTGTCGAACACCGCCACCTGGGGAGCATCCGGCATGAGCTTCATCGCCGCGTCGATGCCCATCAGGTTGGGCGGATTGTGAAGCGGGGCCAGCTCGCTCAGCTTGGCGACCGTGTCGATGACCGTTTGATCGATCTTGACGGACTTGGAGAACGACTCGCCGCCGTGCACGACTCGATGACCGATCGCGGTGATCTCCGAGACATCCTTGATCGCGCCGGTTGTCGGATCGGTGAGGGCATCGAAGACCAAGCGCATCGCCACCGTATGATCGGGGATGTCCGCCTCGGTCCTGACCTTGTCCTTGCCGGTTGTCTGATGTGTGAGCACGCCGCCGGAACCGATCCTCTCGGCGTTGCCCTTGGCAACGACTTGCTCGTTCGACATATCAATGAGCTGGTATTTCAGCGTTGAACTGCCAGCATTAACAACGAAGACTAACATTTTCTCCCTCAAGGTAAACGAGTAGCGAGTAGCCGAAACGCGCGTCTACTCATTGCTCGTTGCTCATTACGCGCTCTGTGTTGCCTGAACGGCGGTGATCGCCGTGACGTTTACGATATCCTCCCAGTCGCAGCCCCTGGAAAGATCATTCACCGGCCTGGCCACGCCCTGCAGGACCGGTCCGTAGGCCTCCGCCTTTGCGAGGCGTTCTGTGAGCTTGTAGGCGATGTTCCCGGCCTGGAGGTCGGGGAAGATCAGTACGTTAGCGTGTCCGGCTACCGGGCTTCCCGGAGCCTTCTTCTCGCCGACCCACGGCACCAATGCTGCGTCGCCCTGGAGCTCTCCGTCGATGCACATGTCCGGCCTCATCTCCTTGGCGATGCGAGTAGCCTCGACGACCTTGTCCACGAGCGGGTCAGACGCACTGCCCTTGGTCGAGAACGACAGGAGCGCAACCTTCGGCTCGTGCCCGAACAGGACCTTCATGGTATCCCCTGTGCAGATAGCGATCTCCGCCAATTCCTTAGCATTGGGGTTGATCACCAAGCCGGAATCGGCGTAGAGCAGGAGTCCTTCCTCGCCGTAAGGAGAGTCCGGGACGATCATGACGAAGAAGCTCGATACGATCGAGATCCCCGGCGCGGTCTTCAGGATCTGAAGCGCAGGACGCACGGTATCGGGGGTCGAATGAGTTGCGCCGGATACCTCGCCGTCAGCCTCGCCGGCCTTGATCATCAGCACGCCATAGTAGAGCGAACTGCCCGCAAGCTCGTAGGCCTGCTCGGGAGTCATGCCCTTCTTCTGACGAAGCTGGTAGAGTAGATCGGCGTATTCCTGACGCTTCGGCGATGTCGCCGGATCGATGATCTCGATGCCGGAGATATCGACATCCTGGTCCTTGGCAAGACCCTGAACGACATCAGGGGCTCCGAGCAGGACGGGAACGGCTATCTCCCGGTCGCGGACGGCGGCGGCCGCCTTGACCACTCGCGGATCGTGACCTTCCGGCAGGACTACCTTCTTGTGGGCTGCACGGGCACGGGCATAGATGCCCTCCATGGGCTTGCTACTCATCTTCACCCTCCGCTGCGCCGCCTTTGTAGCCGAGTTTGTCACGGCCACGCTGAATGGTGTTCAGAACCTTGGTCACGAAGCCTTCCAGATCGTTCAGCACTTCCTTGGCATACTCATCAGCGCCGGCCTTGGTGGTTCGAGCCTCATCCTCAGCGGATGCGATGATCTCCTTCGCCTGGGCGGTCGCCAGCCTCTTGATCTCGCTGCTATCGACCAACTGGGATGCCTGGGCTCTGGCGTCCTCGACTATCCTGGCGCCCTCGGCCCTGGCCTGATCGATGATCTGGGCGGCCTGCTCCTTGGCGTCGCTGATGATATGGTCCGCGTCGCGGGTGATCCGGCCGGCAGCCTTCACGTCCTCAGGGAGAGACGCGCGGATCTTGCCGATCAGGCTGAAGACCTCGTCCTCGTTCACGAACACGGTGTTCATGAACCGCCTGCTGTTGTCGATCAATTCCTCAAGTTTCTCAAGTAGCTCTAGAGTATCTATTCTGATCGCCTCCTCAAACCGGAACGGCCCCGGCCGCCGGCATCGACACTATATGCTGAACTGCTGAGCTTCCTGCTCAGGTATTCCTCCACTATCTTCGGGACCAGACCCTCCACGGACCCGCCGAGGAGCGCGACCTCCTTGACGATGCTGGAACTGAGATACGAGTACTCGGCGTTCGTCATCATGAACACGGTCTCGATACCCTCATCCAGCCTGCGGTTCATGAGGGCCATCTCGAACTCGAATTCGAAATCCGAGAGGGCTCGGAGGCCCTTCACTATCACGTTCGCCCCGTGCTCCTCGGCATACCTCACCAGGAGCCCGGTGAACGACTCGACCCGCACATTCGGGAAGCCCGCGCACGCCTCGACGAGCATCTCCTTGCGCTCCTCGATCGTGAACATCGGGCTCTTCCCGATGTTCAGGGACACGGCGACTATGACCTCGTCAAACACACTTGCGGCCCGCTGGACGATGTCCAGATGGCCGTTCGTGACGGGATCGAAGCTGCCCGGATAGATCGCACGTTTCATGACGGATAACGAGTAAGGAGCAATGAGTAAAGGGAATCCGGTTACTCATTACTCGTTACTTCCCAACTCCTTAGCTCACCGTGACCAGGTCACTGCCTTCGAAGCGCTTCTTGATTATGTCCCTGAGATCCCGATGTACGGACGCGGAGAGCTTCGGGTCGGCCTTGATCAACTCGAAGGCATCCTCGCGGCTCATCTCCAGGATATCCACGTCCCTCAGGATGTTGGCTATCCGGAGCGAGGGCACGCCGCTCTGGCGCGTCCCGTAGAACTCTCCCGGCCCTCGGATCCTCAGGTCCTCCTCCGCGATCTCGAAACCATCGCAGGTACGGACCATGACATCCATGCGCTGCCGTGCATCGTCGGTATTCGGGTCTGATATAAGCACACAGAAAGACTGGTGCTCTCCACGCCCTACCCTGCCTCTGAGCTGGTGGAGTTGCGCCAGTCCAAACCGTTCGGCGTCCTCTATCAGCATCACACAGGCATTCGGGACATCGACACCGACCTCGATGACGGTCGTGGAGACGAGAACCTGAATCTCGCCGTCCCTGAACCTGCGCATAATATCGTCTTTTTCGGCCGGCTTCATCTGCCCGTGCAGAAGGCCGAGTGCGATGTCCGGGAAGACGTCGCGCTGCAGATGTTCGGCGAGCTCCGTGGCCGCCTTGACCTGCAGCTTCTCGGATTCCTCGACGAGCGGGCAGACTATGTACACCTGCCTGCCCTCGTTGATCAGCTTTCTGGCCGCGTCGTATACTCTCGGGCGCTCGCTCGTCGCCTTCAGATGAGTCTTGATCGGCTTCCGACCCGGCGGCATCTCATCGATGACCGACAGATCGAGATCGCCGTAGACCGTCAGCGCCAGCGTCCTCGGAATCGGAGTCGCGGTCATCACCAGGACGTCCGGATTCAAGCCCTTGTCTCTGAGGGCCGCCCGCTGCAGAACGCCGAACCGGTGCTGCTCGTCAACGACGACCAGCCCGAGCTTGGCGAACTCGACGTCCTCCTGGATCAGTGCGTGCGTTCCGATCGCGATGTGCGCCTGCCCCGACGCGATCCGCTCCCTCGCCGCCCGCTTCTCCTTGGCCGTCAGGCTCCCGGTCAACAGCGCCGTCTCGAGCCCGAGTTGCTCCGCCCAGCGGGTCAGCACCAGGTAGTGCTGCTCGGCAAGGATCTCGGTCGGCGCCATCAGCGCGGCCTGATAGCCGTTGTGGATGGCAACCATCATCGATGCGAGCGCCACCAGCGTCTTGCCGGAGCCGACATCGCCCTGGACCAGGCGGTTCATGGCGATCGGCCTGGCCATGTCGCGCTCGATCTCGCGGATCACCCGCTTCTGGGCGTTCGTCAGTTCGAACGGCAGGATCTCATAGAGCCGCTTCGAGCACTCCGGAGTCACATCGAAAGCTATCCCCGGCAGTGCGGTGGTAACGTTCTGCCGCCTCAGCGCGAGGGCAAGCTGAAGGAAGAAGAACTCCTCATAGACCAGCCTGAGTCGAGCCTCCTCGCGGGCCTCCTCGCTCGGCGGAAAATGGATGTTCCGCAGAGCCGTCGCCAGGTCCACGAGCCCTCGCCGCTTCCGAATCTCCTCGGGCAGAGGATCCTCCACCACCGGGAGGTATGTGTCCAGAGCGTTATAGATGATCCGCCGGACTCTCCCCTGGAAGAGCCCCTCCGTGAGCGGGTAGACCGGAACGATGCGGTTCGACGAGAGTGTATCCCCTCCGTCGTCGCTTATCTCTTCCCACTCCGGGTTCGTGAACTCTATTCCTCGCGAGCCGAACTGGGCGGTGCCGTAGACTACTATGTCCTTACCCAGCAGCTTGGCGAACTTGTTCTTTAGGTACCACTGGTTGAACCAGACCAGATATGCGATCCCGGACCCGTCGTCCACGGCCACTCGCGTGAGCAGAGTGCCGCTGCGGGGCGTTCGCATGTTGTCCGCAACCCGAACCTTACCCCGGAAGCACGCGGTCTCACCCGCGTGAAGCTGGGCTATGCGGCGCATGCTGCGCCGGTCCTCATAGCGCCGCGGGAAGTGCCAGAGCAGGTCCTGCGCGGTGAAAATCCCGAGCTTCCCGAAAAGCTTGCACAGCCGCTCGCCGACCCCCTTGACGAACTGGACGCTCATGCCCGGATCGGGGGGGCGCGCGGACTTCCGCAGTTCCGAGCCGGCAGTTCGTGATTGTGACTCCTGCATCTGACTCCTCGCGGAAAATACCCACGTATTATAGCGGGCTCTTTCGGGCTTTGTCAAGGTTTCAGTGTGGGCGTGCGAGCAGGCGCAAAGCGGGGGTGAGTGGATGTACACGTGCGAGGGACGCGGCCCGTACCTGTGCCCAGGCTTCGTTTCTACAGCTTGAACACCGAGTCATCGATGCCGGTGTTCACCTTGATGTTCTGATACTCGGTCGTGCCGGCCAGCTTGTTGTCCTTGTTGTAGACATCGACCCGGGTCGGGACCCATATGCCGGCGACCTCTTTGTGCTTGGAGAAGATCATGCGAGACTTGAGTGAACCGTCCGCCTCGTACTTCTCCATCTTGAGCAGTTTGCAGGTCTTGGCGTCCACCCAGCAGACCTGCTTCCTGACGGCGCCGGGCCGGACCACCGTTATCCGGTAGACGTTGCCTGTCGGTGTCTTCTCGACGTCGGTGTCCTTGACGACGTAGTCGACCCACAACTGCTCGGTGACGATGCCGATGTCGAGGTCGCCCTGGAGCTTGTGCGGATCCTTGCTGCAGTCTTCCTTCTTGCTGATGTGGAGGGCGGGCACCCGGTATGCCTTGTGCTTGCCGTTCATGATGATGGCAACGCTCACCATCCCGAGCTTACCTTCCACCCTCATCTTGTCGGGAGCCTTGTACCTCACCGTGGTGGTCTTGAACTCGTAGCTCTTGGGGAAATCCTTGCCGATCTTTGCGAGTTCCTTCTGGTTGCCATAGAGGACTTTGGCGGTCAGGGTGATATCCTTGAAGCTCTTTGTGGCGTTGCGAATCTCGCTTCGAACGTCCAATGCGACGCACATTCCGGCCGCGATTGCGAGAATCACCGCCGCCGCGATGAGTATGCGGGTATTACTTGAGACCATCGATCAGTGCTGCACTTCCTACATGATTCCGCGCCGGTTGCCGGAGCGCAATGATGAGCTGGTACTATCTTACATTACGATGAATTCCAGTGCAAGGTTTCGCAGGAAGAACCTCATCGATACGGCTCCCCCAAGCCGATTCGGCTCCGATGGGCGCGGGTAAGCTGAACATGGGTGCATCAGCATGAGCACGGACCGCAAGACACGATACCGGGAGATCCGGCGAACCATCATCATTGCCCTGGCGGGCACTACGACACTGGCAGCGGCCCAGGCGGTCGTGGGCCTGATCACGGGGAGCTACGCGGTGCTCGCGACCGCCGTTCAGCTCGGCCTCGATCTGATCATCGGGGTGGCGATCCTCTACGCATCGGCAATCGCGGAACGGGCTCCGGATGTGGGCCATCCCTACGGACACGGGAAAGCCGAGTCGGTGGCGTCACTGCTGGTAGGCATCCTGCTGCTTTATGCGGCCTATGAGGTGCTCGGCGGCGCAGTGAGGGCGCTGTTCCGGCCCGAACCGGAGATACCCGGAGCGGGAGCGATCGCGGTGGCGGCCGCGGGAGTCGTGCTGATGGAGTTCCTGTACCGATTCCAGTACGCATCGGGACAGAGGCTGAACAGCGAGCCACTGATGGCGAGCGCCAGGGACCTCAGGGCGGACCAACTCGCCATCGCCGCATCGCTTGCCGGAGTCGGACTCGCGCGGCTCGGCTACCCGAGGCTCGACCCGGCGGCGGCGATCCTGGTGGGGATCATCATCCTCAGGACGGCATGGGAGGTCGGCTACGAGTCGATCAGCGGATTGATGGACCGACCTGCCCCGCCCGAGGTCGAGCGCAAGATAAGGGACGTTGCCGAGAGCGTTCCCGGCGTGCTGGAGGCGTTCGAGATCCGCACGCGGTACTCAGGCCCGTTCATCATGTCCGACCTCGGCGTACACGTGAACGAGACGCTCACGATCAAGCAGGGCCACGAGATCGCGGTGGAGGTCCGCCGCCGAGTCCTCGAGCAGGTGGACTCAGTGGTGGACGTGCTGGTGCACATCCATGTCGGCCGGCATGAGATCGAACCGCACGGTCACCATCTCGCGGCATGATCGATCGGAGTACTGCCGTAGGAGCAGCTTCCAGCTGCGATCGCACCACGTAGGAGCAGCTTCTAGCTGCGATCGCGGCTGGAAGCCGCTCCTACAGTACGCCGGTTCGTCCCGGCTGGAAGCCGCTCCTGCGATCAGTGCGCCGGATCTACACGGCCTTCGCCCGCCCGGTCTTCGGATCGAACTCCATGACCCGCCCCTTCTGGAACGAGTGGATGCCCATGTGCAGCGCGGTCATCACGTGGTAGCCGATCACCTCGCTGCTCCGAGGCTTCTGCCGAGACCTCATACAATCCAGGAAGTCGCGGAAGTGCTCCTCGAGCGACCAGCCGCGTGTGGCGACGATCTGCTCCGTCTCACCGTTGTTCCCGGCGGATCTCTGAGGCTCTATGGTCGCGTTCGTGAGATCGAGCGTGATCGTTCCCTTGTGGCCGCGGATCACCATCGGCAGCCGTGAGTCGTTCGACAGGGAAGCGATCAGGAGCACCGACGGACCCTCGGGATACTCCATGGTGATGGTGAAGATATCCGGTATCTCCCGACCGTCCTTCCACGCATACTGGCCGCCGGTTGCCATGACCCGCTTCGGGAACTGCAGGCCCATGGTGCGGACGAGCGGAGTGAGCACGTGCGGGAAGAAGTCCGTCCCGCAGCCACCCGAGTAGTCCCAGAACGATCGGAAAGCAAAGAACCGCCCCGGCTCGTAGGCGCACTTCTTCGCCGGACCGAGCCACATCTCCCAGTCGAGGTTCTTCGTCGGATCGGCCTGGCCGTCGTTGCTCTTGGGGTCGTAGAGTCCGATGTGACCGTTCCGCAGATCGCTCGCCTGGGCGTGAACGAGACTCCCGATAGCCCCGGCGGCGATCCGTTCGTTCGTCTGCTCCCACAGGCTGCTCGACATGAACTGAGTGCCGACCTGCATCACGCGCTTGTTCCTGGCGATGGCATCCACGATGTCCTGCGCCTCGCCGAGATCGCGCCAGTGGGTCATCGGCTTCTCGCAGTAGACATCCTTCCCGGAACTTGCGGCCTCAACAGCCATGCGCGAGTGCCAGTGGTCGGGGGTGGCGATGCTGACGGCGTCGATATCCTTGCGTTCGAGAATCTTGCGGTAGTCGCGGTATGGTGTGCCGCCGGTTCGAGCCGCTGCCGCATCGAGGCGAGGCTGGTAGACGTCGCTGACTGCCGCGATATCGACCGGGTAGCCGCCGTTCTTGAGGTTCTGCAGGGCACTGATATGGGCATTCCCCATCCCACCGCAGCCGATAACCGCGATCCTGATGCGTTCGTTCGGCGAGGTCGAGGCGCCGGCGGTCGGAAGCGATCCGGCGCCCAGTAGAGCAACTCCACCGGCGGCGGCCGCCGATTGCCTGAGGAACGTGCGTCGTGTGATCCCATCTGATGACATGATGACCATCTCTCCCATCACCGGCACAGACCGGGTAAGTTTGCGCTCAGGGACTCTTTCTACCCGCGACCTGGAACTCCTGCTGAGAGAAAGACCGACTGTCGGAAGCGGCAATTCTGGGAATCTACATTACGCGGCCGGTCGCCGGAGTAGAGTAAGCCGGCGAAAGATAGTTGGGCCGGAGGATTACAAATACCCGGGTTCATTCGTCTAAACACTTGGGATTGGTGTATGATCTGCCGGTCGAGCGGCCGGCGCCGATTGGAGGCAGTTCCATGGCGAAAGACTCCGGCGTGACCCGTCAGATGTGGAGAGCGATCAGGCAGCTCAGCCCGGGCAAGGTGCTGAAGGAATCCGAGCAGCGCTTCGACCTGGCGGTTGTGGCGTCGAGCTGCGAGCAGGCGGAGGAGATCCGCCGATTCCTGCTCGGCCGCTCGCCGTCCGAACAGGATGTCAGGCTACTCACCAGCGTCCTGAGACTCTACCTGCAGCCGGTGAGTGATGAGCATATCCGGGCCATGCTGCGGGAGGTCGAGATCGTGCTCGCGGCGGCCGATGCTCAGGAGGGTCTCGAGCGGCTGGCGGCCAAGACCGTGACTTACCATCCCGAAGACCCCGCCGGATGCGTCGATGCAATCCTCAACTCCGATGCCGGATCGATGCTCAGGCTCTCGCTCGCCAGGCATGTGCCCGTCCTCCGACCGGAAGTCGCAAGGCGGATCGTGCGCCAGATCTCGCTGGAGAACGCGGGGCTGGCGATCAGCACGGCGCTGGGCAACGTGGTGCCGAACGTGCTCCAGCCGGTACTGGGAGTCGCGGAGGCGGCCGGCGATATAGTGCTGCTCACGGCGAACCAGGTGCGCATGATGCTGATGCTCGGCGCAGGTTACGGACAGAAGGTCGGCTTCGCGGCGCAGTGGAGAGAGATTTCCTCGATCGTCGGCGCGGCGTTCACCTGGAGAGCGCTCGCGCGGAACCTGATGTCGAAGATCCCGTTCGGCGGCGGGCTCGTTCCGAAAGGCGCGATCGCATACGCGGGCACCTTCACCGTCGGCGAAGGATTGATCTTCTACTACACCACCGGACGCCAGATGACCCGGGAGGAAGCCGCACGGACCTTCCGCTCGGCGTACTCGGGCTCGGTGGAACGAGTACGCAGCCTTGTAGGACGATTGGGTAGGGTCAGGCAGGACGCAGTCGGCTCCGGACAGGAATAGACGCCGGCAGCCTCGGGCTCACGATTCCTGCGCATACACCCCCTTGCCGGATGATTCTCCCCGCTCATGCCCCCGCTTGTGGTACAATGTCCCCGCTGATGCGGAGGAGTACCAGGCATGACAGACACACAGACCATATTGTTCGGTGCGGACCCGATCAAGGGCATCGCGGCGGTGGAGACCCGCGAGTCGGAGGCCGTGCTCTACATTCGTGACGGGGACACGGTAACTGAGGTGCGCGAACCGTTCGTGCCGTGGCTGATCGTGGCGGACCGAGATGCCATCCCCTCGGAGTGGAAGAACATCGAGGTTACCGAACTCGCCGGCGAGGGATACCGATATCTCGTCTCGCTTCCAAACTGGAAGGCGTTTCAGTCCGCGCGGGACACCCTGCGGCTCAAAGGCGTGGACCACCTCGCTTATCCGAACCCCGAGAAGCAGTTCCTCCTCCGCTCCGGTAAGACGCTCTTCAAGGGCATGACCTTCGATGACGTCCACCGCATGCAGTTCGACATCGAGACATCGAGCCTTGCCGCGGATGACGATTCGGGGCGCATACTCCTGATCGCAGTGTCAGACAACCGCGGGTTCGAGGCGATCCTGGACGGCGACGAGGCGGAGACGCTGGCGATGTTCGTGCGCACGGTCCGCGAGCGAGACCCCGACGTGCTCGAAGGCCACAACGTCTTCGGCTTCGACCTGCCGTTCATCTCGGCGAGGGCGCGGAAGCTCGGCGTCTCGCTGAGCCTGGGGCGTGACGGCTCGGAGGTGACCTACGCCGCGGAGCGCACGATCCCTATGGGGCCGACGTCCCGGCCGTTCGTCCCCGCACACATCCACGGGCGTCACATCATCGACACCATGTTCTCCGCTCAGAGGTTCGACATCGCCAGGGGGCAGCTCGATCGATATGGGCTCAAGGAGTGCGCCCAGGTATACGGACTCGCCGAGCCGGGTCGCGTCTACATCCCCGGCGACCGTATCGCGGAGCTTTGGGAATCGGAGCCCGAGACGGTCAAGCTCTACGCGCGGCATGATGTCCGCGAGACCCGGAGGCTGGCGGCGCTCGTCTGCCCGGCGGAGTTCTACCTGACGCAGATGGTGTCGGACGGCTACCAGACGGTCGCCACCACGGGCACCGGCGAGAAGATCAACTCGATCATGATCCGCGAGTACCTCAGGCAGGGACATGCGATCCCTCAGCCGCGACCCGGGCGAGCGGTGGCGGGCGGATATACTGAGCTCCGGGCCGCCGGACTGATCCGCCGGGTGGTGAAGTGCGACGTGGAGAGCCTGTACCCCAGCCTAATGCTCAGCATGAAGATCAAGCCGGCGTCGGACACGCTCGATGTCTTCCTGCCTGCGCTGGAGGAGTTGACCCGCCGACGGTTCGAGGCGAAGGGTAAGGCAAAGTCGGAGTCCACGCCTCCGAGCGAGCGCACGTACTGGGACGGCCTGCAGAACTCGTTCAAGATCCTCATCAACTCATTCTACGGCTACCTCGGGGCGGCGCCGTTCCACTTCAACGACATGGATGCGGCGGAGAGGATCACGACGTCCGGCCAGCGGATCGTGAAGCAGATCTCGGATTCCATCGAACGGCTCGGCGGCAAGGTCATCGAGATCGATACCGACGGCGTCTACTTCCAGCCTCCTCCACTGATCCAGCCGTCGCTAACAGGGGGATCAGAGGAAGCGGACGGCATCGAGGCGGAGGAGGCATTCGTCCAGCGGATCGGCAGCGGTCTGCCGGAGGGTATCCGCCTCGCGCACGACGGACGCTATGCGGCGATGCTCTCGCTCAAGGTGAAGAACTACATCCTCGTGGGCTACGACGGGAAGAAGACGTTCAAGGGAGCGTCGGTGCGTTCCCGAGCGGACGAACGGTTCGGGCGCGAGTTCATCTCCTCGGCGGTGGACCTGCTCCTGGACGACGACAAGCAGGGAGTCAGCCGTCTCTACAAGGACCTGATGGACCGCATAGTCCGGAAGCAACTGCCGGTCGAGCAGTTCGCGCGGCGTGAGAGAATCACCTCGAAGACCTTCGCCTCCAACCAGCGGAAGAGGCTCGCGGCAGTGGCATTGGGCCTGCGCATCGGCGAGTACGTTACCGTCTACGAACGAAACGACGGCACGCTCGGGCTGATCGAGGAGTACGCGCGCGATGAGAATACGGAGCACCTGCTGGACAAGCTCTACAAGTTCGCATGCAGGCTGAGAGAAGCCTTCGGCCCGGAATTCGACGAGCTCATCCCAAACCCGGCGTTGGGGGCACGCGCCCGCAAGGCCGAGGCTGAGGGCCAGCAGTCGCTCTTCTAGACAATCTGAGGCCAATATAAGCGACACAGACGATGATCGACGACTCTGTCGTCGATCATCGTCTGTGTCGCTTAGAATGACTTCCCCCTGAGACTCACTAAGCTGCTGCTTCCCTTTCCGCCGGGCGCCATGCCGTGTGGGCGGCGTCTACGATCTGCGGATCGAACTGCGTGCCGGACGCCTCGTGGAGGATGGTCAGCATCTCCGAGGCAGACTTCTCCTGCTTGTACGACCTCGGAGAGGTGATCGCATCGACCGCATCGGCAACCGCGAGAATCCTCGACAGAAGCGGGATCTCCTCACCGGCCAGACCATCAGGATATCCCGTCCCATCCCACCGCTCGTGGTGATGTCCGGCGATCCACGCCAACTCGGACAGGTGAACGATGTTCTTCAGGATGTTCATGGTCAGCGTCGGGTGGTTCTTCACCTGCATGAACTCGCTCGGTCCTAGCGGTCCGGGCTTGTCGATGATCGAACGCGGGACCGCGACCTTTCCGGCATCGTGGAGCAGACCGGCGAACCGGACCTTGACGACCTCGCTGTAGGAAAGCTCCATCGACCGCGCCAACTCGACCGCATACCTCGCCACGCGCTCCGAATGGCCGGAGGTGAATCCGTGCTTGGCATCGATTACCCTCGCAAAGACGGTCAGCACGGTGCCCAGCGTATCGGCGTTCGGATGGAACACCGGACCGGTGACACTCGACTCGAGGCGCTGGATCATGACGTGCAGGCTGGTCTCGTCCACCAACTGGCGGAAGAACTCCTTATCGGAGATCACCTGACGGAAGACCTCGTTGACATCCGGATTGACCTCGACTCGCGCCATCAAGCCCATCATCCGGATGGTCTGCTCGACGGAGCAGTCCGGCTGGAATCGACGGTTCATGTCGGCGCTGTCGGCAATTCTGATAAGCTGCGCGCCGATGGGAATCTGCTCGGCGGCCTTGTGGCGAGGGTATCCGGAGCCGTTCCACCACTCGTGGTGGTCGGCCACGAACTCCGCTGACAACTCCAGTCCCGGAATGCCCTGGATAATCTCCTTGCCCCTCTGCGGGTGGGAGACCACCTCGGGCTTGGAGGTCTGGCTGTAGAGCGTCGGATAGTGGACAATGTGCGAGAAATTGCCCATCGCCCCGACATCGTGGAGAAGAGCGGCGAAGAATACGTCGGATACCTGAGCCGGCGCGATCTGCTCGGCCATCGAGGCGGCGACGACTGCGACGCGCCATGCGTGGTACAGCCGTGGGTCCTCCTGTACGTCGAGGACGTAAGAAAGCGCGGCGATGAGATCGCCGAACAGTCTGGCGTTGTCCGTTCCGAACGGAGACTGGCAAGCGATAGCTGCCTCCTTGGTGGACAACGCAGATGAGTATAACCCGGCGTAACTGAGACCTGACACCGGAATCATGGTTGTGCCCTCCGTGCGCGCTGGGTACGCATCCTGTATTATCGGCAGTTCGGGGCATCTACCGCAGGGGGGCACAGAGGCATACTTACACCATTACTCGTACTCCTACTCGTACTCGCAATCCTACTCCCGATCAATGCATGATGCCATGGACAAGCGGATGGGACTCGGGGGCTTCCGTGCCGATCTCGAACGAATCGAGCACCATCCGGGACACGGATACCGCGGATGCCTCGTCGCGCGCGTGGACCTCAGCGAGCGGCTCACCGGCATGCACCGAGTCACCGGTCTTCCGATGCAGGTAGACGCCGGCCGAAAGATCGGGCTCCGCTCCGGCCTCGGCGCGCCCGCATCCGAGTTCGAGGGCTGCCTGAGCGATCCCCAGCGCATCGATGCGCCTGACGAAGCCGGAACCCGCCGACTCGACCGAACGCACGACGGGCGCCTGCGGGAGCATCGATGGATCATCGACCACCATCGGGTTGCCGCCCTGCGCCTCGATGATCCGCCTGAGCTTCTCAGCGCCCCGGCCGTCGGCGAGCACCCCGCGAATAACGCGCTCGCCCTCCTCGGCCGAATCCGCCTTGCCGCCGAGAACCAGTCCGAGTCCGCCGAGGATCACGCAGAGCTCCACGAGATCATCCGGACCGCCGCCCTGGAGGACCTCGATCGCCTCTCGAACCTCGATCGCGTTCCCGACGGCCCGCCCGAGCGGCTGATCCATATCGGTGATGACAGCGATGGTCTGACGCCCGACCTGCCTGCCGATCGCGACCATCTCGGACGCGAGCGCCTTCGCATCATCGACCGACTTCATGAACGCGCCGCAGCCGGCCTTCACATCGAGGAGGATGGCATCAGCGCCTGAGGCAATCTTCTTACTCATTACACTGGCAGCGATCAGGGGGATGCAGTCGACGGTGGCGGTGAGATCGCGGAGGGCGTAGATCCTCTTGTCGGCGGGCGCGAGGTCGGCGGTCTGGGTCGCCATCACGGCACCGACACGCTTGACCTGCTCCACGACCTCCTGAGGTGTCAGGCTGACTCGGAAGCCGGGGATCGACTCCAGCTTGTCCGCGGTGCCGCCGGTATGCCCGAGGCTCCGACCGGACATCTTGGCGACCGGCACTCCCGCGGCCGCGAGCAGGGGCACGAGGATGAGCGTAGTCTTGTCCCCCACTCCACCGGTACTGTGCTTATCGACTTTGATGCCGGGGATGCAGCTCAGGTCGAGCACCTCGCCGGATCGGACCATGGTCATCGTGAGGTCGGCGGTCTCGCGGGGCGTCATCCCCCGGAAGCATACGGCCATCAGCCAGGCCGCCATCTGCGCATCGAGAACCTCTCCGCGTCCGTACCCACCGGCAACGGCCTCGATCTCCCCGGCGGTCAACTCCCCGCCGTTTCGTTTCTTCAGGATGATATCGTAGATTCGCATCCTCTTGGCATTCTACTCCCATGACCAGCCCTTGTGCGGCCAGTGACCGGTGATCGAGTGACATGCGACAGCGAAGATCCGCGCGACAGCGATCCCGGCTATCGCCGCCACAATGCCGGATCGTGATTGAGCACCCAACTTCAGCACCAGACCGATCGATATGAAGGCAGCCAACGACATGAAGACCGCTTGCAGGGTGCCAACCTGACTCCGGGCAATCCACTGTAGTGCCAGAGCCGTAATCACCAGACCCAAGGGAGCATAGTACCACCACGGCAGTCTCTGCTGTCCCAACTCACACCTCATCTGACCGATGCTCAAGTGCTGTTGACTCCCTTTTCGCCGCCGCACCGGCGGAATCCCTCCAACACTCCAGTACTCCACTACTCCATCACCCCGTCCCCCCGCGCAGGAAAACCCAGATACCGCAAGGATAATCGGCATTTCTGGGTAACACTATCTGCGACTTGCATCCGAAGGGGGTACTTGCTTTGCCAAAGATCGCATTCATCGGCGCGGGAAGCGTCATATTCGCCCGTCATCTGCTCGGGGACATCCTCTCGTTCCCGGAGCTTGCCGACTCCGAGATCGCGCTCATGGACATCGACCCGGAACGGCTCAGGATCGCCGAGATAATGGCGCACAAAGTCGCTGAGGCCGTCGATGCCCACCCGACGATCACCGCGCATTCCGAGCGCAGACCGGCGCTTGACGGCTGCGACTATGTGCTCAACATGGTGCAGATCGGCGGGTTCGAGTCCACGCTGATCGATTTCAACATCCCGAAGAAGTATAACCTCAAGCAGACCATCGCCGACACTCTCGGTATCGGCGGCATCTTCCGCGCGCTCCGCACCATCCCCATGATGATCGAGATGGGGCATGAGATGGAGGAGCTATGCCCGAACGTGATGTTCCTCAACTACGTCAACCCGATGGCGATGAACACGATGGCGATGCTGAAGGGTACCAAGATCCGCACCGTCGGCCTCTGCCACGGCATTCAGGCCACGTCATCGGCATTGTCCCGTTACCTCGGGATTCCCCGGGAGGAGATCAACTTCATAGCAGCCGGTGTGAACCACCTAGCGTTCTTTATCAAGCTCGAACGGAACGGTGAGGACCTCTATCCCCTGCTTCGCAAGACTATCGAGAGCCCTGATTGGGGTAATCATGATCGTGTGCGCTTCGAGTTGTTCAAGCGCTTTGGGTATTTCGGCGCAGAGTCGAGCGAGCACGGCGCGGAATACGTGCCGTACTTCATCCGGCGTGACAGGGAAGACCTGATCGAGCGGTTCGCGGTGCCGATCGACGAGTACATCCGACGCTGCGAGGACCAGAATGCGAGCTGGGAGCGCACCCGCGATGAGATGTTGAGCGACCAGAAGATGGAGGTCCATCGCAGCGCCGAGTACGGCTCTCTGATCATCCACTCTATGGAAACCGACGTGAAGCGCGTCATCTACGGCAACGTACTGAACCACGGACACATCACCAACCTGCCTGACGAGTGCTGTGTCGAGGTGCCGTGCCTGGTCGACAAGAACGGGGTTCAACCAACCTACGTCGGCGACTTGCCGCTCCAGTTGGCCGCGCTGGTGCGCACGAACGTGAATGTGCAGGAATTGACTGTAGAAGCCGCCCTAACGGGTAAGAAAGAGCATATATACCACGCCGCCATGCTCGATCCGCATACCGCGGCGGAGTTGACGATAGACGAGATCTATTCACTTGTGGACGATCTGATCGAGGCGCATGGAGACATGCTGCCGGCGTACCGGTAGCCAGTGGCCAGTGAACAGTGAACAGTAATCGGTAACCAGTGGCTAGCGCCGAGTGGAACTGAATACTGGCTACTGGTTACTGCATACCGGCCGCTGGTCACCGATCACCGATCACCGGTTACCTGCCGTTGATTACACAACCGAGGAGTTGCCTATGAAAGTGGTACGTTTTCCGCAGAACCCGTTGATCACACCGGCGGATGTGCCACCTACCAGACCCGAGTTCGAGGTGGTCTGCGTCTTCAACGCGGGTGTCGCAAGGTACAAGGACGAGATCATCATGCTGCTCCGAGTGGCGGAGTGGGCCAGGAGCGATGAAAGAGTCGCACGCGTTCCTGTTCTCGAGGCCGGTGAGATATGCGTCAAGGAGTTCTCGAAGGAAGACCGCAGCATGGACTTCCGGGACCCGAGGGCGATCGTGACCCCCAAGGGCGTGATGCTCACATCGATCTCTCACCTCAGGGTCGCCAGGAGCAAGGACGGCATCAACTTCACCGTAGACTCGAAGCCGGCGCTCGTACCGGATCGTCCGTCGGAGGCCTACGGTCTGGAGGACCCTCGCGTCACCGAGATCGACGGCACTTACTACATCGCCTACAAGAGCGTCGCGCCCAACGGGATATGCGTCAGCCTCGCCACCACGACGGACTGGCAGACCTACGAGAAGAAGGGCATCATCTTCGCCCCGGAAAACCTGGATGTGGCGATCTTCCCGGAGAAGGTGGACGGCCGCTACGTTGCGCTTCACCGCCCCGTCCCGCGCATGTTCGGCGCTCCCAACATGTGGGTCGCATACTCGCCGGACCTGATGTCCTGGGGTGAGCACTACTTCCTCATGGGCATCCGCGAGGACGCGTGGGACAGCGGGCGCATCGGAGCCGGAGCCGTGCCGATCAAGACGGAACGCGGCTGGCTGGAGATCTACCACGGGGCGACGCCGGACAACTACTATCACCTCGGCGCGCTGTTGCTGGCGCCTGATGAGCCTCACGAGATCATTGCGCGCGGCGCCGAGCCGATCCTCAGTCCCGAGGAGCCGTATGAGAAGGAAGGCTTCGTGCCGAACGTCTGCTTCACGTGCGGCGCGATCCAGGAGGATGACCGGCTGCTCATCTACTACGGCGGCGCGGATACCGTCATGGCGGGATGCGAGATCAGCATCAGCGGGTTGCTCGACAGCCTGGTCATAGGTTAATATAGACCAAGACGGTAGACAGTACACTGTAGACCGTAGACCGGCGGCGTTCTCGACGTCTGACGGTCTACGGTCTATTGTCGTAGGGGCAATCTCTCTGCGGTCGTCCGTTCGTTGTAGGAGCAGCTTCCAGTTGCGATCAAGCCATGTAGGAGCAGCTTCCAGCTGCGATCAGATCGTGTAGGAGCAGCTTCCAGCTGCGATCGCGGCTGGGAAGCCGCTCCTACGATACGCCGGGTCATCGCGGCTGGAAGCCGCTCCTACAATGCGCCCGTTCATCGCGGATCGGAAGCCGCTCCTACAACACCGGCACCGGGGGGGGCGTTGAAGGCCTCCCCTACGGACACAGAGAAGCATCAGGAGGGGGCATATGCCAGTCAAGATCGCAGTCATAGGCGCCGGCAAGTTCGGCGAAGTCCATCTGAAGACGTTCAAACAGCTCGAGATGCTCGGAGTCGCCGAACTGAAGGGGTTCAGCACCGTCAAGCAGGCCGAGATCGATCTCTACGAGCCGATGTACGGCGTCAAGGGCTACCTCGACTACAAGGAGATGCTGAAGAAGGAAGACATCGACGGCGTCACCGTAGTTACCCCGGATTTTCTCCACCGCGAGATAGCGGTCTACGCCGCAAACCAGGGCAAGCACATCCTCTGCGAGAAGCCGCTCGACGTGACCGTCGAGGGCTGCACCGAGATGATCGAGACGGCAAAGAGGAACAACGTCATGCTCCAGGTGGACTTCCACAAGCGCTATGACCCGGATCACCTGGCGGTCGAGGCCGGAGTCCGCGCGGGCAAGATCGGTCAGGTGCTCTACGGCCATTGCTACATGGAGGACCGCATAGAGGTGCCGGTCGACTGGTTCCCCCATTGGGCTCCGCACGGCTCGCCGGTGTGGTTCCTCGGCAGCCACTTCGTCGATCTCGTTCGATGGATCATCAAGTCGGACGGCGACACCGTGTATGCCACCGGAAGCAAGAAGAAGCTGCTCGGCGAGTTCGGCATCGACATGTATGACTCGGCGAGCGCCAAGGTGGTGTTCAAGAACGGCGCGACGTTTGCGTTCGATGTCTCCTGGATCATCCCGCGCAAGTTCGAGGCCATCGTCAACCAGGGGATGCGCATCGTCGGCACGGACGGGCTGTGGGAGGTAGACAGCCAGGATCGCGGCGACCGATCGTGCTTCCAGGACGACGGCATGCGCACCTGGAACAACAACTTCATGCGCGAGGAAAAAGACAAGTACGGTCGAACCATATACAGGGGCTACGGCGTCGAGAGCATCGCTGACTTCGCGTATAATGTCGAGTTCCTGAAGAACGGCGGCACGCTGGAAGAGCTTGCCGGCAAGTATCCATCGGGTGAGGACGGCCGCGAGGTCACCCGCATCTGTGCGGGCATCCATAAGAGCATGGAGACAGGCGAGATCGTGAAGCTCTGATCGAGCCGCAAGAACTAGAGGAGAACACCATGTCCGTACCAAGCATCAAGACTGAGCTTCCGGGGCCGAAAGCTCAGCGATTCATCGAAATGTCCAAGCAGTATGAGCCGAACTCGATGTCCGACCAGGTGCCCGCCGTCTGGCGGAGCGCCGAGGGAGCGGTCGTCGAGGATGTCGATGGGAATACGTTCATCGACTTCACCTCCGGCGTGCTGGTGACGAATATCGGCCACTGCCATCCCAAGCAGGTGAAGGCCGTCCAGGAACAGGCCACCGAGGTCATGAACTCCTACGACTTCGTTAACCCCTGGCGTGTTCAGCTCGCCAAGAAGCTGGTCGATATCACCTGCGATAACCTCGACAAGGCGTTCATCCTCTCCACCGGCGCTGAGGCAACCGAGTCCGCGATGAAGGTCGCGCGCAGATACACCGGCAAGTACGAGATCATCGCGTTCCACGGAGCGTTCCACGGCCGCACGTACATGGCGATGAGCGTCGGCGGCAAGCAGGGCGTCAAGCGCAACTTTGGCCCGATGGTGCCCGGAGTCCTCCACGCGCCGAACGCCTACTGCTACAGATGTGTCTTCGACCAGAAATACCCAGACTGCAACTTCACGTGTCTCCGCTACCTCGACCGCCTCGTCGAGACAGAGAGCACAGGCAACGTCGGCGCGCTGATCACCGAGTCCTACCAGGGCGGCGCGGGATCGATCATCCCGCCGGGCGACTACATGCAGCGCCTGAAGAAGTGGTGCAAGGACCGGGACATCATCTTCATCCTGGACGAGGTGCAGTCGTCGTTCGGACGGACCGGCAAGATGTTCGCGTACGAACACTGGGGCATCAAGCCGAACCTGCTGACCCTCGGCAAGGGAATCGGAAGCGGTGTACCGATCTCCGCTCTCGTCGGCGAATCCCGCATCTTCGATGTCCTCGAGCCGGGCAGCATGTCGAGCACCAGTGGAGGGAATCCGCTCTGCTCCAGGGCGGCGCTGACATCGATCGAGGTAATCGAGGAGGAGAAGCTCGTCGAGAAGTCCGCGAAGTCCGGCCAGGTGATGCTCGACCGCCTGAACGATATGATGCGCAAGTACGAGATGGTCGGCGATGTCCGCAGCATGGGACTGGTCGCGGGCGTCGAGATCGTGAAGGACAAGGCAAGCAAGACTCCCGACGCGGAGACGACCGCAAAGATCATCGACAGGGCCTACCGCAGCGGCCTGATCATGATCGCGCCGATCGGGTTCTACGGCAACGTGATCCGCATCGCCCCGCCGCTCGTGATCTCCGAGGAGTTGCTGAACAAGGGCCTCGACATCATGGAGAACGCCATCAAGAGCCTGTCCTAAGCATGTATGGGAGTGTGGGGGTGTAGGCGAGTCCGGACTCCCACACTCTACAACGGAGTTGACCAATGCCCGTACCCGACCTGGAGCGACGACTTGAGGAACTCGACGCCATCGTAGATCCGGCGCACGTTGCCGAGTCCGAGCGGCTTCTGGAGGATGCGTTCTCGTACAGAGATGTTCCGAGCTTGCCGCGGATCGATGCAAGCGGCGCCAAGGGATGGCAGGGGTCCCCCTACTCCGAGGCTTTTCACGACATCGAGAAGATGCTCATCAACGAGCTGGGAGGCGTGTACGTCGGCGCGAGACTGCGGGACGATCGCATGTACACAATCCGCGCGAACTACGGGGTCGGTACGGTCGCCTCGATGTTCGGCTGCAGGATCTCTCTCACGATGAACAACATGCCGTGGTGCGAGCCGCTGTCGGAGACGGAGCTGCTCGAAGCGCTCGACCGGGGCGTTCCCGACGTAACCACCACTGGTCTCGGGCCGCGCGTGCTGGAGACGGAGCGCTTCTACCTCGACACGCTGGCGAAGTACCCGAACCTGAGCAAGGCGGTCCGGGTCTTCATCTGCGACACGCAGGGGCCGTTCGACATCGCCCACCTCGTCATGGGCCACCGCATCTATACCGAGATGTACGACAACCCGGACCTCGTGCACCGGTTGCTCGATCTCGTCACTCAGACCTACAGCCGATTCACCCAGGTGCAGAAGGAACTGATCGGCGAGGGCAACGACTGGAGCTTCCACTCCATGGCTAAGGTCCGCGGAGGGATACGCATCTGCGAGGACGCGCCAACGAACATCTCTCCGTCTGCGTATCTGGAGTTCTGCAGGCCGTACAACGAGCGGGTGCTCGCGGAATTCGGCGGCGGGTGGATCCACTACTGCGGCAAGGGACACCAGATCCTGCCGCATATCCTCGACACGCCGGGAGTGTACGGCGTGAACTTCGGCAATCCCGACATGCAGGATCTCGATGCGCTCTACGATGAGGCCAGCAAGCGCGGGATCAGCATCATAAGCTGGAGCGCGCCCCTCACTGATGAGAACCGGAGACGTATGAGGACCGGTATCAGCGTCATAGAGAAGCGCCCCGTATGACTCGACGAGCAATAGAAAATGGGCTCGCGTTTGTGGTATCATCCTGGTAAAGAGACCAGTAGGGTTGTTGCGCTGTGGACGATGTCGTCTCGATCCTAGACCGATACTTCTCCCTGTACCTGGGCACGGACCGCCGTACGGTCGAGCCCGGGACGGTCAGGCTCGTATCCTCACCGATGAGGGAGATAGAGGATACGTTCTGGGAATATGTCCGCCTGGTGCTCGCCGGGACTGCATTCCGCCGCGGGGTGATCTCCGTCCACCTCGCCCTGCTCGATCAAGCAGAGAAGATCGTGCCGCCGAACGCGGATCCCTCGATCATCTTCGATCCGATATTCCAGGAGCAGATGGTCACCCTCACCCGAAACAAGCTGTCTCACCTTGGAAACATTCAGCCGTTCACCGGCTTCGTATTCTACAGCACACCGAAGTCCCTGAGATTCCACCCAAACTATGAGGTCCGCCAGATAATGCCCGACGAGCGCCACAAACTGATGCTGCTGGCGGGCGACGAGCGGATGCTCAAGTACATGTGGGACAACATAGCCTGGTCGGTCGAGAACGGCACCGCATACGGGATCCAGAGGCACGGCTACTACGTCTCGTTTGCCGCCGAGTACCGAGTGCCCTACATGCAAAAGGAAGTCGGCGAGGTGCTGATCCTCACGGGCGAGGAATACCGGGGACGCGGGTATGGGAAATCGTGCGTTTCGGCGGTCACGAAGGCCGTTCAGGATTCGGGGCGAGTGCCGCTGTACCGCGTGGATGCGCACAACATCGCCTCCGTCCGCACCGCCAAGTCGCTTGGCTACCGAATATACTCCGAGTGGTTCTCCTGCAGGCTTGTTTCGAAGAATTGTTGATCCGGCCGCGCCGAATGGCACGGTTCTTGCAATATATCACTACGTACTCTACTCCTTCCAACCTTGCGTTTAGGGCTGGTTAACCGGTTTCGGCGGCCGCCGGAACGACGGACAGGCCCTCCGCAAAGGCATCTCTACAAGAGGCCTGTGCGTGAATTCGTCACGTACAGGCCTCTTTTTTGCGCCATCCTGGGAACATTACGAGGTATCAAGCAGTCAAACGAATTGGTGCTCGGGTTCACTCCATGCGGGTGGAGTGGATGAGCGCCGATTGCATACTTATGCTTCTTCATACTGATGTGCGCCGACGAACCATGATCGTCGGCCGTTGCCATCCCCCATGAGGCAGCCCGTTCGCGAGAGCGGGCTCTTTTTTTACCCCTTGAGAGCGCCGGCGGTGAGGCCTGCCGTGATCTGGCGCTGGAAGATCATGTAGACGATGAGAGTCGGCAGCATGACCATCACCAGGCCGGCGAATAGCGCGCCCCAGTCGGTCTCGTAGTGCTGGACCATCATGAGGTTGGCGATGCCGAGCGGAAGCGTGCGGAGGTTGCTGTCGGCGATGATTACCAGGGCGAGCGGGTACTCGTTCCAAATGCCGAAGAAGTTGAAGATCCCCGCGGTGATCAGCCCCGGTTTCGCCAGGGGGAGCATGATCCGCCAGAAAGCGGTGAACTGCGAACATCCGTCGATGAGCCCGGCTTCCGCAAGCTCTCCGGGGAGCGTCTTGAAGAAACCGGTCATGATGAACACGGTGAATGACAGCGAGTATGCCACGTAGGCGGTGATCAGGCCGAAGTAGTTGTTCCACATGCCGAGCCCCCTCAGCATGAGGAACAGCGGAACGATGCTCAGGAAGACCGGGAACATCATGCCGCTGACAAAGGCGGTATGGATGGCCGAACTGCCGGGGAACACGAAGCGCGCGAGCGCATATGCGGCCATCGATCCGATGAGCAAGATGAAGAACATGGACACCGAGGTGACGAACACGCTGTTCGCGAAGTACTGCCCGATCCCCGCCTCTGTCCAGGCATTGGCGTAGTTCACCCACTGCATCGCCTCGGGCAGCGTCCAGGGGTTCTCAAACAACTCCATCGACGTCTTGAGCGATGCCGAGACGAGCCACACCATCGGATAGATGACGATGACGGCGTAGATGAGCAGCATTCCGTGAAGCAGTCCGCTCTTCAGGATGCCGAGTGCCGATATGCCGGATCTAGTTCGCTTCTTGCCCATGGTTTCGGTGATCGGTGATCAGTAATCAGTAACCAGTATCCAGTGCGGAGAGCGCCTTGTACTGGTCACTGATTACTGGTCACTGGTTACTGATTACAGGCCCCTAGTACTCCACGACCTCCCGCCGCATCAGGCGGATGGAGGCGACCGAGATGATAAAGATGATCAGGAAGGCTACGACTCCGAGCGCGGTCGCGTAGCCGAAGTTACTCTCCTCGAATGCCAGCCGGTACAGGTAGCTGAGCATGACCTCCGTATGGTTGTTCGGGCCGCCGTCGGTCATGATGAACACCAGGCCGAAGATGTTCAGCGTGTGGATGATCAGGTAGACAATCGCCATCTTGAGGATCTCCCACACCAGCGGCAGCGTCACATTCCGGAACGACTGCCAGTTGTTCGCCCCGTCGATCCACGCGGCCTCGTAGAAGGTCTGCGGGATGCTCTGAACGCCTGCCAGGAAGAGCACGATGTAGAAGCCCATCGAGTACCAGATGGTCGTCGCGATCAGCGCGGGCAATGCCTTGTCCGGCTCGCCGAGCCATCCGGTGGATGCATACTTGTCGAAGCCGATGGTCGTCAGGAATGCGTTCAGTATCCCCATGCGAGGATGGTAGACGAACGACCAGAGGACGGCCACTGCGACGACTGAGATCATATTCGGGAACAGGAAGACCGCCCGGTAGCTCCCCGATCCGCGCACTCGCCGGCTCAGCACTACGGCGATGAGCAATGCCAGCGGGATCACGATCAGCAGCGACGCGACGAGAAAGGTCAGATTGTGCTTCAGGGCGATCCAGAAGACCGGATCGTCGAACAGGAGCCCTCGGAAGTTCTCCAGCCCGACGAACTGCCTGTTCATCGAGAGCCCTCTCCACCGAAACATGGCGATGTAGAACGCCTGTGCCATCGGGAAGAGGAAGAAGGCGGCATAGAGCACCACCGCCGGTGCCAGGAACGCGAATATGGTCAGGTATTTGTCTCGTCTAAGCATAGCTTGCGTCACGGAGCGCTCCCGGTGGGAGCGACCTCCACTAGGGATGGTTCTATGCCGCTCCGGGTGATTCCTCTCGGCGGCTCGACGCGTATGTAAATCCTCTCAAGAGCCGGGGTTTTCCAGAGCGTCTCGCGCTCCGTACGGGTTTCGGATGGACAGTACCTACTGCCGAGTCTGTCCGGTTTACATAGCAGTACGACTGGGTAGACCATGAACAACCCAGGAAAGCGAGGTGATTCAGATGCGTGAGAGAATCGGCATATCTCCGCACGAAGTGGACAGGATGATCGAACTTCCGGACACTGATGAGCTGCCGCTGCCGGTAGTGCCGGATTGGGATACGCTGGTCGCGAAATCCAACGAGATGGCCAAGGTCATTGACCGCCACCTCGATTATGAATCAATCTACCAGGGCCATGACCTGAACCCGGCGGGACTCTGCCCTCAGCAGCGGGTGAATCTGGTATCCGACCTGACTGCAGTCGTCTAGGCTGAGTCACCGGAGAGTGTCTGTGAGGAAGATCTACCAATCAGTTCCGGATGTGCCTCAGGCGTTGTCGAACAAGGCGATCGAGATCATCGAGCGCCACTTCACCGCCTCCGGGGTCAGACGAGCCGAGGACTTGCCCGAGGAGAACAAGATCCATCTTCTCAGGGAACTGCAGAAGTTCTTCCAGTCGGAGCTACCTGCCAACAAAAAGGACGGTTCCGGCTACGACTGGAATCCCGAGCGGCGAGACGGGCTCCTGGGCTATTTGATCAACCTGGCCGAGCGAACCTTTGGCTGGAGAGGTAGGGAATAGCGGAGAACTGATCCCTGAAGTTGAACACACACCGCGCAAGCGGACAACAAAGCCGGCCCGTCGAGGGCCGGCTTATCTGCATGTGCCTCCGCCGGAGATGCTCACATCCCGAGCTGCATCTTGGTGCGCACCAGGTTGACGATGCTCTCCTGGGTGACCACGCCCTCCAGACGCCCCTCGCACATGACCAGCATTCGGCGAGCGTTTTCCTCGGCCATGTGCATGAGCGCGTCGAATGCGTCATCCGTGCACTTGATCACCCGCTCATCCTCGGGACACTTCACAACGTCCTGCAGCACGGTATCCGCCCAGCGCTCCCGCGGGATATCCCTGACCTCGTTCATGGTCACCACACCGAGGAACCTGTCGCCCTCAGTGACCGGGAACGTGCTGTAGTCATACTTCAGAAGGTACTCGTGAACGAACTCGTCGATGGTGAGATTCGGGTCCAGGTGAGGGAAGTCCGTGGTCATGACTCTGTGCACGTCCACGCCGGACAGCGCATTCCGTAGCTGGACCTGCTGGTAGCTCTGCTGGGCGGCGTTGTTCAGGAACCATCCGATGAACACCAGCCACAGGCCGTTCAGAAATCCCCCGAACAACATCATCCAGAATCCGCCGAAGATGAACAGGTACGCGAACCCCTGGCCCGTGAAGGACGCCCATCTCGTGGCCTTCTCCAGACTGCCCGTCGCGCCCCAGAGGATCGCGCGGAATACGCGTCCGCCGTCGAGCGGGAACCCGGGCAGCAGGTTGAAGATGCCTAGCACCAGGTTGATCAGCGCGAGGTACCCGATGACCAGCGCGCCTAACCGGCCGAACCATGGCTGGCCGCCGAGTGCGAGCAGTCCCCAGAGCACACCGGCAAGCACGATGCTCGTCGCCGGGCCCGCCACCGCCATCTTGAACTCGATCTCCGGGGACCTTGGCTCGCTGCGCATCCTCGACACGCCGCCGAAGATGAACAGGTTGATCCCGCCGATGTCTATGCCGTTCCTCATCGCCACGATGCTGTGCGCCAATTCATGCAGGAGCACGCTGCCGAACAACAGCAGAGCCGCAATCGCACCGCCGAACCACCTCATGGCGACGGACAGGTCCGGGTCCACAACCGGAAAGTAGGACACCGCGAGCACGTATATGATCAGGGCCAGAATGATAAACCAACTGGCATCGATACTAATCGGGATGCCAGCGATCTTGCCCAATCTGATACTCATCCGACATCACCTTGCCTTCCATCCGGACTCGACTGCTCTCGTGATCTAGTCCAGTACATTGGTTCCTTACCCTCGAGGAACGGTCGTCAAACCGTGCGCTTGGTCTGTTGCCGGGCAGCGGCCAAGTGCCGATCCGCATGTCAGGCCGGAAGCACTTGACCAGCATGTACGTGTTTTGGTACACTGTTGTGGTTTGCTCTGATCTCAGCCGTGAGTTTCAGGGAACGAAGCAATTCGCACCGGGGGCACCACCGCATCGACCCGGGCTCGAATACGAGGAGAAGACAGTGGCCACAGACACTAAGCAGGACAAGAAGGAAGTCTCGAAAGAGGCCGGCTGGCGTGACCTCCCGATCGGGGGTATACTCAAGGAAGCCGGGAGTGCAGAGAAGTATCTGAGCGGAGACTGGCGCATCGAGCGGCCGATATGGAACTCCGAGAAGTGCATCAGCTGCCTGGTCTGCTGGGCATACTGCCCGGACAGCTCGATCATCGTCAACGAAGAGGGCAAGATGACCGGGATCGACCTGGATCACTGCAAGGGCTGCGGCATCTGTGCCGAGGAGTGCCCTCCCAAGGTCAAGGCGATCGAGATGGTCCCGGAGGCCGACTTCCGCGGCAAGTAGTACTACCTTTGGAACAAGCAATCAAGGGCCGGATGGATAGTCCATCCGGCCCTTTTGCGTTTCCGATCGTCAAAGCCGGACCGCCGCGTGACTACCTCAGCCGCGCCATCGTCTTCCCCGGCTGAAGGAGGTAGACCTGTTCCCCGATGCGGAGTGACGCGCGGCACGCGCAGTCGGCGCTGATCGTAGTGTCGTCGATCGTGACGTCCACGGTCGTGGGGATCTCGAAGGTATCGCCCGCCTGGATCTCGTAGATCGCCAGGTCCCGGCCCTTACCGAACTGCAAAGGATCGGGCACGAGGATGGTCTTCTTCCCGTGCGCGGCGATGACATCCATGATCGGGGCGGTGGTCCCGTCGCCGGCGACCAGCGGCTTCCCCTTGAAGAAACCGGTGTTGGTGCGCTGGCAGGACGTCGATTTCTCGAGTGGGACGATGTTTTTCAGCTCATGCAGGCCGGGCTGCTCCTCCGTGCTCACGTAGCCTCGCCCGAGCTCGAGCGTGTCCGTGTCGAGATGGATCACGTACTCGGCGCCGACCCTCTCCACCGAGCGAATGCCGAAACACGACTTGCGGCTGTAGTCCCGCCGATCGACGTAGACCTTGCGCCCGACGAGCGACCCGTCGGTGGGAAGCTCACGGGTGGTCGTGATCGTGCACTTCGCCAAATCGACGGCATCCACCCTGCCCCAGTACGAGGCGCGCTCCGCGGCGACTTCCCAGTCCTTCGCCGCAACCGAGCGCGAGCCGGTGAGCAGGGCCTTGCGCAGACCGCCGTCGTGCAGGCTGACGAAGGCAAACCGGCCGCTCAAGGCGATCTCGCCGAACTTGTGTACCTTCGAGCCGTCGATGGCCGACAGGATGCAGTCGGTCCGGCCGCCCTTGAGAGAGACCTCGACACCGACCGGAGATGAGGAATCGTCGTCGGTCCGGAGCCGGCGCACTCTCTCCACCGGATTGGACGTCTTGATCGGCTGGAGCACGCTGGCAAACGATGACTCCAGGTCGACGCCTTTCCTGCGAAGGATGGCGAACCTGGCGTGCGGCAACCTCGGGAGTATCCCCGGCCCCCGCGCAGTCACCAACTCCGCGTCACCCGGGGGGAGCAGGTCTATCCGCAGAGACTCGCCCGCGTCTGCATCGACATCCCATACGGCGGCACACTGCTCTCTCACCTCACCGCGCCTGACCTCGTACAGGAAACCGTACCCGTTCTTCGGCGGTGCGACCCAATACGGGCCCCTGGCGACCTCGCCGTTCACATCGCCGTCGGGGCCGATTCTGCTGCCCCACTCGATGTCCGGGCCTGCGAGACTCCCCGGCTCGACCTCGCCCAGTTCCGCGCCTTCGATGCTCAACCTGTCTCCGAGAGCATGCCACATCAAGTCATGCCGGTCCCCGCCGTGGACACGGAAGATATCGACGAGGTAAGAGTTGTCGTCACCACTGTCGATCAGCGCCAGAGTCCGACGGTAGAGCGAGACGTTCTCTGACTTATACGAAGCCTCCGAGGACGCCTCGGTCATCCGCACCATATCAGAATCGGCGAAAAGATGCAGACTCCCGCCGGTCGGTCCGCTGATCTGGGACTTCTCGTTCACGACGACCAGGTTGTGGCTCGCCGTCTGCTTCGCCCAGCCGGTCTGGACGTGAGCGCTCCCGAGGGAGTAGCCGATGTCATAGGTGAGTTCCCGCCCGAGCGCGAAGAAGTTCAGGTTCAGGTCGTCCATATGACCGTGGCAGACCGACGGCCCATATCGCATGAACGCCGCGCGGCCTCCCGGACCGTGACCGGAGCGGAGGACTGCCATGCCCTTGCTGTCCAGCACGATCGAGCGCCCAAAGTCATATCCCTGGCTCGAAGTCGCCGGCACAGGCTCAGCGTGGTAGAGCAGCCATGTCTTCATGTATGCCGGCCCGCTCGTCCTCACGGCCTCGACATCGCCGGAGCAAAGGGAGGTCAGTATCAAAGCCCACTTCCCGCGCGCGTCATCCGAGTCCGCCCGCCGAAACAGCCTCTCCGCGCCCGCGTAGGCTTCCGCATAGAGCGGCTCAACCTCGAGCTTGGTCACGTCGGGCGCCCAGTCACCGTAGCGGGGAGAGTGACCGGCGCAGAGGATGTCGAGGTGGCTGTAGACCAGTGCGCGTGAGAACTTCGGATGGGTGTAGAGATTGATGCCGTTCGGATACTTCTCGCTCCGATAGTTGGTCAGCATCTCGGCCATATCGACGTAGAGGTTCAGCGCGTGGCTGGAGTAGCCTGCGGAGGTCTCGTAGTACTGTCCGTCGCGGTCGAGGTTGTTGCTCAGGAAGTTGGAGATCGAGTACGGGCCGTTCAGACCGTACTCGATGTATTCCGGGATATCGAGCAGCAGGCCGACGACCAGCACGCCGCGCAGGAAGTCCGCCGCGCCGTTCGTGAGACCGTTCGCGCCGCCCTTGAGGTGCTCCATGCAATACGCCGATGCGTTGCGGAGGATGTTGTCCTCGACGTGCCGCATCACCGACATGTCGCCGTATGCCGACTTTGCGGACATGGCGGCGCTGCCGTGCAGCAGGTCGTAGTAGCGCGAGAAGTGCACCAGAACGCGAGCGACCTGGTAGAGCGTCCTCTCGAATCGTCCGCCCGGCGCTCCGGGGTAGTCGATGGAGCCGATGGTGCACGTCGGGTATACGTACGCGAGCGCATCGAACAGAGCAGCCGCCGCACGAGCATACTCCTCGTCGCCCGTGATCGCGTAAGCGTTGGACAGATCGTTGAGCGCCTTCAGGGTGATCGTCTGCGCCACATAGGAGTTGTAGCAGCCGACGAAGTAGTACATCTTGCCGTCGGAGGGATCTTTCCAGCCGTCGCCGTTGTCGGGATGCTTCTCGTCGGGGAAGGTCCGACGGCACTTCGGACAGGTGATCGATCGCGGCTTACTGAAGTCGCACAAGCCGCCGACTCCCCAGAGTGTCCAACTGGAGCGGCACTCCGGACAGCCCGCAAACCCGTAAGCGTACTTCGCCCCCTGGGGAGGGATCAGCGCGCGAAGCTCATCGGGTGACTTGGCGGCCCACTGATCCGCCTCGGCCTTGATCGCGTCGAAGGCCGCGCTCGCCCACGGGAACCGCTCGATGTTGAGCCTCGCGCGCTCGACATCCCTGGCGGTCAGGTAGAGGCTCGGATGTTCGCGGGCCGCGAGGGCTCCCGCCGAGAGGACGATGGAGATCACACCGATCGCAAGAAGCATTTCCGCAAGCCGGATGAACATGGTCAGGCACCTGGGTCTCATAGGATGCAATCATTCTCCATGGGGGGGTAGCCTCCCGGCTTGAGGCACGACCGGGTCACGGTAGAGTTCGACGGAGCGCGAGGGAATCCTTTGTAGGAGCAGTTGTAGGAGCAGCTTCCAGCTGCGAAACAATCCATCGCAGCTGGAAGCTGCTCCTACAAGGGCTATGATGCCTGGAGCAGTTCGAGGGTGCGCTTCAGGCGGAAGATCACTCTGTCCCTGCCGAGAACGGACATCGTTTCGAAGAGGCCGGGACCGACCATGCGGCCGGTAACCGCCATGCGGACCGGGTGGATGATCGCCCCACCCGACTGACCGATCTCTTCGCCGACCTTACGGACGCACTCGTCGATCGCCTCGACGGTGAAGTCCGACAGCCCTTCGAGCGCGGGAATGAGGTGTGAGAGGAACTCGGGTGCGTAGTCCTTCCGAAGCCACTTGCTCACACCCTTCTCGTCATACGGCGGCTCATCGATGAAAAAGAAGTCCGTCAGTTCCACGATCTCGGAGAGGAGCTTAAGCCGGTCCTGGGCGAGCGCGACTACCTGCCTGACGTACTCGATGCACTCCGGCGTCGGGTTCTCGGGCGTCAGCCCGGCCTTCTGCAAGTAGGGCAGGCAGAGGTCGGTGAGCTTGCCAATCTCCATCGCGCGGATGTAGACGCCGTTCATCCAGGTCATCTTCTCGCGGTCGAAAACCACGGGGTGGTTCACGATGCCCTCCAGGGTGAACTTCTCGATCAGCTCATCCACCGAGAAGATCTCCTCATCCGAGCCGGGAGTCCAGCCGAGCAGAGTAACGAAGTTGATGATCGCCTCACGCACGAACCCCTGCTCGATGAAATCCATGAACTTCACGGACCCGTGGCGCTTCCCGAGCTTCGCGCGGTCCGGCCCGACGAGCAACGGAGCGTGGGCGAACACCGGCATCTCCCAGCCGAACGCCTGGTACTCCAGGACGTGCTTCGGGGTGCTCGATATCCACTCCTCGCCGCGGATGACGTGCGAGATCTCCATCAGGTGGTCATCGACCACGCTGGCGAACTGGTAGGTCGGGTAGCCGTCGGACTTGATAATGACGAAATCGTCGATCAGCCGGTTCTCGAACGTAATGTCACCGCGCACCACGTCGTGGAAGGTAGTCGTACCCTCCTGCGGCACCTTGAACCGGATCACGGCCGGCGCGCCCTCCTCCAACCTCTTCGCGGTCTCCTCCGGCGACAACTGCAGGCAGAGGCGATCGTACCCGGTCGGCTGCTTGGCCGCCTCCTGAGCTTTGCGCATCTCATCGAGCCGTTCGGGGGCGCAGAAGCAGTAGTACGCCTTGCCCTCGTCGAGCAGTTGCCGAGCATACTTCTGATATATCCCGATCCGCTCGGTCTGCAGATACGGTCCGAATGAGCCGCCGATCCCCGGGCCTTCATCGATCTCGATGCCGAGCCACCGGAGGCTCTCCATGATCTCCTCGGTCGAGCCCGGCACGAAGCGCGCGCGGTCCGTGTCCTCGACGCGGAGGATGAACGTGCCTCCCGTGTGCTTTGCGTACAGCCAGTTGTAGATGGCCGTGCGGACACTGCCGATATGTGGCGAGCCGGTCGGGCTCGGTGCGAATCGTACTCTCACGTTGTCCATGGCAATACCTTAAGGAAATGGAGTGACGGAGTATTGGAGTGTTGGGAAGAATCCAGTACTCCAGTACTCCAGCATTCCACCACTCCATTACTCCAATACTCCAGGGTCTACTTCCGGATGTACTTCCTCTTGGCTCGCTTGAAGCCCTGATCGACCTTCTTCTCGTCCACCAGCCAGAGGGCGGACTTGCCTCTCTGGTAGAAGGCGTAGTACGAGCTGAGTATCGATGCTACCATGCGCCTCGTGGTCCGGCGGACGAGGTTCACCTCGGTGAACAGCGTAACGAACGGCACGCCCTTTGTGTGGTGAGCGATGATCCGCCGCATGATGTCGAAGGTGGACATCGACTCCCCGGCTTCCTCCGAGAGTTCGAGCAGTTCCTCGATGCGAGGCTGAGCCACGAACACCAGCGGGTCGGTCTGATTGTTGAAGACGAATTGGAACTGATCAGGCTTGTCGGTCTTCAGCAGTTCAAATACCGCGCCGGATTCCGGCATGTCATCGGTGTACCAGTCGCCCATGTCGTAGATCAGGCCGGTCTCGCGGTTGACCCAAATGTTCGCCCGCCGATCGCCCTCGCCGATCAGGGTCAGCTCGATCAGATGCGGCCCGAACGGGAAGAATGTCTTCGGTATCTGGCAGAGCGGGAACGTGCCCAGCTTGTGGTGGTGCGCCGTCAATACGCATCTCACGGACTCGATCGGAGTCGGAAGCTCGTCCAACTCGGTAACCTCGTCCTGATCGCCGACATCCTGAACCAACGGGTTGTGGATCTCGGTCGCCAATGTGCCTTCGAGACCGTCATCCTCGAGCTCGATATCGATCTGTTCGCCCTCGACGGTTTCGAACGACAGCTTCGGGATCAACAGATCCGCCGGCACTTCCGACACGTACGCCGGAACGGTGTCTGCCATCCGCCAGCGCTCGGTGCCTACCCAGGCCAGGCGCGGATCGGTCCGCATTGCATCATTCAGTCCCTCGGCGGCGATGGCATACTCACGGTCGCGAGGCGATATCTCGAAGATGCGGTCGAGAATCGTGCTGATGCGCGACTCGCCGGTCTCCTTGATGATCTGGACGACCTCCTCGAGGTCGGCGTCGGAGATCGTGAGGGAGAGCACCGGAGGCATGTCCTCCTCGACGGCCGCCTTCTCGACGGCCTCGACCGGGGCCTCCTCCATCAATTCCTCCGCGATCCTGTCAGCCATGTCGCCGAGGATGCGGTCGTACTCCTCCGCCATCTTCTTCGTGGCCCAACTGTGATCGGAGAGCCATACGAGGTTCTTGTTGTGGTACAACTCCTCGAAGAAGGCGACGGCATCGAAGCTGTCGCCGAGGACTCTCCACCGGAAGAGGCTGAGGTAGCGGTTGTCCACGGGGGACCCGACTCCCTCGATGAACTTGCCGACCATGGTGGCGATGGCATCCGATCCGAGATCGACCTTCGTCGCCTGCGGCTCCAGCGCCGCGATCTGCTCTTCGGAGAGATCGTTGTCGAAAATGATGTCTTCCTCTTCGTCGGAGTCGACGATAAGCAGCCACTCACGCAGGCCATAGCGGTCGTCGGAGGTCTTGAAGAACTTGTCCTCGTCAGCAAGCACTCGGGCAAGGTACGACTCGTAATAGTCGGCCGGACGCTCGAACACCAGTGACAGCTCGTTCGCGATGTGGCAGATCAGCATGGGGCGCCCGCAGGCCCTCATCAGTTCGCGCAGGACTCGCTCCACCGGGACCTGCTTGTCCTCGTACCGCATCTCGAGGTCCCACTTGCGGTCGATCATCGTGAATCTGGTGCTCGACGCCAACACGTGGCGAATGAGCTTGCTCGTGTACTTGTCATTCTCCAGCGCACCAGCTATCTCACCGGCCCTGACCGGCTCTTTGTACCCGAGCAAGGCCATGTACGCCTGGTCTTCCAGGTAGCGCATTGCCTCCTGCTCGGTCTTGTTCTCAACACCTGCAGCGTTCAAATCGTCACCTCCGCACGTTTCTCATCCATCAGTCTTACCCTGTTCGCCGCATACGGTAGTCAGATCGTAGTGCGTCGCCCCGGTGATGGTTGCTTCGACGATCTCCCCGGGAGCGGCGCACGAGTTGTGCACGTACACGACTCCATCTATGTCAGGCGCATCGCGATACGACCTGCCGATCCGCAGGTCGCCATCGATGCGCTCGATCAAAACCTCAATCCCGGAGCCCACAAGCTCCAGGTTCTTCTTCAGCGAGATACCCTGCTGGAGGGTCATCAGACGCCTCAGCCGACTCTTTGCCGTTCGCGCCGGGACCTTCGCCTCCATCTCGGCCGCGGGCGTGCCGTCCTCCGCCGAGTACTCGAACGCCCCCATCCGGTCGAAGCGGATCTCTGCGACAAACTCCGATAACTCCTCGAAGTCGGCCTCCGTCTCGCCCGGAAACCCGACGATGAACGTCGTCCGGAGCGCGACCGTCGGGCAGGCGTCCCGAATCCGCGCGATCAGGTCACGGTACTCCGATGCGTTCCCGGGCCGCCTCATCGCCCGGAGCACGTTCTCCGAGCAGTGCTGCAGCGGGATGTCCACGTACTTCAGAACCTTCTCGTTCCCGGCGACGGTGCGGATCAGCTCTTCGGTGACCCGGCTCGGGTACAGATAGAGCAGCCGTATCCAGTCGATCCCTTCGATCTCCGAGAGCTTATCAAGCAAGCCCGGAAGCGCCAAAACGCCGTGAGTATCGAGCCCGTAGCGCGTCACATCCTGCGCCACAAGGTTGATCTCACGAACGCCCTGCCCCGCAAGCCCTCGGACCTCCTCGACGATGCTCTCCTCAGACCGACTGGCGAATCCCCCGCGGATGTCGGGGATCGCGCAGTACGAGCAGCGGTTGTCGCACCCGTCCGCGACCCTGACGTACGCTGTCCAGGGAGCGGTCGAAAGCACCCGGCTCCGGGTATCCCTCCACCAGGCGTCCGGCCGCTCGAATTTGAGCACCCTAGCCCCGCCGAGGGTCCGCTCGATGATCTCCGCGATCTCGCCTGACCGCCCGACGCCGACGAATGCGTCGGCCTCCGGGATCTCCTTCGCCAGCTCGTCGCCATAGCGCTGAGCCAGGCAGCCGGTCACTATCACCGAACGGCACGCGCCATCCATCTTGCAGCGAACGGCGTCGAGTACCGCATCGATCGATTCCTCTTTCGCGCTCTGAATGAACCCGCAGGTGTTGACGATCAGAACGTCCGCCTGCGAGGCGTCGGTCTCGATCACGTGACCGGCCTTCAGAGCCTCTCCCAATATCTCTTCAGCATCGACGGTGTTCTTCGGACACCCGAGGCTGATAAGTCCGATTTTGGCCATAATGGGTCAGACTGCTGACTGCAGCAAACCGGTCGGGAACCTGCGGTCTGCAGTCTGCGGTCAGCAGTCTATTCCTCCTCTTCCGAGTCGAACACGGTGTCATCGTCTTCCGGTTCGTCGTCATCGGAGGCTTCCCCAAACATCGGTGCGCCGAATATGCGGTCGAGGTCGCCGGCGTTGATCAGAACCTCGCGTGGTTTCGCGCCGTCCGGAGGACCTACCAGCCCCTGCTCCTCCATCGCATCGACGAGACGTGCCGCACGCGTGTAGCCGATCCTGAACTTCCGTTGGATCATCGACGTCGATGCGTAGCCGTTCGAGACTACCAGCCTGACCGCAGGCTCGTACATCTCGTCGTTCATGACGTCTTCCTGACCGCCGCTTCGGCCTCCGCCGTCGCCGACCTGGATCGCCTCGATCGTATAGTCCGGCGACTCCTGCTCCTTCAGGTACTTGACTAGATCCTCGGTCTCCTTTTCGCTGATCCAGCATCCCTGGATGCGCATCGGCTTGCTGGCATCGATCGGTTTGAAGAGCATGTCCCCACGCCCGATCAGCCTCTCCGCGCCGTTGCCGTCGAGGATGGTCCGGCTGTCTATATGCGACGTGACCGCGAATGCGATCCGCGACGAGATGTTCGCCTTGATCGTGCCGGTGATGACGTCTACCGACGGCCTCTGGGTCGCGATGACCAGGTGGATACCCGTCGCCCGCGCGAGCTGAGCGAGACGGCAGATGGCGAACTCCACCTCGGGAGCCGCCTGCATCATCAGGTCCGCGAGTTCGTCGACGACGATCACCAAGTACGGTATCCGCTGCTCCGGCTTGACCTTCGAGTTGTAACTGTCGAAGTTCCTCGCGCCGACCTGCACGAAGAGATCGTACCTGTGCTCCATCTCCTTCAGCGCCGCCCGAAGGATGCCCGCCGCCTGCTTCACGTCTTTCACGACCGGCGAGCAGAGATGCGGAATGCCGTCGAAGAGGCTCAGCTCTACCCGCTTTGGATCGATCAGGATGAACTTCACCTCGCGCGGCGTCGCTCGGAAGAGCAGGCTCGCGATCAGCGAGTTGAGACAGACGCTCTTTCCCGAGTTCGTGGACCCCGCGATGAGCATGTGCGGCATCTTCGTCAGGTCGGCGAACTTCGGCTCGCCGGATACGTCCTTGCCGAGCGCGAAGGTGAGCTTCGTCGGCGCGTTCCAGAACGCCTCGGTGTCGATAACCTCACGGAGCGCCACGACCGCCGGATTGCTGTTCGGCACCTCGACACCGATCGCGGACTTGCCGGGGATCGGCGCCTCGACCCGGACATCGATCGCCGCGAGCGCCATCGCCAGGTTGTCCGCCAGGCTCACGATCTTGTTGACCTTGATGCCCGGCGCGAGTTGGATCTCGTAGCGCGTGACCGTCGGGCCGTGAGCAATCTCGACGACGTCGGCCTCTATCTTGAACTCCTCGAGCGTTCGCTCGATAATCTCGATCTTGTACTTAAGCTCGGACTCCACCCGCTTGGGCGGAGGCGGCGGCTCCTGCAGGAGAGTCACCGGCGGGAGCATGAACTCCGAGTCCGAGTGCTGAACGGCAGGCCGCGCGGATGGCTTCGGAGCCGGCGCGGGCTTCGGCATCTTGACGACGACTCCGCCCCTCGGCTGTTCGTCCACGTCCTCATCCTTGCCGCCAAGGAGCAGCCTCCGCTTGAGGATGCTGAGCGGCTCGGCCTTCGGTCTGTCCTCCGACTCCTCCGCAGCGGCCAGGCGTCTGCTCTTCTTCTCATCGAGCGCGGATGTCTTCTTCTTCGGCGCTTTCTCCTCGCTGCCTCGGAAGATCGCTACCAGCGGACCGACGAACGACATGAACGGCACGCCGGTGATGAGAATCATCGCGACTATCATTCCGCCCGTGAGCACGATGTAGCTGCACACGCGCCCGAACAGCCGCTCCATGATGTAGGCGATTCCGAGCCCCAGATAGCCACCCCCGCGGTGGAGGTCGATGATCGGGAGCGTCTCGCCCTTCATGAACTCCCGGAGGTCCGGGGTGTGGATGAACTGAGCGCCGCTTATGAATGCGACAAATAGCACACCGAAGCCGATGATCGCGTTGGTCGTCGTCGTCCTCTGCGAGCCCGCCAGGAGAATGCAGCCCACAAACACGAAAAGGGCCGGCACGATGAATGCGCCGAGACCCACGATACTCCTCAGCAGCTTCCCGACGAACTCCGGGAACGCGCCGCTGTTTGGGGCCACCATTCCCCACAGCAGAACAAGGCCGAGGGTTATCAACCCAACGGCCACGATATCCTGTATCAGCGGATCGGGATCGGGTTGCTTACGTGTTCGCGCCATGGGAAAGCCTCATGCGGAGGATTATAGCAGGAATTTCGCCGCTTGGTCAAGATTGGACGCCCGATCGGCAGGCGCTCCCCGCTCGGATGACGACTCTCCCGATGCCGATGCGTGGGTCAGCGGGAGCCCATGGCCGAGCGGTACGCATCGAGCATCGAGCGCGCCATCTCCTCCGGGCGGAACCGACGGCTGTTCTCGACGGCGGCGGAAGCGAATCTCCGGCGTAGACCGGCGTCTCTAAGAAGGAGATCGATCCTCGATGTGAAGTCGGCGCAGTCGTTCTCGCAGAGGAAGCTGTCTTCGCCATGCCGAACCATCTCCGGGCTGCCTCCCGCGTTGACCGCGACGCACGGGAGTCCGGCTGCAAGGGCCTCGCCGAGTACGAGTCCCTGGGTCTCGGTCATCGATGGGAAGACGAAGATGTCGCCGCCGCAGTAAACGCGGCCGACCTTCTCGCGGGGAACGAAACCTGCGACGACTACGCGGTCGCCGAGCCCACGGGCGGTCGCCTCGCGCTTAAGCCCCTCCTCATACGGCCCTCCGCCGACGAAGACGAGCCGGACCGCGGGGTGATCCTTCGCAAGGCGCTCGAACGAGTCCAGAAGGAGCGTGAGGTTCTTCTCCCGAGCGAGCCTTCCGACGTAGATCAGAACGGTCGAGTCCGGATCGACGCCCCACTGCTCGCGGGCAGCCTGACGAGCGGCGCCGTCGCGGGCGATATCGAGCGCGTTGCCGGTCGGGACTACCCTGATCTCCCGGCTGACTCCATACCCGAGGAGGATCTCTTTGTTCGCCTGAGACGGCGTGACCACGAGATCGCAGGCGTCGTAGTAGCGCCGAAGCATCCGAATGACGGCGGCACGACTCCATGCCACCGGGAGAAGCGGAAAGTAGTGGGTGTACTCGGCGTACTGGGTATGGTTCGTCGAGACAACCGGGACGCCGAGCCTGCGGCCGAGCCTGAGACCGGCCCATCCCAGCATGAATGGTGTCTGCGTGTGGATGACGTCGATCTTCAGGCGTCGGGCGAGGTCGAGCAGACCTCGCTTCACAGGAATCGCGAGCGGATAGTCCCGCACTGTCGGAGGGAGGATCGAGCGAAAGCGGAAGACGTTCGGATCGGTGTCGGCATGGCCGGGGAAAGCCGGCGCGAAGACGAAGGTCTCGTGACCCTCGTCTTTGAGCGCCTTGCGGAGCGTCTGGATGGAGGTCGTGACCCCGTTGATCACGGGCTCGAAACTCTCGCTGAAGATGCCGATTCTCAATCCGTTGAGTCCTCACTCCTCAGTATGTCGCCCACTTCCACCTCCGACGCCGCACCCGCGGGGACTTCGATGGCATAGGCCGACTTCGGGCAGTACGGGCCGATCCTCCAGGGCACGAGGTTGCGCCTCACGCAGACCACGCGCCACTCCCGGTCGACGTGGATGACATCGATGGCAAAGCGCATGAAGAACGTGTGCACCTGCCTGCATCCCGGGATGACGAACGCGGTCCCAGGGGCGATGCGCCCGCGACCGATCAACCCGATCAGGCGCTGCGTGATGCTCCGGGCAATCTCCACGTGCGAGAAGGAGCCTATGAGAGCGATCGAGTCCGTGGGCTTGCCATCCCGGCTGCCGCTAGGTTCGACAAGCATGCGCCTCTATTCCTGCGTGGTGCGCGATTGCTGCTCAAGAAACGCGAGCACGTCTGACAACCGGAACCTTCGCTGGTTGCCGGCAGTCCGTTGATGGGCGATCACGCCGCGGTTGGTGTAGCGCCTCACCGTCGTGGGGCAGACGTTGAGGATTCGGGCAACCTCTTCGAGCGTAAGGATCGGATCGATGAGCCGCTGGATCAGCTCCTCGCGCGACTCCTTGAACGACTTGTACGATGACCTGGCGACCTCGCGCTCGCCGATGCCCTCGACGTTCAGGCTGGCGGGGAGCCGCTTGCGCATGTTGACGGCCTTCACGATGGGATCGGCGGCGTCCGACTGCGCGGGCGCAGGTTTCGGGCGCGGGACGGACTTCTTCGGCGCAGGCTTGGCAGGCGCGTCGGCTTTCGGCGCGGCAGGCTTTGCCGGAGCGGGTGTCGAGACCTCGGCGGACGGCTCAGGCCGTTGGGCTCTCAGAAAGGCCGGAGTCTCTACATCCTCCGGCTTCGGTGTCGGGACAGCCGGGATCGGAGGCGTCGCCGGCTTCTCCTCCTTCGGCTTCGGCGCCGACGGAGTAGTCTGCAGATCCTGCTCCTGCTGCTCCAGATAGCGTGTCCAATCCTGTAAACTGCGCATGTCAAAGCCCTCCCCGTTGAGAAGTCTGAAGCCGGAGGACGAGCGCGTCCCCCACATTCCGATTCCTGGCTTCCGACTCCTAGATGATAAGCATTGCGTCCCCGAAGCTGAGGAATCGGTAGCGCTCGCGCTTCGCCTCCTCGTAGGCCGCAATGATCTTGTCTCGACCGGCAAACGCCGAGATCAGGATCAGCAGCGTGGACTTCGGGATATGAAAATTCGTGATGAGCCCGTCGAGTATCTTGAACTCGTAGCCGGGCGTGATGAAGAGGCCGGTCTCTCCGTCGACCGCCGCCACCTGCCTCTTCCCGATAGCCGCGCTCTCCAGAGTCCGTGCCGTCGTCGTCCCCACCGCGATGATGCGTCCGGTCGCCGAGTTGATCGCCTGCGCCGCCTCGATGGAGACGGAGATCGTCTCCTTGTGCATCACGTGCTCGGTGATGTCCTCGGTCCGAACCGGGCGGAAGGTTGCGATCCCCACGTGCAGAGTGACGGTCGCCGTCTTGATGCCTTTCTTCCGCAGCTCGTCGAGGAGCCTCGGCGTGAAATGAAGCCCGGCGGTCGGGGCGGCGGCCGATCCCGGGGCCTCCGCATAGACGGTCTGGTACCGCGATGCCTCACTCAGCGACTTCAGAATGTACGGCGGAAGGGGAACCTCCCCCACCCGCTCGATCGTTTCCGCGACTCCCGACACATCCCCGAAATCGAGGACGCGGCCGCCGTCCTCCGTGCGGTCGATCACCTCGGCGGTCAGGCCGCCATCAAACTCCATCGTCGTCCCGACGGCCACCCGGCGGCCCGGCTTGACGATCGCCTCCCACCGGTTCGCGCCGACCCGGCGGATCAGGAGCGCCTCGACGCGCCCGCCGGTCGGCTTGACGCCGTATATCCTCCTTGCCGTGACCTCCGTGTCGTTCATCACGAGGAGATCGCCCGGCTCCAGGTAGTCCGGCAGGTTGAAGAACCGCCTGTGCTCGATGTCACCGGTGTCTCGATGGAGCACCAGCAGTTTCGACTGGTCGCGCTCGGGAAGCGGGTCCTGGGCGATGAACTCCGGCGGCAGGACATAATCGTAGTCGCTGAGACGTGTGGTCATCAAGGCCTACCTTCTCAGCGCCGAAAAGATCCACATAAGCAGCGTCAGAATGAGGCTGATCACGAGGCCCGTGACGATCGGGAAGTAGATCCTGGTGTTGCCCCACCTGATGAGTATGTCACCCGGCAGCGGATGTCCTCTGAGCCCGAGCCTCGCCACCAGGAGGATCAGCAGGCCGAACACCACAACCGCGACGCCGAGCATGATGACCAGTCTCGCAATCCAGGCAGTATCGTTCATCTCGCACCCCTGAGGAAGCATCGGCGATGGGCTACTCGCTGACCGCCTTGCCGAACTCCACCAACTCCGCCTTGGCTTCCTCACGAGAGAGGGCGGCCTGGTCAGCGTACTGTTGCTTGTCGGTCTCCAGATAAGAGATCAACGATCCGACCGACTGCGCAAGCAGGTTCGCACCGAACACGCCATGAGCATGAGCGCGCTTGAGGTCGCTCGGCGCGGTCTGCATCGACAGGAAGGCCGACAGATCGTCTATCCGCGCGCTGATGTCCTTGCAGTCCCGGTAGTAGTCCTCGCGAGCTATCTGCCCGGCTTCGTACTCCTCCCAGGTCTCATCGAGTTTACCCAGAACCTCGGTCAACTGAGCGTGAACGACGCCGGCCGCGATCTTGTACCGGGAGACCTCATCGACCGGCCCTCCGGCGGCCTTGCTTGCCACGAGGTGCTCGACTGCCAGGGCGTAGTTCCTGCGCGCCCAGTAGAGCTTGTAGAGACGCTCGTGCGGAGCGGCATTGGTCGGCTGGAGTTTCGCCGCTTCCTCGAAGACGGCCGCGGCCTCATCCAGCTTGTTCTGGTTCCACAGGATATTCCCCAGGCTGACCCGCGCATCGATGTTCGCGGGATCGAGCCTGACTGCGTTGCTGAACATCTCGCCGGCTTCCTTGAGCGATCCGTTCGCGAGATAGAACTGTCCGAGGGTGTTGTACACCGCCGGATCGTCGGGCTTGAAGAGGAGCGCGCGCCTCAACTCGTCCACGGCTTCGTCCGTCCTCCCAAGCGCGGAATAGGCCTCTGCCAGCTTGAGTCGGACGCTGATCGTCCCGGGCTCGATATTGACCGCCTGCCGGAGCTCGTAGATCACGTTCGGCAGATCCTTCAACTGGGCGTACCGGTCGGCGGCGTTCATGTGGCTCGTGAACTCGGCGGCGAGGTTCCTGGCAGGCGGCTCCTCCACCGGCACGAAGGCGGTGGTTACATTCGGCTCCGTGGGAATGTCCACAACTTCGACGGCGGGCTTCGGCTTGAACTTGCTGAACGCCGTGAGATCGATCTGGGACACGGCGGAACTGGCGGCGGTGCTTATGGCGTTCGCCACGTTCCGGGCGGCCTGAGGCCCGGTAGCCTGGGCGATCCCGCTCTCGGCGCCCGCGGTCCACTCGTCCTTGCCGGAGACCTTCGTCATGCGCAGGGCAACGATCGCCAAGTTCGGTCTGACCTCCCCGTGAACGCTGAGGATGTAGTCGGCCTTCAGAAGATCCGCAATCTCCTTCGAAGTCTTTGGATCGACGATCTTGGAGAGGTCATCCTCGATCTTCCGCTCGAGTACATAGCGGGCGATGGTAGGGTTCTCGAGATCGAACGTGACGACCTCGACCTTGCCGATAGCCGAGAGATGTGAGCCGACGGCGCTCACCACCTCCAGGGCGGTGGGGACCGACCCATCGCCCACCCCGCCGGGCATGACCAACACGACCGGCGGACGCTCTTCGGCGGCCCAGGCGCCGATCCCGATCGCCGATGCGAGGAACGCGGAAACCAGTATGAGCGATGTGACTCGTCTGAGCGCCATTGTCGCCTACTTCCTCATGTTGCGGCTGACTTCGATTCCGGCCTCACAGGCACGGATCTTCCGATCAACGTCGGCTCGGTCTCGTCCGCTGGCCAATTGGTCGCGGTATGCGCTGATGGCCCGGTTGTAGTTCTCTATGGCGGCATCGTGCTCGCCCTTGCGCTGGTACGAGCGCGCGATGTTCTCGTAGATCCGCCCCGAGTCGCTGGTCTGGTTGAGGGCTTCGCGGTAGGCGCTGATCGCCTCATCATACTTGCCCATGCGCTGGAGCTCGATGCCCCGTTCCTCGGCGCTCTTCGACGGCCTGATCACGGGCGAGGGCGCGGGCGATGTCGGCTTGGGCGCGGCGGACGATCCGCTGCCGCCCGGCTGCGGGCGGGGAATCGGCACTATGACCGGCTTCTCGTCCTCATTCTCCTTCTCCTCCGGCTCCCTCACCGGCGGCTGCGAGGCAGACGAAGATCCAGGCAGTCGAACGGATGGTATGCCTGGCCTCGTCCGCCTGTCCGCCGATTGGCCGGACGGATTCGCCGGCTGCTCCTCGTCGTCCTGCCGCGGAGCCGCTCCCGGCTGCTGGATCATCGGCTGACCTGTGCCGGGCCGGCTCGGCCCGAACGCATTAGGACCATAGACTCCGGGTTGGCCGGGCATCGCGGAGTTTGGATTGACTGCCGTATGCGTGCCGACCCGTTCGCCGGTGGGAGCGGACTGCTTGTTCGGCCGTTCCCCGAATATCATGCTGCTTACGAACACCACGACGATGAAGGCGGCTATCGAGGCCACCCACGGCATCACCTTCGGATTACTGAACCACTTGATGTCGCTGAACTGGAACCTGGGTCTGGCGGGAGGAGCGGCAAACGATACCGGAGACAGCAATTGGGCGCGAAGCTGCTCAAGCTTGCGCCGGTCGTCGAGACTCCCGGGGTTCAGCGAGACGACCCTCTCGTACTCGTAGATCGCCCGAGCAAGGTCGCCCTTGCGCTCATAGAGAGAGCCGAGCAGCCCGTGGATCGCCGGATTGGCATCGTTGATCCCGAGCGCACCTCGACACGCCTCGATGGCGTTGTCGAGGTGACCCGCCTCGCTCTCCCTGTAGGCAAGATAGACGAACTCGCCGATCTTCAGGTGCTCGTCGGGATTGAGCGCCGTAGTCCTCGACGTGTCGAGCAGGCGCTCGCCGCACTCCTTACAGTATTTGCTCCCGGCATCGTTTGCGGTTCCACACTTGTTGCAGTTCATAGTACTCCGCCGCGCATCAGTTGGTGAGACCAATGCATCAGTTCTCATTTACAGATACGCTTCCCTGGGTATTTCGGTTTCCAGGTTGGGTTTGACCCTCTGAAGCCTGGTGCTCCGCATAGCTGGGCAGGAGACCCGGACCCACCCTATGTCAGTAAATCACCTTATTCAGCGGGTATTCCACGAGACCCTCAGCGCCGGCATGCCGAAGCTGCGGGATGAGGTCTCGAACCGTCTCCTCGTTTATGACGGTCTCAACTGCCACCCAGGTTTCATCCGCAAGCGGTGAAAGTGTGGGCCTGTTGAGCGCCGGGAGGATGGATGTGACCTTGGGCAGGTCGTCCTTGCGCACGTTCATCTTCAATCCGACGAGCCGCTCCGCATTGAGCGCGCCCATGAGGAGCATCGCAAGCTGTTCCATCTTCTCGCGCTTCCAGGGATCATCCCAGGATGCCTTGTTCGCGATCAGCCTCGCCGTGGACTCCAGGATCGTGTCCATAATGCGCAGGCTGTTGGCGCGGAGCGAGCTGCCGGTCTCGGTGTTTACGACGATAGCATCTACGAGCTGGGGGACCTTCATCTCACAGGCGCCCCAGGAGAACTCGACCTGTGCGCTGACCCCGTTCTCCGCGAGCCAACGCTTGGTGAGGTTCACATACTCGGTGGAGATGCGCTTGCCCTCAAGGTCCTTCACGGTCTTGATGTCCGAGGTCTCGTGCACGGCAGCGACCACCCGGAGCGGTCTCGTGGTCGTCTTGTTGTAGGAAAGGTCGGCGACTTCGACGACATCGGCATCGTTGTCCACGACCCAGTCGCGGCCGGTCAGTCCGGCATCGAGGATGCCGTCCTCCACGTAGCGCGGGATCTCCTGCGGACGGACGAGCAATGCATCGAGTTCGTCATCATCGCATGTGGGAGTATACGACCGGCTGCCGACGCGGAATGTCCAGCCGGCTTTCTTGAACATCGCAAATGTGGATTCCTGGAGGCTGCCTTTCGGAAGCCCGATCTTCAGTTTCAAATCAGTCACCTCGGTTGATAGTCGTGCCCTGTTCTCAAGCGCATAGAGAGTATACAGAAGATCGCGTGCGGGGTCAAGGTTTGGGCCAAAGAACCTATACATAGACTCAACCCGATAACTGCCGGGGCAGGCCTCATGAAACCGAGCCCTGCGCCCGATAATCTAGGGTGGACGATCAGACCATCAAGAAGTGCCGTGATGATAGATAACGAATCGACAATCGACATAGCTCTGAAGTGCCTGTTGGCCGGAATGTGCGACCGCAACCCGGATGAGTGGTATCACTGCCGGAGAGTCGAGCGGATATGCGGGCAGATAGCGAGGGAACTGGGTTGGTTGCCCGAGGACACCGCCGACCTGAAGCTGGCGGCACTGCTGCATCACCTGGACAGATCTCACGTTCCGGAGACGGCGCTCACGGAGTCCGTGGCCGCGTACCTGCATCGGTTCGAGGAGCACATCAGGCAGCAGGAGAAGCCTGCGCGCAGGGACCGCTCGCAGGCAGATGAGGCCGCGGACATCATCGCCGTAGCCGATACCTTCGACCGGCTGGTCTCGAAGCTGAGGTACCGCAACCCGATCACGGACGAGGACGCGATCAGGATCCTTCGCTATGACGCGGGAACGGTCTTCTCGGAAGCGGTAGTAGAAGCGTTCTGCCGCGTGTACGATCTCGGTCTGGATACCCCGGAGCGCAAAGCGGCGTAGAGCGCATTTCGGAAGCCGAGTTCCGCTCTGCAGGAGGGGATTCCGATCCCCGAGTCGTGGCGTTGCATAGGCATTCGCGGCTGGGAAGCCGCTCCTACAATGGTCACATGACGCGCCGCGCGCCGGGCCTACCAGAGCGGTCTCACCTCGGGATCGGAATCCGGCGCTCGTTTCGGCAGCACGATGGTGAACGTGCTCCCCTGCCCCGCCTCGCTATCGACCATGACTCGCCCGCCGTGGGCCTCCACGATGTCCTGCACGATCGCAAGCCCGAGACCCGTGCCGCCCATCTTCCGCGAGCGCGCCTTGTCCACACGATAGAACCTCTCGAAGATGCGGTCGAGGTCCTCCAGAGGGATTCCTACACCGGTATCCCGCACCGAGACGGTCACGAAATTGTTGGCATCCCTGCCGTAGACCTCGATAGATCCACCCTCCGGCGTGTACTTGATCGCGTTATCAAGCAGATTGGTCATCACCTGCTTGATCTGCGCGCGATCGACCTGCACTGACAACTCCTTTGGTATTCCCACGGAGACGGTCAGTCCGTTACTGTCCGCGATGCTCTGCAGATCGCGGACCGCCTCCTCCGCGAGTTCGCGCAGGCATACGAGAGTTCTGCGCAGGACCGTCTTGCCGGACTCCAGCTCGGACAGGTTCAGCAGATCCTCCAGCAACCGCGAGAGCCTCTCGACCTCCGAGTCGAGGCTCCCTAGGAACCGCTCGGCGGCCTCCGGGTCGTCGATCGCTCCGGACTGCAGGGCTCCGACCACGGCGCGCAGTGAAGCCACAGGAGTCCGCAGTTCGTGGCTGACATTGGCCACGAAATCCTTGCGCATCTCCGCCAGCCGACGATACTCGGTGACGTCGCGGAGCACGACGAGCACGCCGGTGATGTTGCCGTCCTGGTCGTTGATCGGCGATGCGTACGCATTGATCTCCAGTCGGACGGGAGTGCGTATCTCGATCTCCGTCCTGATGGTCCCCGCGCTGTCCAGCGCCTGCCGGGCGATCAGATCCACATCGCGCAGGTTGCGGAACTCGTCCAGTCTGCGGCCGACGATCTGATCGCCCATCACGCCGAACATCCTCTCGGATGCCGGGTTGAAGAGTGCAACCCGGCGGTCCTGACCGATGACGATTATCGGGTCCGCCATGGTAGTCAAGATCATCTCCAGCTTGCTCTTCTCCTGGGCAAGCTGGTTCAGGTTGTCATGCAGGCGGTCGGCCATGACGTTCAGGCTGGAAGCCAACTGACCGATCTCGTCGCGAGACCTGACCGCCACTCGCTGACGCAGGTCCCCACCGGCCATCCTGAGCGCCATCTCGTTCATGTGGGTGATCGGACCGCCGATACCTGCGGCCAGCCGCCTTGCGATGAGCACCGCGATGATGGTGGTCCCGAGCACGATGGCAAACACGATCCGCCGTATCTTCCCGGCGATGTGCCTCACTTCGTAGAGCGGGGATGAAAGCTCGATGGTACCGGCGGTGCGTCCGTCGTGCTTGAAGGGAACGCGCACGTTGACTTCCGACTTGGATGCCGACTCGTTGTGGCAGAGCCGACACCCGAATCCCCGGGTGTTCACCCGTGACGGCTGTGGAATGAAGGGATCGACAGAGGCACTGTAGCTGTCGCCCCGTGCGATGACCTTTCCGCGGCTATCGTAGATGGTTATGCGGGCGTGAGTCTGGGACGCGAGGCGTCGGCAGTCCTCGTCCAGACCCGTGAGTCCCTTGGAGGACGCGTACTTGGACTCGACGAGGTCTCTGAGAAGCAGGGCGTGAGCGCGAAGGGTCCCTTTGATCTCCAGAACAAAGTGGCGCTCGATCGAATAGGAGAGAAGCAGGCCAAGGATCGTCATGGCGGCGAAGATGATGGCCACGTAGGACGCCAGCAGCCGCCACTTTATCTTACCGGTCATCGCTCTGGCTTACGAACATGTAGCCGACGCCCCGTACTGTGACGATCTTCTTGGGGACACTCGGATCCTCCTCGATCTTCTCGCGGAGCCAGCGGATGTGGACGTCAAGCGTGCGGGTGCTGTCGCACGTCTCGCCCGACCAGACCGTGTCCAGGAGCACGCTGCGCGTCATGACCCGGTCGCAGTTCCTGACCAGGGCGCGCAGGAGCTCGAATTCCTTGAGCGAGAGGTGGACCGCGTTATCCCCGACCTTCACCTGGCGGCGGCGGTAATCGACTGTCAGGTCGCCGACGCGCATGACGTCGGGATTGCTGTCATCCGGCAGCATCCGCGAGCGGCGCAGAACGGACTTGACGCGGGCTACCAGCTCACGCATGCTGAACGGCTTGATGACGTAGTCGTCCGCCCCCAGCTCGAGGCCGACTACGCGGTCTATCTCTTCGCCGCGGGCGGTGAGCATGACGATCGGAGTGCCGCTCTCGGCCCGGATCGCTCGGCAGACATCGAAGCCATCCATCGAGGGCAGCATCAGATCGAGCACCACCAGGTCCGGGGCGAGCTCTCTCGCCTTTGCCAGGCCCTCCGCCCCGTCGTGGACAGTGCTGACATCGTACCCTTCCTTGCGAAGCGCGTATGCTACGGAATCAGCGATGAGTACCTCATCTTCGATTACCAGAACTCGTTCATTCATGCTGCCTACTCCAACTAACACGCAGGTGAGACGGTCTTTTCCGGGTTCAAATATAGTCGTGTTTGATACGTTTGTCAAGCCGAGCCTGACTGGGCATACACAAGCAGAGGGAGGCCGTTTCCAGCCTCCCGATCAGTATCATCGAATGTATCGATCTTACCTGCTTATCTACGCTCTGAGGTATCAGGCTCTGCGGTACCTGGAGAGCAGACCGGCCATCCCACCGATGCCCGTCAGGAGCGCGAGTATGCCGGACGGCTCAGGAACCGCAGTGTAGTCGTACGTTATCGTCGCCTGAGCGGATGCCAGCGTGTTGAACTGGAGGAGCAGGTTGCCCGCACCGCTGCCCGACGAGAACCCCTCGGCCTTGATGGGAAGCACGATGTTCCCGGCGCCGCTGAAGAGCCCAAAGTCGGCGCTCGGAGGAAACACGGTCAGTGTCTCCACGCGGTTCGCGGACAGACCCTCGTACTTGCGTCCCGATGCGCCGCTGAAATCGATCGTGCCGTCGAACGAGTCCACGGTCTCGGTAACGGAGGCCACTGGGATAGCCATTACGAGCAGGCTGTTGTCCGGGCGCATGAGCGTAAGCTTGGCCGACAGGTTGGCCGTCACGGTGGCGGGGATGGTCTCCATGCTCTCGAACATCGCCGCGCCTTCGACGTGACCTGTCAGGACAAACGTGATGCGATCCAGGGTACCGAGTGCAGGGTCAAACATCGGGAACGAGATGGTGTTCGACCAGTTGGTCGTCGTGAGTGGGATGGTGCTGGTGTAAGACAACTGACCGGCATCTGCGCATCCGATCGGTACGAGCAGGGTGATACTGCAAAGAACGATAAGCAGTGTTTTCATACTCTTCTTCCTCCTTGGCTGTCCGCATGAATGGCTAGTCAAGCGCCGGATCTCCGTCCGGGTCACACTCCAGCTCGGTTTGGCTAGTTCCGGCTGGGTGATCGGGTCCTTACCAGTCGAGTTAGCTGCAAGATTCGTGCCAAAAGTGATAACAGAAGAGCTTTTCCGGTGAAATTGCCGGGTTTCTTGAGGATGAGCGCTGCGGTTGGATTGATGAAATCGCGTGGGCGTCTCGGAGCACACCGGACGACAGCGGGACGGGGCGTATACCGAAGAACGGTCAGGGCTAGCGGTGTGGGTCTCCAGAGACATGGAACCCGTCAGTCCTGAGTAGCAAGGAGTATCGAAGGACGGTCGGATCTAGCCCAAGGTATGGTGTAGGGAACGGACGCTGTCCCGTTCCGTGGGTGTAGGCTTCCACCGACGGAACGCGACGGCGAGCGTTCCCTACATGGATACCCGAGGGGCTTCGGTAGCGCCGTCCACCAGCGTGGACTCTGCTTCCGAAGCATCTATCGGTGGCCGCCCTTCGATACGATGCTGCGCATCACTCAGGGCTGACGGGGTGGATTTGCCGGGACATAGTAACCCACCAGTCCTGAGTAGCGAAGCGTATCGAAGTGCAGTCGGAGTTCAGGACTACTCAGGGCTGACGGGGTGGATTTGCCGGGACATAGGAACCGCCAGTCCTGAGTAGCAAGGAGTATCGAAGGACGGTCGGGACTAATCAGAGCTGATCGTCGATCATCGGGCGGCCGGATTCCTCGCTCCGCTCGGAATGACAGACTGTCTCGGATCTACCTGAGACTCGCTAGATCGCTCGGAGGACGTTGCCGTCGGTATCGAGCTCGACGAAGTGGTGGACTCGGCCTTCGCGGTACGAGGCACACTGGTTTCGGGGCTGGTTATCAACCGGCTGTCGAGGATAATGCGCGATATCTACGCACCAGTCAGGAATGATTTCCTCGGAGAGACACGGGCCTTGGCTGAAGTCCATACCTTCCTGCTTCTTCTGCTCGTACAGGCGCTTCGCGGCCTCGATAGCTCTGTCCTTTTCGGTCTTCATCGCTCCACCTCCGTACATCGGACTGGTACCCGCGCACCATGCGCTGTTAACCGCGTGATGCAGGAGGATAACCGCGTCGAGCGCGGAAATCTGAGACAGGATCACTGCCGCTGGACCGGCATACCAGACCTGCAGAGGAGCGAACCACTAATGAGCGAGCGCAAGGTGAAGGCCGCCGTAGTCGGATACGGCGCCGCATTCAACATGGGCAAGTCCCACGCCAAGTGGATGAACGACACGGGCCGCATCGAGACTATCGCTGCGTGCGATATCGATCCGTCCAGAATGGTCGCCGCGGCGGAGGACTACCCGGGCATCGAGACCTACCTCCACATCGACGAACTGCTGGCGAAGAGCGACGCCGAGCTGGTGGTCGTCATCACGCCTCACAACACGCATGCCGACCTGGCGATCAAGGCGCTGAACGCCGGGCGGAGCGTCGTCGTAGAGAAGCCGATGTGCCTCTCGGTCGCCGAAGCAACGGCGATGATCGAGGCGGCGAAGAAGAACAACGTCACGCTCACCACGTTCCACAACCGCCGGCACGACGGCGACTTCAAGGCGATCAAGGAGGTGCTCGACAAGGGCACGATCGGCGAGGTATTCCAGCTTGAGGCCTTCATGGGCGGGTTCAACAAGCCGCGCGACTGGTGGCGATCCGATAAGGCGATCTCAGGCGGATGCATGTACGACTGGGGCGCGCACTTCGTGGACTGGATCCTGAACTTCATCCCTCAGCCGATGGAGAGCGTGACCGGGTTCTTCCACAACCGCGTGTGGCACGAGTACAGTAACGAAGATCAGACCCAGGCGATCATCCGCTTCAGGAACGGCGCGACCGCCGACCTGACGATCTCGACAATCGCCCACGCGGGCAAGCCCAGGTTCCGCATCCTCGGCACGAAGGGCGCGATCGTGGACCACTGGGGCGGAAGCTTCAAGCTCACCACCGAGGTGGACGGCATCCGGGTCGAGGGCGACGTGAAGTACAAGGAGGGCACGTGGCCTCTCTACTACGTGAACCTGGCGGCCCACCTGCTCGATGGCGCGCCGCTCGAGGTGACGCCGGAGTCGTCAAGACGCATCATAGCGGTATTCGAGACGGCGGAGAAGTCGGCGAAGAGCGGCAGGACGGAGCCGGTGCCGTTTGAGTAGGGGGTAGTAAGTAGTAGCCAGTATCCAGTAATCAGTGACCAGTGATCGGTGCGCGGTGACGAGTTGGGAGGGAGTTGGACTCGCTCCCCAATGTGCGCCTATGCGGAGATCACCGCGTTGTCGATGAGCCGCGTCTTGCCGATGCGGACGGCGAGGGCGACGAGGACTCGATCGCCGATGCGGTCCACCGGCTGCAGGCTGTCGGGATCGACGACGGCCACGTAGTCGATGCTGGCAAGCGGCTCTCGGCCGATGAACTCCTGCACCCTGGCGCACAGATCGCCACCATCCCTCAGACCCGATCCGACGAGTTCCTGCGCGTAGTCGAGCGCCTTCCGCAGGACGAGCGCCGCCTGACGCTCCTGCGGGCTGAGATAGGTGTTCCGCGAGGACATCGCCAGGCCGTCCGGCTCGCGGACTGTCGGCACGGACACGATCTCGAGCGGCATGTTCAGATCCCTCACCATGCGCTCGATGACCTTGAGCTGCTGGTAGTCCTTCATCCCAAAGTACGCGCGGTCCGGCTGGACGATGTTGAACAGCTTGGTGACAACGGTGGTCACACCCCTGAAGTGGCCGGGCCTCGAGGCGCCGCAGAGTCCTCCGGTGATCCCCTCGACTTCGACGTAGGTCGAGTAGCCCTGGGGGTACATCTCCTCGACCGACGGGTTGAAGATCATGTCCACACCGACGTTCTCAGCCATCGCTGCATCCCGATCGAGGTCGCGCGGGTATGACTTGAAGTCCTCGTTTGGACCGAACTGCGTCGGGTTGACAAACAGGCTGACGACGACGAGGTCGGTCTCCTTCCGGGCCTCGCGCATGAGCGTGAGATGCCCCTCGTGGAAGTATCCCATGGTGGGGACGAGGCCGATCCTCTTGCCGTTGGATCTGCCCTCGCGCACGAAGTCACGTACTTCAGCGATTGTATGAATGATCCTCATGTGAACCCGCCCTGATCCGTAGCTAGAAACTCTGATCCTCGCCGGGGAAACTGCCGTCCTTGACCTCTTTGATATAGTCGCGGAACGCATCCGCCATCACTCTGCCCACGTCCGCATATCTCCTCGCGTGCCTGGGCGTGCCGTTCATCGTCAGGCCGAGAAGGTCGTGGACGACCAGTACCTGGCCGTCGCAGCGAGGGCCGGCGCCGATCCCGAGGGTCGGGATGGAAACCGCCGCGGTGACCTTGGCGGCCAAGTCCTGAGGGACGACCTCCAGCACGATGGCGAACACACCCGCGGCTTCGAGTTCCGCAGCGTCACTCAGGATGCGCTCGGCCTCGGACTCCGTGCGTCCCTGGACCCTCGGTCCGCCGATCTTGTAGGTCGATTGCGGCGTGTAGCCGAGATGGCCCATCACCGGGATGCCGGCGTCGACGATCCGCTTGACCGAATCGATGACACTGTGGCCGCCCTCCAGCTTGACCGCATGGATGCCGGCCTCCTGCATGTACCGTCCGGCGTTTCGGAGCGCCTCCTCGGGGCTGATCTGGTATGTCATGAACGGCATGTCACCGACCACCAACGCGCGCTCGACGCCGCGGACGACGGCGCTCGCGTGGTGGATCATCATGTCCATGGTCACCGGCAGGGTGCTCTCCATCCCCAGCACCACCTCGCCGAGCGAATCGCCTACGAGGACGATGTCGATCCCCGCCTGATCAGCCAGCCTCGCGGTCGGATAATCGTAGGCGGTGAGCATCGTGATCTTCTCGGCGTTCTTCTTGTTGACGATGCTTCTTGTGGTAGTTCTCTTGCCGCTCATGTCGGATCCACATCCTTCAGAAGAGTGAAAGGGGCAAGAATGCCGGGGAGGTCTCCTCCCGCATCCCTCGCCCCTCGAACTTCATGCCCTGCCTCGAACCTGAGGCGTACTTCAACGGTGTTGTAGGAGCAGCTTCCCAGCCGCGAATGCCCACGCAACGCGCCGAATTCGGGGATCTGAATCCCTTCCTACAGACTTGCGAAATTGGCCCCAGGGCTTTTGTGTCCACTCGCCCCCCACAAGGGGTCAGGCTACATGTTTGTCCCCTATCCCCTGATGACAACGCGGGTCAGCAGAGCACTAGAACTGCACTTTGACCGGCTCGCGGGCCGCGACTTCCATCGGGAAGTACTCGCGCTCGGCAAACCCGAATGCGCCGGCCAGCATGTTCGCCGGGAACGACTGGATCAGGGTGTTGTAGGCCATGACCGTGTCGTTGTAGAACTGGCGGGCGTAGGCGATCTTGCTCTCCGTACCGGACAACTCCTCCTGGAGCATCATGAAGTTCTGGTTCGCCTTCAGATCGGGATACGCCTCGGCGACCGCGAAGAGGCTCTTCAGGGCCGAAGTGATCATGTTCTGCGCCTGCCCCTGCTCCTCCACACCGTGAGCCTGGGACATTGCCGCTCGGGCCTGAGTCACCCTCTCGAAGACCTCTTTCTCGTGGGCCGCATAGCCCTTGACAGTCTCGACCAGGTTCGGGATCAGGTCGTACCGGCGCCGAAGCTGGACGTCGATCTGCGACCAGGCATTGTCGATCCGGTTCCGCAGGACGACCATGCGGTTGTAGAGAAAAACCACCCACAGGACGAACAGGACCGCTATCGCAACAACTGCAATCAGCACCAGTGACAGTGCAGGCATGACAATCATCTCCTTTGAGCCGACAGGGGATGCGGCCCGGACAATTATACCCCTCGCGCCGGTAGTGGTCAAGCAAGGGCCGGTCGATGGGACGTCGCGAGGGGCGTGCGGCAGCGGACATGGCCGGACGGAAGCTGTCCCAGGTCTGATCGCCGGTGTGAACCATACTATTCCTTTCGGCATTCATGTGGGCATAAACGATAGCGAGCAATCCCTGCTCTGCAGGAATTCGGCATCCGCACCACAAAATGGGTTACTGAGATATATGTGCCAGGGGAGCAGGAATGCCCAAGCATGAGATCAGCCTGAACGCACGGTGGGCGATGATGTGGTTCGACGAGGGCCGGGGGGAAGCGCTGGGCGCGTATCTCCGCGACTTCGACGACTCTGCGTGGCTCGACGGCCACGCGCCGGGCGACGCGCACCTCGACCTCATGCGCGCGGGCAAGATCGCCGACCCGTTCTTCGGCCTCAACCACCTCGACTGCAAGTGGATGGAAGAGAAGGAATGGTGGTATCGCCGTGACTTCTTCCCGGGCGAGGAGTTCCGCGGTCACAGGGTGGCGCTGTCCTTCCAGGGACTCGATACGTTTGCGACCGTGTGGGTGAACGGCAGACGCGCCGGCGCTCACCGCAACATGTTCATACCGTGTACTTTCGACGTTACGGACCTGATCCGCATCGGCCACCGGAATACGGTGGCCGTTTGTTTTTCCTCCCCGATCAAGGCGGTGGAGGGCAAGTCGCTCGACGGGCTCTCAGCGGTATTCGAGACGCACGAGCGGCTGCACGCGCGCAAGGCCCAGATGTCTTACGGCTGGGATATCGCCCCGCGGATCCTTACCTGCGGCATCTGGCGGCCCGCATACCTCATCGCGAAAGGCGATGTCTCCATCGGCGATGTGGCGGTCAGGACGACGGTGGAAAGCGAGGAGAAGGCCACCGTGCGCCTGGAGATCCCCCTGACGGCGAACTCACCCGGATTTCGGAAGGTGCGAGTCTGCATCGAGATACGAAACGGCAAGACCGTGATCGACCGGCAGGCCGACATCGAGCTTGTGCGCGGACAAGGATTGCTGACCCTCGATGTGCCTGTGGACAACCCTCGGCTCTGGTGGCCGTGGAACGTCGGCCGTCCGGACCTCTACCACCTTGCAGTCAAGGCCGTGGTGAACGGCAGCATCGAGGATGAGTGCCGGACGAAGTTCGGCATTCGGTCGGTCGAACTGGTCCAGGAGCCTCAGTCCGACGGCGGGACAAGTTTCATGTTCGCCATCAACGGCCGGAAGGTATACGCCAAGGGCACGAACTGGATACCCGGCGACGCGATCTTCGCGCGGATGACGCGGCGCAAGTACCGCGAGCTGATCGATCTGGCGCTGGACAACAACTGCAACATGCTCCGAATCTGGGGCGGCGGGATCTATGAGGACCCTTACTTCTACCGGCTCTGCGACGAGCGCGGGATCATGGTCTGGCAAGATTTCATGTTCACCTGCGCCGACTACCCGGAGGACGAAGAGTTCCTCTCCGAGGTCAGGCGCGAGGCGGAGAGAGTGGTCGCCGATCTGCGAAATCATCCCTCGATCGTCCTATGGTGCGGGGACAACGAGGTCGATGCCGGCAGGACGTGGCGAGGCATCGCCTCGATGGAGAACGCGATCAACCGGGGAGTGCTCCCGGAGGTCTGCGCCAGGCTCGACCCCACCCGTCCATACATACAGAGCAGCCCGTTCAGCCCGTCCGGCGACCCCGACGCCAACAGCCGGACCGAGGGCGACTGCCACAACTGGCATCACGGGACTTCCTACAGGGACGAGGTATATGCGAAGGATTCCTGCCGGTTTGTCAGCGAGATCGGGCATCTCTCGATACCATGGCCGGAGTCGGTCAGGCGGTTCATCCCGGAGCCCGACCTCTGGCCACCGGAGAATCGGGCCTGGGACTTCCACTTCGGCACGGTCGAGCGAGTGGAGACCCATCGGAGAGAGCGTCTCAACGAGGCAATCGCGGCATTCGGCTTCGAACGGCCGAACAATCTCGAGGGCTACGCGGCCCTGACCCAGCTCATCCAGGCGCTGGCGTACAAAGAGTGGATGGAGCACTACCGGCGTCGGAAGCCTCTCTGCGGCGGGAGTCTCTACTGGAACCTCTACGACAACTGGCCGCAGTTCTCGGACGCGGCAGTGGACTACTACCAGAACCCGAAGATCGCCTACTACTACGTCGGGCGGGCGTTCTCGAACCTCCTGGTATCGCTCGAAGAGATGGGACAAGGGATGATCGGCGTCTGGCTGATCAACGACGAACTCAGGCCCCGGATCGGGAAGCTCCTCCTCAGGTGTCAGCGGCTCGACGGCGGAATGGCGTGGACGCGTATCCTCCCGGCGAGGCTCCCGGCGGACTCGTCGCGGATGGTGTGGGAGATGAGGCTGCCCGCCCCGCTCATGGAGGAGCCGCATGCCTGCTTCGCGCAGGCTCGACTCCTGCTCGGAGGGCGGACGGTATCGGAGAGCTTCTACTTCCCGGCGGAGTTCAAGGATATCGAGTGGCCGGAGACGTGGATCACCGCCCGCATCTCGTCATTCTCACGAAACGCTGGGGGCACGCAGGCCGACATCGTCATCTCCTCGGCGCTCTACGGACGGCTGGTGCGCATCGAGACGCCCGACCATCGGGCGCGGATCAGCGACAACTTCTTCGACATACCACCCGGCGAGGAGCGGACAGTGCGCGTCATCTTCGCCAAAGGGCACAACGGCCCGTTCCCGGTGCGGGTCTCATCGGCGAACTGCATCCAGGCGGTGGACCTGATAGCCCCCTAGAAAGCAGTCGTAGGCGGGGATTCCAATCCCCGACCGTCGACATCGGGGATTGGAATCCCCGCCTACAAGAATGCCGCAAGCCTATGCTCCGGAGTCATCGATCGGCCAGGCCACGATGATGTGGTCCCTGTTGACCACGACCACATCGTTCTCCGCTGCCGAAGCCGAACCGTCAATCCACCTGATCGCTGCCTCGGTCAGGGCGATAAAGCACGGTTCCTCACGGTTGATGTAGTCCGAGAACCGCATCTTCAGCGGAAGGTGGACGTGGCCCTCGACATCCATCCTGGCGGTGGACACGTGAACCCTGACCTTGCGGACCGGAATCTTGTTCAGTGCGATGGAGACGGAGCAGGTCGAACAGTTGTCCCGATGTTTGGCGCAGCAGATGGTGCGGTCGAGCTCGTAGCAGTTCTTTCGCTGACTGTAGGCCTGACAGGCCAGGTAGTCCGATCTCGGACAACCGGTCACTTCCGAACAGTGCATGAAGACCGAGTCAACGTTCTCATCCGTCTGCGTATCGACGGGATCGAGCGGTCCCAACGGATCGAGCATTGATGATCTACCTCCCTCAGGCGAATAGGGCGGCATGGGTATGCCTATAGTCCATTGTCGGCTGAAATGGAGACAGACTTGAGTGATGTAACGCCATGGACCCGATGCTCCGTCACTCCGTCGAGACCACCTCTCCGTTGTAGTCCACGACGCCATTCCGCACGATCCGGCCGCCGGGATCGATCGTGGCCTCACCGATCACGTAGTACTCGGCGCGCGAGGGTACGTTGAGGAACCACGACTTGGCCCGACCGACGCTTCGGAAGTAGAAGTCATTGGGCTTGCAGGGGACTCCGTACATACCCTTGACTTCCGCGCCGTTGATGACGGTGTGCCCTTTCGCGTTCTTGTGGCTATGCACATCATGGAGCCGCCGCTCGATCTCCAGTTGCTCTTTCATCACCGAGACTTCGTCGGCAGGCAGACCGCTCCAGTCGAGAGGCACGGTCTCCACCATGCGCTTCTCCCGCCACCGGAGGAACTGTCGGTACGCGATGCCGAAGACCCATGTGCCGAACTTGGACCTGCCCCGGAACGAGTCGATTCCCTGCCATAGGGCGAGGAACGTCTCCTGGGTGAGGTCTTCGGCGGTGCATCGGTCGCGAACGAGTCGGAGCAGGAAGCGCTAGACGGGCGCGTGCAGGACGTCTATCGTCCCGGCATACGCATGGCTCTCACCTCGCCGGAGTCCCTCGATCACCGATCGGTCAATGTCTGTCACATCAGGCACCTGTGGTATGGATCGCGCTTTCGAGAGGTATGTCAGGATTTCGGGGAAAACGGTTCGAGGAGATGGAACGTAGATTGTCCTGAGCGGAGAGATCCTTCCCTCCGCTCAGGATGACATCAGTGGAAGCTATCGCTAGAACGAGTTGGAGAACGCGACGCCGTAGAAGATGTCCTCGTTGATCGAGTACGCCTTGGCGCGGATGACTCCCAGCCCGTAGGAGAGAGCCCAATTCCAGTCGTCGGTGTCATACTCGACGGCGGCGCGCACGCCTACCGGTACTACCGTCGCTTCGACGCCGAAGAACAGACCGCTCAGGGCGCCGGTGCCGATTCCTCCGTGCACTCTCATGTCACCGAGCAGGCCGGGGACGCCCTCGACGACCGGAATGGTCTTTGATGCCACCGCGTAGAGTGACCGTTCGTCGTACAACGCAGGCAGCGCGCCGTTCTCATCGGTGATGTTCCTCATGCCGATCGCGAGTGCGGGAGTGAAGCTCGTCTCCGGGATCACGCTCGCCTGAACGCTGAACACATCGGTGTCATCCCCACCGAAATCAGCGAACCGAGCGCCCTCGATCTCCAGTCGGCTTACACCGACGTTTGCCCAGAAGATAGCCCCATCACCGTCGGAGTTGTTCGCGTACTCCGCTCTGAGGCCGCCGGTGCTCAGAGTAGTCCCTGTCGGGATAAGGACCAGTCTGTCAGCGGATGCAGCGCCGGCGACCATGCACGCCAGCAGTACGACGGCGGCGGCCAGAATCAGCCTTTTCGACATTTGTTGCCTCCTCGGAATGTGGACTGCCGTCTGCGACGCGCAGTCCGTAGCTTCAATCTATCGATATACTCATACGTTCGGCAAGCACCTCCTGTTTCACCTTCTCGATATCCTGATGCCTGGAGGACTTGCCGGTGTTCACCAGCACTACGAACTCCACGTTGTGGGGCCTGGGAGAGGGACGCTGGCGGCTGACCCGATAGCGCTTGTACTTCCTGGTGATCACCGAGCACTCTCCTCGTTCCGCGAGAGTGTCAATCAGATCGGAGAGCGAGATGATGCCGTCCGTGCTGTAGCTTACGAGGATGTGCCGAGCCCTGATGCCTCTGACCAGCGCCCTGAACTCAGGGAGCGCGCTCGACTTGTAGCAGTAGGCGCTCCTTCGGTCGGTGCGCCAATCTTTGCGGATGGCGGCTTTGCCGTTCCCGTCGCGTCGGGCATCGTACCTGGGAAGGAGCTTCGGCTTGTCCCAGAGTGCGATGGTATTGAGCAGATGGTAGTTGGACCCGTACTGGTGCTGGTTGTACGGCGGGTCGAGGTAGGCGATGTCGCACTCGACCTTGTCGAGGAGATCGGCGGCATCGGCGCGATAGACCAGGTTCTCCTGATGATTGTCCCAAAACGCGGGCGGCGACAGCGTGAGCAGGCTCCTGATACGATACCATGCGGTCCGTGTCGCGCCACCCCACCCCCGATGCCAACCCTTGAACACGCCGGAGGTGTTGCTGCAGTAGGCCGCCTGGAAGATCAGCGGCGCGAGCAGGACCGCCTCCTCGCGCTCGTCGATCATCCCTGAGTCGCGCCAGCTGACGATCTGCTCGCGGATGGCGTCTATGCGCCTGCCGTTCTCCTGGGTGTAGAACATGCGCTCCGAATCGGGGTCCGGCGATTCGTCGTCCTGCGGACAGTAGTGCAGAGCGATGTAGCCGCCTGCCTCGGTGGGAAGGCTGTTGAGGATGCGGAACGCCTCGTCGAGCCCGCCGAGCGCCTTGAACTCGGGTGGACGATTCGTCGCGATATAAGCGGAGTTGATGTAGAAGGAATACGGCTCCCAGTCGTTGGCGATGACGCGGTAGCCCATCGTCTTCGCCAGCCGTGAGACGACGCCGCTCCCCGAGAAGGCATCATAGAACGTGCCCTCCACGATGCCGGTAGCCGTGATGGCCTCGCGAATAAGTGGGAGAAGCTTGCGCTTGTTGCCTATGTACGGTATGAGCTGGTCGGTATGGAAGGAGGCGGCATCCATGGACTACTAGCGCTTCTTCGGCATGGGAGACCACTCCGGCTGGTAGTTGTCGCCCTCGCCGCCGGTCAGGTTCACCGCACCCTTGCCATCGACTCCGACGCGCCAGATGTCCCGCTTGCCGTCCTTACGGGCCAGAGTGTATGCGACGTACTTTCCGTCCGGCGACCACGTGGGATCCATGGCCTCGCCCTTCGCCAGCAGCCTCGGTTTGCCGCCTTTCGCGCTGATGACGTAGAGACCCCTGCACTTGTCGCGTACATGGTTCCGAATCTCCCACATCTCGAAAGCGATGTGCTTGCCGTCCGGTGACCACGCCAGGTCGCCGGGGCCCGTGGTATCGCCTTCCGTGACGAAGATATCCTGAAAGTCCATGTTCGCCGGATCGGCGACTTGGATGCCGTTCGCTCCCTCGCGATCCACGAACGCGACCGCGACTCGGTAGTCCTTCTTCGACCAGGCCAGTTCGACGCTGCCTGCGGTGACCAGCGGGATCGGCTCTCGGTCGGGGTTGTCGAAGTCCTCACGGACGAGCGCCCTCCGGGTCGTGTCGGCATCCTCGACGGCTGCGAGCGACCTGCGATCAGGCGCCCACTTCACAGCGGCGAACGGTCGCGCGAACTGGGTCGCCCCCTGCTCTACGGTAGGCATGATCTGCACGTCATCGCCCTTGAAGCGCGACAGCACGTGCACGGTCCCGCTGGACAGGAACACGATCTCCTTGCCGTCAGGGCTCCAGCCGGGCAAGTCCTTGGTACCGGAGCTGGTTGTCAGGCGTTTGATGTACTTCCCGTTCCAGGCGGTGACGTAGATCTCGTATCTGTTCTCTTCGCGGTTGGAGGCGGACACGATCTCCCTGCAGTCAGGGGACCACGCCGGGGAGATATCCATTCCGATGTCGCTGGTCACCTGGCGCTTGTCGTCGCCGTCGCCCTTCATAGTCCACAGGTCGGTCTGTCCGCCGCGTGTGGAGATAAACGCGATGCGATCGGTCGGTGGAGGGCTGTTGAAGAGAGCCTGTCCATGCTGCAGCAGGTACAGCCCCGCGAGTCCGACCACAATGATGGCTCCCAGAACAGTGAAGATTCCTCGGTTCATGTCTCAACCCCTCTTGCGGAGTGTGGAGGCATGGGAGTGCGGGGGTATGGGAGACAACCCCGCAGTCCCGCGCTCGCACACTTGCTCAGCGTCCGTGACGGAGCACCTTGCCCGGCATGGCCCCGGTGAATGCCCCATCCTCCAGTATCGCCTCTCCGTTTACTATCACGTATCGGATGCCTCCGGCCGCGCGGACCGGGTTCTCGAACGTAGCGGTATCCTCGATGGCGCCGGGATCGAAAATCGTCAGATCGGCCCAGTTGCTCCGGGCGATCGTACCGCGATCGACGATGCCCAGACGGCGGGCAGGCATCCCGGTCATCTTGGCAACCGCCTGCTCCAGGGTGAGGATCCCGTCGTCGCGAGTGTATTTCCCGAGCACCCTTGCGAACGTACCGTATGCCCTGGGATGCGGCTTCCCCTTGGTCATTGGACCTTCAAACGTCCTGGCGGTAGCATCGGAGCCGATCACGACCGCGGGATGCCTCATCACCGTGTTGACGTCGTCCTCTCCGATGACGAAGTGCATCATGCCGATGCCTCCGCCCTCGTCGAGAAGCAGGTCGAGCGCGGTGTCCACGGGATGCTTATTCAGGCGCTCGGCGATCCGGGCGATGCTGAGTCCCTCGCAGTACTTGTTGTGCTCCTTCTTGAGCGAACTCAGGACGACGGTATCCCATCCGCCGGAAGCGGAGATGTACCCGTGCTCTGTATCCTGCATGACGGCCTCACGAATTGCCGCGCGCTGGACGGGATCCGAGAGCCTGGCAACCAGCGCCTTCGTACCGCCGTCGTGCGCCCAGTTGGGAAGCATTATCCCGAGGCCCGTTGACGTCGCTATATATGGATACTGGTCCGCGAAAACATCGGTTCCCTGTGCGCGGGCGGCGTCTATGAGGGCGAGCGATTCCTTGACCAGCCCCCAATTCTTCACGCCGCATGCCTTGTGATGCGAGATTTGAACGCCGGCGCCCGACTCTCGTCCGATCCTCAGCGCCTCCTCGACGGCCTCAACGACGGCCTCGGCCTCGTTGCGCATGTGGGTGGCATAGATCCCGCGGTACCGCGCCGCGACCTTGCACAGTTCGATAACCTCTTCGGTCGAGGCGTAGCACCCCGGCGGGTATATCAGGCCGGTCGATACGCCGAACGCACCGGCTTCCATCGCCTCCTGCACGAGGCGGCGCATCTCGTCGAGTTCCTCATCGGTCGGAACGCGGTCGTCGTACCCGACGGCCACCTCGCGAACGGTCCCGTGCCCGACGAGCGTCGCGAAGTTGATCGCCATCGGGTTCGAATCGAGCACATCGAGGAACTCGGACATGCTGCGCCACGACGCGGTGATGCCGCACTCCTTCAGCCACGACGAACCGTCCGTATGAGGTTGCTTGCCGCCCCTCGGCGCGGACGAGTCCCCACAGTTGCCGCTGACTTCCAGCGTGACTCCCTGGGTGGACTTGCTCTCGCACCTCGGGTTGGCGAGCACCATCTCGTCGGTATGCGAGTGTATATCGATGAAACCCGGAGCCACTGCGCATCCGTCAGCGTCGAGAACCCGAGCAGCAGGCTCATCGACCTTCCCGAGAGCAACTATCCGGCCGTCCTTGATGCCGACATCGGCAGCAAATCCCGGCTTCCCCGTACCATCAACAACGAATCCATTCCTGATAAGCAGATCAAGCATCTGTGGTAACCTCGCTTTTCCCTTTCGATCCTATTGTAGCCGTTTCCGTAGCGCTTGGGAAGAGCGCGCGGGAGTGCGGTGTGTGGAGCGTGGAGCGGAGAATATTCGAGTTCTGTAAATACATGGAACCCGCAGGCCCGTTCTTTCGTTTGGTGGTGCGGCATTCAGCGTGCACTCGCCGAGCCGAGTTACCTTGCATTACGCGAACCCTTCTGATATACTGACGAAAGTCTGAATGGGGCAGGCACACCTATGATTGACTTCCATAATGTTTCAGTCACATACGCCAACGGCGTTCAGGCTCTCCGCGATGTAGACCTCCGGGTGGAACGGGGCGATTTCCTGTTCATCGTCGGCAGTACGGGCACCGGCAAGTCGACACTTCTCAAGCTCATTTACCGAGAGGAAGTAGCCACACGTGGCACCGTGGTGGTGGACGGCGTGAACGTGGGTAAGCTCCGCCCGGGACGGATTCCGAAGCTGCGCAGGAGCATCGGCGTGGTGTTCCAGGACTTCCGTCTGCTGCCCGACAAGACCGCCTGGGAGAACGTCGCGTTCGCCAGGTACGTCACGGGAGCGCCCCGCAAGGAGATCCGCACCAGCGTATGTGAGGCGCTCGATCTGGTAGGACTGCTCGATCGATCAGACGCGTATCCGCACCAACTCTCCGGAGGCGAACAGCAGAGAATCGCCATCGCACGGGCGCTGGTGAACAAGCCGCAGGTCATCCTGGCCGACGAGCCGACCGGAAACCTCGATCCTGAGACCTCCTGGGAGATCATCCAACTACTCGAACAGGTGAACAGCCGCGGGACAACAATGATCATCGCCAGCCACGATCAGCACATCGTGGACAGACTGAGGAAGCGCGTTATCCGATTGGAGAACGGCGCCATTGTGAGCGACGAGGCGAAAGGCAGGTACCATGAGCTTTCGAAGTCTTGAATACGCCATCGTCGAGTCTTTCATCAGCATCAGGCGCAACGGTCTCATGTCGTTCGTGTCGGTATCGACGCTCGCGCTGACCCTCGCGGTCTTGGGTGCGTTCGGCCTCCTCATCCTCTGGCTGCACGGAGTCGCCTCCACCCTCCCCAACAAGCTCGAGGTCGCCGTCTTCCTGGAGAAGAAGGCATCCAAGCAGGACGCCCTGGAGATCAGGTCGCAGATCGCAGCGATGAAGTATGTGAAGTCGGCGACGATCATCCCGGCGGAGATCGGCTGGGAGGAGTTCAAGAAGAACATGGGCGGCCAACTCGAGCTCGACGGCGTGGAGGGCAATCCGCTGCCGGACATGATCCGGGTCAGAGTCGGCGACCCCAGGCACATCATGGCGACCGCCAAGGCGATCCGCGAGATGGAGCACGTGGATGAAGTCAACGAGGGCCGTGAACTGGTCGATGGGCTTGTTCGGTTCGCCGATCTCATCAAGATACTCGGCGGGGCGGCCGGGATTGTGCTCTTCCTGGTAACCATTTTCATCATCAGCAATACGATCCGCCTGACGGTATTTGCCAGACGGCGTGAGATAAAGATCATGCAGATGGTCGGAGCGACTAACTGGTTCATACGACTGCCGCTGATGTTCGAGGGAATGATCCTCGGCGCGGTCGGCGGGGCGATCGCTTGCGGACTGATCTACGTCGCGGCGAACTACATCGTCAAGGTCGTCACGAAGGTAATGCCCCTGCTCGCGCAGTTCTCGATTAGTGTGGAACCACTGCAGTTCGTGGGCGGTCTAACACTAGTAGGATGCCTCGTCGGAGCATTGGGGAGCATGATCTCGATACGGCGGTTCCTGAAGGTATAGGGAAGCCTGCAAGGGGGAATCCAATTGCGTCGATCGACGAGACTGGCAGCACTGACGATAGCGCTCCTCATCCTTGCAGCGCCGCTGGCACAGCAGTCAGCCGACGCTATGTCCCTGCGGCAGTTGCAGCAGAAGCTGCAATCAACTACGCGGAACATCCGCTCCTACCAGTCGAAACTCAGGGCGACGAAGAAAAGGCAGCACGACGCGACGATCCAGGTACTCGCCGCCCAGAGGAAGCTCAGGGTGCACAGAGCCAGGCTGTCGGACATTCGCAGCCAGCTCGCGCGCACGAGAGCTCAACTCGAAAAGGTACGAGCGGAACTGGCGCTGGTACAGGCCAGGCTCGACAAGCGCAACAGCCTGCTCTCGGCCAGACTGGTAGACACGTACAAGCACGGCAGCGTCAGTTACGTGAGCGTCCTGCTCGGCTCCGAGGACTTCTGGGACTTGCTGAGCCGCGGATACGTGCTCCGCAAGATCGTGGACAGCGACGTAGAGCTCGTCAAGTCGATCAAACGCGACAAGGAGGCAGTCCAGAGATACAAGGCCACGCTGGAGCAGAAGGAGCGCGAACGCGCTGCCCTCGAGCGCCAGCAGTCTGCAGTCACTCAGGCCCAACTGCGCGATACCAGGCAGAAGCAGATCCTTCTCGAGCAGATCGAGAAGGACCGCGCGGCATACGAGCAGGCGCTGGCGGAGGAGCAGCGGGCATCGGCCGGTCTCGAAGCGATGATCCGGCGAATGCAGCGCACTCCCGCGGGGCAGAAGAGAGCTGCGAACCCCTGGCGAGGCAAGTACATGTGCCCGATTGGTTCGAGCTACAGGATCACATCGAGGTTCGGCTGGCGGGTCCATCCCGTGCATCACCGCCGCAGCTTCCATACCGGCATCGATCTGGCCTGCCCGAGCGGGACACCGATCAGGGCCGCGGCGGGAGGCGTCGTCATCCACGCCGGTTGGTACGGGGTATATGGAAACACGGTCATCATAGACCACGGCGGCCGGATCAGTACGGTATACGCGCACTGCTCGCGGATCCGCGTGTCTACCGGATCGACCGTCAGGCAAGGCCAGACGATCGCCAATGTCGGCAGTACCGGGCTGAGTACGGGCCCGCACCTGCACTACGAGTTCAGAAGAAACGGATCGCCGCAGAGTCCGCCTCTGTAGGACCGCAGGCGACACAACGAAACGCCCAGGCGCAGTGCCTGCTGATAAGGGATATCAAGAATTGAAGAAACGCTACAGCATCATCGGAACGTGGCTGGTGGTCGTCGGACTCGCCGGCGCCGCATTTCTGGCGGGCGCGAGCCTTCGCGCCAAGCAGGATGTGTTCTCGCTGCCTCAGGAATCTACGGTGCAGGCCAGTGCGCTCATCAAGCTGACACCGGAACAAATGCCTGTGAAGATCGAGTCGATAGCCAAAGCACAGGGCGACGTACGACACCGAGAACTGCTCAACAGCGTGCTCAAGCTCGTGCAGGCACACTACGTCGATAAGATCACCGCGGCAGAAGAGACGAAGATGGCGCGCGGGGCGGTCCAGGGGATGCTGGACTCGATCGGCGATCCCGATACTCGCTTCGTGGACCCGAAGGAATCCAAGCTGCTCGATGATGCCGCTGCCGGCCGGTTCCACGGCATAGGAGCGATCCTTGCACTGAAGCGCGAGAAGCAGGGTGATGAGGAGACTCACAAGCTCATCGTGGTCACGCCGATGCCCGGGAGTCCCGCTGAGAAAGCGGGGATCAGACCCGGTGACGTCATCAGCGATGTCGGCGGCAAGTGGGTCATCGCGTATGACCCGGGATTCGCAAAGCTCAACAAGGCGATGCAGAACCAGGACATAGACAAGCTGTCCTACAAGAAAGGCTGGCAGGAGGCCGAGGAGAAGCTCAAGAACGGACTGAGCATCTCCAGTGCTCTCGACGAACTGACCGCGAAGACCTCCGGCGAGACAACGCTGAGAATCGAGCGCCCCGGACACAAGGAACCGATCGAGCTGAAGGTCCAGTACCGCGACACAGTCGTCGATCCGGTGACCTCCAGGATGCTCGACAAGAGGATCGGCTACATCCGCATATCGCAGTTCAACCCGCGAGCGGCCAAGGAGTTCCCCGTCGAGTTGACCAAGATGCGCAATGCCGGCGCGAAGGCGCTCGTGATCGACCTGCGGAACAGTCCGGGCGGCCTGCTCGACACCGCAACCGGCATTGCGGCGCAACTCACGGGCGGCGGCAATCTCGCAGTCATTCGCGAACAGACCACCCGCCGCACGATCCGAGTACCGAAGACAAAGGCAATCGGCCTCCCCGTGACCGCGTTGATCAACAACGGCACGGCGAGCGTCGCAGAGTTGGTCGCGGCGGTCTTGAAGGAATCGGGAGTGGCCACGCTCGTCGGCACGAGGACGTTCGGCGACGGACTCATCCAGACACCCCTGGTCCTGAGAGACAGCTCGGCGGCGCTGATCACCACCGGAAAGATGCTGACACCTAAGGGCGTCGACTTCACCGGGTCCGGCGTGAAGCCCGACAAGGAAGTCGCCGACGGCGACAAAGACGCCGATGTGCAACTGGAAGAGGCACGGAAGCTGCTTCAGGCGAAGCTAGGACGGAGCTAAGTACAAACAAATGAAACGAACTCATCTAATCGCAATTGCCCTGCTCATAGCGTTCTCCTTCCTCAGCGGGTTCACGTATCAGGATGTGGCGTCGACCGGCGACATCAGCAACCTGATGACCAGCCTGAAGCTGCTGCCCGCCAGACTGCAGATGGCGATCGGCGCGGAGTTGGCGGATTCCAGCGCCGACCTCCCACCCGTGCAGACGTTCTGGGACGTGTCCTCCTACCTGGAGGCCAACTATTACGGGGAGAACAAACAGAGCGGTGATGCGCTCTGTTACGCCGCGATCCGAGGCATGCTTGCCGCATTGGGCGATAGATACACGCGGTTCCTCGACCCCGAGCAGAACAAGCAGATGCAGGAGGACAACCGAGGCGATTTCGAGGGGATCGGCGCTCAGCTCGAGATGAAGCAGACGCAGGTCACCATCGTCCGACCGATCGATCCGAGTCCAGCCAAGGACGCCGGCATACGCAAGGGCGATATCATCCTGAAGGTAGACGGGAAGCCCGTCCAGGGGCTGGAACTCGAGGAAGTCGTGCGGCTCATCCGCGGCCCGCGCGGCACGAAGGTCACACTGACGATCAAGCGCTCCGATGTACCCGAGCCATTCGACGTGGAGATCGTGCGCAAGGTCATCACTTCGCCGATAGTCGAGTCCAAGATGGAGGACGAGTCGAGCAAGATCGGCTACATCGCGCTCCGGCAGTTCAACGAGAAGAGCGACCAGCTCTTCGACAAGGCGATGACCGATCTGGAGAGCCAGGGCATGCGCGCCCTGGTGCTCGATCTGCGCGGGAATCCGGGCGGACTGCTCGACGTCGCCATCGAGATCGGCAGCCGTCTCATTCCGGAGGGCGACATCGTGGTCATCCAGGACAAGGGCGGACGACTGAGCCGCTACGGCGTGGAACCCAGCAAGCAGAACCATCGTATGTATCCTCTGACAGTGCTCATCGACGGGTCCAGCGCCAGTGCGTCGGAGATCATCGCCGGGGCCATCCAGGACAACAAAGCCGGCACGCTGGTCGGCACCGACTCGTTCGGCAAGGGTAAGGTTCAGACCATCATGAGCCTCCCAGGTGGATCGGCCGTGGTGATCACGACCGCCAAGTACTTCACCCCGAGCATGCGGGACGTGGATAAGCTCAAGATCCACCCCGACGTCGTCGTTGAGCCGTCGGATGAAGACATCAAGAACGATGTCGACGTTCAACTCAACAAGGCTGTTGAGATACTGAGGACTCGCCTTGGCGCCAACAAGGCGGTCGCAGGGAACCGTGCTGACGAAAAGAGCTAGAAATGCCGGCTCGCAGAACCCGTAAGAGAAGCGCCGTCGCCAGAGGTCTCAGAGGCCTGTCGCTGCTCGCGGTGTGTGGACTCATGATCGGGGCTGTGTTTCTGTTGACCTCGAACCAGGGCTGTATGAGGATCATCAACGGCCAATCGTCGGGCGCTACGCAGGTGAGTCAGAGCCATGTCACGCCTGCGCCCGAGCCGCCCGCGGCTTCCGTTGCCGAGAAGCCTGCTGAGAAGGAGCCGCCTCGCACGGAACCGACTCCACAGGAAGCCGCGCCTGTGAAGGACGAGGCCGCCAAGCCGAGTGGTGGTACGCCGGATGAGTCCGCCGCACCCCAGAACACGCCGGCGGCCGAGGTCAGAGTCAGCCGGTCGAGCGCGGATCCGACTAAGGATACGCGGACTACCTCCACGCCTTACACTGCGAAAGGCGAGATATCCAGGGGCAGCACCAGCAGCCCCAAGATTGCTCTCACATTCGATGCAGGCGCCGCGAGCCAGCCCGTCGACAAGATCCTGAAAACGCTCTCGAAGCACGGGGTTCGCTGCACGTTCTTCCTCACCGGCAAGTGGATAGAGAAGAACCCAGCGCTCTGCAAGCGTATCGTGGATGAAGGCCATGAGATCGGTAACCACACCTACTCCCATCCTGGTTTGACTCAGATGAGCGACAGGGAAATAGGTAAGGAGATTGAGCGCACGGAGCAACTTGCTCTGCGTATCACCGGCGCAAGCACCAAGCCGTTGTTCAGGTTTCCGTTCGGCGCTCGCAACAAACGCGTTCTGGAAACGGTCGCCGGACTCGGCTACCGGTCGATCTACTGGCATGTAGACTGCTGGGACAGCGTCAAGCCCGGGATAACGCCTGAGCAGATCACGAAACGTGTGCTCAACCTCGTGGGGAACGGTTCGATAGTTCTCATGCACTGCGGAAGCCAGGCGACTGCCGACGCACTGGATGGATTGCTCACGCAGTTGAAGAGTCGCGGTTATCAGCCCGTCACCGTAGGCGAGCTACTCTGATCCAACTGGTCTTCAGGCAATCCCGACCACCTCTTTGGTGGGAGAAGACTCGGCCATCCTGATGGCCGCCTCGACACACTGGCCGATCCACAGTGGACGTACAGCCGGCCAATCCCTTTGCTTGTTTGGACTCCGGGCCCACTGGCCGCACGGAAGGTCACTACACTCATGAATAACAGGCTCTGTAGTGCCGGAGGGTGGTAATGCAGAATAACGATACCGAACAACCAAGACGCAGACCCTGGCTGGAGCGAGGGGTATTCCTGGTCGTGATAGCCGCCCTGGGATCATGGCTGGCATACGACAATCTCATGGGGAGGCCGCACTCCATCGTGGTCGACGGCAAGCCCGTCGTCACGCTGGAGTCACGTGGAGAGGCCGCGTCGGTGCTGGCTCAGGTGAAGGACCGCCATCTCGACGGCAAGCAGGTGCAGTCCGCGGCATTCGCGCAGCGAGTGACGTTCCGCCGAGCCGAGGGGAGCGCTGAGATAGCCGCAAGGGATGACGCAGTGTCCGTGCTCGACGAGATGCTGACGTTGAAAGCCCAGGCGTATGCGATCGTAGTCGATGAGAAAGTCGTCACCGCGCTTCCCAAGGAAGAGGACGGATACCGCGCGCTCGATCTGGTGAAGCAGAAGTACGCACAGCGGCTCAAGAACGTGTACGCCAAGCCGTCATTCAAGGAAAACGTCTCCGTGGACAGGCGCTACCTGGCCGTAGATACGATCCTGCCGAACGCGGAGAAGGCGGCCGAATACCTGATGACCGTCCATGAGAAGCCGACCTATCACACGCTGAAACCGGGTGACCGGGCTGTCTACATCACAGCGGAATACGGGATATCGCTCGCCGATCTGAAGAAGCTGAATCCCGGCATCGATGTGAACCGCTTGACGGAGGGCGACAAGCTGCTGGTTCGCAGACCGAAGCCGCCCGTGACGGTCGTCACCAAGTCGCTCGTGACGAAGATCACCCCTATCAAGGCCCCGGCGGAGCGCGGTGTCCCAGCGAGAACGGGAAAACGCCAGACCTGGGCGGTCATAACCTATGAGAACGGCCATGAGGTCAGCCAGGACCCGATCCGCGTCATGACGACTTGGGACAAGCCGACGCCGAAACCGGCAAGAAACACCGGGAAGAGGAGTTACCAGAGCAACAGGCGGTAGCTCCATGCCTGGCAGATGAGGAGATGGGAGTGGTGAGCAATCCGTTACCGGGTCGCTCGCCACTCCCTTGTTGTTGGCCTACCAGGCGTATGCCTCGGGGGCCTGACCGCCGGGTCCGGGCCAGATCTCGTCGAGCCGCTGCAGGATCTCAGGGGTGAGCTCTATCTCCAGCGCGCGGAGCGACTCATCGAACTGCGCGATCGTGCGCGGGCCGATGATCGGCGCGGTCACCGCGGGATTCGCCAGCAGCCACGCCAGCGCGACATCCGCCGGCCGTTCGCCTATCTCAGCACAGAGGCTCTCCCACCGCTCCAGCTTCTCCTTGTTCTGCTCGACCATCCGACGCATATGCTCCGTGGAGCGTCGGCCGCCATCGCCATGGTGCTCCAGGACGCCGCCGAGCAGTCCGCCGGCGAGCGGACTCCAGGGGATGATGCCGATGCCGTAAGCGGTGCACGCGGGGATGACCTCCAGTTCGATCGTCCGGGCATTGAGGTTGTACAGGCTCTGCTCGGATACGAGGCCCATGAAGTTCCGCTGTCGGGCGAGTTCGTTCGCCTGCACGATGTTCCATGCGGCGAAGTTGCTGCTGCCGACGTAGATCACCTTTCCGGCCTTCACCAGAGTCTCCATAGCCTGCCAGATCTCCTCCCAGGGAGTCTCGCGGTCGATGTGGTGCATCTGGTAGAGGTCGATGTGGTCGGTCTGCAGGCGGCGCAGGCTGTCCTCGCAGGCCTGACGTATGTGGAGCGCGGATAGGCGCCCCTGGTTCGGCCATTCGCCTATCGTGCCGTAGACCTTGGTGGCCAGCACGACCTTCTCGCGCCGTCCCCCACCCTGCGCGAACCACCTGCCGATGATCTCCTCCGTGAGGCCGGGCTTGATTGGTCGGCCGTATCCGTTCGCCGTATCGAAGAAGTTGATGCCACTATCGAGGGCACGATCCATGATGGCATAGCTGTCGGCCTCTGGTGTCTGCGGGCCGAAGTTCATCGTCCCGAGGCAGAGACGACTGACCGCCACACCGGATCGGCCCAGGTGCGTATACTGCATAGAGAACTCCTTTCAGGGATGAACCGCGGGTCGCGATCTATCACGCTTGTCTGCGGCTGACATTGAAGCGATCAGCACACTAAGGGTTCTTCCCAGGAGCCGAGAGGTATGAAACCGTATGAGGGTGATGCTGCATGCAAGCAGGCCGTGGTATCGTCTTGAGTGGAGCACGGAATCTGGCTGACAGGCGCCCCTGACGACTCCCGTCGCCAGGGGATCGGAGGTTCTAACCAGTCCACCCGTACTCGTAGCCGGCTTCGTAGAGCGCGACCACGTTCTCCGCCGGTCCGATGGGCTGGATGTTGTGGCAGGGAGCGATGATGTATCCCCCACCCTCGCCCAGGATTCGGATGTTGTCCCGGACCTCCTGCCGAACCTCGTCCACCGTTCCGAACGGGATGGTGTACTGGTTGTCCACCGCGCCATGGAATATCAGCTTGTCGCCGAAGTCGCGCTTCAGGCCCTCGCGCTCCATTCCCGGGCAGCGCCACTGGACGGGGTTCAGCACCTCGATGCCCATGTCGATCAGGTCGGGCAGGATGTCGCGCGCCGCACCGTCGGTGTGGTGGAAGACATAGGAGCCGTGCTGTTTGGTGAGATCGACCATGCGCTTCATGCGGGGGATCAGGAACTCGCGGATCTGAGCCGGCGAGTACATCAGCGATGTCTGACCGCCCAGGTCCTCCGCGACGTAGGTCACCATCACAGCTCCGGGGATGGTCTCGAATATGCGGAGGGTGTTCTGGTAGCAGAGTTCGAAGAGCTTGTCGAGGCAGTAGTGGACGATTTCCGGATTCTCGATCAGGTCGATGAAGGCCTGCTCCTCGCCTCGGAGAGCCTTGTACGTGAGGAACGGCTCCGAGCCGCCGCCGCGGATCGGGCGATGCTCCTTGTCGCGGATCTCGCCGGGAAGATGCGAGTAGTCCCACCAATCGGGGTTCGGCCAGGTGTAGTTCGCCTCGATCTCCTCGACGGAGTCGAACCCGGCCAGCGGAGAGCCGACTTGTTCCTTGTAGACACCGGTGCCGTAGTCCACCATCCGGTACTCGATGCCGAAGACGTCGTAGTTCTCCGGGATGGAAGGGCCGACATATCTGCCGCCGACGCCGACCAGGCTGTCGATGTGCAGCCTGCTCAGCATTTCATCGTAGTCGCAGCCGAGATACTGCAGGAGCTTCGCGGTCGCCTCGCTGGTGGCGCAGTAGTCCATCGGGATGCGGTCCGGTGTCTGCCGGTTCAGCACCGCCAGCCATCTCTCACGCGGAGTCATGGTCTCTCTCGGCATATCGTGGTCCCTCCTGCAATCCGGTTGTCTGTCATCCTTGTTCTCGATCGGCTGAGATCATCCCTCCGAAAGCACATCATCCTGAGCGCGGCGAGTGATCCGGACAGGGATCCTTCGTTGCGCTCAGGATGATAGACAATCTGTAGGAGGAGATTCCAATCCCCGAATCCAGGGCGTTACGCGGGTATTCGGGGATCCGAGTTCCCTCCTGAGATACCTTTGGATTACTTGTTCCCCGCGGCCAAGCCGCTCTCGGTGAGATACTTGTAGCTCTGCTTCACGGCTTCGAGCATCGGGCCGTCGTAGGCATCGAGCTCGACGACGAGCCACTCCAGGACGTTCGGGTCGGCGGCCCCGATGATCGCCGGGAAGTCCAGCTTGCCGGAACCGACCGCCACGTGCGGATGAGACTGCTCGAGCATCCCGTCCTTGATGTGCAGGAACGGAAGCCTCGACTTGTACTCAGCTATGACCTCCGCCGGATTGGCCTTCCCCCACGCCGCCCAGTAGACATCGAGCTCGCTGAAGATATCCGGCGCCTCCGCCATCAGGATGTCGTAGACGCGCTTGCCGTCCACTGTGTCGAACTCCCACCAGTGGTTGTGGAATCCGAAGGTCATCCCGTAGGGCTTCAGCAATTCGGACGCCTGCTGGAACTTGGCGGCGGCGGCCTTGCAGGCATCGACCGTCTTGAACTGATCGGGCCCGAATCCGCCGATGACTCTCGTATTGCCGAGTACCGACTCGGTATCGACGATCTGCCGGACCGTCTCCGGTGTCGGGACGCCCGCATGACTGCTGCATGCCTTCAGACCGAGGTCGTCCAGGATGGCTCTGATCTCACCGGCGCTGTGGCCGTGCAGCCCGGCAAACTCGACTCCCTTGTAGCCGATCTCCGCAACCGTGCGCAGCACGCCCGGGAAGTCGTCCTTACCCTCCGGATAGACGTCAGGGCGCAGCGTGTACAACTGAATCGCGATGGGTTTCAACTCTTCTCGCTCCTTAACTTGGTAATGTCGCCTGATACTCAGGCCCGGATAGCCTGATCCCCAAAGAGCATTCTGCATCAAACCCGGGATTACCTGCCAATCGCCGTCATGCCGGAGAGATGAACACGCAGGATCCACCGAGCACACAGGCGAAATCTAAGCGGGGCATATGGATATGCCCGCCATAGCATGCTGATGCTATGCCCAGGATTACCACTCGCCCCTCATAGGGTATGTTGATCCTGAATAGACATGATGAATCCGGAGCGAGAATCGTGCCATCGACTTCCTGTGCGGCAAGGCCGTCACCCTGCATATCTATCGTACTCCTCTATCACCATCTGGGACTACCCAAGCCATCCTACGTACCCGCGAGGCACTACACGCCTCAGCTTCTCAGCAACCAAATGGATTTCCTGATCGAGCGCGGATGGCAGGCCACGCATCTCCCGCGGATCGTGGAGAGATGCATGTGCGGCGACGAAGCGAAGAGAAACGAGTTCTGCATCACCTTCGACGACGGCTATCAGAGCGTCTATGAGGTCGCATACCCCGTTCTGAAAGAGCGGAAGATGGCCGCCACCGTCTATGTGGCGACAGGCTCGATCGGCTCTCACATCGGCTGGAACGGGGAACTTGCGCGGCGGACCGAGCCGATCATGACTACCGAACAGATCAGGGAGTTGTCTGATGACGGGTTCGAGATCGGCTCGCACACGGTGTCACATCGCAGGCTGACCGACCTCTCGGCCGAAGACGTCAAGCGCGAGTTGGCGGACTCTAGGAGCGCGCTGGAGGACATCACCGGCAGAGAAGTCGTGTCCCTCTCGTACCCGTACGGAGCCCATGACAGCCGTGTGCTCCACGCAAGCATAGAGGCCGGCTACAGGTACGCGGTGTGCATGAGACTAGCGACGGTGACGCACGCGACCAACCTGTTTGAGATCCCGCGGATCAGCGTTCGATGGAATACCATAGGGGCGGTGCTCCTGCGGCATATCGGCCATGCGCACCTGGAGCACGAGGAGTGACGCGGGGTGTGCCGACGTCCTTCGATACGCTTCGCTACTCAGGACTGGCGGGTTTGATGCTCGATGCGTCGGTCGCAGACTTGGCGGTTCTTGCGAACCGCGCTACCGGAGCCCCCGGGGTATGCCTTGTAGGGAACGCCCGCCGTCGCGTTCCGTTTGGTGGATACCTACACCCCACGGAACGGGACAGCGCCCGTCCCTACGGACCAGGCCGATGCATCCGGCTTCGGCTGTCTTAGGCCATCCTACGATGGACTGGCGGGTTCCCGACGATCGTCTATCAGGCGTTGTGTCTCGTGCGTTCCAGGACGACCATGAGGATCGAGATGTCCGCCGGGGTCAGTCCGGGAATACGCGCCGCCTGACCGATCGACGTCGGCTGCACGCGGCATAGCTTGTCCCTGCCCTCGCGCGACAGGGCCGTGACTACGTTGTAGTTGAAATCGGCGGGAATGGCGAGATGCTCGAGCCGCTTCTGCTGCTCGGCCTGCGCCTGCTGGCGGTTGATGTACCCCTCGTACTTGACGTACAGTTCCACCTGCTCGCGCACGGCTGCGGGCAGATCGGACTTGAGCCCGTTCAGGCGAAGGATGTGCTCGTACGATACATCCGGACGCCGGAGAAGTTCCTCCAGCGAAGCCCTGCGAGGGATATCGGCCAGCCCCAGCACTGCGAGCGACTCCAAGTCCTCAGGCTTCACGTAGGTGGTCTGCAGGCGCTCGATCTCCTGCCGGACGATCTCCGACTTCCGTTCGAACGCCTCCCACCGCGCATCCGAGACCAGACCCGCGGCCCGGCCGATCGCGGTCAGGCGCATGTCGGCGTTGTCCTGCCGGAGCAGGAGCCGATGCTCGGCGCGCGACGTCAGCAGACGGTACGGGTCCTGGACGCCCTTGGTGACGAGATCGTCGATCATCACGCCGATATAGGCGTCGGAACGCTCCAGGACGAGCGCATCCCGGCCCTGCACCTGCAGCGACCCGTTGATCCCGGCGATGAGCCCCTGGCCGGCGGCTTCCTCGTAGCCGGACGTGCCGTTGATCTGCCCGGCGAAGTAGAGGCCCCTGATCAGCTTCGTCTCGAGGCTGGGCTTGAGCTGGATCGGCGGAACGTAATCGTACTCGATGGCGTATCCCGGCCGGACCATCTTCACATCTTCGAGCCCGGGGATGGTGTGCAGGAACTCGAGCTGAATCTCCTCCGGGAGGCTGGTAGACATCCCCTGGACGTAGATCTCGTTCGTGTCCCAGCCCTCCTGCTCGAGGAACACCTGGTGGCGCTCCTTGTCGGGAAACTTCACGAGCTTGTCCTCGATCGACGGGCAGTAGCGAGGCCCGACGCCGGATATCCGGCCGCCGTACATCGCGGAGCGGTCGAGGTTGCGCATGATGACCTCGCGCGTGCGGTCGTTGGTGTAGGTGAGCCAGCACGGCAGGAGGTCGTCGCGCTTCTCTGCGGCGGTCATGTAGGAGAACGCGAGCGGCTCCTCGTCGGACGGCTGGACCTCGGTCCGCGAGAGATCGATGGTCGACCTATCGACTCGCGGCGTCGTGCCGGTCTTCAGGCGGCCAAGCTCGAATCCGAGGCCCCGGAGGCTCGCGGAGAGGCCCACGGAGGGGAACTCCCCCGCCCGACCGGCGGGATAGCTCGTCTCACCGATATGGATCAGGCCGTTCAGGAACGTTCCCGTGGTGACGATGACCACTCCTGCACGGTACTCGAATCCGGTCTGGGTGACGACTCCGATCACCCGGCCGTTATCGACCAGGATGCGCTCGACCATCGCCTGCTTGAGGTCGAGATTGGGCTGACGCTCGATGGTCCGGCGCATGACGGCCTGGTAGAGCCGCTTGTCGGCCTGGGCGCGAATCGCCCGGACCGCGGGGCCCTTGCCTGTGTTCAACATCCGGATGTGCGTGTAGGTCGCGTCGATGTTGAGCGCCATCTCGCCGCCGAGAGCGTCTATCTCGCGCACCACATGCCCCTTTGCGGGGCCGCCGATGCTGCAGTTGCAGGGCATCAGGGCCACGTTGTCGAGGTTGAGCGTCAACAGAAGCGTGCTCGATCCCATGCGAGCCGACGCCAGCGCCGCCTCGCAGCCCGCGTGTCCCGCGCCTATGACGATCACATCGTATTCAGTGTTGCGTGTTCCGTTCGGCATCGCACAATTATACCATACGGACGTGGTTCCGGCATGCTCCGGCCCTCGGAGGTTCGGCGCCGGACTGCCTGATATGACACACGGAAACTGGTATTTTGCACAACTTAGCGTGAGAGGTCGAAATCACGATAATCTTAACAGCCGGGGAAAACACCGGCTCCGCGATACCGCTGGTGCTCGATTGACTCGAGCTCTCAAGGTCGCCATTCCGAGCGAGGAATGACACGGCCTGAGTGTTCGGCCCAGCTGGGAACTAGATATCGCGAGAGGAGAGAACGGAACATAAGGAGCGAGGATGAGCTACTTCAGGAATGCCATGAAACGACCGATGAACACCATGCCCGACCACGTGTTGAACGGCTCTCCGGGGAGCGCAAGCCCTGTCGGCGAGTTCATCGACCCATTCGGCCTGGACGGATCAACCGCCGCCGGGGACCGGGCATTTCACAGCGCATATGAGGGAGTCATGACGGAGACCCAGGAGTCCTACGTTCACCTCAGCCGATCGATGCTGGTCAGGCTGAACATCCGGAGATCGAACGGCGACAGCACGCCAGTGCTCTGCGTCTCGCAGGAAGTGAAGCACACCGGACTGAAGATGCGCCTGCCGTGCAGGTTGGCGCTTTCGCCGGGAGCGGTCCTCGACATGGAGCTGTTCACGCTGTTCCGCGACACACCCGTCGCGGTCAAGGCAGTAGTCGAGAATGTCGTGCGCACCGTCGGGGAGGACATCGTGCGGTACATGGTGGAGGTTCGCTTCAAGAACCTGGCGCCGCCCGCGGAGCACGAGATCAACGCTTTCATCCATGCGGCTCAACTCGATGAGCGCCGGATGATGCTTGCCTAGTTTCACCCGGGCGCCGGGCCTGTGCGATGGGTCCGGCGTCCGGTCATGCCCCGCACCTCCATCACCATCCACTCATCGACCACCTCCGCGCCGCCCACCTGATTGCCCCGACTGCTGATCCCGTTTCGGGAATACCGGCCCAGCGGTACATCCAGTGTGATGACCGGAGCGTATTTCGCACATCAAGTTCCATCGCTGTAGGAGCGGCTTCCCAGCCGCGAACGCCCACGCAACGCCGCGAATTCGCGGCTGGGAAGCCGCTCCTACAACGGTGTTGGAATACGCTCTGATTCCCCAGGAGGGCTGATATGACACCCGATACGGACCGCATCTCGCGCGTGACGACGCTCATGCAGCGCAAGGGGTTCGATGCCCTGGTCTGCCAGCTTCCACACAACGTACTGATGCTCTCAGGCTACCTGCCGGTCCTGTGCCAGAGCGTCGTCGTGTTGCTACCCGACGGAGACGGCGCGGTGATCGCTCCCGAGTCCGAGCTCCAGTTCGCTCAGGACGGGTGGTTCACGGATATTCGAACCTTCTCGCCGGTCACGCTCGACTACGTCCTCTTCCCGAGCGAGGTCGCGGCTCCGCTCCTTGCGGAAGTGCTGTGCGAGAAGGGAGTCGCCGGCGGAATCATCGGCATCGAGCAGAAGCCGACAATCATCCCCGCTCCCTACCTTGAGGTCCACGTACCGAACATGGTGGCAGTGAACAAGTGGGCGGACGTAATCCCGTCGATGATCATGCGCGACGCGACGGATATGCTCGAGGAGGCAGCGATGGTGAAGACGGAGCGCGAGATCGAGCGGATCACCATCGCTTGTACGATCGCGGAGTTCGGCTTCACCGCGGCCAGGGAGGCGATCCGCCCAGGGGTAAGGGAGGTCGAGGTAGCGGCCGAAGCGAAATCAGCAATTGAGCGCCAGGGGACCGGATTTGCGAACGTGCGCAGGGTCGGCGCATGGGCGTTCTGCATGTCCGGTCCAAGGTCGGCCGAAGCCTACTTGCCCTATCAGTACTCCACCAACCGGCGCCTTGAACCCGGCGATTCGGCGGTGGTACACATCAACTGCCACGCCGACGGGTTCTGGACCGACCTGACGCGGACGTTCTTCGCCGGTGAGCCTTCCTACGACCGCAGAGACGTCTACGAAGCCGTATCGCTGGCCTGGGAGCACGCGATCGGTGCGGTCGGCATCGGGCGTCCGACGCGGGACATCGATGCCGCCGCGAGAGACGTACTGGCGCGTCAGGGATACGCGGAGGCATTCCTGCACGGGACCGGACACGGCGTCGGGTTCAGGGCGCTCTACCACGGCGAACGGCCGGTGATCCATCCGCAGTCGGACGACGTGCAGGAGCGGGACATGGTGTTCAACGTCGAACCCGCCGCCTACTTCGCCGATCAATGGGGAATGCGCATCTGCGATCTGGTGGCAATCCGCACCGACGGCGCGAAGGTGCTGTCGAGCATGAGAAGAGATCTTGACTGGGCAATCTGTCCCCGGCAGACGAGAGAAGAGGAGAGTCGATATGAAAGCGATCGTGCTGCGTGAGAAGGAGAATCTGGTAGTCGAGGACGTGCCGAAGCCGCCGCTGAGGGCGGATGAGGTGATGCTCCGCGTGACCGACTGCGGCATCTGCGGGAGCGACATACGCTATGTGCATGGGGAGAACCCCTGGGCGCAGCACACGCTCGGCGAGATGCGGGAGAACCCACCGAACATCATCCTGGGCCACGAGGTCGTCGGCGTCGTCGACGAGGTCGGCGCGGATGCCGATCCGTCGCTGCTCGGCAAGCGCGTGGCGGTCCTCAGCTTCAAGGTGGACGAGACCTGCTGGTGGTGCAGGCATGGAGAACGCGAGCTGTGCCCGAACACGCAGCACATGGGTCACGGCGCGGGCTGGGGCCACATGGACTACTACTACGGCGGGATGGCGGAGTATGTCCCGGTCTGGGCGAGCCACGTCTACCCGCTGGCGGATAACGTCACGAGCGCCGGCGCGACGCTGCTCGATCCGCTCGGCGTGGTCGTCCATGCGACGGAGATGGCTCGACTGAAACCCACGGAGAGCGCGCTCGTCATGGGCACGGGCGTCCTCGGACTGCTGGCGGTCCAGACCCTCAAGGCTTACGGATCGACGAACATCATCTGCGCGGACGTGGACGACTTCCACCTCGGCAAGGGCGGACAGCTCGGCGCGGACCACACGGTGAACGTGAGGACTCAGAACCTGGCGGAGGTCGTCAAGCAGGCTACCGACGGCATCGGAGTCCGGGTGATCATCGATACGGTCGGTCGGCCGCTCGATGAGATGCTGCCCATCCTGGCGCGCGGAGGCCGGATGGTGAACCTCGCGGTCCATGACAAGGGTGAGGAGTTCAACCAGATCTGGCTCGCGGGCCAGAGGTCGGTGATGACGTCCGCGAACTTCAAGTACGAGGATTTCCCGACGGCGCTGGAGCTGATCTGCTCGGGCAGAGTGCAGACCGACCCGCTGATCACGCACTCCTTCCCGATCGAGCAGGGGGTCGAGGCATTCCGGGTCGCCGAGCACAAGCAGGAGTCGCACGCGATCAAAGTCATCATCAACCCGTAGAGCCGAGTCGTCACCCCGCGAGCGTGGGTAAGTGATAGACGAGGTGATGCGAAATGGCGACAACGGCGACGATTGCACATCCGAAGTTGGAGGTACGGTCGCTGGTCCCACCGTTCGAACTGCTCTCCGCGGAGGGACAGGCCGTCAACATATGGCGCTTCAAACAGCAGAAGAACCTCCTGCTGGTCTTCCTGCCCGATGCAGACTGTCCCGGCTGCATGGAGTTCCTGGACAGCCTGGTGAGGGAATACCACCAGTATCACGAGGAGAGAACCGAAGCGCTGGTCATCGTGAAGGGCGATGCTGATGCGGCGGTGCACTTGACGGACCGGTTGAACCCGCCGTTCCATATCCTGTACGACCCGGAAGGGCACGTCACCCAGCAGTATACATACGAGACGCCCGCGGTGTTCGTCACCGACAGGTTCGGCGAACTCAGAGCGGAGTGGATTGCCCGGGATGGACGCTTCCCGACGCAGAAGGACATCCTTGATACGGTAGACCTAATCAACCTCGAATGCCCTGAATGAGGCGCCCCGGTCGAGTGGGCGTAGTCTACGCCCCGGGATGCAAGACGTTGGGGCGGGAGTCGCGCTCCCGCCCCAACTCACTACCGAAGCCGCTTTCACTCCCCCGCAATACGTTTGCAGAGCGCTCTGTCCGCGTTCAGGGTCGTAGGAGCGGCTTCCCAGCCGCGAATTCGTGGCGTTACGCGGGCATTCGCGGCTGGGAAGCCGCTCCTACAGGGCGGAGTTCGGCTCGGACGGAACCTCGCACTCCGGTGGAAATCAGCGGTTTGTGGGAACGAGCTTCTTCAGGCGTATGATCTCGTCACGGAGTTCGGCCGCCGTCTCGAAGTCGAGGTCCTTCGCCGCGCGCTTCATCTCCCGTTCGAGATCCGCCAGCACGAGCATTATCTGGTCGAGCGACGCGTCCTCCACGACGGTCTTGCGGACCTTGTAGTGCGCCTTGCTCTCCGCGACCTTCTTCGCCTCGATGATGCCCTGGACCGCCTTGGTGATCGAGGCGGGAGTGATGCCGTGCTCCTCGTTGTAGGCCTTCTGGAGCGCCCGACGACGGTTCGTCTCGCCGATCGCCCGGTGCATCGAGCCGGTCACGTCATCCGCGTACATGATGACCGTGCCCTCGACGTGTCTCGCGGCACGGCCGATCGTCTGGATCAGCGACGTCTCGGAGCGCAGGAAGCCCTCCTTGTCCGCATCGAGGATGGCGACAAGCGACACCTCGGGCAGGTCGAGCCCCTCCCTCAGGAGGTTGATGCCGACGACGATGTCGTACACGCCGAGACGGAGGTCGCGCAGGATCTCCATGCGGTCGAGCGTGTGGACCTCCGAGTGGAGATACTGGACCTTGAGGCCCATGTCCACGAGGTACTCCGTCAGGTCCTCCGCCATCTTCTTCGTGAGCGTCGTGACGAGCGTGCGCTCGCCCTTGTCCACGCGCAACTTGATCTCGTTCACCAGATCGTCGATCTGCCCCTGCGTGGGTCGGATCACGACCTCCGGATCGATGAGACCGGTCGGCCGGACGATCTGCTCGACGATCCGGGTGCTGTGCTCCATCTCAAAGGGACCGGGAGTCGCCGATATGAACACGACCTGGTTGATGCGCTGCATGAACTCGTCGAACTTCAGCGGGCGGTTGTCCAGGGCCGACGGCAGGCGGAACCCGAAATCGACCAGAGTCTCCTTCCGCGAGCGGTCGCCGGCATACATGGCGTGAAGCTGCGGGATCGTCTGGTGCGACTCGTCTATGATGATCAGGAAGTCCTCCGGGAAGTAGTCGAGCAGGCAGAACGGCGGCTCGCCTTCCCGACGCCCGTCGAGGATCCGGGAGTAGTTCTCGATGCCGGAGCAGTATCCGACCTCCTTCATCATCTCCATGTCGTATCTTGTGCGCTGCTCGATCCGCTGGGCCTCCAGGAGCTGTCCGTTCCGCTGGAAGTACTCGACCCTCTCCCGAAGCTCCTCCTCGATCTCCTTGAGGGCGCGCTCCAGGTTCTCCTCGGAGGTGACGAAGTGCGTCGCCGGGAAGACGGTGATCCGGTCCTCGCGCTTGATGACCTCGCCGGTGAGCGGATCGACGACCGTGATCCTTTCGATCTCATCGCCGAAGAACTCAATGCGGATGATGATCTCCTCATCGGCGGGCTGCACCTCGAGGATATCGCCCTTGACGCGGAACGTTCCGCGCTGGAGGACCATGTCATTGCGCGTAAACTGCATGTCTACCAGGCGGCGAAGGACATCCTCACGCACATACGACTCGCCGACGCGGAGCGCGAGTATGGTCTGCATGTACTCCTTCGGCGAACCGAGGCCGTAGATGCACGAGACGCTTGCGACTATGACGACATCGCGCCGCTCCAGAACGGCCTGTGTGGCGGAATGGCGCAGGCGGTCGATCTCGTCGTTGATCGAGGAGTCCTTCTCGATGTAGGTATCCGTCTGCGGAATGTAGGCCTCGGGCTGATAGTAGTCGTAGTAGCTGACGAAGTACTCGACGGCGTTGTCCGGGAAGAAACTCCTGAACTCGCTGCAGAGCTGGGCGGCCAGGGTCTTGTTGTGCGCGATCACCAGGGTCGGCCGCCGGACCTCCTGGATGACGTTGGCCATCGTGAAGGTCTTGCCCGATCCTGTGACACCAAGCAGAGTCTGGAAGCGCGCACCGGAATCGATGCCCGCCGCCAGCTCCCGTATCGCCTTGGGCTGATCGCCCTTAGGCTTGAAATCCGAGACTATCTTGAACTTACCCAATCTTCGTCCCTCATATTCAGGCCGGCACGGAGGCACGGCGACTACACTGATCGCAGGCGACTCCGTCGCCGATGCTTGACGGCAGAGCCGTCAGAGATCGATCGCAGGCGGCTCCGCCGCCGACGGGATAGACCACGGAGTCGTCAGGGATCGCGTATGGCCGGCATGGAGGCGCGATCCCTGCAGTTGCGACGGAAGCGACACGCACATCTGTTCGATGTGTGTTCAGCCCGAAGCGTACCCTCTATTATACTCTAAAATCCGCCGGAACCCAACTCCAACATAAGCTTCTTCTGGGATTTGGAGTAGACGGCCATCAACTCGCGAGTCCCGAACCGCCGGCCGAGCGCGAACTCCATGTCGTCGTACGATATGCCCTGGAACTCGTTCCATGTGCTGCGCAGACCGATCCGCCAGTTCCTGTCGAGATAGTAGCTCACGTCGCCCAGAATGTTGGTCGATGGGTAGTCGAGGCCGTACATCAGCAGCAGCGAGGCGCCCCACCGCTTGCCATCGCTGAGACGCAGGTTCGCGCTGAGGTTCTGCTTGCCGCCCGTAACGCTTCGATACGATGTCGCGCGCTCGGCGAACCGGTAGTTGATCTGGAGCCAGCTATAGGGGTTGATCCGCCAGTCCATCACCGCGGTGGCGGTCGTCGAGAGGCCCGTAGTCAGTTCGTTTCCCCATCTGTAACCCAGGCCCAGCGCGGTCCGAAGTGTGACGCCCTTCATGATCTTGAACGGGTTCGAGTAGATATTACCGAGCAGCGACTCCTGGAGGCCGGCGTAACTGCCCAGGTTCGATCCATCTACATAGGAGGTCCGGCTCGATATCGAGTACCTCGCAGGCAGCTTGCCGAGCGGCTTCGAGCGAGTCTGCAGGGACAGCTCCGTGGTCTGGGTGTCCCCACCCTCGTCCATGTAGCTGCCGTAGAAATTGACGCCGGCGTCGATGTCGCCGTACGACCGGCTCAGGTTCACCATGCCGTACAGGTCCTTGTGAGCGGCCCAGTCCACATAGAGATACCCCTGTGTCCGGCTGTCGAACTGCTGGCTGTGCGAGAGATGAGCGCCCCAGTCGCTGTCCGTGACCTGGCTGAGAAGTATCTGCCCGTTGGCTTTCGGCGTGGTGTACTTCTGACGGACGTCGAGGAACCAGCCGGGTCTCTGGCCGTACCAGCCCCAGCCCGCGCTTTCACCGTGCCGTATCAGGACCGCTCCGCTCGACGACGGAGTCAGGGAGTAGTACAGGGGAAGGCTGAGCGTGAGGCCGCCCGTGCTGTAGCCGACATACTGCGTCTCATCGGCCTGAGAACCGGTGAGCGAGAGAACGTAGAACGGCAGCCAGATGGTCCGCTTGCCGTTCACGTAGACCCCCGCGCTCTCGAAGTTGATCTTCTCGTTCGGGAAGACAGTGGCGTTCTTGGCCTTGACGACCACGCTGCTCTCCGACAGGTCAACGAATTCCAGATCCTCGGGGAGGTACATCCCGGGGCCCTCGGACTCCTTGCTCTCGCCGCTACGGAGGTCCACCGCCTGGCTCTTTCCGCTGCTGATGGAGATGAGTTGCCCATGCAGGCTCTGGATGTCGCATATCAGGAGATCGCCCGTGATCTCCTTGTCCCTCATGCGAATCCCGATCGGGGTGTCACGGCCCGCGCTGCGCGCCACGATCCTGCCCATCTCAAGATCGACTTGTACCTCATCCGCCGTCATCTCGATCGTACGATAGCGGATCTTGACGGCGCCGATAGCCTCCAGAATCTTGTAGTCGATGCTGTACGCGAGGTAGTCAGCGGCATCGATATCCAGGTACTGCGGTCCGGATATCTCCTCGGCTGACATGCCGAACGCCACGGAGGTCTGGGCAACCGCCTGTCCTTCGAGCCACGTCGCCGTCACGATGCACTCACCGGCGATGTCCGAGCTGGTGAGCTTGGCTCTTGCCACGCCCGCGGACACCTGAGCCACCTCCTCGATCATACCGAGGGTGGCGCTGAACCGTACCTCGGTGCCGTCGGGAGCGAGATTGCCGTCTCGATCTCTGACCTCCGCGCTCACGGTGCAGATGCTCTTGCCGTCAGCGGGAACAGCGGTCGGATTGACAGTCAGGCGCAGGCTGCCTGCTCCACGGTCGGCGGCGACAGGTACGCAGATCGACAGAAGTATGGTCAAGCTTACGATAAGGGCTGTGAGTCGCATCATGGTGACTATACTATGCTATTTACATCAGGATGTCAATCCGCTGTTACCCCACCGACCGGAGCATCAGCGAAAAGGCCCGCGCCGCGAAGGCAACGGGCCTGTTTCGGATACTCGCGTGATGCCGTACCAGGGCTAGTTACCGCTGAGAGCCAGCCCCAGGAGCAGCGCGCCCAACATGGCAGGCCAGATCCCCTTGCTATGGGATTTCGACTTCGCCGCGGGCACGTAGACTCGCTGATCCTGCCGGATCGGCTCGGCGGCCATGATGGAGCCGGCAGCATCCACCGCCTTGGCAAGGATTGTCTGTGCAGCGTCGTCCAGCGCGCCGATGGCGATCCCGCTCTCACTCTGGCTGCTGTCATCAAGCTTCCCTGCCGACGCACCTACAACAGTTATCGCGATCGGCTCAACATCCGGGTTTGCCGAGACGATCTTCACGGTGACGCCGATCTTCGCCTCCTTCGTGGCCTCATTGAAGGTATAGCTGTCGAGAGAAGCCACCAGACCGAGGTCCGTGCCGGCCGCCTGACAGATCTTCTGGGCGCGGAGGGCGCCGGTTGCGTCTGTGGAAAACGTCCGCGCCTCTTCCGCCTTGATCTTCTGCTCGGCAACGGCACGCTGGGCGGAGACGTTGCTATTCACGTCGTACGCAACAACAAGGAAGCGCCCTGACTTCGACAGGCCGTCCTTGAGCAGAAGCAGCAGATCGTCGGCCATCTGGGCCTTGTCCTCGCCTATGCCGTTCTTCACGGGGAACATGATCATGTTCTGCTTCCCGAACGGATACACTGCCTGCGCCGAAGCAGCGGGCGCCAGAACGACTGCAACAAGGCACAACATTGCAGCCGAGAGTATCATGGTTTTTGCAGATGAAGGCTTCGCCATCCCCCTGGTCCTTCCTCCAATGAGCCGGGGCGCTGCGCGAAGCAGCACCCCGTATGTAGTGTTGTTGATGTATCGTCAGTTGCTAGAACGATGGAAAATCCGGCGGACCTTCGGGTCCACCGCCGGGGCCGTCACTTCCGCCTGACCCGCCGAGCAGAAGACCTACGCCGAGCGAGAGCAGCAGCATCGGCAGCCAGCTCTTCTTCGACTTCTTCTTCTCAGCCGGGACTATCACGGTCGGCTGGTCCTGCTGAGTCGCATCGTACTTCCCGCCGGTGACCTGCTCCATGATCTTCTTTCCGGCGTCGCGCACCGCATCGGCCACGAGAGTACTCTCGGTTGCCGAACCATCCGTTCCTCTGGCTGCGCGTCCGGTCACTGTGGTGTCGGATGACTTGCCGGTCTTTACGTCAACCACTTGCAGTGTGGCGGTGATCGATGCCTCGCCCTTCGCGGGATCGAACTTGTAAAAGTCCAGTGTCCCGACGATGGCGACATCGACCGAGGCGGACTTCGCGAGCGCGACGGCGCGCTTCATCGCATCGGGATCGCCCGAGAACGGGCCGGCGATCAGCTTCTTGCCATCGGACTCCGTATTCGCTATCCGCTGTATGAAGGGCAAGCGGTCCGAGTACGGCATGGTGAAGTACTTCGGATAGCCCGCGAACCCCTTCTGCAGGAGCGCTGTGAGTTGCTCTGATGCCTTTGCTGCCTTCGCAGTGTCAGGCGAATCGAGCACCATGTTGTCCACCGGGAAGAGCACCGCGGTCTGCCTCAACGTATCCTTCGGCGAGGCGGCCACAGCGGCACTGCCCAGATACGGCACTGCGAACAAGACCGTCAGTGTCCAGGCAACCCATCGGATGCTCCTGAATCTCATCATGACTCGCATGTAAGTACCTCTTCTAGGATATTGGGCTACTTGCCCAGTGTGACTCGGAATGACCGGCCGCCGACAGCCTCGGACGCGGGATACGTATAAACCCCACCCGGTGTCATCATGACAGACTTGCCTGTGGCCTCATCGGTCAGGGTGAGAGTCCAGCCCGCGGGCAGGTCTTCGATACCCTTCCATGCAATCTCGACCAGTCCGTCGGTCTGATCGGTCGCGACTCTGAATGTCCACGAGTCTCCGGCGGATGCCTTCGCTCGCTTATCGTAGGCGTAGAACCCACCCTTCCCGTCGGTGAAATAGAGGTCCACGTAACTATCGAGATACGTCGGGCTCTCGATCCTGGACGCTATCGATGCAACGCCCAGCCCGTTGTCTGCATCGGTCAGGTCGCCGATGCTTGCGCTCAAGCCGACCTCCCAACCGGACTGATCTGCAGACGCAGTCGAGGCGCTCTTGTTCCCCTCCATACTCGGTGTGCCTGGAGGCGGAATGACCAGCCAGATGTTGGCATCGATCGCCTTCACCCAGTAACCGCGCCACGGCTCGATCTTGTCGAGCGCGCCGTTTCTCGTATGATCGACCAGCTTGTACTCGCCGGTGAACGGGTTCGATGCCGACTGCTGGAACGCCCAACCGTAGGAACGTATCCAGCCGCGGGATGCAGCAGTGGCAAGATCAACCGTCTCGTAGCTGCCGCCCGCGATGCGGCGGACTCTCAACGCGCCCCAGTTCACGCTTCCGTTGAACGGGCATCCGATCATGTTCCAACCCGGGCTGAGCCGGATCAGGTAGTTGGAATCCATGCTGGCAAGTGTACCGCTCGGCGATACCGTCAGCGTTGGACTATTTACCTTGATCCAGTAGCCGCTGCCCAGCATGATCTGCGTCGAGGAGCCTGTCTGCTCAGAGCGGTAGTACACGTACTTGATGTCCTGGGTCAGCCACGGTTGCCACTGAGCCAGCGCGTAGGAACCGACTCCGAACACCGCACCCGGATCCGCATTGGCCGGGTTGAGCGGAATGGAGATCATGTCCAGACCCTTGAACGTGGTGGAAGGTCCGGAGACCTGGACAGTCGTCTCAGACTTCGTAGGACGGTAGTCGACGCTGCCGATGGCGTGCCAGGTGGCGGTGATCGTCCACTCGCCGATCGAGTCCGGCGTCCACTGCATCGAGAACTGGCCGTTCGCCGCGCTGGTTACCGTCCCCAGACTGCCGGTCGCGTTGTCCGGCTTGGTGTACGTCAGTTCGATGGGCACGGCCATCGCCGGGGTGATGGATCCTGTGATCAGCACCGGAGTGTCATATTTCGCGGTCGCCACAGGGTTCACCACCAGGGTTGCTTCCGGCCTGGTCAGTACGTTCGGACCGCCGCCATCGAACGGGTCGGCATCCAACTCATGGTCGTTCGCACGGAACGAGAAGGTGTGGTTGCCAACGGGCAGAGACAACACACCGTCCTCACCGTCCTGGACCGGCTTGGTGTATATGTAGGTCACACCCGCCGTGAAGTCGTTCTCGGCGTCTGGCTTTTTCGTCATCACGAAGGTCTGAGACGCGCCCGCCCCGTTTATATTCACGTCGACCACGATAGAGTCAGCCCTAGGCGCGTCTCCATCCTGATCGGTGTACGTCACTTCGTACACATACGGAATGTCGGGATAGCAGTGTGCGTCATTCGGAGTGACCTTGCCACCGCTAAGCACCGGCTTGTGGTTGTCGTGGACCCACGGCTTGTCCGGCACGGAGATCTGGGCGTTCGTCAGCTCGTAGCCGTCATTCGCTTCGATGACGAAGCTGTTCCTGGCCGGATCGCCCTCTATCAACTCGCTGCCCGGGACGGTCACAGTGTACCGCACCCCGGTCACGAAGTTGAGGCCGCCCGTGGTGTCGACACTCATGGCTTTCGGAGCGCCGCCGTTGATGATCGCGCGGACGAAGCCCGAGGAACTCGGCGCTCTGCCGTCGAGATCCTTGTAGATGACCGAGAAGGTGTAGTCCATGCCGGCATTGCCCTTCTCCGGGGTCACAGCCGCGCCCTCGATGGTAGCCGGCCTGTTGATGAAGAACTCCAGGTCGGGCTGTCCCGGCGCCGGGTATCGAGTGACGAACCAGCCGTCGGAGGCCTCGAAATAGAACGGATGTCGTCCGGCCTTGCCGAACGGGCTCCCGGTCAGCACGTACTTGAACTCCGCGCCCGAGCCGTAGCTGGGGAGACCCTCAAGGTTCATCGCGAAGGTCTGCGTGATTGTCGGGTCATCCGGATCCACAACGATCAGTCTGATGTATCCGGTTACCGGGTCATGGAACGCAGGCGCATCGCCGTCAGGATCAGTATACACAACCCTGAAGTCGAACAGGCTATCCGAGCGACCGTTGTCCGGAGAGACGAACGGATTCGGACCCAGAGTCAGCACGGGACCTCTGTTGCCGTCCGGGGCGGCCTTCGTAACCTTCACGCCGGTGATCTCTCCGGTCATCGGGTAGCGAAGTATCGTGGTGCGCTTCGTGTCCACCCCACCGATCCGTCCGATCGTCTCTTCGGTCTCAGTCTTGAAGTGGATGGCGTATTCACCCTCGCCCAACCTGAACGCATGTCGGTACTCGACACCGTCAACGTAGTTGTTGTCGTCGGGAGGCTTCCTGTTGAGTCTGATCTTGCCGATGCTGAAGGTATTGCCGACAGCCGCACCGATATCGGCCAGGTTCTTCACAGTCAGCGTTATCTGGTTCGCCGTGTTGTTATCGATCCTGCGGATGTCACCTGATGCGATGCCGCTGGTGAACTGGACGGGAAGACCCTTGAACTGCTCGGCAGTCCAGTTGACCGCGCTGTCATCCAGGTTGACCGCGGTAAGCGTGTTGCCGGATATCGCCGTAATCTTGAAGTCATTGGCAGGCTCCGGCACGGGGACCGGAGGTATCTCACCGGAAACGTACTTCCGAACGTACGCGACGGGCGTGCCGTTGGTCGGCGGTTCGTTATTCGCATCGGTGTATATGACGGCGAGCTGGATATCATCCCTCTCGTTAGCGCCGGAAGTCGGGTAGACTGCCCCGCCTGCCGCGGCCGTCAGTGTCGGCTTGTTGTTGACCCACGGGCCGAGTATGGGAGACACGGCGCGCGGCGTCATATCGGACGTCCACTCACCCAGTGCATCGTAGCGGGCATAGCCGTTGCCGTCAGACGTCTCGAAGTAGTAGTGATGCGGCAACTGAGGCGTCAGCGACGAATGGTCGTAATAGAACTGCACACCCAGCTTGTAGTTCGGTTCGCCGCTGGCCATGCTCGTCATGTCATAGGCCACCCCGTCGATGCGGACCCGCATGTAGGCCGGAGCCTGACCCCTATCGCCGTCGTTGTCCCTGTACGTCACGCGATATCTGAACGTATTCGTCGACTCGCCCGGATCGGGAGTAACGGTCCCGCCGGAAAGGCTCGGTGGAGTGTTCAGCGTCACAGCTAGCGGCCCGGGAGTCCCGAACCAGTAACGGGCGTAGATCACAGGATGCGCCAGGAATGTGTTCACCACACCGGTAAGGTGGTTGACGCTGTAGTCCGCAGGATGACTCATGATGTTCCCGGCGTCGTCGTAGAACTGAGGACCGGGATAGGGATTGTCGGTCGGCGCATTGGGCACCGAATCTACTATCGGCTTTCCGGTTGTGGTGAATACCAGCGGGGCGGTCGGAGTAAGCCGCTCGCCCGGTTGCTCTGGCTTGCCACTCGCACCGCGGGTCCACCATACGGCGCCCGAACTCGGCGACAGGGTCGGATGATACTCGGCCAGATCGATGCTATCGGAGGCCACCATGCAATAGTAGTAGTTGGTTCCCGTTTTGCTGCTGCCGTTCAGCTTGGTATAGTAGCGGAACCAGGCGCCGTCGCCGCTGTACACGTGGTCGTTCTGATCGATCTGCTCCATGCGGTGGCCGTCGTCCCAGATGATCGAGCCGTCGTCCTGCTCCTGCCCGATGAAGACATCGACGTACTTGGGCTCGTGGTTATCCGCATCCACGTACCGCACCTTGTACTCGAAGAGGGTCGCGCTGTTGTTGCTGCCGTCGGTAGCCGTGACGCTTCCGTCAAGAAGCTGCGGAGGGGTGTTCTTGTTGATATACGGACCCGCAATCCACGACTCCGAGACTACGCTGCCGTTGTAGACCGTCTCACCGCGGATGTTGTCGCGGAGATCGGACGGAGCGCCCCAGTCATCGGTGAACTCGAAGTAGAACCGTCTCCAACCTTCCTGGAACTGCTGAGCAAGGTTCGCTGCGTCGAACTTGTACCTGACGCCCGCGCCGGCATAGTCGTTATCGGCCGGATTAACCTTGACCATCTCACCGACGAACTCCTGACCGTCCGCATTCTCGATGTGTATCTTGGCGGAATACGGCCGCTGGTTGTCCGCATCCCTGTAGAGAACGGTGTATGTGAACTGATCGCCCGAAGTACCCGTGGGCGGATCGACTCTGCACTCACTGAGCACGGGCTTGTGGTTTACGTACGGACCGTCGAACGCATGAGCATCCGAACTCTGGTAGTAGTGCCCATGAACCGGATAGCGCACACGCTTCAGGCCATCGCTCGCGGTGAAGAAGTACGAATGCGGTCCGGGCTTGAGCTGGATCTCGTTCGGAAGGTGATAGATGATACCTTCCTTGATAGCCTGGGCGCGCGCTATGGGATCCGTATCCGGGGGAAGCGGGTCCATGGGAACCAGCGTGTAGCGCCTGTACTGAGTGGCCGGATCCGCGGGATTGGGTACCCGGATGTCGGAATCGTTGATCCAAACGCTGATCTCGCCGCCGGCGCCTTCCGCAGCCTCGGGTATCCTGCCGTAGAGGTGCTGGTACTTGATCCGGAAGTCCCACTTCTGGTTCTCCGCGCCGCCAACCTGGATCCATCCGGTGCCGGGGTTGACCATCGTGTACCGCGGGTAGACTGTGCCGACCATCGTCCCCAGATTGCTGTAGGGCTTCCTAAGACCAAGGCTGATGACGGGATGTGCATTCGCAGGATATAGATAGCTGTTCGACACACCCGGCTGCATCGTCGGCCTATCGAGGAACAGATTGCCGTACCGTACGTCGCCATCTATCCTGATATTGTATGCATCCATGAAGCTGCGCCAGTTCGGATGGTTGCTCCGAACAAGCACCGGAAGATCTTGACCGGATGGGTCCGTACCGAACGGGCTTCGGCGAGTGCCCGGCGTCGGATCAAGCCAAGCCGGAACGTCCCCATTGGGCTCACGGATAATATCGTCGCTGCAAGCTATGAACCACTCATACTCGCCGATCGGAAGTCCGATGTAATCGTTGTTCCAGCGCCCCCAGTCGGGCTCGATGACATAGAAGTACTCGACACCGTCTGTGTAGTCGTTGTCATTGGGATCGACCTTCTGCATGGGAACGCAGATGAAATCCTCGGTCGGGTTCAGTTCGGGCCACGACTTATTCTTCAAATACAGGACCACGCCGGTATCCTGTTCATACTCGATGGGGCGGCGCGGGATATAGTGATCGCCGATAGCCCCTGAGAACGACGGCCTGTAGGGCACCGGCGGAAGGTTGTCCTGGTTGACGTAGATACACCGGAACTCATAGCAGGTAGCCGTCGTGCCATCGTCGGGATTCGCGGCATCATCGGGATCACGCCACTGGAAATTCTCGTTCAGGCCATACGTTCTGATGGGCTGAGGCCCACCCGTACCATCGCCGTAAGCATAGTAGGCATATATGTAGTCCCTGTCATGCCACTGGCCGGCGTAGATTCCGTTCAGGCCTGGATGTGAGTCGTGTATGATGATGCTTGTAGTCGCGTGGATAGTCTGCTCGTCGGGAGGATCGCCTCCGGGAGGCGCCGGGGCCTGGTATTTGCAGGTGATACGCACGGTGATAGTGTTGGGCTCACCGTCGTTCTCCACCTTCGCCCTAAGGCCCGGAACATAATAGACATCCCGCAACTCAGGGATCACGTGCTCATAAGCCTGCTTGCCTCCCTTGTTCGCCGGAGCCTCGCGTATCTGATTCACCAGGTCGAGACCGGCGGTCATCCGAAACTCGTACAGCGCACCGCTGGAAGAGTTCGGCGTCCCTCTGACCGGCTGGAGACTCAGCTCATAGCCGTTCTCATCAGGTGGCCCATACGGGTCGACGACCTGCAGGTAGATGGCGCTCGGATAGAGATTGTTTGCGGTATCCTTCCAATGGAAATGGACCGTGAAAATCGAGTTGGAAGTACCCTCTCCAGGAGGATAGGAACCCTCGCCGGACGACGGCGCAGGGGTGATGTGCAGACCATCGATGGACTGAGCGCGAACACAGACCATCGTCAGCGCCATTAACATCAGGGCTGCGATTAGGATAATGATGGATCTTCTCATGCTGTAAACTCCTCCTGGAAGAGATGGAAAGGCTGCTAACACTACTCAGTTACCATCCACATCTACGGGCCGGGCGGAAGAGGTATGCCGCCGTCACCGGGAGGCGGAGTGCCGCCTACACTGGCGCCGATCTGAGATCTAGGGCTGATCATGACTGCCTGGACCCTGGGGTCGAGAACCTTGATCCAGTATCCCTGCCAGGGCTTGATCGGGGTGGTGCGCTGAGTAGACCAGTTCCACGTGTTGAACTGGGTATTCCACCACCAGACGGTCTGGCTGACCAACCTCTGCTTGAGCGCCTCATCGTAGCTGATGCTCCCCATCGACTCGACGTAGAAACCAAGCTCACCCGCCGTCACTGTATAGACGTAGGGGTTTCCGATCATGTTCCAACCAGCGCGGACCGGTATGGTGTGAGTACTGGTGCCATCCCACTGCATGGCGGCGTAATTGCCGACCGGCATCGTGGTGGTGTCGGGCCGAGTGAGCCACATCCAGTATGCTTCACCAGGCCTCATGACGGTCACTTCCTCGTAAGGCCAGAGCCTGTTTGATGAGACCTGAGGCAGTGTCGGATCGTATCGCAGGATCGGGTATCTGTTCTCGTAGGCGCTGCCCTGCTTTGTTATCTTGACCAGGCTGTTGGTAAGCCCGAGGTCCGATGCAGGGTTGGCATTGGTAGGGTTGGCATTGGTAAGGACAAACGGCACGGAGACCTGCTGCCAACCACTGACGAACGACTGCTTCGAAACCGCAGGTACGTGAATGTCTCTCTTCACGATGGTGGATCCCATCGGATAGGCGCTCACGGCCACGTGGTAGGTCAGCACGCCGGTCGCGGTCTGATCGGCCCTGACGCGCCACGATACGGATGCATCACCATTCGGGGCGATCCGCGAAACGGTCTTCGTAAACTGCGTCTCGGACGCATCCAGTACCAGGCCCTTCGGGAGGTTCAGGGTGAAGCTGCAGTTGGTCAGATCGACCTGCTTGTCGTGGTTCTCGAGACTCGCGGTCACGGTAAAGACGCCCGGGCCGTAGGTCTCAGGCTGCAGAGGCTGTGTCGGGTCCATGTAGTACTTGAGAGTCCGAGGACCGTGCACGGCCGCAGCATACTTCGGATATGCGATGCTGGGTATGTTCAGCGAGTGGCTTCTCGACGCGCCGCCGACGTAGTGTACGATGGTCCGGGACTGGCCGGGAGCGACCGTCACAGGCTTCCAGAATGCCGCGTACGCGACGTTGTCGGTGATAAGCTCACCCACAGGAGGCTCGTACCACCAGATCAGTTCGCTGCCCTGACCGACGTAGCCCCAACCGGTGGAGGCGAGGTAGTAGAACTCATCGATGCCGATAACATCCGGCCGGGTCGCGCCATACCCATCGAACACCGCACGCGCGCTCCGCGTGGGATCCCTCTGAGAGTTGAAAACCTCCATCTGCGGGCACAGACGTGTATCCGCGTATACCGGCATGTATGTGCCCGGGAACAGGCTGCGCTGTTCGATCATCGGGAAGCCGGGTACGCTGACGACGTTGTCCTGATCCAGCACACCGCCGTCTTCGGGCTCGACTGTCGGACATCCGAAGATCTTGAGACCGATCTGGTGAGGGATGAGGTCGTGGTTGGTCAGGGTCCACTTGAAGCGCACCATGTCGTGGAACAGCCTGACCTCCTGCTCACACTCTACCAGGACGGACTGGTCCGGCACAGGCACCCAGGCGGCCTTGATGCACCGCTCGCCGGGAACAACCTCGGGGATCTTGGACCAAAAACCATCTTCAGAATCCCCCCAGATACCGAGGTTGCCGCCCTTCGGGAAGGTCGCCCACTGGATCGCGGCATCCTCGCCCTCGTCGCTGATCCCGTCAACCATGATCTGGACACCACCCCAGTCGACGATCAATTCGTTGTCGTCACGGGGAGTCGATGGATCGCCGGCGACGTTCCAGATCTCAAAGCATCCCGATTCGTTCTCACCGCTCCGGTAGAGGGTAAAACCGATATGCGCGTTGTTGATCGAGACCCCCTCCGCAGGAGCTGTCTGTGCAAACACGGCCGTCGGGAGCAGAATAGATGCTAAGAGCAATAGCCCACAGAGTGCAAGATTTCGCTGTATCAACATGATCCTCCGTTGATCTAGATCCATGTGGAACATCAACCGCATGGGACTGACAGCCTCGAGTTCTGCTCAGGTGAAGACCCGCGTCTCCAACCGAGCAGGACTGCCGGGCTGCGCTGTTGAGTCGGACTTTGCGGCCCAACCCGACCGCGCACTAGCCGGGATTTACTATCAGAGTGACATCGTGCCCGCCGATCAATTTCGCATCGTCGATGTACACCAGATGGTCGGAGCCGAAGGCATCGACCTCTACGTAAACGGTGATCACAGGGTTCTGAGCCTGTGCGTATACGACTTGCTGAGTCCACTGTCCGATCGACGTGAGTGGCGACGACCAGACAACGGGTACCGCATCCTTGGAAGGATCAGGATCGATCCCGACGCGGGTGCCCTGCCCTACCCAGGTCGATCCGCCGGCGCGGGCGCGTCTGGTCCATACGGAGAAGGTGTACCTCTCTCCTACGACGGCGGGAATGTTTATCTGCTTGATGCCGCCGATGAACCCACCGGACCCGGATGGCCGCACGCCCTGCGCGGCACTGCCGGTGACACCCGGCGCCTGAGCGGTGAAGACGCCGCCGCCGGTATCGGAATATGCATCCCAGTTCCGAGCCACTGCGCCCGTGCAATTGGGTACTCCCGAGATGGGCTCAAACCCGTCGATGAACAAGCGGTTCTCCAGACGAGGCCGTGGAAGCGGATCATCCGGCGTTCCGGGCACCAGGTCGTCGGGCCTCCCCACTTTGACCTTGATCCACTGAGCCTGCCACGGCTGCATGAAGGCCGTGCTGATCGGGGCCATCGCGTAGGCGCCGGCGGCTGGGTCCCAGGTGTAGACGTAGTTGCCGATCCAGCCCTGCAGGACTGCATCCTGGGCGGTAAGGCGAATACCGCCGAAGTCGAATATGGCGCTCTGCCATCCCGCTGGTGTCAGATACGGACAGCCGACCATGTTCCAACCCTTATAGAGGCCGATGGCATAGGAGCTCGCCGGGTTGATCGGGGCTCCGGTCAGCTTGTTGTTCGTAAGGTCCAGTGCAAGGCCGTTGACATCGCGGACTCTGAGCCAGTAACCGAGACCCGCCGGCGGAGTGGCGTTCGCGCTGATGGTGGGATGCACGAGCAGACCACCGTAAGCGCTATCAGGATGGAACGAGGCCTCGTTATCCTTGCGACCCTCTGTGGGGGAGTATGTGGAGTACGCCGCATAGTTGGGAACCTCGCCGTCTGCATAGGCATAGCGCCAGAG
>CAYXOC010000002.1:198904-217280 GCA_964466715.1 uncultured bacterium
TGGAGTACGCCGCATAGTTGGGAACCTCGCCGTCTGCATAGGCATAGCGCCAGAGTGTGGCGGTGGAACCGATGATCGTATCAGGCTTGATGCTTCTGTCGAGCATGTAGGGCACTGAGAACATGTGCCAGCCCGGTCGCAACACGTTGGCCCGAACCGCGAACGTACTTGTGTCCTGAGCCGACGGTATTACCGTCGGGCCGGGCGGCGCGAACTGAATGTCGCTGGAGGCCGATACGGTTATGGTATGCCGGCCCACCGGGACGGGGTAGTCGAACTGCAGATAGGTCTTACCGGCAGCCGCATCGAGAGTGTAGTAATACTTCTCCCAGTCGGTGATGGCGGCGTCTGGGCCGCCGATGATGGACTGGTCGTCGATCGTCACTCTAATGGATGCCTTATCGGCATGTCGGAAATCGATGCGGAAACTCGGCCACGGGCCGGTTACGGTATCCGACTTTGCGGGCGTCTGGACCTTCACCTCGATCGAGGCCTTCTCCAATGCCTTGCGCAGGTTCAGCAGGCCCCAGCCGTATGCATCATTCGGCTGACCGATGCCGATAGGCGTTGCGGTGCTGCACAATATGTCCTTCACCTCGGAGGCAGGTACGCCGTGCGAGATAAGGAGTGCCGCCGCGGCCGCGACGTGCGGGGCTGCGAACGAAGTGCCGCTTATGAACTGGGCGATGTAGTTCCCGTACTGATCAGGATACGTGTTGCTGATCGCCAGCGGGCCGACGCCCCCGGACTGACCGCCGGGAGGGTTCACAGGAGGCTCCTCATCGTCACCGGGATCGCTCGGATCCGTGGTGCCATCGTCCCCGTTCTCACCGAAAGCTGCGAGATCTCTGTTGTAGGCAGTGCTGACGACATCCTCACCGGGAGCCACGAGGTCGAGTGTCGGTCCGCGCTGAGAGAACGAACTAACCAGGTCACGCGAGTTGGTGCTGCCGACACAGATGACTTCCTCAAGCGCCGCGGGATAGCCCGGGGCGAAATTGCCGTATTCCCAGTCATTGCCCGCAGCGGCGACAACGACGATGCCGCTGGCTACCGCACGCTGCACCTGAGTTACCAGGATCGCCGGCCACGGTTGGTTGCCGCCGAAGCTCATATTCACGACGTTGACCCGCAGGGGCTCGCCCGTCTTCGATGAGACTCGGCTGTCTCTGTATCGGATCACGTACTCCAACGCTTCGTACACGGCGTCGGCGTAGAAGACAGCATCCGTATCGCTCGAGGCCTTCACCGGGAGTATGCGCACGCCGTCCCAGCAGATGCCGGCGATTCCGTAGAGATTGTCCGTCTCAGCGGCTATCAGGCCGGCGACCGCAGTACCGTGCATCCAGGCTGCAGACCCTACCCCGGTCTCCGAAGGCGAGGGATCGAAGTCCCACATGGCCGTATCCGGAGGAATGACGTAGCCGTATTGACCGAACACGTATGACGGGTTCGTGATCAGGCGGTTGACCAGATCAGGATGCGGACGGCGGATCAAGATACCGTTCTCGAGAAGACCGCTGGTCCTAATGCCGGTGTCGATTACGGCCACAATGACATCACTGCTGCCCTTCTGCAGATCCCACGCCTCGGGCGCGTATATGTGCTGGAGAGTGGAATCCAGCGGATCAGGCTGGAGCGGCCACTGACCGTAGAGCAGGCCGAACATGCCATACGTCGCCTGGTAGTACTCGTCGTTCGGTCTTGCGGCTGCGCGGAACGCATGGTTGTACTGCACGCTGGCAACCGCGGGATGCTTCTTCAGAATGGCGGACTGGTTGGCAACCATCGTCTCCGAAGGCGCGCCGGTAGCGCCGGGAAGATCCAGCACGTAAGTGTTGCTGTTGCTGAGCCTGTGCACCACCCGGCTGCCGTACTCCGCGTTCAGGGCCGCAAGGTCAGCCTCGGTGTAACCAGGCCGCAGAGTAACGAGAACCTGATTCGCTGCGTACTTGGGATTCTCCGCCGACGGATACGGCCGCCGAACGAAATCACGCGGCTGCAGTGGCGGTTCTATCGCCCATGCCTGAATAGCAAGCAGCAATACCGCTGATAGCAGTAGTGTCGCCACTCGTCCGTGACACATCATGAACTTGCCTGGCTGTCTAGTCATCTTCTATACCGCCTTCCTTGCCCCTGCCAACTAACTAAAATCCAGGAGGTGGTGGTGGGGTACCGTCACCGTCACCGTCGCCGCCGTTACCGCCGCCACCGCCGGGAGGCTCCGGAGCCTGGTCGACACCAAACAGCATTGCTTGGTTGCAGTAGATGAACCTGGTGTGCTTCGGCCCATCGGCGGCCGCGCTGCTGCCGGTTCCCGCAGGATACGGACCGGGTGTGTCCGTCCTCTTCCGAGCGCCCACGCGCCAGTAGACGGTCGTGTTGCCGTTGCTCATGTTCTGGTTCAGAGCGCTCATGAACTCCGCATCGCGCTTGATCTCGGCAGGGGTGATGGTGCAACTGTTCATCGGGGCGTTGATCAAATCGATGTCCTTGCAGAATGTCTTGTTCCGCGCGAAGTATGGATCGGTGGAAATCTCTATCCTGTACAGATCCGCGGAGGTAGACGGCGTCCACGTGAAAGTCACCGGAGATGTAGTCAGAGGAACGTCGGTGGTCGGCTCCACGCAGCTAGGTCTCGTAACATAGGTAGCCTGACCGGCGTACGTAAGAGCAGTCTCCCACCAGGTGTATTCACCGGTGTTCCGATTCAAGCGCCTGTATACCGCGCTGATCCAGAACTTGTGAGTCTGCCCGACATTGATCCCGGGCATCGGGTCACTGCTTCCCTCCTCTAATTCGTGGTTCTCATTCGGGTAGTACCACGAGATCGGCGACCAGATGCCGGTATCGATCACGGCGTGGTGCTTGAACTTGCCGGCCGTGGTCGTGATCGGTCCGGCAACGGCGCGCCCGACCGCAAGGCTCACGCCGACATTCCCGTTCCCATTCCCTCCGGTGCTGGCGTTGAAGTAGTTGTCCATGTAGACGTGATATTCCAATATGTCGTCCGTGGCCACCCCGCTCGGCGGATTCCACGCCAGCAGGATGCCTCCGTCATCCCATCGAGCGGTTACGTCCGGAGATGCGCCGGCCATCGCGACAGCGCCGGGAACCGTCTCGGACTTGCTTCCACCGTTACCGAACAGCGCGGCAACGCCGACCAGGGCGACCAGACCCCAGAGCAGCTTGCTTCCGTTGGTGAGGCTCTTCCTGTTCGATTTCTTGGGAGCTGCGACACGGTCCGAGGAGCTGTAATCGCCCATCTTGTAGACAGCACGCACACGGTCCTCCGGCTTCACACCGCGAGGAGCCTTGATAATGCTACCCATGGAATCGCTGTCGGATACTTTGGAGATCTTGATCCGCCCGACGACCTCTTCCCTGCCGCCGTCCATGCGGCGAAGGACGATCATCTCCATGCCGGGCTCGATACCTTCCTGTGAACCTTTGTTGAGGAGGACTTCGCTTGTTCCTACGCAGTTCAGGACTGTCGCTTCGGGGATGATATAGGCGACCATCGTCTCGACCGCGCTGCGTGCGGCGTCCTTGATGGCCTCGACGAGCATCTTGTCTTCGTCGGCGGTGTATCCGACGCGCGGCTGGCTGACGCCGGTCGCGTAGGCGCCGTTGACGATCTCGCCGGATGCTACGTCCAACAGCCTGACTGCGATCCGTGCCTCGGCGACCTTCTTGTCCTTGTCAACCTTGATGGACAGGACCTCGCCGCTCACCACCGCCGAAGCTTCCGCCTCCTGGCCAAGCCGAACCATCGCCGACTGGTTCATGTTGGCGTCGTAGCCTAGCTGCTTCATCGTGGCTTCGAGGGAATCGCTGGGTATGACGCCGAACTTACCGGATCGGATCAGTTCCAGAACCACGGCATCCGTCGCCATTCTTCCAAACATCTGCCCGGGCATCTTGCTGGAATTCTGGAAGTCGATTACCGCGACTTGCGAGATGCCGACCTGGGCGTTCACTGCTGCCGGACTCAGTGCGAGCGCAGTGATCAGCGACAAGCCGAAGGAGAGGATGCACATCACGCTAATCGGCCAGCGTGCGGCATGGCTTCTGAAAGGTCTCACAGGAATATGTCCTCCTAAGACGTTTTGGCCCGGCGGTGGCGCCGGATGATCTCAACGGGATTCCATTCACTTGGACGGCGAACTCGAGACTGCCTTAGGGACAGGTGCGACACAGACCGATTCAAAATGCGGATTCCAAGCGGGGTACTGTTCCGTATCCGTATGAGTGCTTTCGGCTATCTATGACCAAGCCAGCCGAATGGTCTCTGGAATGCGACAAATCGAATAGCCATGACGAACTGCCCGCGCAGCAGAGTCACGCTTAGATCCTGTTAGCTGCGATCAGTATTCCTGGCCAGCCCCATACCCACAAGCGGCAGGGACACGAACCGGGCCAATTATAGCACAGCTAACATCGCAGTGCAAGCGATTTTTGAACGTCAGACCAGAGTCTTTCTACCCGCCTTTTTGTGGTGCGCAATGTCCCTTCGGTGCTGATAACCCAGTCGGCAACCTTCACTTTTTCCTCCATCGGTAGCTGTGACCGAACGCGCAGTACCGCCTCGGGCCGACTGATGTTGTACCGTTTCTGTAGACGGTCGATCTGAGTTTCTTGTTCCGCCCACACCACCAAAACTTTGTCCACCATGCGAGTTGCGCCCACCTCGACGAGCAGTGGTATCTCGACCACAAGCACGCCGGTACAATTGCGGTGGAACTCGTCTATGCGCGACTCGATCTCGGCCATCACGTGGGGGTGTATGATGGCCTCCAACCGCTTGCGTTTCGCAGGATCGCGGAACACGATGTCGCCCAGCTTGCTGCGGTCTATCACGCCGTCGGCCTGAATCTCCGGGCCGAACTCGTCGATCACCCGACGCGAGACGTCCGTTCCCGGCGCGAGAAGCCTGTGCACGATCTCGTCGGCGCTGACGCGTGCCGCGCCGAGTGCCTCCAGCATGTGGGCGACCGTGGTCTTGCCGGTTGCGACTCCGCCCGTGACTCCTACAACAAGCGATTTTGGGCAATAAAAAGAGCCAGCCCGATCAGGCTCCTGCCCCCGGACTGGCTCTCGATTGTCTTTGTGCATCTGATTCATGGCATTCGTCGTGCCTCGAATCTCAGCCTTGCTGGAGCCGGTATCTGTCCGGCCTAAGCCTCCGACTCCTTCTCTGACTCAGCTTCCTCGGCTGCGGGCTCCTCGGCCTGAGCCTCGGGCGCGGCCTCGACTGCCTCTGCGGCGGGCGCCTCGGCTTCAGCGGTCTCTTCGACCGTGGGAGCCTCCACCTCTGCCGCCGGCTCGACCTCAGGCGCGGTCTCCTCGGCAGTCTCCTCGGCGCCCTCACGCTCCATCATGCCGGCCTGCAGTTCTCTCAACTGCGACCCGACAAGGTCGCCGAGAGTCATGCGGCCGCCCTCACCGGCGGATGTGGCTGCCCTCTGTGACTGCTGGCGGTAGGACGACTCGTACTCGTCGCGCTCTCTGTCCTCTCTGACCTGACGGATGCTGAGAGTCATTCTGCGCTCTTCCGGCTTGATGTCGATCACCTTGGCCTGAACGGTCTCACCGATGGAGACTACGTCCTCCGGCCGGTTCACGCGGCGTCGGCTGAGTTCGGAGTTCGGGATTATGGCCTCGATTCCGCCCTCGAGCGCAACAAATGCGCCGAACGGAACGAGTCTCGAGATCGTGACCTCGATGGTCTCGCCGACTCTGTACTTCAGAGGTACGTCGACCCAGGGATCCGGCAGGATCTGGCGCATGCCGAGAGATACCCTGCCCTGCTCGAGGTTGAGCTTGAGCACGACTACCTGGATCTTCTGACCGACCTTGACGACGTCGGACGGGTTGTTGATCCTGGTCCACGACATCTCGCTGATATGGAGCAGGCCGTCGATGCCTCCGAGGTCCACAAACGCACCGTAGTCGGTGATTCTGCGGACCACGCCCTCGCGGACCTGACCTTCGCGCAGAGTGGCAACGGTCTCCTCACGCTTCCTCTCGCGCTCCTCTTCGGTAGCGAGCCTGTGCGAGAGAACGACCTTCCGGCGCTCGCGGTCGACTTCGATGACCTTCAGCGGCAGGGACTGCCCGATGTACTTCTCGAGGTTCTTCACCTTCCCGCTGCCCACGTGGGAGGCGGGAACGAAACCGCGGATGCCGAGGTCGACTACGAGGCCGCCCTTGACCCGGTCGGTCACCATGGCGGTAACAACCTTCTGCTCCTCCATGGCTTCCTGGACGCGCTCCCATGCCTTCTCGAAATCGGCGCGCTTCTTGGAAAGAATCAGGTTGCCTTCCCGGTTCTCGGTCTCCATTACGTAGACGCTGATCCTCTCGCCTACGGAGACGACGTCTTCCGCCGACTGGTAGGGTGAGGGCGAGAGCTCGTGAGGGCGGATGATGCCTTCCGACTTGGTGCCGATGTCTACCAGCACGCCTTCTTTGTCTATGTGAACGACTACGCCCGGCACGACATCACCTTCGGAAAGCTCTCGGAAAGTGTGCGAGTAGTCCATATCGGACTCTGCTCGTGCCTTCGGTGCGGTTTCCACTGGCTCGGGAGCCGGCGTCGTCTCTGTTTCTGCCTCTGCCTCAGGCTCGGCGGGAGTCTCGGCCGCTGCCTCGACTTCGGTGGAGGCTGCTTCCGGAGCGGCTGCCTCAGTTGCCTCTGCAGGAGCTGCTGCTTCCTGCTCTGTTGTCGACTCGACGTTTGTAGTCTCGAGTCCTTCCATCTCGTCCGACATTGTCATATCTCCTCTCTTTATCAGGCGGATGGTCAGATTCCCGCCTAATCTCGGGCAGCACTGCTTGCCCGGTCCTGGATTTTGGGACATCCGCGCCGTGCATGTCCCTGATCTGCAACCCAATGAGACCGCAACCGATGCACGGCACATCGGCATGCCGGTCCTGCTTCCAGTTCGTGATACAGGTCGCTAAGTTGCACCGGTTCTGATCAACCGGTATGGCGGCGGAATTCGCCGGGCCACATTATAGCATAACACCTGAAAATGTGCCAACTTCGCGGCTGAGGACTTATCGATCTTCGAGAGTGTGGCGAGCCGTGTCTTCCCCTCCGCGTGCTAGGCATCGGACTCCTGCCCGCGTCGGCGTTCGCGGCTGCCGAGGTACAGGTCGACTCCCCTGCCCGCGATCATCGATCCGGCGATGGCCATGATGAAGAGGAGAGCGATCCTGATGAACATCAGGGCGGCCGCGCTTCCGAGACCGCTGACCGACGGTATCAGCCGCGACCCATCCGCTCCGGGCAGCAGGCGCTCGGCCGGACCTACGAACAACCACAACGACGTCGCGAATACGAACAAGAGGATGACAATCCCCAGTGCAAACACGATCAGTCCCACAATATGACTCGTCCGATCCATCGCCCGTCCTTTCAGACCTCCCGGTCCCATACGCCAGTGCAGCCAATGGCACCCCTGGCAGGTTCAATAGGATACCACGGAGCAGCCCGCCTCTGCAATCGTGATGTTTCCCGTTTTCCGGGAACCATCGCACGGAACCACCGTCTTATCTATCGTGTGGATGCCCGATACCCCTGGGGGTATATCGGATGATCCGGGCAGACAAGTTTTCAGCCGGATCGCGCATGCGCTATCCGGTGCAGGAAAGGAATGGTTGCCTACATGAGACGAAGGTTCTACGTGGTCTCCGGCCTGCTGCTGGTCTTGGTGCTGGCAGTGGCAGTCACCGGTCTTCAGGCCAATCTCACCAGCGGGAGCAAAGCTCCGGACTTCAAGCTCCGTGATCTGGACGGCAAGGAGAAGAAGTTCGCCGATATTCAGAAAGACCCGAAGAAGAAGGGTGCGAACCGGGTCGTACTGCTCGACTTCTGGGCGACGTGGTGCCCGCCCTGCCGCGCTGAGGTACCGCATCTCCAGAAGCTTCACGAGAAGTACGGCAAGAAGGGACTCGTGATAGTCGGAGTCGCACAGGACTCCGACGGAGCGAAGGCCGTCAAGCCGTTTGCGGCGAAGAACAAGCTGACCTATGTCAACCTGGTTGACCCGAAGCATGAGGTCGCCCGCAAGTACAAAGTCGGTCCGATCCCTACGACCTACCTCATCGACCGCAAGGGCGTGATCCGATACGTGCACCTGGGCTTTGCGCCGGGCATGGAGAAGGACCTGGAGGAAGAGATCAAGGCTCTGCTGAAGTAAGCAGCAGACGAGTGCTCAGGAGAAGAGATAATGACGGTATCATTTGCCGCGGCGTTCGTCGCCGGCATCCTATCGTTCCTGTCGCCGTGCGTGCTCCCGCTGGTGCCGGCGTACATCTCGTATATGTCAGGCATATCGGTTGAGGAGCTTGCGAGAGGAAGCAGCAGGGAATCCGCCCGCAGAGCGGGTCTGCGGTCCGTGTCGTTCGTGCTGGGATTCTCATGCGTGTTCATCGCGATGGGTGCTTCCGCGACCTCACTGAGCCAGTCGCTTGCCGAGCACAAGACCCTGCTGATGCAGGGTGCCGGCGTTGTGATCGTGGTCTTCGGCCTGCACATGCTCGGCGTGTTCAGGATAAGGGCGTTCTACGCGGAGAAACGGTTCCATACGCGCCTGAACAACGTCGGCTGCGTAGGGGCGTTCGTCATGGGGCTGATGTTCGCATTCGGATGGACTCCGTGCGTCGGACCGGTGCTCGGAACGATACTCGGCATGGCGGCGAGCACCGACACCGTCGCTAAGGGTACCGCGCTGCTGGCGGTCTACTCACTCGGGCTCGGAGTGCCGTTCATCCTCACGGGATTCCTGACCAGCAGAGCAATCGGCGCCCTGAACCGCGTGAAGCCGCACTTCAGGAAAGTAGAGATCGCCAGCGGTGTGCTGCTGGTAGCTGTCGGAATGATGATCTTCACCGGCAGGCTCCAGGAAATCACCGGATACCTCCAGAACTTCTTCGCCTTCTAGCCCACCTGTCAGCAGTACAAAAAAAACAAAAGAGGTAGGGGATGGGCTCCCCTACCTCAACTCTGCGTGACATGCAATCCATTCTGGGCTGGATTGCCATGTTCTCTCTCGTGATTACTGCAACTTCGCGAGCAGCTTGCCAAGCTTGTTGAGATCAGCCTTGGTGATGTCGCCGCTCGTTCCGCACAGATCCGGGATTGCCTCATGCAAGGGCTTCCTGAGGACCTGCTTCGCAACCTCGTTCAGCAACGCCGCGCCCATCTCTTCGCGAGACATGTTGGCGGTGTAGATGAACGGATCGGTCTTCTTGTCGCCGGTCCGCTTCTGCGTGAGGATGCCCTTCCGCGCAAGCTTCGCCATTGTCAGCATGATCGTGGAGTAAGACAGTTCCCTACGAGGATACATGATCTTGAACACCTGCGTGGTGCTGACAGGCGGTTCCAAGTCCCAGATGATATCCAGGATCTGAGCCTCGAGTTCTCCCAGAGACTGACCCCCCAGACCCTTGCGGATACCAACGTAATCCCTGGCGCCTTCCTTGGAATCCATTAGAATTCCCCCCTTTCAGCCGTACTACTATAGACACCCCCCAGCCATTTGGCTAGCGGGCAGTCACATCCTACAATGCCCCTTGCGAACTTGTCAATGGTTTTCTCACAAACGACTACGACATTTCACATTTATTTCACTTTTCCTACCAGGGGTTTTCACAACTATAGCAGTTGTAACATGTGAAGGTTAGTATAACGACACGATTCCGGGGAAGGTAACTCCTAACGTAGTATGAACCTACCCGATATGCGTGCCCTTGAACAGACAGAGATGGTGTCCGCGTGTTACAGGTCGATCCATCTCCCGAAGTCCGACGAACGAACCGCGGCATCAAGCGCCTCCTGGACCTTCATGCCGTCGTAGATGCTCGGCTCGGACTGCCTGTGGTTCACAACATTGTCCACGAAGTCGTGTATGCTGGCGATGTGGTAGCGCGTCCAGCCGACGGATACCTTGGGGCCGGGAAGAGCGGAAGGCTTCGGGTACTGCTGAACGCACTCGATCCGCTTGAAGCCTCTGTCTCCGCCATACGATCCGCCGGCCAGGGTGGCATCGTAGAAATCGAGCCAGTTCGGGTCCATCGAGTTGAACCGGACGGCGCCTTTCTCGCCGTGAGCCTCGAACCTGATCTCGTCCATCGAGCCGGTCGCCAGCCTGGAAGTCTCCACCGTGCCGACAGCGCCCGACGCGAGCCGGACCTGCATCCAGAACACGTCATCCACCTCGACGGGAGCCCGTTCGGACGAGCCGGGAGCGACCGGTCGGTCCTTCACGAAGGTCTCCATCGTCGACATGACGGACGCGAAGTCACCGAGGAGGTAGCGGATGAGATCGATCACGTGCGAGCCGAGATCGAACGCCGCTCCCCCACCCCCTTTGGCCTTGTCGAGCCGCCAAGACATCGGCCGGTTCGCGTCGATGTAGCTCGAATGCAGGTAGGCCACACGGAACTGGTAGACTCGGCCGAGCGCACCGGCATCGATGAGCTGTCGGGCCCTGAGAATGGCGGGGATGAACCGGTAGTTGAACGTCATCTGGTGGATGCCGGATGCGTTCTTCGCCGCCTCCCACATCTCGCGGGCTTCCTGCAGGCTCACGGAGAGCGGCTTGTCGCAATAGACGTGCTTGCCAGCCCTGAGAGCATCGATCACCTGGTCGTGGTGGAGATGGTTCGGGGTGCAGACATTAATAAGATGTATGTCATCCCTCGCCAGGAGGTCGCGATAGTCACGGGTGGCGAACTCGTAGCCGGCCTGATCGATCGCCTTCCGCCCGCTCTCTTCCGTCGCGGTGGCGACACCGACGAGTCGAATCTTCGCGGGAGCGGGATCGTAGATCATGGGCAGGCTTTGATACGAGTAGGTGTGCATCTTGCCCATGAAGCCGTAGCCGATCATCCCGACGCCGAGCGATCTCATCGCCGTCCCTCCTGTCGAACTGATGCAGGAGCGGATTCCGATCCGCGACAAACCGGTGTATCGTAGGAGCGGCTTCCCAGCCGCGATGAATGGACGTTGTAGGAGCGGCTTCCCAGCCGCGATCGCAGCTAGAAGCTGCTCCTACATGGTCTGATCGCAGCTGGAAGCTGCTCCTACAGAGACATCACCCTTCGCGGATCGGAATCCGCTCCTACATCGTTGGTAGTTTGACGGCGGGACGTGCGATTCCTCTGCTGTTACCTGAATCGAACCGGGATGCGAACGAGATCCTGGACTGAGCCGTCCTTGGCGGAATACGTGAACACCTCGACGAACCCGCTGCTGACTCCGGCCGGCCTCGTGAAGCTGATCCGGGCATCGTAGTCGCCGAACTCGGGAGCGCCGGCGGACGTCATGAAGTGAGCTATTCCCAGTTCCCTACCCGTATCGGTGACCACCCGGCCGCTGAGCGCGGCCTCGAACACCCGCGCTCGGCCACGGACGGTCACGGGGCTGGAGACGACATCGTTCGGCTGGGGCTGAGTCACGATCACATTGCCGGACGCGGACGTCGATTCGACAGGCTCCCTCTCCTGCCGGGGACATCCCTGGATAAATGCCGTGGATACGCACGCGAGAACCAGGGCGAGACAACAGGTGCGTCGTGCGGTCATAACCGTACACCTCCGACAGCATTATACCGCCTCTCGCAGAGGTTCACGCGCAGCATGGAACGGATCGGCTTCGGTCCCCTACCCGTCGTACCGGCAGTACTTGTCCACCGCCCACATGTAGATGCGCAGGTTCTCCAGGGAGGTTCCCGCAGCCACACTCCCGGCGGTGGTGAGCACCAGGCCGCCGTCTGCGCCGACCGCATCGAAGTCACGGCGGACCGCTTCGATGATCTCCTCCGGCGTGCCGTTGCGGAGCGTCATCGGCGCGACCTGGCCGTGGATGACGGTCTTCGGCATCGCCGCCCTGATGTCGCTGGGATGGACGGTGGGGCCGAAGTTCGCTCCGGTGAGGCCGAGCTCATTGAGCATCGGCATCAGGTGGCCCATCGCGCTGTCACTGTGCTGGAAGCGTCCATCCCCCGGGTTCGGCGCGAACTCGTTGAAGACGCGCTCGAGGACCGGATAGCAGAACTCCCGGTAGAGGCCCGGCGAGAGGAGGCAGCAGTTGTCGTCCGCCCATCCGTATCCGCGGATGGTATGGTTGGTCGCTTCGGCGAGGATCTTGTTGTACTCGATTAGCTTGGTGGCGAGGAGATCGGTGAACCGGGCCATCGTCTTCGGGGCATCGATCAGCCACATGAGATAGTTCTGGGTACCGCAGACGGAGGTCCCGATGGTCGCCGGGCCGCGGCTCCCACCGCCGGCCTTCGGTTCGACCCCGTACTTCTCCTGGAACTGCTTCCGGCCTTCGACCCACTCCGGAGTCACCAGGTACTCGCGCAGGTCCATCTCCTCCACGCGGTCGAGCAGGTGCTCCAGTTCCTCCGGGGTCTCGACGCCGGGCTCGAGCCAGGGAGTGCCGCCCTCGGTGAGGACGATCACGCTGCCGAAGACTTCCTCGATGCGCCTGGTACCGGGGCAGTGACGCTCGCTGAACGGACGGATGCCGATCGCGGCCTGCACCCGGTCGTTGCATGCCTTGTTGACTTCGAGGCGGTAGTCGATGTCCTCATAGTAGCGGATCGTCGAGGGGATGCCCATCTCCTCGATCAGCCAGTGGTCATCGACCGGAATGCCGATCGGGGCGCGCGGCTTGTCGGTCCGCCAGGGCTTCCCCTGGGACTCCTTCTGCTCACTCCAGAACCGTTCGAGATCAAGATCGTACTTCATCGTTGTTCCTTGCGGGGGAATGGAGTACCTGGAGCCCAATACTCCATCACTCCATCCGTATCCCTACGCTTCCTTCGCTACGTCGCTCAGCTTGACGGAGACCAGCTTCGAGACGCCCGGCTCCTGCATCGTGACGCCGTACAGGACATCGGCCGCCTCCATGGTCGCTTTGTTGTGCGTGATGACGATCATCTGCGAGCGCTGGGCAAACTCCTTGATCACGTCGGCGAAGCGCTCGACGTTCGCCTCGTCGAGCGGGGCGTCCACCTCGTCGAGCAGGCAGAACGGGCTCGGGCGGACGGAGAGCAGCGCAAACATCAGCGCCCCCGCGGTCAGCGCCCTCTCACCGCCGGAGAGGAGGTCGAGGTTCTGCCGCTTCTTGTCGGGGAGTTGCACGGTGACGTCGATGCCGGATTCGAGGACGTTGTCAGGATCGGTCAGAGACAACTCCGTCATGCCGCCGCCGAACATCCGCTTGAACATCCCGTCGAAAGCGACGGCCACCTGCTCGAAGGTCTCCATGAAGATGCCGCGGGTGCTCTCGTCGATCTCACGGATCGCGTCCACCAGCTTCTGCTTTGCGTCGAGGAGATCCTGGCGCTGGCCGTTCAAGAACTCATACCGCTCCGTGAGGCGGGCGTACTCCTGAACCGCGCCGGTATTGACCTCGCCCATCGACTTGATCTCGCGGCGAAGCCTCATCACCTCGGTCGCCCAGCCGTGCTGAACCTCCGGTCGCTCGCGGTGAAGCGCATCGTCGGCGGTGATATCGTACTCGTCCAGGAGCCGAGCGGTGGTCTGCGCGATCTGGACCTCCAGCCGGGCCTCGCGGAGCTCGGACGCGTGGATCTTCTGCACCAATTCCTCGCGGGCGCGACTGCCTTCCTTGATCCGCTCGCTCACCTCCATACTGGAATCGAGCACGGCCTTCTTGGTCTTGCGCCACTGCTCAGACTGAGCGCCGGTGTCCTCGCAGTCCCTGTGCATCCGCTCCATCGAGGCTTCGAGTTCGGCCCGCTGCCGATCGGTGGACGTCTTCTCCTCGACCAGGTTCGACAGCCGGTCCTTCTTGCGGTAGACCTCCTCGGTCATCTCCCTGATCGAATCATCCGAGGTGTCCAGCGTCTGCTCGATGGAGAGGCGCTTCTGCGTGAGCCCCGCCAGCGCGACGTTCATCCGGCTGATCTCCGCGTTGATGGCGTCGTAAGCCTCCTGCAGCCGCCGGATCTCCTGCTCCTCCTTGGCCATGACATCGTCGAGGCTGACGTTCTCCTTATCGGCGGACTCGACCACGGCCCGAAGGTGCGCATCGGCCTCGCGGGCCTTGCGGAGGTTCTCCTGGATGTCGTCGCGCTCGATGGTAAGAGTCTCCAGATCCTGGGCAAGCCGCTTCGACTCGCGCTCCGAGAAGTCGAGGCGCCGCTCGGTCTCGAGGAGCCGCATCTTCAGGCGGGTGTCCTCCTCCTCCAGGCCGGAATGCTTGTCGTCGAGCGACTCGCACTCGCCGCGGAGGGATTCGAGGCTCTGCGCGAGGTCGGCGGCCTTGTTCTTGTGGTCCTTGAGCTCGGATTCGAGCCGGCTGATCTCCTGCTTTCGGCTGAGGAGATGCACTCCCTTGCCGGGGGCGGCGCCGCCGGTCATCGCGCCGCTCGGGGAGATGACCTCGCCGTCGAGGGTGACGATCTTGCCCCAGCCGATCGCCGCCTTCGATGCCGCGAGAGCCGAGTCGACGTCCTTAGCCACCACGACCTTCGCCAGGAGGGCGTCGATCGCCGGGCGGTACTTGGGGTCGAACTTGACGAGTTCGTTGCCGAGCCCGAGGACTCCGTTCTTGCCCACGAGGTCCTTCAGGTGGGGAGAGACGCTGTGCCGCATGAGGTTGAGCGGCAGGAATGTCGCGCGCCCGGCCCTGTTCCGCTTGAGAAACTCGATGCCGGCCTTCGCCTCGCGCTCCGAATCGGTGATGATATCCTGCAGGCTGCCCCCGAGCGCGACCTCGAAGGCGGTCTCGTAGCCCGCGGGGACCTCGATGACGTCCGCCACGACGGCGTAGTTGCCCTTGATCTGCCCCGACTTCGCGGCGGCCATCGCGGACTTGACGCCGAGGAAGTATCCCTCCCTCGCCTCCTCCATCTCGTGCAGGGTGCGCAGCCGCGACTGCTTCTCGACGACGAGGCGGTTGATCTGCCCGAACTCCTCCGTGAGCCTGGCAAGTTCCTTCCGCCCGGCCTCGATCTCGGCCCGAACGGCAGTGATCTCCTCGGTGAGCGACTCGGCCTTCGCGCGGATCTCCTCGCAGTCGGCGGCGATCTTGTCCCGCTCGGCCGTCGCGCGGGAGAGCGCGGTCTCCGCGTCCCGGACCTCGCGCGCGCGCCGGGATAGGAGCGTCTGCATGCTCTCGATGCGGGCGGCGTTGTTGGCAAGCTCGTTCCGCTGGGCGGCAAGCTGCTTGGCCAGCTCGATGTAGTTGCTCTTGTGGTCGTCGATCGCCTTGGATGCTTCCTCGATCCGGCGCTGGAGCTTCTCAAGCTCGACGGTCTTCGCGGCAAGCTGATCGTTGAGGCTTCGCTCCTGCTCGCCGACCTGGACGTCCTCCGCCGAGAGGTTGACCTTCTGCTCCTCGGCCTGGGCGATCCGCGCCTGAAGTTGCTCGATCTCCTGGATAAGGAGCGCTTCGCCGCTCATCGCCGCGCTGTGACGCTGCTTGACGAGCGCAAGCTGGCTCTCAGTGCGTTCGAGGCGGGTCAATGCCTCCTGGTGCATCGCCTGGTATCGCTCGACCTGGGTGTCGGCGTTGGCGAGATCGACCGCGAGCGCCGCCTTCTCCTCCTCCAGGGCCGCGAGTAGGGCGTCGGAATCGGCGACCGCCTTGTCGTTCTGCACCTTCTCCTCGCGGACCCGCCGGATCTCGGCCGAGTACCGCTGGAGGTCGTTGACGAGGATGCCGATCTCGATCTCGCTCAGCCTAGAGGTCAGCTCCAGGTAGCGCGCGGCGATCTCCGCCTGCTCCCTCATCGGCTCGATCTGGGTGTCGATCTCGTTGATGATATCGTTGACTCGGTTGAGGTTCTGCTCCGTGCTCTCGAGCTTCCGGACGGCCTCCTTCTTGCGGACCCGATACTTCTTGATGCCCGCCGCCTCATCGAAGAGCGCCCGGCGGTCGTCCGGGTTGGCGGAGAGCATCGCATCGATCTCACCCTGGCTGACGATCGAGTACGCGCCCCGGCCCACTCCCGTATCGAGGAACAACTCGTAGATGTCCTTCAGGCGGCAGGGGGTCTTGTTGATGAGGAACTCGCTCTCCCCGCTTCGGTAAGCTCGCCGGGTGACGGTGATCTCCGAGTATTCGAGCGGGAGCTTGCCGCTGGAGTTGTCCACGGTGAGGGAGACTTCGGCCATCCCGACGGGACGGCGTTTCCCGGTGCCGTTGAATATGACATCCTGCGCCTTCTCGCCGCGTATGTTGCGGACGTTCTGCTCGCCGAGGACCCAGAGAATGGCGTCGGAGATGTTGCTCTTGCCGCTCCCGTTGGGACCGACGACCGCGATGACGCCGGGGGTGAAGCTTACTTCGGTGCGTTCTGCGAAACTCTTGAAACCCTGGATTTCCAGCTTTTTGAGGATCATGTTAGGGTATATGCCGGTAGTATGGTCTGTGGTCTACTGAATAAGCGCGATCTGCCCAGGAAAGGTTAGCATAGCCGGGAACGGACTGTCAACACCCGGTGCGGTGAACAGCAACCAGTGATCGGTGAGGTGACGACGCTACTCCAGCTTGCTGAAGCGGTCGAAGAGCGCGTCGTCCTGACCGATCTTCTCGGCGTACTCGATATGCCTGAGCGCTTCCGCGTTCTGCGGGTCGATGCTGAGCACCTTGCGGAACCGGAGGATCGCCTGCGGGTACTGCCTCGCCTCGTAGAGCGCCAGACCCTCGGCGAGCGCCTCCTCGCACCGGGCCTTCGCAAGCGTCTCACCGATCCGGTCGGATGACGACCGATCCCGCGCCTGTTCGAGGAGACGGACCGCATCCGACGGCCTGCCGGACGAGAGCGCCTCCTCGGCCTCGCGCACGAGTCGATCGGTGATCTCATCTTCGAGCCTGCCGAGCAGTTCCCTCGCCTCGGTGTTCGCAAGATCGACCTGGAGCAGAACGTTCAGGAGATCGAGAGCCTCCTCGGCGGAGGAGTCGGACAACTCCCGGGCGCGGCCGAGCATGCTATCCACGACGCGCTCCCGCATGGCCAGGACGTTCGACGCCGTCTCCGGCGCGTAGACGCAGTTCTCCCAGGCGACGTGAAGACGGTGCGCCGACTCCGCGTAGTCACCGTTCACCAGCGACTCCTCGGCGAGGCGGAGCGACTCGCGTACCAGGGAGTGCGCGGTCTCGGCCAGCTTGCGGGAGGCATCGACGTTCCGCGGATCCAGCTCCAGCGATCGGATGAGCGCGGGAACGGCATCGGTGTAGTCGCCCCTGTTCGCCATCGAGACGGCGTTCTCGTAGAGGGCGGTCCCCTCCTGAGCATCCATCAAGCGGCTCGGACGGCCCTGCACCTCCATCACGTGGAGGCTCCCATCCCGGCACGACAGCGCGACATACCGCCCGTCGTGCGAACAGGCGACCGACGTGAGCGCGGACGGCGCGGAGTATGCGGTGAGCGGGCTGCCGTCGCGCGCCAGGCATTCCACCGTATGCTCGTCCTCGCCGGCGTCCCTTGCGATCACCACGATGCCGTCCTCGGCGCCGGCGCACGCGACCACGGGCCCGTTCCCCTCGGACTCCCAGAGCTTCGCTCCGTCCTCCAGCACCGCCACCTTCCCGGACCGCATGCCGACGATGACCCGCTGATCCGCGGACGGCGCGCAGACCTCCGCCACCGGCTCCTCGGCATCGAACTGCCAGATCATGTGCCGGTCGGAGCCGATCAGGTAGACGAGCCCCTCCTCCGATCCTGCGGCGATCATCGAGCCGTCGGGCGATATCTGCGCGCAGGTGAGCGTCACTGGGAGGTCCATCGCCCACAACTCCTTCCCGTCCGCGGAGAGGAGAGTCACGGCGTAGGCGGACATGAGCATGTCGGACGAGGCGACGGCAATGGCGTCCCCGGCGGCGGTTATCGAGGCGGCGACGTAGACGTCACGCCTGTCGGTGAGGAGGCGCTTCTTCCGCCCGCCGACGAAGAGATAGAGGTCGTCGTTGGTGGCGGCGACGAACGCCTCGCCGGAGGAGGCGATGTCCCACGCGGTGAGCGTCTCGACCGAGAAGTCGGCAATCTCCTGCCAGTCGCCGGTGTGCGCGAGCCTGCCGAGCCGGTAGAGGCGCGACTGGTGCTGATCAGGGACGGCGACCATGACCGAGCCGACCTCCGACACGGAGAACCGCGTGACCGGGAGGTGGCCCCTGATCCTTCGCTCGATAATGAGGCTCGCCGATGGCAGATCGTTCATCGCTAGAACCGCGCATTTCAAGACCGTCGTAGGAGCAGCTTCCGGCTGCGATCAGACAGTGTAGGAGCAGCTTCCAGCTGCGATCAAACCGTGTAGGAGCGGCTTCCAGCTGCGATCGCGGCTGGGAAGCCGCTCCTACAATACGCCGGTTCATCGCGGCTGGGAA
>CAYXOC010000003.1:0-163315 GCA_964466715.1 uncultured bacterium
GGGCCTAGGTGGGTAGGGAACGGGCGCTGTCCCGTTCCGTGGGTGTAGGCATCCAACGACGGAACGCGACGGCGGGCGTTCCCTACATGGTATGCACCGGGGCCTAGGTGGGTAGGGAACGGGCGCTGTCCCGTTCCGTGGGTGTAGGCATCCACCAGAGCGGAGCGCGACGGCGAGCGTTCCCTACAAGGCATACCCGAGGGGCTTCGGTAGCGCCGTTCGCACAAACCGCGAACTCTGCTTCCGAAGCATCAATGCCCGAACACAATATAGGAGGAGTTTTCCGGTCGGAGACCGGTAACTCCGACCGCTGCCAGCCACGACGGTTGGGATGAGTGGCGTCCCTTCGACAGGCTCAGGACAGGCATTCACCGCCGCAAAATCCCTCCTGCGGCCTACCGATCACCGATCACTGCATTCCCTCTACTGCCCCGCCTTCTCCAGCGTGATCGCCAGGATCTTGACCGCCGGGTCGTTCGGCAGGCGGATCGAGGTAAGCTCCGCCGCGGCGTCGGCAGGGATAGAGTAGTGGTTGAGGTAACACGGTATGCCCGGCTGGTCCCCATCGGCCGAATGACGGTGCAGCGCATGGAACGCCGCATGCTCGTCGAACTTCGGCTTCGTGATCCACGCGGTGAACTTCACGGGGACCGTCATGCTCCTGGCTCCGTAGACCAGCGCGACGTCGGACGACGCATCCTGCGCCGAGGCAGCGAGGATGTGCACGGCGGCGTACTTTCCGGACTTCAGGTTGATCGTCTGACCCTTGCACGTGATCGCGTTCTTCGCATCATCGAGCTTTGACGGATACTTGAACGAGATGCGCCGGGTCTGCAGAGACTCCGGGCCCCGATCGAGAGCGGCCCCATCGCACGGCCATAGGCCGTTCTCGGAGTTCTTCATCAGAACCTGAGGCGGCATGAACTCCGCCGGGAACGTGAGGCCGTCGGCAAGGTCGCCGTTCGTGCGATCGTTGTCCCATGAGATGACGTCGGTATCGAAGATCTTGGTGAGGTCCTGCGCTACCAGCCTGCCCTTCACGACGTTGACCGGCACAACCAGGTTGTTTCCGCCGCGGGTGTTGGTGGCCGTCGAAGCCCACTTGTCCCCATTGGCCAGGTCCCACATGAGGTAGTACTGTCCGTCGTACGGCGGGGCGACGACTTGTGCCTTCACGATGGCCTGCTCGCCCGGCTTGAGCGTGCTCGGCAGCGGCGACTTCATGCCGTCCCACACGGCCTCCGTGCCGTCGACATGATACCAGTGGTAACCTAACGCGAAGGAGGCCTTGTCCCACGTCTCGACGCCGGTATTCTGCAGCGTCACGAGGACGGTGTACTTCTTGCCGGCGTTCATCTCGTCGGGAGTCTCACTATCGACGAACCTCGGGCCGAGATCGTCGGCGGTGACAACGACGGACTCCGCGGCCTGACCGACCGATGAGCCCGCGAGCCACTTCTCGCCGTCGAAGACATCCCACTTCAGCAGGTAGCTCCAGAGGTCCTTCTGCGACGAGACCGCAAGCGGAGCGCCATCGGCGCCGGTGACGGAGACCGGCACGGTGATCTCGACCACTCTGCCGGGCTGGACATCCGCCGTGAAGGATGCGGCGGCATCGTTGGCGGCGAGCAGTTCGACCGCGTCCTCGGAGTCAGTGCCGAGATGGACGGACGACTTCTGCCAGCGGTAGCCGACCTTCGCGGTGGCGGCGGGCCATGCGGTCGGGCCGTCGTTGCGAATCTTGAGCTTGACCGAGTATACGGCTCCCGACTTCATCAGCGTCGGAGCGGACGAACCGACCAGGGTGAACCCGGGCGCTCCGTCGGCTGCAACGCTAACCGGCACGATCAGCGGAGCATCTCCATCGTTGGTGAACCACTGGTCACGGCCCCGAACAAGCTCCCATCTCAACTCGTAGGCGCCCGCTTCGAGCGGCCTACGGTCCTGATCCACAACCAGGATGCCGATGGTCTTCTCGATGCTCTTGCCGGCGGGGACTACCTCCTGGATCGGCACGCGGATGCCGGAATCGGCGAACAGGAATCCGTCCTTGTACCAGCGGTAGGTCAGGAAGACGCCGTCGCCCGGATACCACGGCTTGGTGCCCGCGTTCCGGATGGTCAACGCAACCTGATGGACCGCGCCGGGATACACTGTGGACGGCGTGTTGTGCTTCACGAACTTGGCGTCGTACGGGCGCATGCCGTTGAAGCGCAGCATGTTGATCTTGGTCAGGCTGATATACCGGATGCCGTACTGGCGGCTGGCGGCGACGTCAGTGCCGTCGCGGAAATTGTTCCAGCTATCGACGAACAGCCAGTTGGGCGATTTCTGTATGAGCGCATCCCAGTCGGCGCGGTACGTGCTGCCGCCCATGCGGCTGCGGATGTCGGGCTTGCTGTTGGACAAGCACTCTGCGGAGTCGTCGTAGCCCGGACCGACGCCGGCGACATCGATCCAGCCGGCGTCATCGAACTTGAGGCCCCTACCCGCGTCTGCGCCGAAGTAGCCGTCCATCGTCTCAACCTTCGACTGGTAGTCGGACGCGCCGATCCAGACCAGCTTGCCGCCGAAGTCCTCCGCGAACCGCTGGTTGCAGTGCTCGATGAAGCTTCCGTCGAAATCGCTGAACCCCACGGGGGCGTTGACGACTACGATGTTGGCGTATCCCCCACCCTTCTCGGACGGAAGCTGGAAGGCCGCGCGGAACTCGTCCGGCACGCGCAGGTAGAAGTCCTTGATCATGCCGTAGAAGGTCTGCTTGACCTCATCGTCGTGGAGGTCGACCTTCTCGCCGCCGTACTGGGAGATCATCGCCTGGGTATCGAAGTACATGCCGACGAGCGGATAGTCCTTTCCCTCGGCTTTGAGCTCCTTGAGCGCCTGGACCATGCAGTCGAGCGCCTTGGTGGCGTAGAGCTGCTTTGAACCGGCCGATCCGTGGTAGACAGGGAGGACCACATCGATATTGGCATCCCGGATGTCGGTCAGTTCATCCTTGTGCCACTGGACTTGATCGTGCGAGAACCACGGTCCGACACCCTTGATCGGCTGGTGCACCAGCATGCTGCCACTGTCACAGCCGGACGTGACGCCGAAGTCCTGCGCATCCTTGCGTGTGTCCGCCTGGTATCCGTAGAAGTACGGAGTCAGCGAGAGCTTCTCCGTCATGTACTTCTGCTTCTGAGGCGGAAGGGGGACGGGCGCGGGCTTGTTGATCTGGAAGCTGAGGTCCGAGTTCCACTCCCTCGGGCTGACGACTCCATCGATGACCGGCGGGCGGCTGACGACTTTGCGGGACACCAGCGCTCCGTCCTGGAAAGCGATGATGGTCGGCGTGCTGACGAACTTGATCTTCGACCACTTGGCGGGCACGTGGACGTCGTCCTCGGTCTTGACGTCCGGGGAGAAGCTCACGAAGCCGGTGTTCTCCCCCTTCATGCGGCAGATGAGGTTGAAGCCCATGATCTGGCCGGGCTCGGGCGGACCACCGACTTCCTTCCAGGGGATCGCCAGCTCGACCGTGAACCCGATGTCCTTGTCGTTGTGCTTGTTGAGCGTGCCCTGGACCTTCCTGGCGAACTTGAAGGTGAAAATGGGCTTCGGAGTCGGCTTGCCGTTCTCGCCTACGACCCAGCTCGATCCTCCCCCGGCGCTCACGGCCATCTGGTAGGTATTGGGCGTCCGATCCGCAGCGCGCTTGGCATCGGTCTCCAGGAAGATCTCGACGTCGTCGTCCTCCCAGGGATTCGACATGTGCTTGGTGTTGGTGCTCTCGACGTTCGGGTCCTGCACCTCGATGAGGGCGTACAGGTAGAACTCGTCCCAGGTGGTCGTGCACGCGACCCGGTCTACCGCATATGCGGGCACAGAGAGAACGACCGCAAGGGTGATGAGCAGGAGCAGAGTGGATATACGAAGCCTCAGCATACGATCAGGTCCTTTCCGTTGAGCATATACGAAGCCGAGCCGGCATATGTTTCAGGTGTTGGGTGTCGGGCGTCAGGGAACCCCAACACCTAGCACCCGACACCCTGTCTTCAAAGCCGCTCCATGAACCGGGCGGTGCGCTCGAGCGCCAGTTGGATATTCTGCAGACTGGTCGCGTACGAGCATCGGATGTACCCCTCGCCACACTCGCCGAACGCGTTTCCGGGCACGACCGCGACCTTCTCCTCGTGGAGCAGGCGCTCCGCGAACTCCTCTGAAGTCATACCGGTCCGCTGCACGGATGGGAACACGTAGAACGCGCCCTTCGGCTCGAAGCAGTCGAGCCCGATCCTGTTCATCCCGGCGACGATCAACCTGCGGCGGCGGTTGTACTGCCGGATCATCTCCTCGGTGTCCGAGCTTCCGTTTCTCAGCGCCTCCAGCGCGGCCATCTGGGCGGTGATCGGCGCGCACATCATGATGTACTGGTGAATCTTCATCATGGCATCGAGCACATCCGGGTCACATGCAGCATACCCGATGCGCCATCCGGTCATTGCATAGGCCTTGGAGAAGCCGTTCAGCAGGATCGTGCGCTCGTACCCACCGTCCAGAGCAGCGACGCACGTGTGGCTGACGCCGTAGACAAGTTGGTCGTAGATCTCATCGGAGATGATGAAGAGATCGTGAGCGACGGCGATATCCATGATCGACTGCATAGCCTCGCGGGACATGACTGCGCCGGTCGGGTTGCTCGGATAGCTCAGCAGGATCGCCTTGGTGCGCGGGGTGATCGCGGCCTCAATCTGCTCGGGGGTCGGAGCGAAATCGGTCTCGACGGTCGTCGGTATGGCGATCGGCGTCCCGCCCGCGAAGATCACGCACGGCTTGTAAGCGACGAACGATGGCTCCGGGACGAGGACCTCCTCCCCCGGCTCGAGAATCGCTCGAAGGGCGAGATCGATGGCCTCGCTGACTCCGACGGTGATCAGGACCTGGGTGTTCGGATCGTACCGGACGCCGTACCGACCATGCAGATGATCCGCGACGGCCTCGCGCAGTTCGATCAGCCCGTAATTGGAGGTGTAGGTCGTGTAGCCCTTCTCGAGCGAATAGATGCAAGCCTCGCGAATGCGCCAGGGCGTGACGAAGTCGGGCTCACCGACTCCGAGGGAGACGACGTCCTCCATCGTGAGAACGATGTCGAAGAACTTGCGGATGCCCGACGGGGGCACCGACTGGATTCGCTGTGATATGTTTGGCATGGATCGGAATACCTCGCGTGTGTTTGCACCGTAATGCTTGATTTCGTCTTGGGTGGTCGAGGCGGCTGACTACCGGTTGTGGGCAGCCAGCCTACGGTGCAACAGCGAGGCGTCGGTCGGGCTCTGGAGCCTCGAAGATGACTCCGTCTTCCTTGTAGGTCTTGAGCAGAAAATGGGTGGAAGTGCCGTGGACCCGGTCTATCGTCGCGAGCTTCTCGGCCACGAAGAAGGCGACCTCCTTCATGTTCGTTCCGCTCACGACCACGCGCAGATCATGCGTGCCGGACACCAGATAGACCGAGTGCACCTCGGGATAGCGGTAGATCCGTTCGGCTATGTCGTCGAAGCCGACTCCACGCTCCGGCGATACCTTCACATCGATGAACGCGAAGACCTGCTGCTCACCGGCCTTTTCCCAGTCGATGGAGGTCTTGTATCGGCGGATGATGCCCTTGCGCTCGCATTCCTCGATGACGCGGCGGACTTCGTCCTCAGTCTTGCCGGTCATGGTGGCGATCTCTTCCGGGCTCAGTCTCGAGTCGGACTCCAGTATCTTCAGTATCTCTCTCATGGAGACAATCCTTCCTGATTCACGCTTCGCGCCCGTCCTCACGGAAGCGTGTCGAACACCTGAATATAGCAGTAAGCTCGTCTGCTTGTCAACCTGAGCCGAGCTGCGGACGGGGCGGTCTGACCTTACGAGCCTCGACTTCTCCGTACCTCGCCTGCAGCTCCTTGAAGGTCAGCCGGAGGAAGGAGGTCGGCAGCTCCGACTCCGGCAGGCTGAGGTACTCATCCGCGAAGTCCTGAACGAGCGCGTTGAACTTCTTGCGCGAGTGGCCGTGTGCGTAGTTCCGGCCGGGGAAGCGCCGGATGTCGCCGTTGAACGCCGGGCCGATGTGGTACAGCTCGTGGAAGACGGTGGTCATCTTCGTGGGGAAGTCGAGATCGGCGAACCGGGGAAGCGCGAAATACATGATGTACATGATCTCCGTGTCGCCGACGCGAACCTCCGGCATGGTGTAGAGCCGGCCCCTGCGCCTGATGGTCTTCGCGCCGTCCTTGAACCTGAGCGGCTGGACGGAGGCGTAGACGCCGTGCGCGCCGGGGGTCTTCGACCGTATGGAGGCGACGACGACCCGGTCCATGTCCACGTGCGCGAACTCAGGGCAGTGCGCGGTGATATGTCTGATGAGGCATTCCATCGCCTCGGTGTAGTCGAACAAGGTATACCTCTGAGAGTACGAATACGGGTTACTGTTCAACCTCAGAGAGAAGCATTCCTTGTGGGAGACTGATCGGGCAGATGGGGTGGATAGTGGCGGAGCGGGTGGGATTCGAACCCACGAGCGAGTCATCCCCGCTACACGATTTCCAGTCGTGCTCCTTAGACCAACTCGGACACCGCTCCGCACGGCGTGGTGGCTGTAACGCACGGAATTCTACCACATCCGAGGGGCAGTGTCAATGAAAGCCGCGGACTGCGGACGGCAGACCGCGGCGAAACCGGCCGCTCCCGTCAACGCGCTACGGGGAGCCCCGAACTGGTCGTGAGGCAAACAGGATGACTAGCTCTGTTCCGCGCCCATGAGGCTGCCGACCGTGAGTCCCTGAGGAGTAGGAACCGATGCCCCACCGTCGCCGCCTGACGGCGCATCCTCACCGACCGCCTCGACCGGAGCGTTTGCGTTGAGGAGCTCATCTACCTCGGCGAATCCTTCCTTTGCCTTTTCCGCGGCTATCGGATCGAGCCGGTAGAGCAGGTTCGTGAACTCGCCGGCGTGGACGAGTTCCTCCAGGGCGATGTCGTAGAGCACCTTCTTCGCGTCGGCGTTGTCGGTGGCGTCCATGTGGGCAGTGTAGATGTGAACCGCCTCAAGCTCGGCGGCTATGTTGAGCATGATGGCTCGGACAAGTTCTGAGTGGGTCATCGTGCGCGGCACGACGCCGGGGAATGGGTTAGTGAACTCGGGCATGGTGGCTTATCACCTCTCGCGTCGGGATGGGTGGATGTTGTGAAGGCAGGCAAGCTGGTCAGCCTGCCTGCCGATATGCAGTGTACCCGAGCCTGATTGGCGCTAAACCCACGCAGGGCGGGACTACGACTCAGTACGTCGCCTGGACTGTCTGCCGCCAGATGAAGCTCCTGAGCGCATCGGCCGCCTGCTCAGCCAACTCCTCGGCCGACTTCTTGCTGAGAGCCACATCCTCATCCGTCACGATGATCACCGGCTCCCCGCACGCCAACACGGTTCGCTTCTCCGCGTCGAGCTTGATCTGCCGAAGCTGCGGCTCCCGGTCGAGCAACTGGTTGATCTTGGTGGCGGTGATCTGAGCCCGCTGCTCCGAGGTCAGAACGCCGTCGATCGGCGCAGGCTGGAAGATCACCGTGTCGGCGAGCTTGACGCAGCAGAGAGCGTCATCGCCCTCGCCGACGCTCTCTGCGACGGCCTTGATCGCGTCGGTCACCTCGCGCCGCTTGATGGGGAGGTTGAGGGCCTCGATCTCGGCGATCATGGCCTTCGCGCGGTCGCGGGAGAGCGGATGCGTGCGGAATATGCCCATGTCCATGTGAGGTTTCGCGGCATAGTCGCGCGCGAGCCGCTCCATGAACGTTAGCAGCCCGACAGGGTTGTACCCGGCCTTGTGCAGGTAAGCGATGGCTGTCCTATCGGCGTCCGCTTCGGCTTTCTGACCGTATCCGCTGGAGTATGCTATCCTCACCAACTGAGCGCCGACCAGCACGTGGCTGAGATCCTGCGCGTCCATATTGCCCAGGACTCCGGCCAGCAGCACGAGCGCGATGCGGCCGTCGAGCTTACCCTGTTCCTTGAGCAGGTAAGCCATGTGGTGGTGCGATGCGTGCGCAATCTCATGGGCGATGACGCCCGCGAGCTCGTGGTCGGACTGCACGTAGTCCAGGAGTCCTTTGTGGATGTAGACAAACCCGCCCGGCAGACAGAACGCGTTGATCTCCTTCTCGTCGATCACCTTGATCGTATACTTGAAGGGGGTGATGCGACTGCTGCCGTAGGTGGCTTCTACTTCGAGGGAATTGGCGATCTTGGCGATCGCCTCGCCAACGGTCTTGACCCGTTCCAGGATCGCCGGGTCTTCGACCAGCTTGCTTTCTTTTTCAACTTCTCTGGCGGCCTTGCGCCCCATGCTGATCTCGGCATCTCCGAGACTCTGCGCCATCGCTGCCGGAGACAACGACAGCATCGCCATCACCAGCAGCGCGCTCAGTGGAACAACAAGACCTGCCGTGCGCTTGATGAATCGCATTGCGGCACCTTCCTCTCGTACGTCTGTGGACCGCCTCGCTGTGCGGGCGATCTCACGGGCTGCAGGGATCACTCCCTGACACAGCCAGAGGGTCCAGCGGCACGAAGTCGTCGTGCGGCAGATTCGACACGGGCGCGGGCGAACGGCCAAGACCGTTATACCCCCCGCATTCCGCGTGGAAAACGAACCCGCCTGAGTCGCTGGATGGTGCCCCAATTACCTCCACTGACTACAGACAGTTGCTGCCCGGGACCGGTGCGCCCCGGGTCCGTCCCGCACCGGAACGCATTCCGCGTCCCGGTGCGGTATTCGATGTGGTCTGTGATCGGATTGACTAGCGCTTAGGTGCGAAGCGCGACCTACCTGATCCGCCGACGGCGTCGGACGGCCAATGCGGCAAATGCGGTGACCGATGAGCCCAGCGCAATCAGGCTGCTCGGCTCCGGCACGGTGCTGCCTCCACCGCCGCCGAACACGGCCGATGCCGCGCCCGCCGTGAGGAGTCCGGGTATGATACCGCTGCTGAGCAGGGATGCCGCCGAACTGAACTCCGTCGCAGGCATGTCGAGAACGGCTACCTCAGGCTCCGGCGTCTGTATGGCCTGAGCCATCTGAGGCGCCTCCTCCACAGGAGTCTCGAACTCCGGCGGAGTCGTCGGGAGCTCGGCCACCACCGCCGGTTGGTCCAGAACAGGCTGTTCGGCAACTACCGGTTGAGCCGGCGGCTCCACGGGCTTTGGCGCAGCCTCGACTTTCGGCGGTGGCGGCGGCGCAGCCTTTGCGACCACCTTGGGCAGGCTCTTGACGAGCGGATTCCCGCATGCAATGTCCATCACAGGCTTGCCATCAGGTCCGACGAGAACCTTTCGTCCGGCCTTGAAGTGCTTGCTGTGCACGAGTATGCGGTCACCCTTGGTGATGAAGTAGGTGGTGTACCGCCCGGACGTCTTCAACTGCCCTACTCGCAGATTCGCTCGGACGTACCCTGCCAACTCCTTGGCGCTCATCCCGAAATGCCGAGAGTACCTCTGCGCCACTCGTTTGTCCGTTTCGATCAGTTTCGCCAGATCCTCCGGGTTGCTGATGCTCCTGGTAAGGAACGACCCCGGCGGGACTGTCGCCGCCTGTGATGTGGCAGAGCAACAGAGCGCCGAAAGCAGCAGCAACGCTCCGATCCAGTAACGGATCCTCATATGAACCACGACCTTTCTGCATTGAACGCAGCCCCTTAGGCCGACGGTAGACCGGCTGTAGTGCCGGTACTCAGAAGGTCATAGTGCAAATTCCGGGCCAAACAGCCCTTTTTCGGGAAAATACTGGTAAGCTAGGCAGGAAAAATCTGCTGTCCAGGCGGCAGCAGGTCTTCCGATCGGATGGATAACGACTGGTGGTATGGTGACCAAGGGGTAGGTCTAGCGAAGTCGATGAGGTCGAAGAGGAGAGAACGATCCGGTTGGGCTCCACCACAGTCCTCGATCCGGTCGATAGACGGTGGTGTCTCCCGCCTCGGCTTTCCCCGAAGCGGATCCGTGCGCGTGTTCACTGCGATGCGGTACAACTACGTGGAGAACCGGCTCTGTCCACTGAACCTGGACAGGGAGGCCACAACTGAACGAAAGTATCCTGCACGGCGTCCCGGGCGTCGTCGGGATCGCCGGGTATTCCAAGACAGGCGCTATGGACGAATGCGCCGTGCCGTTGGTAAAGGCGGTCAGATGCATCCGCCTGCCCGGAGGCAGACTCACGGATCGGTACGAGGTCGGGATCGGCCGCTCCGGAGTCTACCTCCAAGCCATCGCGAAACTCCATACGGAGAGTGTTCCTGACTGAGACTAGCGTTGCCTACCAGCGTCTGCCACCGGTGTAGCCGCCGCTATAGCCGCCACCATAGCCACCGAAGCCGCCATAGCCACCATATCCACCGAAGCCGCCGCCGTAGCCACCGAAACCGCCGTATCCGCCATAGCCGCCATAGCCGCCATAACCGCCCATACCGCCCATCATGCCCATGCCGTAGCCCATACCGCCCATCATGCCCATACCACCGTAGCCACCGTAGCCGCCATATCCACCATAGCCGCCGTAGCCACCGTAGCCGCCCTGGCCGCCGCGGTACTGGGAGCCGAAGATGGCGCCGATCTCATTGACGTCGGCGAAGTCGATGCGGATCTTCTCAAGGGCCGTGTCGCGAGCGATCTCAGTCTCCTCACTGTCTACGAGATCATCCGAGGTCTGCGCGACCGTCTGCACCTCTTTCTTCGGGCCGATCAGGTAGGTGTTGTTTTCGCGCCTCATCGTAAGGCCGGCGCTTCGAAGTATGATCTGCAGAGCCTGGTCGAAAGGAACATCCGTCAGGTTCACAGTGATCGGAGTGTTAACGCTTCCCTCAAACGCATAACTCAGCCCCGCTTCGCGGAATAGCATCTCTATCGCTGAGCGCACGGGTGTATCCTGCAGGCTGATCGAGATGTTCTTGTCAGTCCCTGCTGCCGACGAGGAACTGGATACCTGCGCGGACGCGGTCGCTGCGAGTGCCAGGACCAGGACCACCACCAGAACATAGAGTATAACACGTTGTCTTGCTGCCATCTACATCGCCTCCTCGGATGGATTGCGACCAGTCACCAACGGGCGGCATGGTCGCATAAATGGAAGATCAACATCGTGTTTTTTGGTCGCGCTTCCCTGACCGCAATCGGTCCGGTAGGGCTTGTCGTGCGCGGTTATATACTTTTTAGACGTACCCGATTCGCTCTTCGTTACACACTATTTGTGCCCAAAAACCGTCTTTCTTCCCGGCGGTATGTCGAATAGCAACAAATCGGTTGCCCGGACACTTCCGAAATTTCCTTCGCTGCCAGCGGAAATTCTCCTTCCGGGCCGGATGTCTAGGTGATGGCGAATGGGGAACGGGGGAGTGAGGAGTGAGGAGTGAGGAGTGAGGAGTGAGGAGTGAGGAGTGAGGAGTGATGCCTCGACGACGGGCGCCGTCGAGGCATCAGCGTCTGTGTCAGAGGATCATCGGGCGCAGGTAGTTGTAGCCCAGCTTGAGGCCGTCGGCACGGCGGTCGCCCGAGAACACGGCGTCCTCGTGCTCGATGGCCGTCCCGCCATCGTAGCCGATCTCGTAGAGCGCCGAGAAGAAGCTCGGCCAGTCCACCAGCCCGAACCCCGGGATCCGGTAGCGCCACCAACCGCCGCCGAATGAGCCGTGCCGGGCGACGGCGTCCTCCATGATCTCCGTGTCCTTGAGATGCACGTGATACACCTTCGAGCCGAACCTCTTCAGCGCGCCGAGGTAGTCCGCCTGCTGCCAGACCAGGTGCGAGGGATCGAACTCGAGGCCGAGCGCCGGCGAATCGACCGCGTTGAACATCTTCTCCCAGGCGGTCGGGCTGAACCCGAAGTTCACGCTCTTGCACGGAGGGACCGGTCCGAAGCCGGGCCAGTTCTCGAAGGCGATCTTGACGCCGTTGTCCTCCGCGATGCGCGCCACGTCGGCAAAGGTGTCGGTCCAGAGCTTCACGTTGTCGTCTAGCCCGGCATCCGGGTCGCCGCCGGTGAGAGTAGCGAGCGCCGGGACCTTCATCGCCGCGCAGAACTCGATGACGTTCCGATACGCCGCGATGCGCTCCCGGGGCTCGTGCGCATTCCCCCGTTCGTAGTACGCGAGCGCCGTGATGGTGATGCCGTACTTCCCGGCAAGCTCCACGGCCTGCGACGCGACGGCACTGCGCCGGTCGGCCGACTGCAGGTCCTCCGCCGGCCACGACTTGGCATGTACCTCGAGGCCGTCGAACCCGATGCCCGAGGCGAGCTTTAGCTCGTCATCACTGAAGGTGGTCAGATATCCGAGTTTCATCGATGCTCCTCCCGCATGGTTGCCCGTGCTGTCGATAACCTTGTTCCCGTTCATTGTAGGTTCCGCCTGCCGGATAGTCAACCCATATTGACATTCGTGCGCCCTGATGGTATACCGAACGTGCGGGCGCCAGGAGATGCCCAGGGAGGATGGAGTTAGTGGCGAAGATCAAAGCGTTGATTCTCACCGCAGGCATACTCTGCGGAATGATAGCGGTCTTGATGTCCTTGCAGGGGTGCCGGAAGGCCGAGACGTTGCCACCCAAGGCAGACTCGAACAAGCAGGCCGCCGTCACCGAAGACGTGAAGACCGAGACCTCGAAACCCGGGGACAAGCCCTCGAACACGTCAGCCCCGGAGGCGACGAAGCAAGCCCCGCCCTGGAGGAACCCCTCGCCGAATCCGGAGGCGCAGACGACGTCGAATGCGCCGCCGTCCGCCGATATCGACTGTCGCGATGCCAAGTATGCCGGCGGCGAGCGTCCAAAGATCGAGGCGAACGGCAAGCCGGTGACATTCCTCTACTACCCGCCGCAGATGTTCACGGCCATCATCACCCGGTCGGGACAGGACAAGGCCTCGCTCACATTCGGCACGTTCAGCGTGACCGGCGGCGAGGAGGACAGACTGGAACTGCACATCCTGGCGCGGGCGCTCAAGCCCGACGACGGCAAGTTCGAGAAAGTGGCGATGATCGAGTCGAACAAGGTGAAGAAGGGGCAGTCGTGGACGGCGTCCGCCGTGGGGATGAGCTTCAAGGTCGAGGCTCTCGAGTTCGGCGAGTGGGCCGATTCGCCGTTCCCCGGGTCCGGCATGGGCTGGATCAAGCTGAGGATCAGCGCGAGGTAGACGGCAGACTGCGGCTCTCTGTGGTAGGACGGGTCGAGGCGGAAGCTGGGCTTCCGCACTCCATATTCGAGAGGCATCCGATGGCTAATGAGCGATACACCCTCACTATCAAGGAACTGCCCGAGGACGAACGGCCTCGCGAGCGGCTGCTGAAGTATGGGCCGGAGTTGCTGTCGAATGCGGAGCTTCTGGCGATCATCCTGCGCGTCGGAACGGCGGAGTACTCGGCCATCGGGCTCGCGGAGCACATGCTCGGCAGGTTCGACGGGTTGAAGGGGATCGCCACCGCGAGCGTCGAGAGGCTGAGCGAGATCAAGGGACTCGGGACGGCGAAGGGCGCGCAGATCAAGGCGATGGTCGAGCTCGGCAAGCGTCTGGCCGCCAGTGTCGGCGAGACCCGCCAGGTCATTCGCGAGCCCCAGGATGCCGCCGACCTCCTGATGCCCGAACTGCGCCACCTTCACCAGGAGCGGTTCAAGGGCATATTCCTCAACACCAAGTCCGAGGTCATCAAGACCGTCACCATCACTGTAGGCACTCTCGACGCGAGCCTGATCAGCCCCAGGGAGCTGTTCCGCGAGGCGCTCGAGTACAATAGCGCGTCGGTCGTGGTGGCGCACAACCACCCATCCGGCGACCCCACCCCGTCGCGAGAGGACATCACCGTCACGAAGCGGCTGGTGCAGGCCGGCGAGTACATCGGCATCGAGGTTCTCGATCACGTGATCATCGGCGACGGCCGCTGGATCAGCCTCAAAGAGCGCGGATTGATGTAATTTGCTTTCTGATCCATGAGATTCGACATACCCTCCTTTCTTCCCGCTCGGAGTTGAAATCAGGACGGTTGATCTGCTATACTCGGGTGGAATATACACCATAGGCATGCGCACAGTACGCATGCCGGACAGACATATGCTTGATGGGGGAGTTAGAGAATCATGGATCATGACGGCCAATCGAGTCTCGGTGTTGAAGAGAACCTGGTCGCCGCTGCGTCGTATCTAGGATTCCTCGGCATAGTTATACTGTTTCTCGAGAAGCGCAGTCACTTCGTGAAATACCACTGCGTTCAGTCCACGCTGGCGTTCGGCCTGCTGACATGCCTGTGGCTCACCGTGAAGTGGGTCCCGGTGCTGTCGAGATGGTTCTGGTGGGTGCCCGGAGGATTCGCCTTCGTCTTCGCGTGCTACATGATGCTGAGAGCCTACTACGGTGAGGAGCACAAGCTGCCGATCATCGGCCCGATAGCCTTCAGTGCGATCTATCACACCGGGCCGGAGTACGAGGACGTGCTCGCCGAGACGGCGGAGCAGAGCCCGAACAGCGCAATCAAGGGTTAGCCATCTATGCAATCGAATCCCGGACAGCCCTGCATGCCGGAGCTTTCACTTATCAACGAGGTGACGGCTCTGGCAGCCTCTACCGCCGACCTCTCCGAACTGCTTCAGGCGCTGTTGGAGCGGGGCGTCCGGGTAGTCAACGGCAAGCGCGGATTCGTCGCGCTCGTCGATTTCGATCAAGGCCGGCTCGTCATCCAGTGCGGCACGGGCGAAGGCTGGACTGACGACAAGAAGGAGCAGCGCCTCCTGCTTCACACCGGTGAAGGCAAAGGCATCACGACCTACGTCGCCGCTACCGGCAAGCTCTACCGCACGGGCGACGTCGATCAGGACCCCTACTACATCCCGTATTTCCCGGACGTGCGGAGCGAGATCGCCGTGCCGATTCTCGATGCGCACGGACGCACGCGGGGAGTCATCAACGTAGACAGCCCTCAACGCGACGCCTTCGACGAGCAGGACGAGGCATGCCTTCGAGCCATCGCGAACATCGCCAGCGTCGGCATCGCAATCAGCGAGCACCGCTCACGCGAGCGGGCGTTCGTCGAGATCGGCACCGAGTTGGCGGCGAGCCCGGACATCGCGTCGCTCGTCGCCAAGGTGATCAAAGTCACGGCTGAGGTGCTGCGGTTCGAGGACTGCTCGCTCTTCCTGCTCGACGCCGACCGTCAGACCCTCACACTCCAGGCATCCCGCGGACGGCTGAACGACAGAGCCGGCACCGCGACGTACAAGCTCGGCGAAGGACTCACCGGATGGATCGCGGAGCACGGCCTCCCGATCAGGACGACGAACCCCCAGAGCGACCCCAGGTGGCGCGGGCTTCACCAGGAGTACCCGGCCGAGGAGATGGGCGCATACCTGGGAGTGCCGATCGAGGGCCGACGCGGCGTCATCGGCGTGCTGCGAGTGCTCCGCCGCCGAAGCAAGTTCCCCTGGTTCCGAAACGAATTCACCGGCGACGACGAGGGCGTGCTGATCAGCATCGCAAGTCAGGTCGGCGCGGCGGTCGAGAGCCTGCGCCTGACCGACCGCGTGGTCAATGCCGAGCGGATGGCAGCCTGGGGAGAGATGTCTGCCCGGTCCGCACATATGATCGGCAACCGGGTCTTCGCCATCAAGGGCGACCTGAATGAACTCGAGCACTGGCTCGGGCAGCCGGAAGACCGGCGCGAGCAGTTCAAGGAGCTTGCGGAGAGCATCCGCAAGGGCGTCTTCCGCCTGGAAGAGATCCTCACCGAGTTCCGCGACTTCGTCATGGCCACGTCCCTGTCGCTCACCGAGTGGGACATCAACGAGATCGTGCGCCAGTCGGTGGACGAGTCGTTCCCGAAGCGGTGCCCCGTAAGGCTGGAGATGAGCCTGACATCCGACCTGCCGAAGATCGCGGCCGACCCGACGAAGCTCAAACGGTCGTTCTCGGAGTTGATCGAGAACGCGATCAGCTTCCAGCAGGACGGCGGGCTGCTCAGGATAACGACCTGTCCCGCGCTCCGGAAGGAGGCTCGGACTCTGTGCGGGCTGTCCGGCAAGCAGGATTATGTTAAGATAGAGTTTGCGGACGCCGGTCCGGGCGTCCCTCAGGAGAACAAGGACAAGATCTTCACCCCGTTCTTCTCGTCGCGGGCGAAGGGCATGGGCCTGGGGCTCTCGATCGTGAAGGGCATCGTGGAAGCGCATCATGGCGGGATATGCGAGGTCGGCGAAGAGAACTCCGGCGCGCGGTTCGTGATCCTGCTGCCGACGGTGGGGTAGGTTTTCCCATGTGTCCCACATGTCCCCTCTGTCCCGCGGGACCTGTGAGACGTATGCGACGGATGGGACATATGCTGAGGAGGTACTACAGCTTTGTGCAAGATTCTAGTTGTCGATGACGAAGAAGAGGTCCGTGCGGCAGTTGCCCGCCGGCTTACCAGAGACGGCCTGAAGGTCGATACGGCCACGTGCCAGGAGGAGGCCGTCGAGAAGCTGAAGGCCGCGAACCCGACGTACGACGTGGTCATGACCGACATGGTGATGGAAACCCCGGACGCCGGCGTGAATGTGCTCAAGGCCGCCGCCGAGGAGGACATCTTCACCGAGGTGATCGTCCTTACCGCGTACGGCAACGTGGCAAATGCCGTCGAGTGCATGAAGCGCGGCGCGTTCGACTACGTGGAGAAGAACATCCCGGGAGTCGATGTGTACGACCTGATGAGCATCAAGGTCGCCCAGGCGCTCGACCGCCGGCGCTCGTCGATGAACACCGTCCGCCGAATCGTAAGGGCACAGAAATAGACTCGCCGCCAGGTCCGTCTCCACGGCGATGGACCTGGTATTCCACACGCACCACGATCGCTCCCTTCCCCGGCCTGGGACACCGCTGCGCCAAGTCTCCGCGCCGTTCCTCACGGTCCGAAGGACTAGACCGCGATCATGTCTAACCTACGTATTGTTGGTTGGAGGAACGGCAGATGACCCTCGAAGAACAGTTCGCGCGGTTGATCAGGACGCTTCACCTCATCGAGCAGGACCCGTGGAAATGGGACGTCGCAAGTCTCGAGCTCGAGTTCGGGGTCGGAAGCGCGACCATCGAGCGAGACATCCGCATCCTCAGGCAGTGGGGTACTATCGAGCGGCGGGACGGGCGGTTCGCGGTCAAGGATCTCAAGCTCATGCCGTCGGCGTTCACCCCGAGCGAAGCGCTCGCGCTCATCCTGGCGGGCAGCATCGCCGCTGACAAGATCCGCATGCCGCCGACGGACGCCGTCCGCACGGCCCTGCGCAAGATCAACTCGCTGCTCCCCGACCAGGTGGATACCACCATTCACAAGATGAGACGGCGGGTCTCCGTGGGCGTGGACCTCATCCGCGACTGCAATACCGAGGTGCTGGACGTGATCAGCAAGGCGATCTCGGGCCACAACCCGCTCGATATCACCTACTACGTGCCCCGGAGGGATGAGACTACGAAGCGCCGGGTGGAGCCTTACGGCCTCGCATTCCGGTTCGGGGCATGGTATCTGATAGCCTACTGCCGGCTGCGGGAGGACATCCGGACATTCGGCGTGGACCGCATCCGGGACATACGACTGGTGAACCACCACTTCAAGTACCCCAAGGACTTCGACCTCGAGGAGTACCTGGAACTCGGATGGCAGCTCCAGTCCGACGCCGAGCCGGAGCGTGTGGTCCTGCGGTTCAACAAGGACTGCGCCAAGTGGATCGGCGGGTGCAAGTTCCACCCCAATCAGGTAACAACCGTTCAGCCGGACGGATCGCTGCTCTTCGAGGTGACGGTCGCGGGCGTGGACGAGATCAAGCACTGGATTCTGAGCTTCGGAGACAGGGTGGAGGTTCTTCAGCCGGAGAGCCTCCGGTCTCAGATCGCGGAAACCTGCATGCGCACGGCGCGGATGTACGCGCCGGGGCAGCCCGCAGGGATTTCCAGCACGGAGGGACAAGGATAAGACTATGAGACACATTCTTGCTATGACCGCAGTCCTGGTCGTTAGTACGCTGTGCGCGGTATCGGCGAATGCGCCGGCTGCGAGGCGTCTGTACAAGTTCCAGACGAAGCAGGATTTCGCCACCTTCGGGTGCGCCGGAGCTCGTTGGGACTCCTCATTGGGCGGCGTCGTGTTCACGGCGGAAGGCGCCCTGACCGACGAGCGAGACATCCCGATGGGGAGGATCGAGTCGCGCGACATCGAGCCGGGGTTCGTGTTCGACGAGGTTGTCCTCTCCTGGAACGGCGATACGCCGCCGGGGAGCTTCGTGAAGATCTTCGTCCAGGTCAGGAGCGGCGACGTGTGGAGCCGTCGGTTCTGCTACGCCATCTGGAACCGCGACAACACCCCGATGAAGCGTATGAGCGTGAGAGGCCAGCGCGACGACATCGCCGCGCTGAGGGCGGACATCCTCAACCTGAAGAAGCCCGCCGATGCCGTGCGTGTGTCCGCCAAGCTCTGCTCGACGGACGGCTCGGTCTATCCCACCCTCCGGCTGCTGACGGTCCACGTGGTCGACTCGCAGGCGCCCCTGCCCGGCACGAAGCCGAAGAAGAGCGTGTGGGGCAAGGACCTGAACGTGCCGCAGTTGTCCCAGCTCAGCGTACCGGACGGCATACGGTTCTGCAGCGCGACGTCGACCGCGATGGTGCTCAGCTACTGGGGGCGGGAGCTTGGCAGGCCCGAGCTTACCTGCGGAGTCCAGCAGGCGGTGGACGGCATCTACGACATCGGCTGGGGCGGCACGGGCAACTGGACGTTCAACACCGCGTTCGCGGGCGAGTTCCCCGGGATCAGAGCATACGTCACGAGGTTCTCCAGCATCACCCAGATCGAGGAGTGGATCGCGAAGGGCGTCCCGGTGATCGTCAGCCTCGACTATAACAAGCTGCGCGCCAGGGACACGAGCCAGCGGTCCGGCCACCTGATGGTCATGCGCGGGTTCGAGCCCGACGGTCGGTGCGTGCTGAACGACCCGAACACCAGGCTGGACCTCGGCAGGAGCGCCCGGGTGGTCTACAGCCGCGAGGCGCTCGAAGCATCCTGGCTGAAAAACCCGGGCTCGTGGGGTACGGTATACCTGATCTACCCGGACGGATGGGATATCCCGAGCAATCGGGCGAAGAACTGGTAGACGGATATCTCCGCATCATTGTGCCATACGGGATTCCGATTCCCGGACGCCGCGCAGGCGATCGGGGATCGGAATCCCCTCCTGCAGCGTGAGGCAGGCGCCGGACAGCCTCTGGTTGCCGGCCCGCACTGCTTACTGATCTCTGCTCACTGACTACTTCGAGATGCGGGGGTTGCCAATTCCGGGCGGACCTGCTATACTGTATCGTCCAGTCCACAGATTGATCCGGTTTCGGGCCGATCGATATCGGTTTCTTACGAGTTTCTCGACGACATGGGGGTGAAATCCATTGCCGAATATTAAGTCCGTCATGAAGGACGTGAAGAAGTCCCGAGAGCGCCACGCTCGCAACGTCGCGACCAAGTCCAAGATCAAGACCTTCGTGAAGAAGGCCAAAGCGACGTTCGCGGAAGGCGACGCCGAGGCCAACATCAAGGCCATCGCAGCGGCAGAGAGCGTCATCGACAAGGCCGCGGAGAAGGGCATCATTCACAAGAACGCCGCTGCGCGGCGCAAGTCCAGACTCATGCGCGCGGCGAACAAGGCTCAGGCGGAGGCTTAGGCGCCGCCGAAACCTCAGTTTCAGCGACACGAAACCCGGATCCCGTATGGGACCCGGGTTTTCTGCGTGGTCACCCCCGAAAGCACCCCGGACTCCTGTTCCCACGCATCGTTTGACAATCCGAACTCGCGGGCATATAATGCAGGCGTACGGCCACATACGGCTCAATCCACTGCACCCTAGCAGCCCACCCATCGGCGCCGGCGGAAAGGAGACGCTCGCTTGGCCCGTGTGAAATTCCTGCACATCGCGGATTGCCACCTCAGCCGCCCGTTCGGATTCCTTCCGCCGACTCTCGCGGAAGAGCGTCGTCGCGATCAGAGACGCACGCTGGCCAGGGCGGCCGATCTCGTCATCGAGCGCGATGTCGATATGCTGCTCATCGCGGGCGACCTGTTCGACCGCCCGGACCCGGACCCGACCGACCTGGAGGCCGTGACCGAGCACCTCGCTCGCATCACGTCCACCGGCAGGCGGGTGTTCGCCATCCCGGGAAACCACGACCCCTGCACGCGGAACAGCTTCTGGCGCAGGCTCGACATGCCCGGACTCCATCTCTTCCTCGAACCCCAGTGCGAGCACGTGATCATCGAAGACCTGGGGATCGCGGTGGCGGGATGCGCGTTCGACCGGATGCAGTCCGAGCGGCGGGCGTTCGACGGCCTCGATCTGCCCCGGGACGTGCGATGCATTCTGCTCATGCACGCATCCCTGGAGAGCTTCGAGGGGCAACTGGAGCGGTACCATCCGTTCGGGCTGCAGGAGCTCGAGAGGTGCGGGGCGGCATACGTGGCGCTCGGACACTATCATCGGCTGAACGACTTCAGGGCCGGGAGCGTGACTGCATGCTACCCCGGGAGTCTCGAAGGACTCAGCTTCGACGGCCCTGAGACCGAGGGCCGGCACGTGGTGGTGGCCGAGATCGATGAGGACGGCGCGGTGAGCATCGAGCCGGTCAAGATCAACATGCGCACGATGCGCACGGCCGAGATAGACTGCACATCGTTCGAGTCTTCCTCGGCGCTCGATGACGCCATCCGCAGGCTGTGCGATCCGGCCGCGCTGGTGCAACTCCGGCTGCGGGGGACGCCCGTGCAGGAGTTGACAGCCTCCATAGACGAGATCCAGGCCCGATTCAGGGAGTCGTGCCATTACATTAGCGTTGACACCTCCGGCCTATCCAGCCCTCAGGGAATCCACCTCGACAGCAGCATCCGAGGGCGGTTCTGCAGGTACCTCTTGGAGCAGATCGAGAGCACACCGGATGCGGAGCGGCAGCGGCTCCTCCGAAGGGCGCTCGACCTCGGTCTCGCGGCGCTCTCGGACGGTTGACGACATGGAACTGCTTGAACTTCAGTTCGAGAACTTCAAACGATTCGTGGAAGCGCGGTTCGCCTTCGGACCCGGAATCAACGTGCTGTGGGGACCCAACGAGTCCGGCAAGTCCACGATCCATCAGGCGATCTACACGATCCTCTTCGGCAAGGAGAGGAACCAGATCGTCGAGCACTGGGACGGGGGACGCTGCGCCGCGTCGTTGACCTACCGGAGCGGCCGAAAGACCTTCGTCCTCAGCCGGCGGTTCTCCGAGGCGTCGTGCAGCCTGGGAACGCTCACCGCCACCGGAGAACTGGTCGATATCATCACCGACAAGGACGCCGTCGCCGAGATGGTGGCGGACCACATCGGCATCTCCCAGAAGGCCGTGTTCGACAACACGGTGTCCGTGCGCCAGTCGGAGATCAGCAAGCTCAACGCCGCCAACCTGACCGCGATCGGGAACGAGATACAGCGCGTGCTGACCGGCACGGAGCAGACATCCGCGAGCGAGGCGGTGAAAAAGCTCAAGCGCGCCCAGGCCGACATCATCGGCAAGGCGCGGCCGGCCAAGCCGAGGGAATACGACACCATCACGAGCCGGCTGCAGAGTCTCGCCGCCGAGGTGGCGCAGGTACGGCAGATCAGAGAGCATGTGGAGAGCCTGAAGTCGGAGCAGGAGCAGCTCGAGTCGCGCATCGAGAAGGACTCCGAGCGGCTGAAGGCGCTGACCGATCTCCTGGACCGCCACAAGGGGTGGTCGGAGCTCAAGAGCCGGGTGGCCGAACTCGATGCGCTCCACGGCGAGGCTTACGGCACTCTGAAGCGGCTGAAGGAGCTGATCGACGAGTTGAGCCAGACTCACCGGCAGATCGAGAACTACTCCGATCTGATCGGCAAGGCGGACGAGATATCGGACAACCTGACGAAGCTGGAGAGCCGGCGTGGCGAACTGGAGTCCAGGTTGTGGGACCTGGAGAAGGCGATGCAGGAGTCGCCCGTGACGTCGAAGAGACGGCCGGTACCGTGGCTGGCGGGAGGGATACTGCTGGCGGCCGCGGGCATCGCCCTCGGGATCCTGCTCGACCTCCGATGGCTCGCGCTGCTGATACCGTCGGCGGCGCTGATCATCGGGTACGCCAGACTGCAGGGCAGCGTGGTCACGGGCGAACAGAGCCAACTCGCGCAGCTCTTGGACGCCGCAAAGCAGGAGATGAGCCAGGTCGAGGCCGAGGAAGCAAACATCCTGAGCTACATGAAGTGCCCGAACACGGCCAGAGCATGGTCGAAGATCAAGGCATACCGGTCGCTCGTGGCACGGGCGCACGAGTACGAGATCGCGCTGAAGGCGACGCTGAACTCCCGATCGATGGAGGAGTGGGACTCGCAGGAGTCCGAGCTGGCGCGCGAGCTCTCCGTGCTCAACCTCCGCCTCAAGGAGGAGTTCCCGGACTATTCGCCGACGACTGAGGAGACGGAGAGCTGGCGGGGTGAGTTCCAGATGCTCCAGCAGAGGCTTCCGGCTTCGCAGGCGCGGCTGCATGAGGTGAAGGGCGAACTCGAGGCCGAGAACCGGAACGCCCGAGACCTGGCCGCGCTGGAGGGCGAACTGGAGTTCCTGCACGGCAGGAAGCGGGACCTGGAGTTTCTGCACAAGGCCTACGGAGAGGCAATCTCCGCGCTGGAGACCGTGACTCAGGATGTCTCCGCCGAGTACCTGCCGGTGCTCCGCGAACGGGCGACCGAGTGCCTGGAGGATATCACCGGCGGGCGGTACAGCTCGGTCGAGATCAGCCCCGACTGGCAGATCACGCTCGATTGTGCCGATCACAGCGGCGTCTCCCCGGGCATAGTGAGCGCGGGCACGCTCGACCAACTCTACTTTGCGCTCAGGCTGGCATGCGGCGAGCTTCTCTCGGCGGGGCGGTCGCTCCCGGTGATCCTCGACGATCCGTTCGTAAACTGCGACCGGGAGAGGCTGGACAGCATGCTGAAGATGCTGACCGACATCTCCAGCCGCAACCAGGTGTTGCTGATGACGCACGATCGGCATATCCTGGAGTGGGCGCGCGGTCTGCAGACCGAAGGACGCGTGCCGTGCACGATACATGAACTTGCCGTATAGCAGTCGGGCATGGGTGTGTGGGAGTCCTGATTCACCCATTCTCCCACACTCCCAAACTCTCACACCCCCGAACAGGAAGGATCCATGACCACAGATACGCCCCACCCCATATCGATCTCGACCGCCTGGAATGCGATGAAGCACACGTCGGGACGCGAGATGGCCGCCGAACTGCTCGGCCTGGGCTTCGACACTCTGGAACTCGACGTTCACGTCACTCGTAAGATGATACAGGAAGTGCGGGAGATGGTGAGCGACGGCGAGGTGCGCATCTCCAGCCTGCACAACTACTGCCCGCTCCCTGACGGCATCCCGCGCGAGATCGCGGGCGGTGACGCGCTCATGCTGTCGTCACCCGATCCGAAGGCCCGGCGCAGAGCAGTCGATAATGCCCGGACAACCGTGGACTGGGCGGCGGAACTCGGCGCAAAGGCGGTCGTGCTGCACCTGGGGAGGCCGTACCTGATTGCCGATCAGCGCACTGCCCTGCGGCTTATCGAGGTCGGCATGACCGAGCAGGCGGTGGAGCTGATCCGGCTCGGTCTGGCTGAGCGGGAAACGATCAAACAGCCGCACCTCGACAGCGTGATCGAGAGCGTGCGCGACCTCGCGGACCATGCGAGGGGCACGGGCGTCCGACTGGGGCTGGAGACACGGTACTACTGCTTCGAGTTCCCGACGTGCGACGAGCTTGCAGTCATCTTCGACGCGGTAGACTCGCCGGAGGTCGGTTACTGGCATGACACCGGTCATGCGTACGTACAGGAGATCCTTGGTGTCGCCACCCAGCGCGATTTCCTGAGCAGATACGGCGACCGGCTGATCGGAATGCATCTACACAACGGCATCGACGGATCGGATCACTGGCCGATCACCCGCGGGGAAATAGGCTTCGAGGAGATCGTGCGGTACGTCCAGGACGATACGGTGCTCGTACTGGAGATCCACAAGGGCGACGACACGGAGCTCGTGCGGAGCCGGGAACTCATGGAAAGACTTGTTGCAGACAGAGGTGCCTCATGAAGAAGCTTGCCATCCTGATGCTCGTGATTCTCACGACCGCATCATGTTCGAAAGCCAACACGCCGGTCGAAACCAAGGCTGCCGGGCCGACGAACGTGCTCGTCGTCATCAACGACAACAGCGCCACGTCGAAAGAGGTCGGCGCGTACTACGCGGAGAAGCGCAACATCGCTGAGAAGTACATCGTTCACATCAAGTGTCCGGAGATCGAGCGCATCTCCACCAGCGATTACCCTACCCAGATCGAGAAACCCATCAAAGAGTATATCCGCAAGAACGGGCTGAAGATCGATTACATCGTCCTCACCAAGGGGGTACCGTTCGCCACGACCAAGCACTACTCGGTCGACGGCCTGCTGGCATGCATGGACGGTGAACTCGACCACCACAAGGTGGAGGGCCCGCTGGTGAATCCCTATTTCGACAAGAACGAGCATTTCTCCCATGACAAGTTCGGCCTGTACCTGGTCACCCGCCTGGATGGATACACGAAGGAGGATGCCAAGGCGCTGGTCGACCGCGCGCTGGCGGCTCGGCCGAACAAGCAAGTCTTCCTCCTCGACATCGATCCGAATCGGTACAAGCCCGGGTACAAGGAGTACAACGACGACATACGAAAGGCGTCCGAGATCCTCAAAGCCCGGGGATTCGGAGTGACGCTCGATACAACCGAGGAGTTCGTCGGAAAGCGCAACAACCTGATGGGCTATTGCTCGTGGGGCAGCAACGACCGCTACTTCGACAAGGAGAAATATCGCGGGAACAGGTTCCTGCCCGGATCGATCGCAGAGACGGCGGTCTCCACCAGCGGGAGGACGTTCGTGCCGACCGAGGAGGGACAGTCGCTCATAGGCGACCTGATCAAGACCGGGGTTACCGGCGTGAAGGGCTACTGCAGCGAGCCGACTCTCGCCGCGATCGCGAGCCCATCGATCCTCTTCGATCGCTACGTGTCCGGCTACAACCTCGCGGAGAGCTTCTACATGGCGTCGCGTTGCATCTACTGGAAGGACATCGTGGTCGGCGATCCGCTCACTGCGCCGTATGCGAAAGAGGCCGAGAAGGGTTAGCGCGTGTCCGTAAGGCGTTGTAGGAGCGGCTTCCCAGCCGCGAATTCGTGGCGCTACGCGGGCATTCGCGGCTGGGAAGCCGCTCCTACAACACTCTTGAAATGCGCTCCGGGGCTCGCTGTATTGCAGTCCAATCCGACGATTCGCCAGTTTTTTTGCGAAAAGGGGTTGACAAGCCTGGCAGGGTGTGGTATATCTAGGACATAATTGAGCGCCGAGTTCCCGCAAGGGAATCGGGGGACCCGACTATGCCATGGGGCGAATCTCGTGCATGGCCACGAGTAGGACAGCTTTTCGGTCCGAGCCCGCCAGCTAACCCCGTAGGTGCGGTTCGAAGAGCAAAAGCAACGCATCACTTGGCTCTTCTGTGATGCGTTGCTTTTTTGTATGTCCGCGTGGAAACACGAATGGCACGGATGGACGGATAAGGAAAAGCCTGTGATCGTCTTTCGAGATAGCCGGGAGTGGCAGGCGGACACTCATGCTGCCGAGACAGCCGCGAATGCAGGGAATGATCACCATCCGAAGATGGTGCGGAATTGCATGAGGGCGAAGACCAGGGCGAAGGCGATTATCACCACGACGGCGAAGACCTGAAGCCGTCTCCTCCTCCGACGCTCCGCCGCCTCGAACGGCATCCAGACCTCGTAGTCGTGCTCGTTCTGGTCGTTTACTCCATAGATGTCTTCCTCATCGGGAATCCGCTCTTTGCCTTCATCGAAATGCCAGTTCATGGGTGCTGGTAACCTGCTTCCTCCGCCGAGAATGCTCCCTTGATGACCTCCACTGTCACCGGCCTGCCGTTCACGAAGTACACCTCGGCGACGTCGAACCGGCAGCCGACCTCGCCCAGGCCCCGCTCGTCGAGGTAGTTCAGCGCCGTCCGGACGATCCTGCCGCGCTTGCGGAAGCCGACAGCCTCCGAAGCCGCGGAGTCGGTGTCACTGCGCCGCGTCTTGACCTCGACGAACACGAGGTCGCCGCCGTCGCGAGCGACGATGTCTATCTCGCCCATCCGGCAGTGGTAGTTCCGCTCGACGATCTCGTAGCCCTGAGACTCTAGGTATCGAACAGCTCGGTCTTCGCCATGCCGTCCGAGAGCAGACCTTGGGGTTCCCAAAGCGGGTTGATCCTCCTGGCGACGGGCGCGAAGGACTTTCTGTGGATCGCGCACGCTCCGTACTTGCTCAAGCTCTTCATATGCTCCGGCGTGGGATATCCCTTGTGCCGGGCGAATCCGTATTCCGGGTACAGGGCATCGTACTCGCACATGATCCGGTCTCGCGTCACCTTGGCGACGATGGAAGCCGCCGCGATGCTGATGCTCTTGCAGTCGCCGTCGACTATGCACTCGTGAGCGTGCCCGAAGCCGCGGATCGGGCTGCCGTCTATCAGGCAGAAGTCCGGACGCACGCCCAGCTTGCTGACGGCGATGTGCATCGCCCGATAGGTGGCCTGCAGAATGTTGATGCGATCGATCTCGTCGTGGCTGACGATGCCGATCCCGACGTGCAGGGCGGCGGACCGGATCCTCTCGAAGCACGCCTCACGCTGCTCCGCGCTGAGCTGTTTCGAGTCGAAGACGCCCTCGATTGCGCAGTCGAAGGGGAGGATCACCGCGGCGGCGACTACCGGACCGGCGAGCGGACCACGGCCCGCCTCATCGATGCCGGCGATCGCATGGTGACCGCGCGACACGGCGGCGCGTTCGAAGAACCACAGGTCAATGCTGTCCCGAGATAGTCGTGGCATGTGGTCTTTGGCGCGGACGCGTGTGAGGACGCACGCCTCTCCCTTAGCTAGTGGAGTGTCCCGAACCTGGCGGGCGGCCAGAAGCGCACCATCGCCTTCCCGATGACGCGCTTTCGCTCAAGCGCGCCCCACATATGGCTGTCCCGGCTGTCGTTCCGGTTGTCGCCGAACACGAACAGCTTGCCTTCGGGGACCTTAGTCGGCTCCATGGTGTAGCCGATCTCGTTGTCATTGAGGTAGGGCTCGTTCATCCGCTTGCCGTTCCGGTAGAGCGCCCCCTTCTTGACCTCGATCACATCACCGGGCAGACCTATGAGCCGCTTGATGAAGTCCTTTTCGGTGTGGTCGTCCGTCGCAGCAGGCGGAGCCTTGAAGACGATGATCTCACCGACTCGCGGCTCGCGGAACCGATAGATGAACTTGTTGACCAGGATGTGGTCGCCTTCCCTCAGGGTCGGATACATGGAGGGGCTCGGGATGAAGAATGCTTGGACGACGAACGGCCGGATGAACAAAAAGACCAAGGCAATCGCCATCAGAGCTGATTCGACCACCTCGGCCATCGATCTTGCCAGCGGAGTCTTGTACCTGCCGATGATGAGACGTGCGATGAGAAGCATCACGATGGCCGCAATGATGTACCCTATGCTGACATTTGCGAGCCATTCGGTCATTCTCATGCCTGGCTAAGTGCCCCCGGTTCCGACTGTCAGTGCACGCCTATCCTGCCAAGTGGCCAGAAGGTCACCATGGCCTTGCCCATGACCCGGTTCCGGTCGAGCAAGCCCCACTTGGTGCTGTCGTTGCTGTCATTGCGGTTGTCGCCCATGACGAGGAACGTGCCCTTCTCGACTTTGACCGGACCGAACTCGTAGCCTATCTCTCCGGGCTCCAGAAGGTACGGCTCATCCAGGGGCTTGCCGTTCCGGTAGACGACTCCATCTTTGACCTCGATGACGTCACCTGGGACCCCGATCAACCGCTTGATAAAGTCGACCTGGCGTGGATCCGCTTGGGGAGGCGCCTTGAACACGATGATGTCGCCGCGCTTCGGCTCGGTGAACCGATAGATGAACTTGTTGACCAGGATGTGGTCCTGCTCAAGCAGAGTAGGCCGCATCGAGCCGGACGGTATGAAGAACGCCTGCACGATGAACGGCCGGATGAGCAGATACACCAGGGCAATAGCCATCAGGGCCGATTCGGCCATCTCAGCGGACGACTTGGCAACCGGCGACTGGTACCTCCCCAGGATCGTGCGTATTATGAATAAGACGACGATGGTCGCAACAACATACTCGATCGGCATGTTTGCGAGCCATTCTGTCACACTGCTCATTGTCTTGGCTTATCGGCTTCCTTGATTCTGGCGGCCTTTCCGATCTTCTCACGGAGATAGAAAAGCTTGGCGCGTCGGACGGCGCCTCTTCTGACGACCTCGATCCGTGCGATCTTCGGGCTGTTGACCAGGAATGTGCGCTCGACTCCGATGCCGTGCGAGATCTTGCGCGCGGTGAAGCTCTCTCGGACGCCGTCATGACGCTTGGCGATGACGACGCCCTCGAAGGCCTGGATGCGCTCCTTGCCGCCCTCGATGACGCGGACGTGAACCTTGACCGTGTCGCCGGTGTTGAAATCCGGCTTCTCGGCCTTCAACTGTTCTTTCTCGATGTCCTGAATGATGGTTGTCATGGCTTACCTCTCGTTCCCTGATTCCTGCAACTCCTGAAGGAACCGCCGATCCGATTCGGTCAGATCGGCTGTCTCCAGCAGATCCGGGCGGCGCTCCAGAGTTCGCTTCAAAGATTCGCGCCGGCGCCACTTGGCGATCTCGGCGTGATGACCGGACAGGAGCACTTCCGGAACGGTCCATCCCCGGAAGTCGGCGGGCCGCGTGTACTGAGGGTATTCGAGCAGCCCGTCCGCGAAGGATTCCTCGAGCGCGGATTGTTCGTCGCCGAGGACCCCGGGTATGAGCCTGACCACGGCATCAAGGATTACGAGAGCCGGCAGTTCTCCACCGGTTAATACGTAATCCCCGATAGATAGTTCCTCAGTCACAAGATGCTCCCTGACCCGCTCGTCCACGCCCTCGTAATGGCCGCAGATGAAGACCAAGTGAGGACAGGCCGACAGCTCGACGGCTTTCGCCTGGCTGAACAACTCGCCCTGGGGTGAGGTCAGGATGATCCTGCTCTGTTCGGTCCAATATTCGCTTTTCAAAGACTCCGCAGCCTTGAAGATAGGCTCCGGGGTCATCACCATTCCGGCGCCGCCGCCATAGGGCGCGTCGTCGGTTGATCGGTGCTTGTCCGTAGCGTAATCACGGATATCCCGCACGAAAACCGAGAGCAGGTCCTTGTCCTGTGCCCTCTTTACGATGCTGTAATCCACTCCGCAGTGGATAACCTCCGGAAAGATGGTTAGGACGTCTACCCTCATCCGGCTATTCCTGCACGAGACCTTCGACCGGCTTGACGATGATCCGCCGCTTCTCCAGGTCAATGTTCTCCACGAACTCCCTGACGGCGGGGATCATCGCCCGATCCGTCACGTAGACATCGTTCGCCGATCCGGTGAGCACCTCTTTGACCTTGCCCAGGCTCTCGCCTTCGGTGGTCAGCACTTCCATGCCGACCAGGTCGTGTATGTAGTAGCGGCCCTCCTCGAGGGGCACAAGCTCGCTCTCCCGGATACGGATCTCGGCTCCGCGGAGGTTCTCCGCGGCCGACATGTCCGATATCCCTTCAAACTTGACGAGAACGCTGCCCTTGTGGATGCGCGCGCTCTCTATCCGGCGAACCTGGCCGGCCGCTTCGCTCCCGACGTAGACCTCGTCGGTTTCCTTGAAACGCTCCGGGAAATCCGTGAACGGAACGACCTTGACCTCGCCCTTCAGCCCGAAGGGGGCAACGATCTTGCCTATGAGGACCTTGTACTCGTCGAGACTCATCAGGCGTTCCGTATCTCCACTACCACGTCGTCTTTCATCACCAACTCGGCGGCCTCAAGCTTCTCGGCGAGGTTGTCGCCGACGTTGACCTCGGCGAAGCCGTCGAGCATGGCATGAGTATGCTCGACACCGATCTCAAGCGCCCGGACTACGGCGAGGCGGTCGGAGAGACTGTCTCTGACGCGCTCCTGCCGCTTCTTCTGGACTTCCAACTTCTCCCGGAAGGCGGCCGTCCGCGCGGGATCGGCGTTCTCCATACCCGTCAGGTATCGCCGCCCCTGGAATTCGAGCTGCTGCAACGACAACTCGACCTTCTGCAGCGCCTGTTCGAGCTGAGCGATCAGGCGACGCTTGTACTCCTCGGTGACGATAGCCTTGAGGGTGATCTTTCGTTTTACGAGCATTATTCCGGGCACCTGTCCACAAGAGATCGAGGACTCACCCACTATCAACGGACAGGCGACTCACGCGGATGCAGATACCGTTGCCGTTACGGGATGATCTCGAGATAGACTCGCCTCTTGTCGCGCATTGCTGCGGCCTTTGCTACCGTGCGCAGCGCGTTTGCGATCTTCCCTTGCTTGCCGATCACTTTCCCGAGATCGGCGGATGCTACTCTGATTTCGTACGTGGTCGACTCCGGACCCTCTATCTCTGTGATGTTAACCTGCTCGGGGTCATCTACCAGCGCTCTGACCAGATACTCGATCATGTCCTTCAATCCGAACACTCCTTTCAGGAGCAGAGAGAAGGCTTCTAGATCAGGAGGCCCAAACAATCTAGGTCAGGCCGTTGATATCCGGCTGACGATTGCGCTCAGCCGGTCCCTGGTCTGGTCTGCTCTACTAACCCTGCTCTTCCGTCTGCGCAGTCTCTTCCGCAGGCTGCGCTTCTGCTGCCGCAGGTGCACTCTTCGTTGCCTCCTGCTTGGCGCCCAGGAACTGGTCGAGGATTCCTTCCTTCTTCAGCAGTGCCCGTGCGGTGTCACTCGGCTGTGCTCCTTTGCTGAGCCACGACACGGCCTTCTCGCCGTCGATCTTGATCGTGACCGGATCGGTCAACGGATCGTAATAGCCGATCGCCTCGATGAACCGACCGTCACGCGCCGCCCGGCTGTCCGCTACGACCATTCTGTAGAAGGGCCGCCCCTTGGCTCCCATTCTTCTCAGACGAATCTTGACTGACAATACTATCCTCCTTCTGAGACTCGTAACTTCTTCATTCTACTTAGGCCCTGCCTATTCCTGCAGGGCGGGATTACTCGATCTAGCCGAAGAACGGGATCGACGGACGACCTCGTCTTCCGCCCTGCTCCAACTCGTTCAGATCCCGAATCATCTTCTTCATCTGGTTGAACTGGTTCAGGAGCCGGTTCACCTCCTGAATGCTGGTGCCGCTTCCGTTAGCGACTCTTCGTCGGCGGCTTCCGTTCAGGATGTCCGGATGCTGACGCTCTTCCTTCGTCATCGATCGAATTATGGCTTCCACCTTGCCCAGTTGGCTCTCGTCGATCTCGGCGCCCTGCAGCTTCTTGGCGTTGAAGCCGGGGATCATGCTCAGGATCTGATCTAGAGGGCCCATCTTGCGCATCTGCTGCAACTGGTCAAGGTAGTCATCGAAGTCAAACTTGTTCTCTCTGAGCTTGCGCTCGAGCTCCTCGGCCTTCTCCACGTCTACGGCGGCCTGAGCCTTCTCGATCAGGCTGAGGACGTCGCCCATGCCGAGGATTCTGGAGGCCATGCGCTCCGGGTGGAACGGCTCCAGGGCGTCGAGCTTCTCACCTACTCCGGCGAACTTGATCGGCTTGCCGGTCACGGCCTTGATGGACAGGGCTGCTCCACCGCGAGCATCACCGTCGAGCTTCGTCACGACGAAGCCGTCCACCTCGAGGACCTGGTTGAACTGCTCCGCCACGTTGACGGCGTCCTGGCCGGTCATCGCATCGACCACGAGCAGGATCTCGGTCGGCGAGACCGCCGATCGGATGCGGCTGAGCTCGGACATGAGCTCTTCGTCTATGTGGAGGCGGCCGGCGGTGTCGAAGATGAGCACGTCCTGGCCGTTCGATGCGGCTGAACTGACGGCAGCCCGGGCAATATCGACGGGGTCCTGCTTGTCGCCGAGGGTGAATACCGGGATGTTGAGCTGCTCGCCGAGGACCTGGAGTTGCTTGATGGCGGCCGGACGATAGATGTCGAGCGCCACGAGGAGCGGCTTTCGGCCCTGCTTGCGCATGAGGTTGGCGAGCTTGGCGCATGTGGTGGTCTTTCCACCACCCTGCAGACCGACCATCATGATGATGGTAGGCGGCTTGGGCGAGAGTTTCAGCGCAGTGTCCGCGCCGCCGAGGAGTTCGGTGAGTTCCTCGTTGACGACCTTGACTACATGCTGAGCAGGCGTGAGGCTGCCGAGCACCTCCTGCCCGACTGCTCGCTCGCGTACCCGGGAGACGAAGTCCTTGACCACGCGGAAGTTGACGTCCGCCTCCAGCAGGACAAGACGAACCTCGCGCAGAGCCTCGTTGACGTCCTGCTCGGAAAGCGTACCTTTCCCGCGCAGCTTCTTGAACACGCCCTGAAGTTTTTCGCTCAGACTCTCAAACATGCAAAATCACCGAATCTTTAAGAAGCACAACGCACAGTATACCGAATTCTGTCCAGTTTTGTCAAACTTCGCCGCTGATTCAGAACACAGAGGACACAGGGCCAAGTCGGAAGCTTGGAAAAGGCCCTCGGATAGGCCGGGAGTGAGCCCCCGACTCATAGTGAACGCCCACTGCGCGTCCCACCTCCTGACGACAGGAGTCATCAGGAGACCGGGCGTGGGCAACTGATACTTTGACGGCTCCTGTCATCCGGGGATCGGGCGTAGGTAGCTGATATCTTGACGACTCCTGTCGTCGAGGCCCGACACCCACGGGGCGGGACGGCGGCCGCTCCCTGCATTCTCCCCGCGTTCCCGTGTCTCCGCGTCCCCGCGTCCCCGCGTCCCGTGTCCTATCCCACCAGCGACGCCGCGAAGTCGCGGGAGTCGAACTCCTCGATGTCGTCGAGACCCTCGCCGGTGCCGACCAGCTTGATCGGGATGCCGAGTTCCTCCTTGAGCGTGACGACGATGCCGCCCTTTGCGGTGCCGTCGAGCTTCGACAGCACTACGCCGGTGATGCTTACCGCGCCCATGAACTCCTTGGCCTGGCTGATCGCGTTCTGGCCGGTGGTCGCATCGAGCACCAGGAGGACCTCGTCGGCCTTGCGCCCGAGTTCGCGCTCGACGACTCGGCCGATCTTCTTCAGCTCCTCCATGAGGTTGCTCTTCGTGTGCAGGCGGCCCGCGGTGTCCGCGATGACGACGTCCGCGCGCCTGGACCTCGCGGCCTGGAGCGCATCGTACACGACGGCGGCAGGATCCGCCCCCTCGCGCTGCTTGATGAGATCGACGCCCACGCGGTTCGCCCATATCTCGAGCTGATCGATCGCCGCCGCGCGGAAGGTATCCGCCGCGGCGAGGATCACCCGCTTGCCCTGCCGCTTGAACCGGTTCGCGAGCTTGGCGATCGACGTGGTCTTGCCGACACCGTTCACGCCGACGACCAGGTAGACGGTCGGCGGCTCGGCGGCGGTCTGAAGGCCGATATCCGGCCCGGCCATCGACTGAGCGATCTCGTCCCTCAGCCGATCACGGATCTGCTCGGCCTCGGTGAGCCGCTCCTCGCGCGATATGCGCCGGAGGTCGTCCACTATGCGCATCACCGTGTTGACATTAAGGTCCGCCTGGATGAGAGCTTCCTCGAGTTCGTCGAAAAGCTCGTCATCGACCGGCCTTCTGCCGGTGAGCAGTTGGTCCACTCTCTGAAAAAGGTTCTTGAACAGTCTCACTGGTGAAATCCCCCGGACAGCAAAAACCCCCATCCGCGAAAGCGTGAGCATTGGCGGATCGGGGTGATTAGGACGCGAGTATATCAAATGACCCTCCGAAAGTCAAGGATCTCTGCGCGCTTTGCGGGGCTCAGACGGGCCGTCCGAAAGCGCCGAGCAAGCCATCCTGCATTGACAATGCGTCTTGCTCAGGTATACAATCACATCACCTGCAATTGTGGCTTAACACCAATGGAAACCACGCATCCTGGGTATAAGTTGTTCCACATACACCAAGCAATGGAGGGCATCGCGTGAGAGTACTCATCACCGGAATCACCGGCATGGCGGGCAGTCACCTTGCCGACTATCTCCTCTCGCTTCCCGAGAAGATCGAGGTCTACGGTACGTTCCGCTGGCGCAGCCGCATGGAGAACGTGGCGCATCTCGAGGGCAAGGTCAACCTGATCCAGTGCGAGCTGACCGACTTCAGCAACGCCCTGAGCGCGCTCGAAACCTCCAGGCCTGATTTCATCTTCCACCTAGCGGCTCAGAGCTACGTGCTGGCAAGCTGGAGCTCGCCGACCGCCACCATGCTCGAGAACCCGCGGATGCAGATCAACCTCTTCGAGGCGATGCTTCAGCTCGGGATCAACTGCCCGATCCAGGTCGCGCTCAGTTCCGAGGAATACGGAATGGTCTACCCGAACGAGGTGCCGATCAACGAGGACAATCCACTCCGGCCGCTGAGCCCGTACGCCGTCAGCAAGGTGACCCAGGACATGATGGCCTACCAGTACTTCATGAGCCACGGACTGAAGACCATCCGCACGCGGACCTTCAACCACGAGGGCCCGCGCAGGGGCGAGGTCTTCGTGACCAGCAACTTCGCCAGGCAGGTCGCGCTGATCGAGGCCGGAAAGCAGGAGCCGGTCATCCATGTCGGCAACCTGGACGCCAAGAGGGACTGGAGCGACGTCCGGGATGTGGTTCGGGCGTACTGGCTGGCGGTGAACAAGTGCACGCCGGGCGATGTCTACGTGATCGCGTCGGGCAGATGCCACACGGTCCGCGAGATGCTCGACATGCTGCTCGATCTCTCGACGGTGAAGCCGGAGATCCGCAGCGATCCGGCCCGAATGCGGCCGTCCGACGTCATGGTCCTGCAGGGCGACCCATCGAAGTTCCATGCGCAGACCGGCTGGACGGCGGAGATCCCCCTCCAGCAGACGCTGAAAGACCTGCTGGATCACTGGCGGGAGGAGGTCCGGAGGAATGGCCGATGAGCGCATCCTCGTAACAGGCATAGGTGGTTTCGTCGGCAGGCATCTCGCCGCGGCCCTGAGGGAATCGACCGACGCACGTCTTTACGGGACGGTGATCTCCGACCGGGAGATCACACCCGAGAACCCGCTCGACGACGTGGAGCCGATCGAGTGCCGCCTCGAAGACCCAGCCTCGGTGGAGTCCGTGGTCCGCGAGGTCGAGCCGACGGTGGTCTACCACCTGGCGGCACAGAGCTCCGTACCCAAGTCGCTCAGCGATCCGAGAGGTACCTTCGACACCAACGTCATGGGCACGCTCCACCTCCTGGAGGCGCTGCGCGGCGTGGAAAGACTCCGCACCGTGATCCAGATCAGCTCGGCCGAGGTGTACGGCATCCTGCCCGAATCGGCGCTCCCGGTGACGGAGAGCACACCTCTCGACCCCAGCAACCCTTATGCGTGCAGCAAGGCCTGCGCCGACCTGCTCGGCGCTCAGTACTTCAGGACCTACGGCGTGCCGGTGGTGAGGATACGTCCGTTCAACCACATCGGCCCCGGGCAAGCGGACGCATTCGTCACGTCGAGCTTCGCCAGGCAGATCGCCGAGATCGAGGCGGGGAAGAAGCCGCCGAAGCTGATGGTGGGCAACCTGGAGGCGAAGCGCGACTTCACCGATGTACGGGATGTCGTCCGAGCATATATCGCCGCGATGCGGGGATGCGTCCCCGGCGAGGCGTACAACATCTGCTCGGGCCGAGCGGTGAGCATCCGCGAGATACTCGACCGGCTCCTCGCGCTGACCTCCGTGTCCGTCGAGGTCGCTCAGGATCCGGAGCGCATGAGACCCTCGGACATGCCGGTCACTCTCGGCGACTACTCCAAGTTCAACAAGGCCACGGGCTGGATGCCCACGACACCGCTCGACCGGACGCTTCGGGACCTGCTCGACCACTGGCGCCGGCTGGTATAGCGAATACGTGAAGGGGGCTGGCTTGAGGGCAGGCACGATCTTCGCTCTATCCTTCGTAACCGCGCTCTCCGGCGCGCTGATGCCGGGCCCGCTGCTCACCGTTACGATCGCGCAGGCGGCGTCGATGGGCTTCATCGCCCCCGTGCTGCTCATCACCGGGCACTCGCTGCTCGAACTGCTGCTCGTCATCGGCCTGGTCTTCGGGCTGGGGAAGGTCCTCCGCATCAGGCCGGTGATCGGCATGATATCCGTGCTCGGCGGCGGGATGCTCCTCTGGATGGGATGGGGCATGATCCCGGCGGCCCTGAGCGGCGCCCTCGACCTCAACACCTCCGCGACGGCATCCTCGGCGGTCAGGATGGGGCTGCTCGACAACCCGGTGATCACCGGCATCGTCGTCAGCCTGTCGAACCCCTATTGGACGATCTGGTGGGCGACGGTCGGCATGACCCTCTTCGGAACCCTGGTACAGGAGGCCGGCACGACAGGCAGGGCATCGACATCTATCGGCGCGTTCTACTTCGGCCACATCTCCGGCGACATCATCTGGTATCTCATCATCGGTGCGGCGATCACTACGGGCCGACAGTTCATCAGCCCGGAAGTCTACCGCGCGGTCGTGGTCGTCTGCGGCGTGTTCCTCATGTTCCTCGGCGCATCGTTCCTCTATCTGGTCGCATCCCGCAAGCTCTGGAACATCAAGATGAGCCTGAACTGGCAGAAGAGATAGACCCACCCATTGTAGGAGCGGCTTCCCAGCCGCGAATTCGTGGCGTTACGTGGGCGTTCGCGGCGGGGAGGCCGCTCCTGCGGTATGACGGTTGACAGGTCGGCAAGCGGTGTGCTACGATTTGCAGGAAGGTGTTACGACAATGGCTGATCTGGTGCGTTTCGGGGTCTCGATACCGGCGGAACTAATGAACTCGTTCGACGAGAGCATTCGCGGCAAAGGTTACCGCACTCGCTCGGAGGCGATCCGCGACATCATGCGCGACTATCTCGTCGAGCGCGAGTGGGAGCACGGGCGTGAGGTCGTCGGGACGGTGACGATCGTATACGACCACGAGGTCCGGGAGCTGTCGAACACTCTGACCGGGCTCCAGCACGAGTTCCACGACGCGATCGTCTGCGCGACCCATATCCATCTGGACGAGCACAACTGCCTGGAAGTGATCGTCGTGAAGGGATCGAGTCGCCAGGTGCGCGCGATTGCCGACCGCCTGATCAGCACCCGTGGAGTCAAGCACGGCAAGCTGGTCTGCACGACCAGGGGCGAGCACCTCAGGTAAGACCATATTTACTGTGCGGGAGGCAGTGTATCTATGTTTCGGACATCGCGGCGCATATGGACTGCCGCAGGGCTCATCTGCGCGCTGACGGTGATCGGAGGCGCGTGTTATGCCGGTTTCACCGGTTTGATCGTGATACCTACGGCGGAGACTGTGCCCTACGGGGAATACGACATCGAGCCTCAGATCGACGGCACGCTGAGCGGGCTGGACCCCGACACCTACGTCATCAACACGCAGTTCGGCGTGACGCGGCGGCTGGCGGTCGGGATCGACTTCCAGGGCGGCGAGGAAGATGATACCAGGGCGTTGGTGAACTTCCAATATCTGCTCGTACCGGGGACGGACCGGAGGCCCGCGGTGGCGGTAGGAATCCACAGTCTCGGAGCGGGCCCGGAGCACGGCCGCTATCTGGTGGCGACGCAGGACTTCGGGAGCTTCCGGGCTCACACGGGCATCGAGCGGATAGACGACGAGGATCGCTGGTTTATCGGCGCGGACGGACCGATCAGCGACCGAGTCACCCTGATGGCCGACTACACGGAGGGCAGGGAGAACTACTCGTCGGTCGGCGTCTTCTATCAGCAGAACGATCGATTCGGCATACAAGGCGGCGTTCTGTTCCCGAATGACAGCCGAGGGGACACCAGATACAGCCTCTTCTTCGTCTTTACCGGTCCGTTCACCAAAGGGTAATCATGCACATCCCTGACGGATACCTCGGCCCTCAGACCTACGGGGCGGCGTACGTAGTGGCGGCGCCGTTCTGGGCGGCGGCGTCGCGCATCGTCGGACGGACGCTCCACAGCAGGCAGGCGCCGACTCTGGCGCTCGGGGCGGCATTCAGCTTCGTGATCATGATGTTCAACGTTCCGATCCCCGGCGGCTCGACCGGTCACGCGGTCGGCGGAGTGCTGATCGCGGTGCTGCTCGGTCCGTGGGCGGCATGCCTGGCGGTCTCGGTCGCGTTGATCGTGCAGGCGGTGATGTTCGGCGACGGCGGGATCACGGCTATCGGTGCAAACTGCCTGAACATGGCGGTGGTGATGCCGTTCACAGGATATGGGGTCTACCGCCTGATCGCGGGCCGGTCCGAGACGACATCGAGGCGCAGGTGGATCGGAGCGGCGGTCGGCGGATACATCGGCCTGAACGCGGCGGCGATCACCACGGCGGTCATGTTCGGCATCCAGCCGTTGATCGCGCACAACGCGGCCGGGCGGGCGCTCTATGCCCCCTACCCGCTCAAGGTCGCGGTCCCGGTCATGGCGGCCGAACACCTACTGTTCTTCGGGATCGTCGAGGCGGTGGTCACGGGCCTCGTGGTGGCATACCTGCAGAGAGCGGACACCTCCATGCTGGAGCAGATTCGTCCGCGGAAGAGGACGGCTGAGGCATGAGGAAGCTCTGGATCGGCCTGGCAATTCTGATAATATTGACACCGCTCGGACTGATCATCCCCGCGAGATTCGGCGCCGGATCGGCCTGGGGTGAATGGAGCGCCGAGGAACTCGACAAGATGGTCGGCTACGTGCCCGGCGGGATGAGCAGCATCGCCGAGATCTGGCGCGCTCCGATGCCCGACTACGCGCTCAGGGGCCAGGAGGACGCTCCGCTCCATACGCTGAGCTTCTCCTATGTGCTGTCCGGACTGATCGGCGTGGCCGTGGTGGTCGCGCTGACCATCATTCTCGGCAGACTGCTTACCCGCCGCGGGAACGAAGATGCGGCGTAGACGACGCAATGCCGTCAGGCGCGCGCTCGCAGGCCTCGGCGAGGCCCTGGCACGGGAGATGGCGGGAGAGGTCCGATCGGACTCCCGGCTGTCGCGGATCGAGCCGAGGGCCAAGGTTGCGGGATTCATCATCCTCATCGTGGGAACGACCCTGATCCACGGGCTGATACCCCTCACCGCTCTGCTCATGTGCGTCACTGCGGCGGTATTGGCAAGCGGCATCAACCCCGGAAGGCTCGGACGGATGTGGCTCGGCGTCCCGCTCTTCACCCTGGCAATCGCTCTACCATCGGTGCTCAACGTGATCACCCCCGGAGCCCCGGTGATCACACTCACAGACCGCATCGGCCCCTGGACGCCGTCGGAGCCGATCAGCGTCACGTCGGACGGACTGGTTGTCACGGCGCGGTTCCTGCTCCGATCGACCGTGTGCATCACTCTCGCGTTCCTGCTCACATCGACGACGGACCGGGCGGCGCTCCTGAACGGCATGCGGCGGCTCGGGATGCCGAAAGCGTTCGGGATGGTACTGGCGATGATGCAGAGGTATCTCTCGGTGCTGCTTCGGGCAGCCGAGGAGATCCACCTGGCTAAGTTGAGCCGCACGATCTCCGAGCAGTCGGTCCGGCACGAGCAGAGGTGGGTCGCGGCAGGGATCGGGAGCCTGTTCCGCCGGACGCACCGGCTCGCCCGGGAGACGCACAATGCGATGGTCGCGCGCGGGTATGACGGCGACCTCCGGATCGGCCGAGTCCCGAGCCTCCGCGCGGCGGACGCGGCATGGTTGGCGGGGATAGTGGTGGTGACGGCGTTGTTCATCCTGATGGACGCGAGACTGTAGGCGGCAGGAGCGATACTCCCCCTCTCATGGAGGGTGAGCAATTGAGGAACGACTTTGAGCAATACGATCTACACCTTGAGCAACATCAGCTACGCGTACCCCCGCGGGGCGACGGTGCTCGACGACATCAGCTTCGACGTCCGGGAGGACGAGAGAGTCGCCATCCTCGGGGCGAATGCGAGCGGGAAATCCACCCTGCTCCACCTGCTCGACGGCCTCTACTTCCCGTCCGCCGGGCGGATCGAGGCGTTCGGCGTCGAGCTCACCGAGGAGAGCGTAGAGACTCCGCCGTTCTCGCGTGAGTTCCGACGAAAGGTCGGTTTCCTCTTCCAGAACTCGGATGCGCAGTTGTTCTGCTCCTCGGTGGAAGAGGAACTGCAGTTCGGGCCGCTCCAACTGAGGCTCCCGGCAGAGGAGGTCGAGCGGCGGGTCGAGGAGACTTTGCGGCTGTTCGGCATCGAGCACCTGCGGAAGCGATCCCCTCAGTCGCTCAGCGGCGGCGAGAAGAAGAAGGTCGCGCTGGCCGGGCTCGTCACCTGCGGCCCGGAGGTGATCCTGCTCGATGAGCCGAGCGCGGGGCTCGACCCGCGGACCCAGCAGTGGTTGGTCGAGTTCCTGGAGGCGCTGCGCCGGACCGGGATGACGCTGGTCACCTGCACGCACGATCTGAGCTTCGCGGCCGACACGGCGGACCGGGCGCTGATCCTGTCGGAGGACCACAGGCTCGTATACGACGGCCCGTTGATGGAGGCGCTGGAGAACCTCGATCTGCTGCTTTCCGTCAACCTGGTTCATGCCCACGCGCATCGGCACGGCAGCGATGTGCACGTCCATCCTCACCTCCACGAACTGGCGCACGATCATCGACACGAGTAGCCGTCAGTCGCCGATTGTCAGCCATCGGTCAAGGCCGGCAGCGGCTTTCGATCCGGACCGACCTCTGACAACCGGGAGCCGATGACTGGAATCCGCGCCGCTCCCGATGTATAATCGAGCCGGCATATTACTTCACGGAGTGTGACCCATGAGACTGCTGGCGATCTGCATCCTCCTTATCGTATTGGCATCCCGCGCTCTGCCCGGCCAGCCGAGCCTGTCGGACCTGTCCGATGTCTCCGGCTGGGAGGGACTGACATCCGACCCGGGCATCACCTTCAACGGCATGCCCGCGCCGAAGTGGGAGCACGCGAAGAGCGGACACATTCGCACCGACCGCATCCCCCACGACTGGGTGCGCTTCAACTGCATCGAGTTCGCGCTCCACTCCAACACGGCGACCGGGAAGGACATCATGCTGGTACTCGCATCCGACACGCCGAAGTCGCCGGAAGCGGACTACTTCTCCAAGGCCATCAAGGTCGACTGGACCGGATGGAAGTCGTTCACCATCCCCTACACCGAGTTCTCTATCGTCCGCTGCCCGGTCGGCTTCAGCGAGATCCAGTCGATCATGTTCACGACGGACGGCTGGGGGCTCACGCCGGATCCATCGGTCGTGATGCGCATCGCCGACCTGAAGCTCGGGCACGTGCCGAGCCCTGCCATCAGCGACGCCGAGCTGTTCGAGATGCTCGACCTCAACCGGCCGGGCCTTGAGAAGGTCAAGGCGGCGGTGTCGGCGGGGAACATGAAGGCCTCGAAGCACGAGTTCGCGGAGTACCTGCGCAACCGGCAGACCCCGGTGTGGAAGTGGGACTGGCGCAATGAGCCGAAGCGCGCGGATGATCCTTCGAAGGTCGATACCTCCGCCGCCGAGAAGGTCATGGCGCACGAACTCTGGAGTTGCAGCCACTACCAGAAGTACGAGGGCGAGATAGACTGGACGCTCAACCCAATCAACTACCGCGAATGGCCCTGGCAGCTATCCAGGCATCGAGATTGGGTCATCCTCGCAAACGCCTACCGTGCAACCGGCGATGAGAAGTACGCCCGGGAGTTCGTCTTCCAGCTCATGGACTGGCTGCGCAAGTGCCCGGTACCCGTGAACTGCAGCGGCAACCAGTCGTACACATGGCGCACGATCGAGGCGGGCATTCGGTCCGGGCAGTCGTGGATGGAGGTCTTCCACAAGTTCCTGCCGTCACCGTCGTTCACCGATGAGGCGATCGTGGCGATGGTAAAGTCGTTCGCCGAGCACGCGCGGCATCTGGCGAAGTATCCCACGACCGGCAACTGGCTGGCGATGGAGATGAACGGCATGATGCACGTGGGTGTCATGTTCCCCGAGTTCAAGGAGTCGCCGGAGTGGCGCAGGATGGCGATCGCCCAGATATACGAGGAACTGGACAAGCAGGTCTACCCGGACGGCGCGCAGATCGAGCTTGCGACGGGCTACCATCAGGTAAGCCTGGGGAACTTCGTCTCGCTATGGGACATCGCCCATCGGAACAACATCCCCGCCCCGGCCGACTTCATGGCGAAGATCCAGAAGATGTACGATTACAACCTCTATGCCTCGATGCCCGGAGGCACGCTGCCCGGCCTCAATGATGCCGGACGCACGAACGTCAAGGGCTCGCTCAAGCAGGCGCTGACGTACTATCCGGACCGCAAGGACTTCGAGTGGGTCGCTACCGGAGGAGCGAGTGGCGAGAAGCCGTCGGTCGGCTCGATCGCGCTCCCGTTCTCGGGGCAGCTCGTGATGCGGTCGGGCTGGGAGGAGGACGACCTCTACCTGCTCCTCGACGCCGGTCCGTTCGGATACGGCCACCAACACGAGGACGCGCTCTCGTTCGTGATCTACTCTCACGGTAGATACCACCTCGTGGACGCCGGCAATTACCCCTACGACAGCTCCGAGTGGCGCAAATACGTGCTCTCGACCCGGGGACACAACACCATCATGGTCGATGGACAGGACCAGCATCGGCGGGACAAGAAGGACAGGGCGGACTACGTCATCTCGAAGCCGCTGCCGAACAGGTGGGTCGCCGGTGAGGGCTTCGACTACGCGTCGGGCGTCTACGACGAGGGGTACGGGCCGAACGACGAGATCAAGGTCGCGCACGCCAGGCATATATTCTTCGTGAAGCCGGAGTACTGGATCGTCACCGACTTCCTGACGCCGAAGGACGGCAAGCCTCACCGCTACGACAGCATATTCCACCTCGACTCGTCCGGTGTCAAGATCGATGACGCGGCCAGGTCGGTAGTCACGCAGAACGAGGACTCGAACCTGGCGATCATCCCGCTGGCGGATGACGGTCTCAGCCTGCAGGTCATCTCCGGGCAGGAGAAGCCGATCGTGCAGGGATGGATGCCCGCGGGCGGGTACGATGTCCGGCCGATCCCGACTCCGACGTTCAGTGTCGAGTCCGCCGGGCCGGTGAGCCTCGCCTACGTGTTCTACCCGATCGCCGCCGGGAAGGAGTGCCCGGTTGTGAAGGTGGAGAAGCTCGCGGTCGAAGGCGCGGGCAAGGACCGGGTCGTCGGCCTGATGATCCGTTTCGCGGACGGCAGGACCGACTACTTCGTCCAGGCAGAGAAGCCCGGGAAGAAGCTGCGGTTCCTGGATTTCGAGACGGACGCCCAGTCGGCATATGTCCGCGGCGGGGCAAAGGCGCTGCTGGCGGGCGGATCGAAGATCACCCGGGGCGGCAAGCCGGTCGAGGCGGAGATCAGAGGGATCGAGGACCTGTCGAAGACGGACGTGCGGCACAGGTTCTAGTGCGCTGTGGAATGTTCAGGGGAGTGGGCGTCTCCCAATCCACCCACTCCCCTGTCCTGCCTACCATGCTCTGAGTCACTTGCTTCGCGTGGGTCTGTCAGTATGCTCCGCGGCCTGTGATGACCGCGGGAACCGTCCGGGCCAGAATGCCCAGATCGAGCGGCAGCGAGCGGTTGTTGACGTAGTACACGTTCAGCCGCACGCGCTCGTCGTAGTCGAGGTCGCTCCGTCCGCTCACCTGCCAGAGGCCGGTGATGCCGGGACGGACCTCCAGTATGAGATCCTGCCACTCGCCGAACTTCACCAATTCCGGAAATGAGATCATCCTGGGACCGACCAGGCTCATCTCGCCTTTCAGAACGTTGATGAGCTGCGGCAGTTCGTCGATGCTGGTCTTGCGAAGTATCTTGCCGATCCTGGTTATCCTCGGATCGTCCTTGAGCTTGTGGTAGTTCTTGAACTCCTCCAGCAGGCGGCTGTTCTGCTCAAGTTTCGGATCGCCGTCCTCCAGCATCGTGCGCAGCTTGTACGCATCGAAAGGCTTGCCGTTTCTGCCGACGACACGCCGCCTGTAGAGCGCCGGCCCTCGGCTGTCAAGCTTGATCGCCAGTGCGATCGATATGATCAGCGGGGAGAGGACCGCCAGCACGATGATCGATATTGCGATGTCCATGGCACGCTTGGCAAGCTCGTATCCCCAACCGGCCTTAGTTACCGGTATGTCTCGTATTTCAACTGAACGCCAGTTTTCAACTGCTCCCACAAGTCCAGATCCTCCTCATGCGTTAGCTCGAACTCTTCGGTTCAAGTCTCAGGCCGCTATCGGCACGCCGGTCTTGCGACCATATACGGCCTCTTCGTGGACCGTCTCCAGCGAGCGCGCGGCAGAGTCCCAACTGTAGCGCGCTCTTACCAACTCGCAGGCGTTCCTCCCGAGCTGATCCCCGTAGCGGGAATCGCTCAGCAGACCGATCACTCTCTCCGCGAAATCGACCGGATCGCCCGCGCAGATGAGGTGCTGCCCGTCCACCGCATCGGGGATGCCCCCACATGCGGTGGATGTACACACCACCGGCCTGGCCATCGCCATAGCCTCGAGCATCTTGTTCTGAATGCCGACACCCACGGTCATCGGGCAGACCACGACCGCCGCCGGGCCGATGTGCTCGCGCATGTCGGGTACGTAGCCGGTGACGGTGACCGCCGGATCGCTCTCCAACTTACGGATCGCATCCGGAGGACTGCTGCCCACGATCTTCAGCCTGACATCCGGGCGCTTCGCCCTGATCCGAGGGAAGACGTCCCGATAGAAGCTCAGCGCCGACGAGACGTTGGCGAAGTAGCTCATCTTCCCCGAGAAGACGATGGTGTCCGGCTCGATCTGCCGGCCGAGCGGTCGGAAGTGGTCGGTATCTACGCCGTTCTTGACCACCGTCACGCTGGGCCTGATCTGCGAACTGAGACGGCCGAGCCTGATATCCTGCAGTTCCTCGGCCAACGACCTCGTGAGCCGTATGACCTCGGGCCGCAGACGGACATCGTAGTCCTCCCGATCCTTCAGCCGGCAGGTCAGCTCGGCATGGATCAGCGCCTCCAGAGCCCGCTTGTCCTGCTCGGAGGTGATGACGACTCTGTCGAACCTCGATGTGACCTGAGGCTCGTACCGGCGCATCTTCAGCAGTTCCTCGAAAGTCAGGAGCCGCTGCATCGGGTTCTGCGGGTTCTGCAGGTATTGCTCCAGGAGACGGCTGATGCAGTCGACCGAATCGTAGACCTTCGGCATGTCGCCGGCATTGACGGCAAGGTGGGCGCCGCGAATATGCTCGACATGTATCAGGTCGAACGGCTTGCTCGCGGCGAGGGCGGTGATGAACCGGCGGACTGACGGATGCTCGGTGAACGCGGCCTGGAGCGGCATGCGGCTGAACAGACGCCGGCAGCAACTCATCAGCGATCCCAGCTTGCTGAGCGGCATGGTGTGGACTTCCTCGCAGTACTTGCCGATCTCATCCGGACCGACGGCATCGGTGTCTGCGTGAGACAAGCATACGAGCGTGATCTCGTGTCTCCGGGACAACTGCCTGATGAAGTGGTAGGGACGCACCCGGATGACCGAAGGCACATATGGCGTTATGAACAGTATGCGCATGCCAACGTCCTCTCGGTGACCCAGTTGCGGCGTATCCGGGCACCATGCGCGAGCTGGGATTGTGACGACCAATGCGTATCTGCTGAAACAATCGACAGCGTGACAACCCGGACGATCCGGCGACCGTAGGCGGCAGGTTGTCCCAGTTGCCACGCTGCCGAACGTTAGATACCCGATGCTCGTCACGCCAAAACGTGAACCTTCAAATGATACCTGGGAATTGCTAATCTGCACACCTTGCGTATGGACTGCATGTGTAGAACTGGACGTCCCGCTTGCGTGGGCTCAGTGGCATGGTGTTCGGAGTGCATGCTAGCGTGCGTTGGTCAGACCGGAGGGATGGTAACGTCGCGCGTCCGCCCGACTAGATGCGGGAGAGGAGATCATCGAGCCGGGTGAGGATGGCAGGCCAGGAGTACTCGGCCTCGACAAGCCGCCGGCCCGCGGAGCCGATCTCCGCGCATCGAGCGCGGTCCTTCAGGAGGCTCACGACCCCGTCCGCGAACGCCTGAGGGTCGTCGGCGACGACGATGTCCCGCCCGGGATGCACCGAGATACCCTCGCAGCCGACGGAGGTCGAGACGACCGGGATGGCCATCGCCATCGCATCAAGGATCTTCACCCGCATACCACTGCCGATCCGCAGGGGCACGACGAACACCGCCGCTCCGAGGGATGCCTCTCGAATGTCGTCGACATAGCCGGTCACCGTGACGGACGGGTCGGACTCCGGCAGTTGTCGGATGACGGGCGGTGGGTTCGCCCCGACGATGGTAAACCCCGCCTGAGGGACCCGGCGACGGATGTACGGGTAGACCTCGCGGTGGAACCACTGTACCGCGTCGATGTTCGGCGGCCAGGACATCGTGCCGAACGTGAGGATCCGCTGGGAGTCGCGCGATCGGGGTAGAGGCGTGAAGTAGCTCGTATCGACCCCTATCGGGAGCGCGGTGAGCTTCTCGGCCGACACGCCGTGCTCCTGCAGGATCGCGCGGTCGTGCTCGGTGACCGTGACGACCGCACGGGCGGAACGGCACGCGTCGAGCTCGAACCGCCGGAGCTTCGGCCACTCCATAGCGGCGAACCGGCGTCGCAGGGGCGAGGCATCGAACTCCGCGAAGCGCTCGACGATGCGCCATTCGACGTTGTGCTCGTCGAGCAGGATCGGGCACGATACGGACCTGGGCACGTACTGGAGCATCTGCAGGTGATCGACGTAGATGAGATCGGGCTTCCGCCGAAGGTGGTCGAGGACCCGCGACTTCATCTCGGGTCGCCAGTCGCGGCTGATGATGAACGAGCGCCCCGTGATCGTGCTCCTGGCGGCGTGCAGGAGATCGATAAACGCCGATCTGGTCATGGTGCAGGAGTCGATACTGCTGCAGTACTCGCCGAGATGGACGAGCGATTCCACCTCCCGGCTGCCGCGGACGAACAACAGCAGTTCCACCTCGTGCCGAGCGCCGAGGTGTTTCAGGATGTTGTACGTCTTGATCGCCCCGCCGTTTGTCGGGGGGTATGGGCAGATTTGCGTCAGGAAGAGAATGCGCATTCCGTGTCTCAGCCGTCCTCGAGATGTGCCGCCTCCCAGTAGATGCGCATGGTGTCCTGGGCCATGCGCTCCCAGGTGAACTGCTCGACATGATCGAGACCGGCCGACCTCAAGCGGTGGTTCACCTCATCATTCAGGATCGTGCGAATCCCTTGGGCGATGCTCTGCTCGTCACTCGGCTCCACGAAGACCGCGCAGTCGCCGAGCACCTCGCCGAGCGATCCCCGGCGGGACGCGACGACCGGAGTGCCGGATGCCATGGCCTCCAGAGGCGGGAGCCCGAATCCCTCATCGAGCGACGGGAAGACCAACGCGCGGGCATGACGGTAGAGCCACCGTAACTGCTCCACCGGAAGCGGACCGACCGGCAGGATCCGCGGATGGCCGAACTCGCGGATCCTCGACCTGGTCTCGGGAGTCGAGCACACGAGCGCCAGCCTCAGGCCGGGGAACTCGTCAGAGATCAGGCGAAACGCGGCCATCACCCCGGCTTCGTTCTTCCGTCCATCCACGGCGGCGAAGCCGAGAAGGAACCGCTCGTGCGGCTCGATGCCGGGCACCGGATCGACCCGAATGGGATCGCTCGCATCGGATCGCGGACCGATCCCCGGCGCTCCTCTCAGACCGTTGTCCGTGCAGAAGCCCGGGTCGATACCGAGGTAGACCACCCGCATCCTGCTCAGCGGGATGTCGAGCATCACCCGCAGGTCGGCGGCCGCCGCCTTCGAGTCGGTGATAACCAGCGACGCCTTCTCGGCCGACTTCGGGATCACGAGCCTCCAGTATGCGTGGAGCGCCTTGCCCTTGGCCGACAGACCGCCGATCTCCCTTCTGCGCACGGCGATGGCATCGTGGATCGTGACGACCATCGGACGCCTGTACTTGATCGGCGCGGTGTTGCACGGGAAGTGCGCCACGTCGATGCCGTCGGCCATCATCCGCAGGGGGAGGAACACCTGCTCCCTTAGCGGGAACGACCCGCCCACCGGACAGAGCCGAAAGTTCGAGGGCAGGTCGATCGGCACATCGGCGTCCCTGTCCGTGTACAGGATGAAGCGGTGGCCATCCAGGTCGGCGGACGCGCGCGCGAGCGCCGAGACCAGGCTGCTGGTGTATGTCTTGAACCCCCCACGCTGAGGGTGGGTCAGAAATCTGGCGTCGATTCCTATCTTCATGTGATGCTGACCTGCCGTATACGGCATCCGTTGTCGGCTCCACCTATTGTTGGGGAGGGATCTGGAATCCCTTGGTGAGTCACGGAATGCCCACCGGACTGCGGGGCCGGCATTCGACCCTGTCGCATACCGTCCACCTCAACAACTTCCGGTGGAACTGCGCGCGGTCCGCCAGCGACTGATCGGAGCGCCTGACGAGTCCTGCGATGGAGTATGCGGTCCACCGCAGGAGGGCGCTCAGGCCGATGACGGCGCGAAGCGCCGCCGCAGAGATCCGTCCGTAATGCTTCCTCACGAACCGATGCCGGCTGATGTACAGGTGCAGAAGCACGTCCGAGCCGAACTTCGCTGCGCTCTGTCCACCGAGGTGGATGATCTGCGCGCCGGGGTAGTAGTAGACCGACCAGCCGCGCTGCCACATCCTGTAGCACCAGTCGGCCTCCTCGGCGTACATGAAATAGCCCTCGTCCATGAGGCCGACCTCCTGGATCGCCTGACGGCGGACCATGAGGCAGCTTCCCCCGGCGAAATCGACCTCCCGGACATCATCGAAGTCCCACCACGACATCGAGTAGCAGCCGAACAGCTTCGACCTTCGGAACAGCTTGCTCAGATACAGGGCGTCGAACAACTCCGTCATCGGGCTCGGGAACCGGCTGCACGAGCGCTGGAGCGTGCCGTCGCAGTTGAGCAGCTTGCAGCCGACGATCCCGGCCTCCGCGTGCGTCTCCATGAACCAGAGCATGCCCTGGAGCGCGCCTTCGAGCACGATGGTGTCCGTGTTCAGCAACAGGAAGTACGGAGCGGTGCTGTGCTTGAACGCGATGTTCACCCCCGCTGCGAAGCCCATGTTGACCTTGTTGCGCACCAGTATCACGTCGGGATGCTTCTCCGCCAGCAGATCGGGGCTGCCGTCCTCGCTCGCGTTGTCCACCACGATTATCTCCAAACGGAGATCGCCCGCGGTCCGGTAGATCGAGTCGAGGCACTGATCCAGAAGCTCCTTCGTGTTCCAGTTGACGATGGCGATAGAGATGTCTTTCACGTAGCTGACTCGGATTCCCCCTCCGGCAGATCGGACGCCGCCACCGCCGCTCCCATGATCAGCCAGGTGTAGACGGTCGTGCCGAACGTAACGATACCGTTATTACCCCTGCTCGGGAAGAGATAATCGCCGAACAGACTGGCCACCGCCAGAGCGGAGACCATCGCCGTCGCGGACACCGCCAACCACCTGTGCTCGGGAGCGCACCTGCGATACGCCCTCACACCCGTCACTATCGCGGCGGCGATCACCCACAGAAACGCGAGCAGACCGACCACGCCCAACTCGGCGAGCATCTGGGCGTAGTTGCTGTGCGCCGTGGTGTACGTAGTGCTGCCGAACCAGATCGTGTTGTGCCAGTATACGTAGGGGTGGTAGTTCCCGGGTCCGACTCCGAGCACCGGATTGACGTCCATCACCATCAGGGCAGCATCGCGCCAGATCGTGAAGCGGTCGAAATCGCCGCCGAACACCGATTCCTCGTGGATCGAGCTGTAGACTCCCGGGTAGACGAACAGCATGAACAGCAGGCAGACGGTGAGCCCGATGGCGAGCGGCTTGGAGCGGAACCAGCTCACCACGAGCACGACTCCCATGCACGCTATCCAGCCCGAGACCCAGGCCAGGTCGATCAGCACGCCGACTATCAACATCGCCAGGAGGATCGACAGCCCCACGATCTGCTTCGTATCGAGCTTCGAGAAGAGCAGCCGCGAGTAGACGAATGCGATGGCGGCGGCCATGAGGAAACTCCCCCACATGAAAGGAAACGCCAGGGGCGCGAAGCGGGTGATCTGGTAGGCCGCGATGATCGATCCCATGAGAACGACGGGCAGGTATATGCGGTTGATCCAACGCTTGCTGTCGAGGACGCTCGCCGTCAGGAAGAACGCCCAGATCGAGAACGTCAGCAGGCCGACTTCGGCGATCTGGGTGATCCACATCTGGTGGAAGAGCAGTTCGCGCGTGCCCCGCAGGATGTTGTTCATCAGCAGGGAGATGAAGGCCACCACCCACAGGACCACCATAGGCAGATTGAGCGCCGACTTGCGTATCCTGATGCCGCCCGTGAACGCGCCTCGGCCGATCCAGAGCATCACCAGGAACCCAAGCAGCAGTTCGGAAGGCATCAGTCCCTGGCTGTAGGAACTGTTCGGGCTCTGAACCCCGGGTGATTCGCCGAGCGCGAAAGCCGAGATGTAGAACAAGAGGATCAGCCCGAACTGCAGGTTGCGGACGAGCGCAAGGCCGAGGATCACGGCCACCATCACGGCCAGCGCGAAGTAGGTCGGCAGCTTGACCACTAGCAGGCCGATGCCGATCCCGCCCGCAAGGACCACGAACGGCGCCGCCCAGGTGAACGACAACTCATCTGCGCCGGCTTCTTCGAGATGGTATATGTTGTCGCTGCTGTCCATGTGCATGGTAGAGTCCTGTTGCTCCTGGGAAACCTCGCACCGTCAGCCCTGATTGGTCCCGACCGTCCTTCGATACGCTTCGCTACTCAGGACTGGCGGGTTCTATGTCCCCGGGAAAACCCACACCGCTAGCACTAATCCTGAACTTCTAGTTCGCTGAGTAGCGGGTTCCTCTGTCCCGGCAGACCCACCCCGTCAGCCCTGAGTAGTCCTGAACTCCGAGTTCACTTCGATGCGCGTTGCTACTCAGCATGGTCGGAGTTCAGGGCGTATCGAAGGGCGGCCTTGCTCCACCAGACCCCTGGCTAGACCCGACCGTCCTTCGATACGCTTCGCTACTCAGGACTAGCGGTTCCTATGTCCCGGCAAACAACCACCGCCAGCCCTGACAGGGCTAGCGAGGTGTCTACCCGAAACAACTGCGCTTCCCGCGCAGTAACATGCTCAGAGTGACACCGTGCGCAACCCACCTAACCGCATACCAAGCGTTCGAATTCCGCTGCGATCGCCGGCCATTGGAAACGCTCGCGGACCAACTCGCGTGCGTTCCGGCCGATCTCCTCCGCGGTCGCCGGGTCGCGCAGGATGCGGATGACGGCGCCGGCCATCTCTTCCGGGGTGTCCGCGAGCAGGATGTCCCTGCCGTCGGTCACCGGGATGCCCTCCGCGCCCATCCGGGTAGTCACGACCGGCGTCCCGAGCCCCATCGCCTCCAGGATCTTGAGCCGCGTGCCGCCTCCAAGGCGCATCGGCGCGACCATGACGGATGCCGATGCGATGCACGGCCGGACGTCGTCAACGTAGCCTGTCAGCTCTACCGCGCTGTCCAACGACGCGAACGCCTCCCTGTCCGCATCCGACACCCTGCCGGTGATCCGCAGCTTCGCTCGGGGCACATGTCGGCGCACGAGAGGAAGGATATCGCGACAGAGACACTCCGCCGCATCGCGGTTCGGGCCGTAGCTCAGCGCGCCGGTGAAGATCAGCAGATCACTCTCCCTGGCAGTCCCGTGGTACTCGAGCAGCGCCGGGTCGATCCCGTTGGGGATCACGGCCGAGATCGGCTTGCCGCCGCGGAGGAGCGCCCGAAAAAGATCCTGCTCCTGCTCTGAGACGACCGACACCGCATCGAAGCGGGACGCCAGCATACGCTCATAGCTCTCTGCCTTTACCCATGTCGGCAGATACCGCAACCGCGTCAGGAGCGATCTCTCCTCACGCGATCGCCTCTTGATCACCTGACTCTCGACATTGTGCTCGTCGAGGATCTTGCGGGCGAACGTGCGAAGGGGGGCGACGTACGGAGCCGCTCCCAGGGTGACCGCTATGATCGCATCGTACTGCTCTCCCCACGACCATTCCCGCAGCTCGGCATCCAGTCCGGGGCTGTGATGCGCCTGGAAGTAGCGCGGTACGGGCGAGAAGAATGCCGCGATACCTCCGAGTCCGGATGGTCGGAATTCCGGCTCGCGGTAGGTGTTGACCCTCCTGCAGAACGCCCGTACCCGGTCGAGGTGGATCAGGTCGTCATCCGATTGGCGCATTGCCAGCAGATCGAGCCGGTGCCTCTCGCCGAGATGCCGCAGCAGATGATAGGCCCTCATCTTCGAGCCGTTGTCGGGCGGATATGGAAACCAGGTGGAGACGGCGAGAATCTTCATGATCAGCAAGCGCCCAGGCGACCGAAGCGGCCGAAATAGAAGTCGAGCAGGCCGAGCAGCATCAGGCGGCTCCTGCGGAGTCGTCCCCTGGCCGCATGGGCCGCCGCGCTCCTCAGGAGATCCATAACCGCGATGCGGGCGATCCGTTTCCGCGGAGTCCCAACGGACTCGAGAAAGAGCAGACGGTTCCGCGAAAAGTAGTATGGCGAATCGTTGCGCGACTCGTCGCCCAACTCGACCTTGTGCCAGACCTCGCTCGGCGGAGAGTACATGATCTTGTAGCCCGCCTGACGGATGCGCCGACACCATTCCGCCTCCTCGTAGTACATGAAGTAGCGGGAGTCCATGAGGCCCGCCTTGCGGATCGCCTCGGTCCTCACGAGCATCGCGCAGCCGACGGCGTAGTCGATCTCCGACGCGGCCTCCGCCTGACCCACATTCCTCTCGCCGTAGTGCCTCTGAGTGGCGACGCCCGTCTCATCGTCGAGCATGCCGCCGGTAGACCAGATGATGTCCGGCTTCGAATAGAGCATCACCCTCGGCGAGAGCACGCCGGCGTCCGGGTGGCCGTGAGCGCCGGCGACCAGCCATTCCACGGCATCGTGCGACACGATGACGTCGTTGTTCACCAGGAACACGAGATCGATCCCGTCGGCCATCACGGACGCCAGCCCGAGGTTGTTTCCCTGGGCGAATCCGAGGTTCTCCGGCGAGCGGATCAGCCGCACGGCCGGGTACCGCTCGGCGATGGCGTCGGCGGAGCCGTCGGTCGAGCCGTTATCGACCACGTATACCACGAGCGCCGGATACGTCGATCCCAGGAGGGAGTCGATGCACTCCAGCGTGTCCTGTTTTCGGTTCCAATTAACTACGAGCGCGCCGACACGGGGGAGCCGGCGCGTAGTGTGATCAACCATTTCCTGTCAAAGTCCTGTGTCGCGAGTCATTCGGCCACTCCGGCCTCGACGGGCGCGGACCGCCCGGACATGAGCGTCTGCAGAGTGCTCCGCCCGAGCCCGTTCGCATAGATCCTGTAGAACGTATACCAGCAAGCGGGAATCAGTAAACCCGCGATGGCTGCACCCATCGCAGGGATGGATGAGAACCCGAGGCTGACTGCCGCCATCGGGACCAGCGATGCCGCGTAGACGACGGAGATCTGCCGGGCAAGCAGCAGGAAGTCCGGCCGAAGGATGCGGTAGACGCTGACGATGACCGGCACGGCCCCGAATATGAGGTAAGTCGCGGCGACCATGCCGAGCGTCCCGTACCGCAACGTCAGGACGTAGCCGAACACCATCATGCTCACCGCGCCGATCACCATCGACGACGTGAGGACGCTGTCCTTCTTCCGCGCCCTCACGACCTCATAGCCGAAGGTGCAGAACGGATTGACGAGTCCGGCGACGCTGAGCGCCCGGACGAGCACGGCGGCCTGCATCCACTTGTGGCCCAGCACCGCCGGCACGACGACGGAGGCGTTGAACAGCAGGTAGAAGTAGATCGGGGCCTCGATGGCATACACCGCGAGAGTCGCCTGACGATACGCCCGACCCATGGCCGCCGTATCGTCCCTGTACTCGCAGAGGATCGGATATATGACACGGTACACCGCCGTCTCGACCACCTTCGAGACCAGGACCACCAGCGTTGCGGCCATCGTGTAGTAGCCGAGCTGCCTGTCATCGACCAGGGTGCCGAGGATAGCGACGTGTCCCTGTTGCAGAGCGAATCCCATCAGGGCGATGAGGAAGAGGTACTTGCCTCCGAGCACAAGGGATACGGAGTGCCGGAGCGTGAGCTCGACCGGCATCCTCCCCGCAGCGGCGCGCCAGATCATGATGGCGAAGACCGCCTCGCCCGCCACGGTTCCCCAGACCAGCGCCCAGACGCCGTAGTGATAGTATGCAAGTCCGATGCTGACCACGCCGGTGACTAGAAGCCTCGTCAACTCCGGCAGGAGCGACCGCTGGATGAGCAGTTCGCGGTCGAGGTATAGAGTGGGCACGGACGAGAGCGCCTTGATGATGATGACTACCGCCATCGCGCGCATCACCGGTGGGAATGCCGCGTCCCAGGCGTGGAACCTCCCGACGAAGACCTCGATCAGCCCTACCAGGACAAGCGCGATGGTGAAGCGAAGCGCCAGCAGGTTGCCGTACGGACGGTGGCGCTCGCGGATGATGTGCTGGGAGACGCCGAGGTCCACCAGGACGTCGCCGGCGAGTAGGACGAGCAGGGCCTTGGCGTAGAGCCCGAGGTCATCGGGCGCGATCAGGTGCGCGAGGACGATCTTCGTCACCAGGCTGGTAGCCGTGGTTGCGAACTGCGAGGCGTACGAACTCAGCAGCGACAATGTGGCTCTTCGTTTTATGCTATCCATACCGGATGAACGGGTTGATCGCGAATAGGACCAGGTCACGGTACCGCCGGCCGCGCTACTTCAGGTGCTCTTTGATCACGTATGTCGGCTTGCCCTGGCCTTCGTGATATATGCGCACCATCATCTCGCCGAGTAGGCCCATCGTCACGAACTGCACGCCGACAAGTATCAGGAGGATCGCAAGGAAGAGCATCGGGCGGTCGGAGAGGCCCTGCCCGAAGACCAGTTTCTGCACGGACAGCCATGCCGCCAGGAGAAAGCCGCTCAGCCCCGAGACGAAGCCGAATGTGCCGAACATCCGCAGCGGCTTCGTTGCATAACTGAGCAGGAACTTCACCGTGATCAGATCGAGGGCGACGCGCAGAGTCCGGGAGAGACCGTACTTGGATGTGCCATGCACTCGCGGATGGTGGTTCACCTGGATCTCGGCCACATCCGTGCCCATCCAGCTCGCCATCGCGGGGATGAATCGGTGCATCTCGCCGTAGAGATCGATGTTCTGTGCGACCTCGCGGCGGTAGGCCTTGAGCGTGCAGCCGTAGTCGTGCAGCCGGACCCCGGTGATCCTGGATATCAGCCAGTTCGCGCATATCGACGGCACCCTGCGCGTGAGGAACTTGTCCTTGCGCCGAACACGCCAGCCGCTCACGACGTCGTAGCCCTCCTCGATCTTGTCGAGGAGCATCGGGATGTCGTTCGGGTCGTTCTGCAGATCGCCGTCGAGCGTGACGATGACGTCGCCGCGCGCGTGCGCGAATCCGGCGGCAAGCGCGGCGGTCTGGCCGAAGTTGCGCCGGAAGCGGATCACCTGGCACATCGGATCGGCATCGTGGACGGACTGAAGGGCCTTGAAGGTGCCGTCCGAGCTGCCATCGTCGATGAAGATGATCTCACAGCTCTTGTTGAGATGCCGAAGCACCGGTCTCAGGGCGGCGTAGAGCGGAAGGATATTCGGCTCTTCGTTGTAGACGGGTATGATCACGGAGAACTCGACGGTCTCCGGGTCGGGCGATGCATACGGCGAGTCCTCGGTTCTCGGGAGCGCAGTGGCCAAGTGGACCTCCTCAGCGAGTCGGCGCCGAGTCGTGCCGGCTGCCTTCTACTTATGCTTCCTGCAATCAATCGTGTGTAGACAATGGGCACACACAGCCACTCTTACCCGCGCGCTTCCGAGTTCAAAACGCCGATGCCGATCACTCCTTGGCGGAACCGGGGAGAAAGACACTCCGCAGTTCGGCCCACTCTCCGGGGCTGAACGGTCGCATCGCCGACATGCCGGCGACATAGAGGGCGGCGAATAGCGCCGCGGACGACAGCGGGGAGAGACCGAGCGCCCGCACTGCCAGCAGCGATACCACGCACGCAAGGACCGGCTTCCAGACGTGCAGATGAAGCCGGATGGAGAAGAGTTGCCTGCTCGCGGCGAGCAGGAGCATCATCAACACGCACGCCTCGCTAACGGCAACGCACGCCGCGGCTCCCACAATCCCGAATCGAGCCGCGAGCAGGAGGTTGGAACAGGTCATCACCGCCAGGCCTGCGGCGGCGACGCGCACGACTACCGCCTGCTGATCGGCGGAGATCAGGATCGTGTTGAGCATGACATTGGTGAACATGAGCACCGTGGCGCCGAGCAGTATGTGCAGAGGAGTCACGGCGGGCAGGTAGTCCGTACCGAAGAGCAGTCTGATCACCCACGGGGCCATGTAGCCCGACACTATGACGATCGGGAACGAGATCATGGACAGGTACCTCACCGTTCGAACCGACAGGCCCGCGTGGAGCCCCCGGTCAGTCACGAACAGCCGTGAGAGCCTCGGAAGAACGGCGGCCGCGACGAACGCGGGGAACATCGTCAGGCCCTCGTATATCTTGTAGCCCGCGTTGTACCATCCGACTTCCTCCGACGACCTCACGGCCCCCAGAATGACCGTGCCGATGAAGACGTAGAGTACCGTGATCAGCGAGTACGACGCGAACGGGAGAGCATCCCTTTGCATGCGCCGGACCAGCGCCCAGTCGGCGGCAAGACGTACCTTCGCGATCCTGCTGTTGACCAGCCAGAACGAGATGGCCAGATCCGGGACTCGCGCAAGCACGAACACGATGCAGAATGGGATCAGACCGCCGACGGTATAGAGGACTGCTATACCCAGACCGAGCACCAGCGCCCTCTCGATGTAGGTCGTCAGGAGCATCAGGTCAAAGCGCTCGTGGGACTGGAAGAATGCCTGAGACGTCGACTTGAACGACCGCAGCACGATCCCGACGCCGAGGATGAACGCGGCGATCCTGGCTTGTGAGTCCCGCTGCAGCAGCCAGACCGTCAGCACCAGGAGCCCCATCGCCGCCAGGGAAAGCAGGATCTTCCAGGAGAGTATGCTGGGAAGATATCGAGCGGCGAGCCCTCTGTCGCGCGCGACGTTCCTGGCCACCAGCGTGTTCAGGCCGAGATCGACCAGCATCTCGAAGATCGAGGCTATCGCAAGCGCAAAGCTGAACTCGCCGAACGCCCTGTCGCCCAGCACGTTTGCCGCGAGCACGACAAGCACCACCAGCAGCGCGTTGCTTGCCGCCGACAGCCCCGAGTACAGCGTGTTCCGGCCGAGCGATCGCAGGTTTTCCAAAGAACGACCTCAGTGCGTGAGATACGGCGAGCCCTGTCGGACCCGCCGAGCCAGCTTCCCGAGGAGCAGGCGCATCATCGGCGCCCTGCCCTTCCCCGGAAGGCGAAAGAAGAAATCGCCGCCGATCCTGGCCGCGTGGAACGGCTCCGAGCAACTCCGGTTGTAGTACCGGCCATCGACCTTGCCCATGAAGCCCGCGCGATACCCGACCTCCTGAGCCGTCTTGAGCGCGGTCCGGCCGGCGACGTGCCATGGATAGCAGATGTGACAGACCTCCTTACCGGGCAGGTGCTCCTCGATGAGCCGTCTGGAGCCGAACAACTCCGTCCAGACGGCGGATGAGTGCTCGACTTGGCTCTCGACGTGCAGGTCGTCGGCTTTGATGACGTGCCTCTGCGCGACCTCCCACAGCTTCGAACGCCAATCGGGCGCGTCGAAGAAGCCGTCCCCATGCGCCTCCACAACCGAGACGCACTCCTCGCGGATACGCGCCGGAGGAGTGACTTGCCGCACGTCGGAGAGCCGGGGAGCGGATTCGTACAACGGCTCCCCGAGACGCGCCCGGTGCGGGAGTTCCAGGAGGTTGCAGGACCGCAGCATTCCGGGATTGACGAAGTCCACTATCCTGGGCGACCGGGCTATGAGCGAGTGGCTGTACGAGTGCGACTGGAAGTCTACGAGGCCGCTCTCGTGCATCTCGGCAATCTCCTCCCACGTCAGCAACGGATGCTCAGACGAGTCCCGGCCAAAGACGTCCTGCGGAGCGCACTTGCCGTCCTCCAAGTCCGGGAGGTTCGGCAGATATTCCCTGCGCCGCTCGATGCGCCCGGGTATCAGGAAAACCACGATCTTGAGCCCGTACTTCCTCAGGATGGGATAGCCGATCGACCAGAGCGAGCCCCACCCGTCGTCGAATGTGAGCACGACCGCTCTCGGCGGCGGAGTCATCTCCCCGCGCATGACGGACAAGTACTCGTCCGCGGTGAGCGTGGCATAGCCGTTCTCCGCCAGGAATGCGAGACGCGGCTCGAACAGATCAGGCTCGGCGGAGTGGAAGCAAAACACGGGTATCTGCCCCGGCCGGATACCCACGCCGTAGACGAACGAAGGATAGCGCCCTCCTGCGAGATCGAGGGCGGTTGAGCTTATCTCAGCCAGGTTCTTGGCGATTCGTCCGGTCATATCTACTCATCAGGCGCATTGCAGATCGAGCTGAACAACTCTTTGTGCTGCTCCGCCACCACACGGATCGAGAAGCGCCGCCGCACCGATTCCCGGGCCTCATGCGCCAGCCTTCCCCGAAGGTCGGGCTGCTCGATCAGCGCCATGATCGACCATGCGAGCGCATCGGCCTCGCCCGGATCGACCAGCACGCCGTTGTTGAGGTGGTCCACTATCCCAGGGATGCCCCCTACATGCGAGGCAATCGACGGCAGCCCGCACGACATCGCCTCGACCAGCGCGATGCCGAACGCCTCGTTCTCGGTCGGAAAGACGAACAGGTCGGATGCCTGCAGGTATTCATGCACGCAGTCCACGTACCCGGTGAATGTGACCGTCGGTTCGAGGTTCAGCGACCGCACCGCATGACGGAGTTGGGGCTCGCACGACAGCGACTGGTTGCCTCCCGAGCCGACGAGCACGAGATGGGCATCTTTCGTGTTCCGAACGACGGTGTGCCATGCCCTGATGAGGTTTTCGAGGCCCTTTCCCCGGTTCAGCTTGCCGCTGTACGCCGCGATGACTCCGCTCGGCAGGCCGAGCTTGCGCCTCAAGTCGCGCTTCTCGGCAAGGGTGGCCGGCCGAAAGATCTCCGGATCGATGCCGTTCGGGATCGGGTGGATCTTCTCCGAAGGCACTCCATGCCGGAGGAACTCCTCTACGATCGGCTCGCTGATACCGACGAACCCGTCGGCTCGTCTCAGTATCGAATTGCGAGCGGTGATCGCGGTGGCGTATGACCGCGACACCACGGCAGGCAGGCGGCTGTAGGCCATGGCGTACTTGCCGGACAGCTCCCCGAGCACCTCCGCGCGCAGCACGCACCTCTTCCGCAGCGTACTCGCCGCCAGCACCGTCGGCGCTCCCAGCACCCTGAAGCCGCAGACGTAGATCAGGTCGTACTCATCTCTGAACTGCGCCAGCGCGCGAAGCACATACGGCACCATCGCATACTTGCCCCAGCGCTTCATGCGGGTGGGCGAGACGCGATAGATCGGCGTGATGCCGACGCGATCGCGGACAGGAAGATAGGGAAAGCTCCGGCGGGTAATGACGAAGGTCGGCATGCCGAGCGCGTTCAGCTCCGCCGAAAGTAGTCTGGCATGTGTCTCTCCTCCGCCCACCACAGGGTGAAAGGTCTCCGTCAGGAGGCATATCCGTGGCATGCCGCGTTCCCCGCACGTCCGGTAGGAGAAGCAGGGATATCCTCTATCCTCCGTTCCCTATCTCCTCATAGAGCGCTTCGAGGCTCCGAACCGTTCTGCTGATGTCGTAATCCCTGCTCGACTTCTTGGCTCCTGCCGCGAGCCGGGATGCCAGGTCGCGGTCCCTGAGGAGACGAACGACCGCATCGGCCAGCGCGTGGGGCTGCGCGGGCGGCACTATCAGGGCGCTCCTGCCGTCCTCCAGCACCTCGCCCAGGCCGTCCACGTCGGTCGAGACGATCGTGCGGCCCATCGCCAACGCCTCGAATACGGTGAGCGGAGTGCCCTCCCATAGCGACGGGAACGCCTGGATGTCCATCATCGTCTGGACCACCGGCACGTCGTCCCTGTGACCGGCGAACACGACCTTGTCGCCGATACCGAGCGACTGCGCCTCCGACTTCAGCTCGTCGAGCTTCGGTCCGTCGCCGACGATGAGGAATCGGGCCTCAGGCGCCTCCTTCAGCACCCACGACGCGGCCTGAATCAGGTAGGTGATTCCCTTCTGCACATCTGCCCGGCCCACGGCGCCGATCACCGGGCTCTCCGGGGGTATACCCAGACGCGCCTTCTCGTCCGACACGACCTGCGCGTCCGCGGGATGGAACTCGTCCAGAGGTACCCCGAGGTAGATCAGCCTGATCTTCGACGCCGGCATTGAGCGGTTGGCGACCATGAACCTGCGCACCGATTCCGCCACCGTGAGCCCCGTGTGCGTACACGGCGCCAGGAGCCGATCGGCGAGGCGCTGGCTGAGCGGGAACTTCGGATCGACGCCGTGCTCATGCACGATCGTCGGGACGCTGGTCATCCATCCCGCAAGCCGTCCGAAGTTGGCGGCTATCCAGCCGTGCAGGTGCAGGATATCAGGCCGCTCGGTCCGGATGACGTCCAGGAAGCTCGACAGGATGCCGGGCCTGAGCTTGGACCGGTGCAGATACTTCAGGCTTACTCCCCGCTCCTCCAGCGCCCGACTCGAGGGATCGGGCTCCTTCAGAGCGTAGAGCCGCACATCAAACCGTGTCGCGTCGTGCCTCGGGAGGACGAATGCGAAGAACCGTGATACGCCGTGAGTGGTCGAGCCCCTCACGCCGAACTTGTCGCAGATATGGATGACTTTGATCATAGCTTGCCGGATCGCAGACCGCAGTGGTCAGACTACCTCCGCATCTTGAGAATACGAGCGGGCACACCCACCGCGATCGCAAACTTCGGGATGCTCTTCGTGACGACGGAGCCGGCTCCGATGATGGAATCCCGGCCGATGGTCACCCCATCGATGACGGTGACATTCGCGCCCAGCCAGCAGTTGTCTTCGATCACGATGCCGCCTCTGTGCTCCATCGGCTGCCGGACCACCGGGATATCGGTCCGCTCGAAACTGTGATTCCCGCCGGCGATCAGGTAGCACATGCCGGCGATCAGGACGTTCTTCCCCAGGACGAGCTTCGACTCCGAGATCAGCATGCAGTTTCCGCTGATGTTCGTGTTGTCGCCGACCTCGATCGTGCCGCCTTTGCAGCTCAGACTGGTGCCGCGGCCGATCATGACTCCCGACCCGAGGCTGATGCCGACCTCGCAGTCGCCCTTGGCGTCGAGCACGCAGTGATCGTCGAGGATCGTCCCGTCGCCGATGGTGATCCGGTGCGGATGGCGAAAGACCAGGTCGCGGCCGAAGATGATGCCTCTTCCGGCGCGGCCAAGCATCCGGGGCAGGACCTTCTTTCGGATCAGGTAGCCGAGCGCTCCCGGCGCGGGGGACGCCAGGCCGAACGCGAGCTCGTATCCGATCAGCGAGGCGATGCCCCGCTTGCCGACGGCGGTGTCGCAGTACTTGGCGAACGCCGATGTCGTTTCGTCGGTCAGCCGTGCGTGAAACTCCGTGCGCTCGCGTTCCCCGGAATCGCCGCTCATAGGTATCCCTGCTCTCTGTACCAGGCGGCGGTGCGCGCCACCCCTTCCGGCACATCGACCTTCGGCGCGTAGCCCAACTCGCGCCGGGCACGAGTGATATCGAACGCCCGGTCCTTGATGAAGAAGTCCACCCTCCGTCTGTACAACGGCGGCTCGATCTTCAGCAACCGGCAGATGTCCTCGCACACGCCGCTGATCATCCGGACCGGCTTCACGGGAATGTGCAGCTTCGGGACGGGCGCGCCGACTTCCTCAGCGATAGTACGCACCAACTCGTTCAGCGTTATATACCTGTCACCAGCAGTGATGTAAACTCTCCCCACCGATTCAGGGCTGTCAGCCGCCAGACGGAATGCGTCCACGAGATCGTCGATGTAGACGAGGTGTATGGTGGTCTCACCGCTGCCCAGCATGACGAACCGCCGCCGCGCGACCGAGCGAAAGAGCTTCAGCCACCTGGTGTCGCCGGGGCCGTAGATACCCGCCGGGCGCACGACTGTGACCGGGAGGCCCATCTCCCGGTAGTAGTGAAGCGCCGCCTTCTCTCCCTCGCACTTGGTGATCTGGTAGATGTCGCCCGGATGGTAGGGACGGTCCTCATCGGCCGGCGGGTTGCTGATGTGGCCGAGCACTCCCACCGTGCTGCAGTGGACGAACCGCCTGACCCCGCTTCGGTGCGCGGCATCGAGCAGGTTCACCGTGCCGGTGGTGTTCGTCTCCCAGTAGGCGCTGTCCGGCAGACCGGCTTTCCGGAACAGAGCAGCGACGTGATAGACGACATCGACGCCGTTCGTCGCCTCCCAAACGGCTGCCTGGTTCGTCAGGTCGCCGGTGACGACGTGAGCGCCGGCGAGTTCGAGCTGGGAGGCGCTGCTCGTCGATCGAACGAGGAGCCGTACCTCGTGACCCTCGTCGAGGAGCCGCTTTGCCAGATGTGAGCCGGTGAAACCCGTTGCGCCGGTGACCAGCGCTCGTGCCATGTCATCACCTCGCAATCCTTCTCAACACGTGGCCGAGAGTGCGCCGGTCGAGCAGCCTGTGGACCCTGAAGTGTCTCAGGTCGTGCATCAGGAGGCTGAGCGGCGCGATGCAGTCGAACCAGCAGATGGGATGCTGGTTGGCCTTGATCCTGCGGCGAATCTCGCTCGCCTGATCCGATGACCATATCTCAGGAAACGGTTTCCGGCGTATATTGCCCATCGATGCAAATGCGACCGGGCATGGATAGACCTCACCGTCGGGGTGAACGAGCGCGGTCGAGTATCCGGCCACGCAGCGGTATTTGTACAGATCGTTCGGCCGGTCGAGATAGGTGCTGAAGTTGTCCAGGTACTCGCGCGAGTGAGGGATCAGCCCGCCGGAATCCGTGGTGACCTTCCGCAGGCGCGCGGAGAAGCCGTCGGTATCGGAGCCGGACATGCTCGTCTCGGCCTCGGGCGAGTACTTGTCGACGTCGTTGATCACCGACATCGTCATGCCGTCCACCCCGTGCTCGCGCGCAAGGCCCACGATCTCATCGAGGCGATCGACGTTGCCGCGGGTGACGGTCGTGTTGATGAACACTTTGGTCGAACGGCTCGGACGCTGCTCGATCAGGTTGTCGATGGCGCGGATGGCGGAGTCGAACGCGTGGGGAGCGCCTCGGAGCGCGTTGTGCGTCTCGGCATCGGGGCCGTCCAGCGAGATGAAGAACGTGCCGATCCCCGCCTGACAGGCCCTTCTTGCCTTCTCCGCGACGATCAGGCGCGTACCGTTCGTATTCACTCCTACGGTGAGCCCCTGATCGCGGGCGTGCGACGCCAGATCGAGCAGATCGGCGCGCAGGAACGGCTCCCCGCCGGAGAGCGACAGGTGGAGCGTGCCGATGCGCGCCAGGTCCGAGACCAGCTTCATCGCCTCATCGGTATCGAGGTCGGCATGCTCCTTGGTCTGCCAGAGGTGACAGTGCCTGCATCTCAGGTTGCAGCGGTAGGTGACGTCCCAGGCCACCTTCGCCGGACCGGTCCTCGGTTCCACAGCCCCGGCCGCGAAGGCGACGAGGTTCACGGCATGTCTAAGTTTGCCCAAGATAGTCTCCCAGTCGTACCAAAGCGTCCCAGACCCGGACGCGCTCGGTATCAATGCGGCAGGAGCTTGCTCAGCCAGCCGTAGTTCAGCACGCTCTCGCTGATGAACCTGCCGAGATAGTCCGTCGGTATGCCGGCAACGGTCGTTCGGATGATCCGATCGCAGGTCGCGCAGGGGATCCGGTCTTCCCCTACCCCCTTCTCAGCGAGAAGGGGAGCAGCCATCCGACGTCGGAGTTCCCTCATGCGCTCGCCGTTCCAGAGTTCCGCGATGCTCGACTCCTTGAGACTGCCGAGCGACAGCGCGCCGTAGAAGTCCTGGCAGCACGGCATCACGCTCCCGTCCCAGAAGACGGCGAGCGCGTGCCAGAGCAGCGGGCACGGGATGCGATGCGCTTTGAGCAGCCCGGACTGCTCTTTACCCACATCGACCCCACCACCCCAGTTGTGTGGGGTCCGAATTACGAACTTGTCCAGCGGGAGCCCATCGAACCGGCGCAGGAACTCGCCACGCTTCCGCATTATAACCGCCGGCGGATCATCGCCGATCTCCATCAACTCGAGCACGACGAAGGGCTTTCGGCGGGACTCGGTCTTCTTGACCTTGAGGAAGCTGATGATGTTGTCGAGCGTCTTCTCGAAGCAGGCATTGACGCGGTTCGCCTCGTACATGCGCTTGTCGTAGCCGTCGAACGAGAACGACAGGATGTCGAGCCCCGAGTCGAGCAGTTCGAGCGACTTCTCGCGGTCGAGGACGGTGCCGTTCGTGTGGATGCGCGTCTGCAGCCCGGCGGATGAGGCGTACCGGATCATCGAGCCGATCTCCGGATGGAGCAGAGACTCGCCGCGGTGGAACAGGTTGACCTGGTGGACTGCATGATCCGGGCCGGAGATCTGATCGATAAGGTCGCGGAAGAGGTCCATATCCATGTACCCCTTCTGATCGCGGCCGAGCTTGCGGTTCAGGCAGAATCCGCATCGGAGGTTGCAATGACTGGTCGGCTCGACCCAGATCCTGGTGGGCGAGTGCGAGCAGACTTCGTCGGTCCGTCGGTAAGCGCGATATGTGGTTGCGAGTCGCATGATGCGCTGCAGTTTGTTCATGGGAGAACAGTCGTCAATTGTCAGAGCTTATTTCAAGAGTGTTGTCGGTCGGGATCGGCGCCGGTCACCGGCGGCGGCGTTCGATGACGGCATAGGCGTCGAGCACCTGCTGCCGGTGAAGGTCCCAAGTCAGCGATGAGACGATCTCCTTTGCTCTCTCTGCTCTGCGGTTAGCTTCCTCGCGATCCGTCAGCGCCCTGAGAATCCCCTCCGCGAGGCCCTCCGGCGTCGTCGGCGTCAGAAATCCGGCGTCCGGGCTCAGGATCGCCGTGTGCGCCGGGATGTCGGTGGCGACGGTCGGCGTCCCCGACTTCATGTACGTAGCCACCTTGGCCGGCGGGTTCATGCCCCGACTGCGCGGCGAGACCAGGACATCGGCGGCCGCAAGGAAATGCGGAATCTCCTCCGGCGGTCTCTTACCCACAAAGTGCACATGCCCACTCACACCCTCTATCTCGACGAGCCGCCGCATCCGGGCGATTTCCTTGTCATCGCCGCCGACCATCACGAGCGCGGCGTCCGGCTTCCGCTCGATCACGCGCCTCATGGCGCTGATAAGCAGGTCGAGTCCCTGGTAGCGCGCGAACGAGCCCGCGTAGAGGATCAGGCACTCCCCGCACTCGCACTGGGGCGCGAGGAAGCCGTGTATGCGCTCCGCATCGGGCTCGACGTCCGCCGTGAGCGGCACGTCCGGTATGACCGCCACGTGCGCGCGAGGGTTGATCTCCCGTGCGATCTGCGCCATGTGCTCGGAGATCGTGATGACCACCGATGCCGACCGGATCGCCCATCGCTCGACGGACCGGCACAACCGCTGTATCCCCGGGATGGACCTCAGACGGCTCTGGGCGATCTCGTAGCTGAGCACGGAATCCATGTCGTAGATGAGCGGGATCCCGAGGCGCTTGGCGATCACTCCGCCGATGATCGCTCCCTCCTCTACGCCGTGGATGCAGTCGTATCCGCGATCCCAGGCCAGCCGGAACGCACGGTCCATCAGGCCGGCGTCGAGGAGCAGTTTCGCCATCGAGAAACCGATTCCGACGGACCGCACTAGCGGCGGGCGGCGGCACCGGTACACGGTTACGCCCGGATAGTCATCGGCCGTACCCAGAGGGTAGGTGATGACATCCACCTCGTGGCCCGCATCCGCGAGGATCCGGGTGAGCCGCAGGTTTTCCATGGGAGTCGCACGGATATCCACGAAAGGCTGGGGCGCGATAAGGGCGACCTTCAAATTCTTTCACGACCTCCCTTTACAACCTCGCTCACGCGTGATAAACTATGGACTGACGAGACGGCTTCGTCAGGCAGGGTAGTTTTTTCTGCTCCCACCCGACCGCCGGAATGGCGGGCACCAACGCTGTCTGCCACGACAGCGAACCTCACAAATCAGATGATCACGGGGTAGCTCTGTCCTCGTTACCTTTACAGAAGGAGCGCGTGTTCCCAGTGAAAGTCGTCGAGATCCTCTTCTACGACAGAAACAGGGTAAAGCTTGTAGTTGAGATGTCGGATCCGACAAGGTATTCGACAGAACACGCGCCGCATATCCCGCGCTTGCTCTTCAAACTCTTCCCGCACCTAGCCCGGCACCGCTGCGAGAACGACAACGGCTACACGTTCAAGAAAGAGTGCCGCGCCACGGAGATCCCGCACCTGTTCGAGCATCTGATCATCGAGCTTCAGGGCCAGGTCCAGAAGTCGCGGATACTCAAGGGCGAGACCCAGTGGAACTGGCGGATAGACCCCAGGGGACGCTTCCACGTCTACGTGGACTATGAGAACGAGATGCTCGTACTCGGCGCAATCCGCCTGGCGGAGAGAATCATCAACGCTCTCGACGACCGCCGAATCGATCAGATCGACATGGAGAAGGAGTTGGCGAAGCTCAAGGCCCTCGCCGAGATGGGGCAGACGAACAGAGTCCCCACGGCCGACGATGTCCCGGCTTCCCAGCGCCTGTCCGCTCCTGCGAGCGCTACTCTCCAGTAGGCGGTAGACTCCTCTCGCTCACGCTGCCCGGCAGCGCGCCCGGCTTCCTGCGCTTCAGGTTCGGATAGTAGTGCGAGTGGTAGTAGTAGCTGTCCACCATCTCAGGCTGGACGTCGTTCAGCACCACCCCCAGGATGTTCGCGTTCGCCTTGTTCAGAAGGTTTCTGACCTGCAGTTCCACGCCGCGCGGCACCTGTTGCGCCCTTACGACGAGCATGACCCCGTCAAGGAGCTGCGACAGCACCACGCTGTCCGTAAACGCGATCGCTGACGGCGTGTCGAAGAGCACGTAGTCGGCGTACTCGCTGAGCGTATCGACCAGCATCCTCATGCGCGCCGATCCGAGCAGTTCGGCGGGATTGCTGGGCGCCGGGCCAGCGGGCAGGAGCAGCAGATTGTCGATCTCCGTGCTCACCACCACGTCCTGGAAGTCCTTTTCGTTGCACAGGATGCTGCTCAGACCGTACTCGTTTGCCGCCTTGAAGATCCTGTGCAGCGAGGGCCGGCGCATATCGGCGTCCACCAGGATCACGCGCTTGCCGTCCATCGCAAGCGATATGGCGAGGTTGGCCGCGGTGGTCGTGCCGCCCTGGCCCGGCTTCGCGGTCGCCACCATGATCGATTTCGCATCCGTCTGCTCGGTGGTGAGCAGCAGATCGGTCCGCAGGAAGCGGTATGCCTCGGCGATCGGCGACAGCGGATCCGTGTGACTCAGCCGCGCCAGATCGGACGTGGGACCCTCCAGGTACCTCGGGATCAGCGCGGTGACCGGGAGCGCGAGCAGATGCTCAAGGTCGGTCTTCGACTTGATCCGGTTGTCGAGCGCATCCATGGTGATCGCCAGTCCAAGGCCGACCACCAGGCTGAGGATGATGCCCATCCCGATGTACGCCAGCCTGTTGCTCCCGATCGGCCCTTCGGCGCGCTCGGCCGTATCGACGATCCTGATCGCACCGGTGGACGACGTCTCCCGCTCGTTGATCTTCGCCTGGTGGAGTTGGGTCTCCAGATTGTTGTAAGCGTTCTGGGCGGTCTGGAACTCGTTCTCGAGCCTCAACAGCTCCACATCCAGCCCGGGAGTGATGCTTCCGACCGCGCTGCCGACGGATGTGCTGAGCTGTGCGACTTTGGCCGCGAGACCGTCACGCTCCGCCTGAAGCGTGGCCTTCTGCTGGAGGAGTTGCTCGTAGACGGGATTCCGCACCTGCGAGACGGTCATCTTCATCTTCGTCCGCTCCTGCTCCAGCCGGTCGTTGATCTCCTCGACCTGGGCCTTCAGCGCCAACACCCTGGGGTGCTCCTCCATGTATTTCGAGCGAGCATCGTTGAGAGCCTGAGTCGCCTGCGCCAACTCGCCCTCGATGGCGTGGAGCATGGGGGAATCGGTCGTGCCCTCGGTCACACGTCTCGTGGGGCCCATGGACCGAAGCTGCCGGTTGACATCCGCGAGTTTGGCGTTGGCCTCCGCCAGAGCGGACCGGGCGGCATCCCTGTCCGAGATGGACTGCCTCAGGCTTGCCATCGCGGTGGAAGTCATCTCGGGCAGAGACGTGATATTGTGCGCCAGCTTGAACGACCGCAGATCGTTGGATGCGGCCTCCAGGTTATTCCGCGCGGCTTCGAGCTGCTGCTCAAGAAACTTCCGGCTGTCCACCGCCTCCTGGTGGCTGATCTCCTGGTAGTAGTTGGAGAAGACGTGGGCGATAGCGTTGACCGTCTTCACGGCGCGCTGCGGATCGCTGTCCTTCACGGTGACGACGATCATGTCAGTGCCGGAGTCATCGCGGCTGCGGGCGCCGGGATTCGTGGCGGTCGAGACCACCATCCGGTAGCGCAGACCCTCCGGAGTGTCCGTGATCCCGGCCATTCGGATGGCTCGCTCCGCCACCTGGTTGCTCGCCAGCAAGCTCATCAGGTTCGGCAACTGGCTGTCTCCGAGTTCCTTCGGAGGACCCGCGACGCCGACGGTGGGATGCTGCAGAACCGGCTTGTACAGCGCGGCGGCGGACGGCATCAACTGGACTCTGGCCTGGTAGAAGGGCTCCTCGTTTGCGGTGGCGAGGCATATGGCCACAACGGTGATCAGGACCATGCCGAGGATCATCCACCGACGCTTGACGGCAATACGGTAGAACTCCCAGAATCTCACGGGCTGTGCTCCTTTTGGTAGACTGCGGACTGCAGGTTCCGGACCGGATCTGCTGCAGTCCGCAGTCTGAACCCTAGTCTCTGTCGGACAGCAGCCAGAGCAGGCTGATGGCGATCGATGCCCACTGCAGGATGTTCGCCTTGTCCTTGCCCTGGGGCACGTAGATGCTGTCCCCGCTCTCGACGTAGATGTTCTCGGCCGTGCCGGACATGACGTTCTTCACGTTGACCTGGATCTTCTGCGAGCCCTCGCCGGAGGTGCGCAGGACGCGCACGTCGTCGAGCTTGGCTCGATCCCTCACACCACCGGCAATGGCGATCGCCTCGGTGATGGTCGTCTTGCCCTTCAGCTCATACCGCCCGGCCGCGTTCACTCCGCCCTGGATGGTGTAGTACCCGAGCTGCTGCCTGGCGCCGATGTAGATTATGTCGCCGGGCTTGAGCACGACATTCGCCTGCGGATCGCCCTGCATGGCCAGGGCGTAGTCGATGATGATACTATCCGACGAGCCGTCGTGCCTGAGCGTGCAGTTGTCGATGTCGGAGAGCTCGGTCGGACCTCCGGCCATCATGATCGCCTCGCGGACGGTGGCGCCCTGGTTGATCTCGTACACGCCCGGCTGACTCACGGCCCCGAGCACCGATATCTTGCCGATGCTGGGGAGCGCCTTCGACGGCACGATGATGACGTCGCCGTCAGCCAACTCGACGTTCGCGGAGACATCGCCTCCGAGCAGGAACGCGCTGAGGTCTACGATCGAGGCTTGCGAATCACCCGTATGGGTGATGCTCACCTTCGAGAGGTCGGCATTCGGATTGTAGCCGCCCGCCGCGGTGATCGCTTCGATGAGGCGCGCGCCCTGGAGGATGGTAACGACGCCCGCGCCCTTCACCTCGCCCGAGACGGATACTCGTATCTTGGCGATGTCGGCCAGTTCCACGGTCAACTGCGGGTTCTTGATGTACTGCTTGAGGGCGGTGGTCAGCTTCTCCGCGGCCTGGGCGGTCGTCAGTCCCGCGACCTCGACTTCTTTGACCAGCGGAAGGGTGATGCGGCCCTGAGAGTCCACGGTGACCTTCCTCGTGAGATCGGCTTCGTCCACGACCGTGATGCTGAGGGTGTCTCCCGCCTTTATGAGATACTCCGCGGCCTGGACGGATGTGAGCAGGCCGACCACAAGGACCAGTAACGTCAGGAATAATGTAGAGGTACGCACGATGCTGGTTCCCCCTCTCGGTGATGCTTCGACCAGGCTGAGTCAGTGGCTTCGGCTGTGCTCAGCGGCAGAATCCGATGTGCATGTGTACCCCGGACGGATGGGCTGCAAACACCCATCAGCGGCCCGAGTCACATGCTCGCATCCAACAATCTGCCAGATACCCGATTGGCCGTACCGGTAAACCAGAACAGGGTGCGTGGGGCAAACGTGCGTATGTCTACGAACCGCCAGGCTCGTGTATGGATGAATCGAGGCGGCAGGCAGCGTGGGAAAGAGAGACCGAGCCCTGCAAGGGGCTTGGTTACGGCATGATGGTGACCGCAAACTCGCCACTGACGTGGTCGCCGGGCTTGAGGACGACCTGACCTATGCGGCACTGATTGAGGATGTGCATCTTGACACCGCCGTCCATCAGGGCGGGACGTACGTGGGCGTCCCTGTTGGCGTCCACTCGGATTCCCGCGCCCTTCGGCGAGGCGAGCGATGCCTCGTAGATGTTGAACTTGATCGAGCGGAAGTCGGCGGTGCCCATTTCGGTCTCGTCGAGCGACCAGGGCCATTCCGGCTCTACGTTCCAGACTTCCCTACCCCATCGGGGATCGCGGTGCGCCTTCGCGGAGCCCTCGGTCCGGCTGATGCTCGCCTCGGGGAAGACGCCCCACTCGGACCAGCGCCGCCACTTGACCTCATCGCACTCGGGCTTCAGCAGGAACTCGATGCCCGCCTCACGAGTGTTCATCTCGCCGCCGGAGTAGACGTAGTCATACGAGACGCGCCCGACGCCCTTCCGGTCGATCAGCCACGTGACCGAGCCGGCGAAGTCCTGATACCGGTCGCGGACGGTCAGCTTCAGGCCTTCAGACGTCTCTTCGGCATCGATCCCCTCGATGACACGAGTGGCGGCGTCGGGAAGGTCGGCGTAGGGTTGGGCGTTCGGGCCCGCGAGATCGCCGAAGTCGTAGCGGGTGACGTGGACCGCCGGGAACTTGATCAGCGCCGATGTGCCCTCCACCTTGCCGGACGACTTGTCCAGCGCCAGGGAGAAGCCCTCACCGTCGATGGAGACCACCCTGCCGTCGTCATGCCACTTGGGAGCGCCGGATGGAACTGGGATCGGGTGAGGCTTCTCCTTGCCGAGAGTCGCCTGGAACGCGCCGACCAGTTCGGTGTTTGGCGCAAACGCGCGGATGGTGATCTTCTCGCCCTCCTGCACGCCCTCGGGGATCGGGATCTCGATCGCGCCGGTGGAGGCGGGAGGGATGCTAACACTGAGGACGCCGGAACGGACCCCTCCCCGACCCTCCCCGCCACGGGGAGGGAGTGTAGTCGGCCCACCCGTCGGTGTCCCCCTTTCCGCGGCACGGAGCCCACCCAAGCTGTCCCTCCCCGCAGCAAGAGGCTCACTCAGATACTCCCTCCCTGCGGCGGGGCATCCACCCAGGCTCTCCCTCCCCGTAGCAGGGAGGGCTGGGGAGGGGTCACCGATCTCCCACTCGAACCGCAGGTCCGAGAGGTCGCTGAACGAATAGCGGTTCTCGACCGGAATCCTGACCGATGCCTGGCCGGATGCAAACTCGACGTGCCGCTTCGGGAACCAGACCGGGCTGAAGATCATCTTGGCAAGCCACCACTCCGGCTTCGGACGGCGCCACCCGTCGAGCAGCCCCCAGAAGCCGTGGACCCAGGCATATCCGCAGTGCTTGCCGCCCTCGAAGTAGAACGGTTCGTCTATCTGCGCCCAGATCGCGCCGCCGATGACTCGGTCGGAGTTGTAGATCTCCGACCAGACGCCGGGCCGCGCACCGGGCTTCAGGTGCGGCATGTCGTAGCCGGCCGAGCACGCCTTGGCGAAGTCGGAGGTCGGATCGCTGTGTCCCATGCCCCATAGCTCGCGGAGTCCGGGGTTGATCATCACGTCGGTCTGCTCGTGGCAGACGGGGAAGAAGTACTCGCCGAGGAAGAGCGGGCGCGGGTCGTCCGGGAACAGCGCGTCGTAGGGCTGCGGCACGTAGTGGAAGTTCGAGATATCGCAGACCTCAGCGTCCTTCTCGCGGGAGAACGGATGGTTGAACGTCGTGGGCCGCGTGGGATCGAGCTGCTTGACCATGGCGTTCGACTCGGCGAATGCGTCGCTGAAGTGGGACTCGTTGGCGATCGACCAGACGATCACGCTGGGATGAGTGTGGCAGTAGTCCACCATGGCGGAGGTCGGCGTGAGGATCTCCTTGACGTTGGCGAGTCCATCGACGGGCGCGACCCAGCAGAACGGCGCTTCGACCTCGACGTAGACTCCGAGCCGGTCACAGACATCGAGAAGCTCCTGAGTCGGCGGATAGTGGGCGGTTCGGAGGTAGTTCAGGTTCGCACCTTTGAGGAGCCGAACGTCCTCCAGTGCGTGATGCATCGTATCCGCCCGACCGGTCAGCGGATCGTGCTCGTGGTGGCATGCGCCGGCGAGCTTGACCCGGACGCCGTTGATGCAGATCTGCCTATCCCTGATCTCGATCTTGCGGAAGCCGATATTCCGCTCGATGCGCTCCAAGAGCCTGCCGTCCTGACTCAGTTCGAGGACCAGCTTGTAGAGGTTCGGCTGCTCGGCGTTCCACTTCTTCGGGTCAGGGACGCGGGCGGTCAGGGTGTGTGAGGTCGCACGCGCTCCCAAGGCCCACTTCGACTGAGACAGATCGACCGGCGCGCCGTCGGCGTCGAGGAGCGACATGCTCAACTCCGTCTCGCCGATGCCGTCGATGGTCAGATCGACGCGCAGGTCGGCGTCCCGGTAGTCCTTGTCGAGGTCGGTGCTGATGTGCATCCGACTGATCTGCGTCTTCGGCAGGGCGTAGATCCTGACCGAGCGGTCGATCCCCCCGAGGCTGTGGAATGCGTAGCCCGACGAATATGAGAGCTTCTCGGAGACGGTATCGACCTTCATATCGAGGTCGAGGCGGTTCGTCTCACCGACCTTCGCCGCGTCTGTGATCTCCCACTCCACCGGCGTGAAGAGGTTCTCGCTGTACCCGAGCAGCTTGCCGTTGAGCTTGTAGTGCGTGCCGGCGTGGATGGCGTCGAACCGCAGGAGGATGCGGTAGCCCGCCCACTCCTTCGGGATGCTGAACTCATGCGTGACCGTGACCGACTTGTCCTGCGGGATGTCGTACCCCTGCTGGAGCCACTGACCGGGAACCTTGAAGCCGCCCCACTTGCCGTCGCCGGGATCGATCTTCCAAGTGCCGTCGAGGAGCACCTGGTTAGTCTCAAGGTCGCCGGTTCGAACCGGCATCGGGCGGTATCTGATCGGATCGAAGAAGAGATCCTCTGCCTTCACCATCTTGCTGATCTCCTTGCCGCCGTGAGCGGCCGTTACCTGAAGTTCACCACCACCGAGAGCCTCGACGGCCTTGCGGTCGAAGCTGAAGTCGCCGTTCGAATCGCTCACGGCCATGAGCCGCTTCCCCGAACGAGAGACACTCACCTCGACGCCGGGGAGGTTCTCGTAGGCCAGGTCGTAGACGCGGCCTGAGAGCTTCGAGTGGAGGCCGGAGATGCCACCGAGACGCATCGTGACCGGGGGAGGCGCGCTCGCCCAGATCTCAATAATCGAGCAGGTGGCGTTGACCTCGCCGTGGATCTTCAGTTCGAGCTTCATCCTACCGTCCTGCGTGACCTCTCTCGGGAGACGCATGATCAGCCGGACGGCCTTCGCCTTCGGAAGCACATACGGCTCGTGGAGCCGGATGCCGTCGGCCCAGAGGCTCTGGACGCGGTTGTACACGTGATCGCTCGCGTAGGTCACGGCGATGACGTAGTCCAGGTCGGGATCGAGGTCATCATAGACCGTGTTGACCTGCTTGTAGCTGAAGACCGCCGAGCGGGACTTCAGATCTGCGTCGGTATCGCTGGTCTGGAAGGTCCAGATGTAGCTATCGGTCATATCGACGTGCGGCTGGCGGCCTTCGACACCGCAGTCGTCGTAGTAGTAGAGATGGTATCCGGCGGGCACGGAGTCGATGACGTGGCTCACGGAGGCGCCTCCCTCGGCAATGGCGCTCGAAGCGCTGAGAATCAGGAGCATCAACCAATAGATCATCTTGGACTCACCTTATCACGGACGAAGACTGCGGTCAATGGGATATTCAGTGCCATCAGGGCGAACGCATCTCCTGTGTAGGAGGGATTTTGCGATCCCTTAGGATCGCTAATCCCGACGTCGGAGTTGGCGGATGCAGACCGTCCGCAAAACTCCTCCTACATGGGCAATGATGGGTAGACAAGATGCGTTCGCCCTGCAGTGCCATCTTCTCGGGCGCATGGTATAATGCACCGACAGCATCTACCGACGACGAATGCCAAGCACATCATCCGTCGCCGAGGCACATTCGCTACGCGTGTTGTCGGTGACCTTGGGGAGAGAGGATCGATGAGACGTCTGATAACCGTACTTGCCATTGCAGTGTGCGCGCTGCCTTGTGCGGCCGCCGATGAGTCGAATTGGAGCGCGCTGGAGAAGCAGTTCCGAGAGATGCCGATGGAGGCGCGGAGGCTCACCGGCCCGCTCTTCTGGCTCCACGGCGACGACAACGAGACCAAGGAGCGGCTGGAGATGTACCTCGGCAAGGTCGCGGAGGGACACAACGGCAGCTTCTGCGCCGAGTCGCGCCCGCACTCCGATTGGCTCGGGCCTCGGTGGTACCAGGACCTGGACATCTGCCTCCAGCGCGCCAAGCAGCTCGATCTCAAGATGTGGATCTTCGACGAGCGCTGGTGGCCCAGCCAGATGGTCGGTGGCAGAGTGCCTCCCAAGTATGCCGCGAAGCAGTTGGAGGCGACTTCAGTCGTAGTCGAAGGTCCAGTCAACATCTCCGAGGCGGGCTTCGATCGCAATTTCGTGGCGGCGATAGCCGGGAGACTGTCGGATGACGGAGTGGACCCGGACTCGCTGGTAGACCTCAAGCCGTTCATCAAGGACGGGAAGCTCACCTGGGATGCGCCTCGGGGCAAGTGGCAGGTGATGAAGTTCACGTGGGGACCAGGGCCGATGGCCCGCCAGAACCGGGGGCGGATCGTCGACGGCGCGAGCCAGGACTGCGTGGACTGGTTCCTGCAGACGGTCTATCAGCCTCACTACGAGCGGTTCAAGGACGACTTCGGCAAGACGATCGTCGGGTTCTTCTACGACGAGCCCGAGACCCAGGGTGACTGGGGCACGGAACTGAGCAAGGTCTTCGCCGAGCGCGGAGGTGACGAGAAGAAGGCGCTCGTGGCGTGGAAGTTCAAGCTCGCGGGTGACGAGCAGATCGCCGCGCGATACGCCTACATCGACGCCCTCGGCGAGGCATGGGGACGGACGATGTATGGGAGCACGCTGAAGTGGTGCGAGGACCGGGGCGTTGACTTCATCGGTCACTTCATGGAGCACAGCGGCCTGTACCTCGACCACGGGCTCGGCGCGATCAACCTCTTCCAGATGCAGAAGTACAACTCGATGGGCGGCATGGACCTCGTCTGCCAGCAGTTGTGGCCGGGCGAGCGCAGTCACGGCATATACCAGCTTCCGAAGCTGACCAGCTCGATCTCCCATGCATACGGCAAGAAAGACGATCTGGCGATGACCGAGATATTCGGCGCGTACGGCCAGGGAATCACATACCCGCAGATGAAGTGGCTCTGCGACTGGCACCAGGTGCGCGGGGTCAACTTCATGATCACCCACTCGTTCAACCCGAAGGCGCCGAACGACACCGACTGCCCGCCGTACTTCTACAACGGCGGCGAGGAGCCCCGCTGGCCGCTCTACCGCATCTGGGCCGACTACACGAACCGCCTGAGTCTCCTGCTCACCGGCGGCAAGCACGTCTGCCCGATCGCGTTCCTCTTCTGCGGACAGAGCAAGTACGTCGGCAAGACGGTCACCCCGGAGAGCATGACGGGCGCGATCCAGGACGCGCTCTACGACTGCGACTGGATACCCTACGAAGTGTTCGAGAAGGACATGGACATCGAGGGGCCGGAGCTTGCGCTCCGGGATGAGCGATATAAGGTGCTAATCGTCCCGCCTGTGGAGGCGATCCCATACCCTACGCTGCGAAAAGTGAAAGCCTTCTTCGACAACGGTGGGATCGTCCTGGGCTATGGCTTCCTCCCGAGCAAGTCAGCGACCCTCGGGCATGCGTCGTCCGAGATTGGGGCACTCGTTGATGCTGTCTGGGGCTCGCGCGAGCCGGGATTGGCTGTGAAGAAGACGAACGCCGCGGGCGGGCGGTCGTATCTCCTCCCGGACAAGGTGACCCCCGAGGAGATCGCGCAGGTGCTCGCCGATGACGCCTCGGTGCGTCCGGTGATCGAAGTCCTCGCGGGCGACACGGAGGACTGGCTCCATGTGCTCCACCGCGTGAAGGACGGCCGGGACATCTTCTTCATCTGCAACCAGCAGCACGAAGGAACGGCAAAGAGCTTCACGCTCCGAGCGTCCGCCAACGGCGCGCCGGAGCGCTGGGACCCGATGCGGAACGAGATCACGCGGATTCCGTACGGGTCTGACAAACAGGGGCTCGTCGAGTTCGAGTTGACCCTGGAGCCGATGGAGAGTGTGCTAATCGTGTTCAACCCCAGCCCGAGAACCGATATCCCGGTCGCGGTCACATCGCCGTTCCAGCGGAAGTCGGTCATCCCGATGGCGGGCAGCGCGAGAGCGTCCAGGATGGATGACGATGCGAACCTGCTGGATGCCCCGTGGGTCTGGTACCCGGAGGGCGATCCGAAGGTAAGCGCTCCTCCCGGCGCTCGGTGGTTCCGCAGGGAGATCATCATCCCCGACGGAGCGGCGATCAAGCGGGGGAGGTTCATAGTCAGCGCCGACAACGAGTGGGACTTGTACGTGAACGGGCAGTTCGCCGGCACGAACAACCCCGGCGCGAACTCCTGGCAGAGTCCGAGGGAACTTGAGATCACGAAGTTCCTCAAGCCGGGGATCAACGTCTTTGCCATCGCCGCCAGGAACACGACGGACAAGCCGAGTCCCGCCGGCCTGATCGGCAAGTACTGGGTCGACTTCGCGGACGACAACACAGCGTTCACGGGCAGCATCGATGCCGGGTGGAAGGTGTCGAACCGCGAGGCGCAGGGCTGGACCTCCGCCGACTTCGACGACACCGCCTGGCCGGACGCAAAGGTGATCGCTCAGTTCGGCGACGCGCCGTGGGGAATGGTCGGCAGGTACATCACGCCGGCGAACCCGTTCAAGGGGACGTGCACGGTCCCTCAGAGCCTCAAGCCAGGGTCGAGAGTCTACCTGGAGATGGAGAACCTGCAGGAGGGCGCGAGCGTCAAGGTCAACGGCAAGTACGCGGGAGGCGTCATCGGCCGGCCGTTCCGTCTCGACGTGACGGAGCATCTCCGGCAGGGATCGAACACCATCGAGATCGAGCCCTACGCGCCGGAGTCGGTGCGGCTGGCGGTGTATTGAGGGGCAGTGATCGGTGAGGCGGGTGTTCGGGCCGGAGGTGGGCTCCGGCCCGCGGCGTCTGTGGGGGTCGATCCCTCGAGCAACGCCCTGTCTGCATCCTGTAGGGAACGGGCGCTGTCCCGTTCCGTGGTTGTGGGGATACACCACCGTAGGGAACGGACGCCATGCCGTTCCGTAGGTATCGGCCACAAGATGCTGCGGGAGAGCACTCGTTCCTGCAGCACGGGTATCGCATGTCTGCACCCTCTGCTGACGGAAGAGACTACATTCCGTCAACATCCTGGACCCGCGCCACCTGCTCATGGAGAGAGAGGCATTCCATCTGCATCGGATCCCTCCGATCCTGCCGTCTGCGGTCTGAACCAGCAGGAGTTCGGCACGGACTCAGCTAAGTGTGCAGTATCCTATGTCTCAGGAAGGTTGTTGTGACTAGACTTGCGCTGTTCTCGCTGATCGTCTCCGTACTCCTCGCCTCAGGATCGCTGGCCGGTGACTCCAGGCCGGACCTCAGGTTCAAGGACGACTTCATCCGCGGACTCGCCGCCGCCGTGCCGGATATCATGAAAGGCCAGGATCCCAAGACCGGGCGGTTCGGGACGGGCATCTGGATCGTCAACGATCAGAACATCATGTTCCCGCTGGCGGTCGCATGGGCCACGGAGTCGGCGGACAACCCGTACTACCACGATCAGAAGGTCCTCGATGCCATCGTCAAGGCGGGCGATGCGCTCATCGAGGATGCCGACGAGAGCGGCCAGTGGGAATTCCGCAAGAAGGACGGCTCGACCTGGGGCAAGATCTACATGCCGTGGACGTACTCGGCATGGATCAAGTCGTACGCGCTCGTCCGGGAAGGCATGACCGACGAGCAGCGCAAGCGATGGGACGAGGCGCTGATCCGCGGATACACCAACATCTCCAAGACGCAGCTTGCGAAGGTTCACAACATCCCGACGAACCACGCGATGGGACTATACATCGCCGGTCAGGTGTTCGACCGCCCGGAATGGCGGGAGCAGGCCAAGGAGTTCATGGCGAGGATGATCGCCGAGCAGGACCCTGCCGGCTTCTGGTCGGAAAACCACGGCCCGGTGATCGGATACGGCAGTGTCTACACCGATGCCCTCGGCGTGTACTACGCCGTCTCCCGGGACGAGTCCGTGCTCCCCGCCATCGAGCGGGCGGTGCACTTCTACTCGAGCTTCATCTATCCCGACGGCTCGGCGGTCGAGACGGTAGACGAGCGCAACGTCTACCATCATGGCCTGAGGTTCCCTAACACCGCGTTCACGCGCACGCCCGAGGGCCGAGGGTTCATGAGGCAGCAGATGGACATCCTGGCCGCGCGGGGACAGAAGATCTCGCCGGAGCACATGGCGAACTTCATCGCATACGGCGAGGAGGGCTCGACCGTGCCGACTGCCGCTCGGGAGACCGACCGGACGCTCGCGCTCGACGATAACAACGCCCTGATCCGCCGGAAGGGGTCGTGGTTCATCTGCCTTTCCGCCTACTGCTGCCCGATCCCGAAGAGCCGCTGGATCCAGGACCGTCAGAACCTGGTCAGCATCTATCACGACCGCTGTGGGCTGATCATGGGCGGCGGCAACACGAAGCTCCAGCCGCTGTGGAGCAACTTCACGGTGGGCGACACATCTCTACTCAAGCACAAGCCTGGCGATATCGCGCCGAACTTCATGCCGACGGGACCGCTCTTCCACATCCCGACCCAGGCGTCGATCAAGCAGTCCGACCCGATCGGGCTGAACCTGAAGTACGGCGGCGAACGCTGCCACATCTTCATCGAGCCGGTGGATGATGACACGCTCTACATCCACGTCCGCTCGACCGCAGTCTCGGGGCTGCCGGTCGAGGGGCACATCACCCTCCTGCCCCATGTGGGCGAAGCACTGCGGACCGGGAAGTCGCCGGAGCGCGTATTGGGCGAGGAGGCGTTCACGCTTGCCAGCGAAGAGGCAGGCGGATGGATCGCGCACCATGGATGGAAGCTCGAACTGCCGGAGGGATCGAAGGTTATCTGGCCCGCCCTCCCGCACAATCCCTATCGCAAGGACGGCTCAGCGACGGCCGCCGAAGGACGGATCGTGGTGTCGCTGCCGTTCTCGCCGGAGCGCGGAGAGTACGTGATGAAGCTGGCTATCGGTGACCAGTGATCGGTGATCAGTAACGGCGCATGCCATCCCCTCCGCACTGCTTACTATTTACTGATTACTGGTTACTGTTCACTGCCTCCTCCGCACCTGGTAGCGGACGTACACCTTCGCCTCCGGGGCGTTCGGAGGCGTGAGGTACTCCTCCTCGTGCGGTCCGGCGACCTCGTAGCCGCACTCCTCGATGAACCGACGGAGGCGTTCGATGGTCGGGCCCTCGTCGCTCAGTGGACCCACGTGCAGAATCTGGGCGACCGCGCCGTACTCCCACACCTCGATATGCACTCTGGGCTCATCGGGCTTGGTGGGCAGGCTGGTGACCCCATCGGGGATCGGCAGCCCCCAGGATACGACTCTCACATCATCCGACCGTCGGGACCGGAGTTCGTGGACCTTGAAGTCCTCGCCGCCCGACCGCCTCAACTGGAACTTCAGTCCGTAGACGGCATCGTAGAGCGCCTTGAGCACGTCCTGGCGGACGTCACTCGGGTCGCCTCCACTCTCGACGACCGCCATGGTGTACGAGGGCATGTCGAATAGGCGCGGCTCCTTGAACCTGTCTTCTGCGGGCATGGATATACCTCGACTTGTCAGGAACGACCGTGACTCCCGTCATCCCCAGGCCGTGAGTCCACTCAACCGATCGAACCAATGAGTGTGCTCGACACCGTTGTAGGTAATGCGGGCGACGCCCGGAGCATCCCAGGGGCCGTTGTCCTCCAGGCTGTACTCATCCCAGCGGTCAGGCTTCCTGGAGAGGTAACACCTGAGCAGGGCGGTCCGGCCGTCGCGTGTGATGTAGATGTCGTCCAACTGCAGATCGTCCGGTTCGTCGTCGGACCGGTGTACCTGGAGCACCCGCATGCACTCAAGCCGCCTGTTCCCTGCCTCGACGATGCTGAACCCCGCAACGCCGAGGTCCGGGCCTTCGGCCGTACGGTCGTCAGTCCAGACCCCCTGTCTCCTCCTGGGCGATGCGGACCCAGGCCGAGAGGCGCGATGGATCGTGCTCGCAGGTGTGCGTGTCCTTGAGGATCATCTCCAGCACGCAGCCCTTCGCTATGTCGAGCGTGTTGCGAATGTCCTTCCTGATCCGGTCCTCGTCGAAGTGGCCGCAGATCTGCGCCGGGTTCGGCTTCCAGGAGAAGACGTACTTGTCCCGAAGCTGCTCGGCGGCGATGCGGAGGTCCGCCCACGGGCTGATCGATATCCGACGCAGGTTCGGGATCTTGAGGACGTACTGCAGGCGGTCGGTGACAGGCTCGCAGCATCCGTAGCAGGTGAGGCCGAACCTTTCGAGCAGCGGGCGCTGGTATTGGAGCGCGAACTCCTCGTGCATCTCCGGCGAGACCTGCGAAAGCTCCTGGGCCTCGGCGAATCCCCACAAATCTTTCAGGCGGACGCGTCCGTCGAATCCCTCCGACGGCAGCTCGTCGGTGTACGCCACTCCGCCCGAGCCGACGTAGTCGTCCTCGTTCGCCAGATCGAGCTTGCCGTATGCCTCCATCTGATCGAGGAGCCGGTGGGTGCCCTCTGCCAGAAACGACATCGCCTCGTGGACCCAATCCCGGCGGTCGATCATGTCGTACATGATCTGATCGAGGCCGCGCAACATGGCAAGCTCGCGCACGATGCTCGACTCGCCCCAGATGTGCATCCGGCGGTGGATACGGACCTCGATGATGTCGCCGACTGCATCGGCGACCTGCTCGTAGTTGCGCTGAGTGGCCTCGTCATCGACGACGAGGTCGGGAAACCTCAGCTTGGCGAGATCCGACGGATCCTTGATCGGCGGATCGGGGTGCCACGCGCCCCGAGCAACATCGCTGTGGATCCTGCCGGGCTGGAGACCCCAGCCGGTGTGCGACCAGACGAGCCCGATGTTGATCCTCGGCTCGATGACGTTGTCGTCACGAAGGCGCTCCCAGTAGTAGATCTTGTGCCGGAGATGCCACTCGATCCTGCGGGCAAGGCCGTCGGTGCATTGGAGGGTGTCGTGCGGCAGGATCTCGCTCCATGCGCCCTCGGGGAAGATGAGCACCATCGGCTTCGTCTTCTGCAGGCCGTTGTGGCGCTTCCACATCTCCCGACGCTCGGCCTGGCGCGGATGATGGCCGATCTCCGCCACACGCCTGGCGAGCTCTCGAAGGATCTGCTTGTCGTGTGCATCGAATGCCATGCTAAGAACCTCAGAACACAGAAGCAAGAGGAATGATGGAGCGTTGGATCTGTGGAGTCCTGGGGCACCAGAAACCCATCACTCCATTACTCCACCACTCCTGTGTCCTACAACCTCACGAGTTCCGCGCCGCCTAGGAGTCCGTAGTCGAAGAAGCTGAACTCCTCGCGGATCGCGCTCTCACCCTCGAAGTTGTGCGGGCTGCAGCCGATGAAGTCGTCTCCGTCGGTCTCGTGCAGCGGACCGTGCGAGTTCTGGCGGCTGGCGACGACCTCGATCTCAAGTTCGTTGATCCCACCCTTGAGGAACGGCGTCAGGTCGAGCTCGAACGGCCGCCAAAGGATCTTGCCGGCGGGCCGACCGTTGACGCGGACCTTGTACATGATCCCCGACGGCTGAACGAGCCGCAGCCAGGTGGACTTCCCGTCGGCCGGGACGTCGATAGTCGTGCGGTAGGTCATCATGCCGGAGTAGAACGGGTATCCCTGCTCGACCCACGAACCGTTCTCAAGCTCGGTCGGCTCGTCGATGATCTCTCCCTCGTACGGAGTTGCCAGCCGGACGCCGAAGTCGCCGACGATGTAGGCGGACTCGACCTCGCTGAGGAAGTCGTATGGGAACCGAAACTCGACGATGTTCTCGCCCTTCTTGACGAGATCGGTGATCTCGATACGCCCGAATCCGCGGTCCCAGTGCCAGCCCATCTTGGAGAGGTCGAGCGTCTGCCCGTTCACGATTACCTCACCCTTGTGCATATCCTCGATCACGAGGTATGCGCTCTTGGGATGATCGACCGCGCTGCGGAATCGGTATCGGAGGGCGACCGGGCCGCCCTTGCCGTTGTAGTCGCCCTTGCGGATGGCGACCCACGGCTGCCATTGGAGAGCATCCCTCGTGCCGAAGTGGTCGGCGAGCCTGCGTCGGATGCGAAACTCCATGTCCTCGTCCCACCAGGTCTTGCCGCCGTCGGGAGATGCGGCGAGACGGTCCATCACCAGCACGTTCTTCTCGCTGCGGGCGAACTGCCAGCCGTCCTCGAGGCGGATGACCTCGCCGTGCGAGAGATCGACCGGCTCGTGCTCCGGGGCCGCTCCGTTCACCGAGCCGAGGCCGACGACGATGAGCATCGAGCCGGCCGGCGGGAGGGTGAACGAGTAGCGGGAGTCGCCGTCCACCTCATCCGGCACGATCTTGGCGCGGGTACCGTCAACGGGATGCCAGACGGCCATCGGGACCTCGGTCTTGCCGAAGAGCGTCAGTACGTAATCGTGCGAGCGCTCGCGGTCGGAGTTCACGATGAAGAAGATCTCCTGGTCGCCGTCGACGCGGTGCTGGAGGTAGAGCTTCGGGACCGCATAGCCGTCCGGGCCTCGCAGGGAGTACGTCCGCTGCGCGACCTTGTCCATCGCGTTCCGGATGTGGATCGCGCCACAGGGGATAGTCTGCACGCCCGGCGTGGACGCGAATTCCCTCCACTGGTCGAGAGCGGGCCGGCAGTCGATCTCCTTCGGCAGTCGGCCAAGGAGGAGCACCTTACCACCGTTTGCGACGAACTGCTTCAGCAGTTCGAAGGTCTTCGGCCGCCAGGTCGCGGCGGGCGGAACGATCACTATGGGATACGTCATCTCGCCGATGCGAAAGAGGTTGCCCTCGACGGAGCCGAGGTCCTCGATGAGCACCTCATCGCCGAGGTCCGCGTCGTAGCCGGCGTTCATCACGGCATCGAGCGTCTTGCGGAGGGCGCCCTCCGCCCCACGCGCCGAGCCCCAGTCCTCGCCGGGCAGGTCGGCGGGCATCGTCGGACGCTTGCCGTCAGCATCGTTTCGCACGTTGAGCCCGAAGCGGTGGCCGGCCATGCCGGTCTCGATCGAGTGCAGGATCAGCGCATCGGGCTTCGCCGTCCCGGCCATGAGCGCCGACGCCACGCGGGTGAAGTAATCGTTCAGCGGCTTCAGCTCTTTCCAGTAGGTCTGCTGGTAGTTCCAGTTGGGCGGATAGTCACGCTTTCGACGTCCGCGCATCGAGTACCACGTCAGATGCGGGCAGAAGAAGTTCGGGCCGAGCACGAGGTTGTAGTCGCCGATCCACTTGAAGTCCTCGAACGTGTTGGTGTGCCGGGAGCAGCCGAAGATCTCGGTGAGCACGCGCTTGCGTCCGAGCTGCCTCGCCGCCGAGCCGACCTGTTTGGCCGTGAGGAGCATCGGATCGGTCGTGCGGCAGAGGTGATCGATGCCGGGAGCCTGATGGTACCGGTAGAGCGACATCACGCCGCCGCCCTGGCACTGGATCTGGCCCTCGAAGTTGTCCTCCAGCAGATAGTGGCCGGTGTGTTCGAGGCCGTTCGCCTCGCACCACTTGTAGAGCGGCTCGCTGTACGCCTCGGAGAACTGGCGCAGGATCGTGCGGTGGAAGAGCAGCCTGATCGTGCGGGCTTCCGGTCCGTCGAAGAAGAGATACGGCGCGTCGGCCCAGAAGTCGCGGCCGTGCCACTTCGCGTAGACATCGGGGATGCCGTCCCACCACGCCGTCCCGCCGGAAGTTTGGCGGACGTGCGGCTCGTCGGTGAATATGCCCGGGATGCGCTTACCGAACTCATCGCCGAGCTTCGCCTTGTAGGCCTCGTGGGTCAGCTTGATGAACTCCTGCATCGCCTCCGGATGGAGGAGATTCGCGTAGGACTCGCCGCCCCACCAGGGGATCTTCGGCGAATACCAGCGACGGAGGATCAGCCGCTCGGTGTCGGTGCGCTTGCGGGCGTCATCGATGCTGATCGGCTCCGCGCCCTCGATGCTCGCGCCGTTCCGGCCGAGGAGGATATATGCCGCTTTCGGCTCGTCATCGCCGTCGGGAGTCGGCGACTGTCCGACCGGAACGTACTCAGCCTGGAGCGCGGCACTGCGGTATTCGTCCTTCATGCCGGCGACCTGACCGCCCGCGTTTCCGCTCGGCCAGAGGTCCTCGTCGTAGAGCCAGACGTAGCCGTCCTTCTCGCGAGCGACGTCGAGAGCGGCGTTCATCGAATCGAACCACTCGTCGCCGAGGTAGTCGGTGATCAGTCCCGCGCGGGAATGAAAGAACCCGCCGGAGAGCCCGACCTCGATCATCTCCTTGATCTGGCGGGCGGTCTCCTCGGGTGTGATGCGGTCGTTGATTGCCCAGAACGGCGCCGGCCGGAGGATGCTGTCCGGCTGCTCGAACTTCTTGAAATCCATGGTGTTCCTTTCGTGTGTTCGGTTACCTATGTGAAGGGCTGAAAGTCACAGTATCTACAGTCCATCTGTTCTATCCACGCGCCTGCTTACCCTGCAAAGCGAGACAATCGGCGCGCGAATGTGCTACACTCATGCCGGAGGATTCACCGAATGGCAGATCGAAATACTCACGCTCCTTTCAGATTCGCAAGCCTGGATGAGCTCCGGGCGGCGATTAGCGAACTCGGCCTCGACATGGCCGTTGATGAAGATACATCAGTCCTCGCGAGACCCGTGCAGGTCGCGGGACGAACCATCCCCAACTCGATGGCGATCCAGCCGATGGAAGGCTGTGACGGGAAGGCCGACGGCTCGCCGGACGAGCTGACCGTCCGCCGGTACAAGCGTTTCGGCGCGGGCGGCGCGGGCCTGCTCTGGCTGGAGGCGACTGCTGTCGTCCCAGAGGGACGCGCAAACCCCCGGCAGCTCTGGATTCGCCCGGAAACGAAGGACGCCTTCGCCCGAATGCTCGACGAGACGCGCAAGGCGGCGGCAGAGGCGATGGGCGAGGACCATCGGCCGTTCATCGTGTGCCAGCTCACTCATTCGGGCCGGTACAGCAAGCCGGGCAAGTCGTTCGCTCCGATCATCGCCCAGCACGATCCGCTGCTCGACCCGACGCGCGGCACCCCGCCGGACGGGCCGGTGATCACGGATGACGAACTCGATGCCCTGCAGGATATCTACGTCGAGGCGGCGCGGTTGGCGTTTGAGGCGGGATTCGATGCGGTGGACGTGAAGGCATGTCACAGGTACCTCATCAATGAACTTCTGGCCTCCCACGTGCGGGAGGGCCGATACGGAGGGAGCTACGAGAACCGTACTCGCTTCCTCAAAACTATTATCGGCAGAATCTACGACGAACTTGGGCGCGACAAGATCGTGACGACCCGACTGGGCATCCACGATGCGCATCCCTACCCCTACGGCTGGGGCATGGACCCTCACGATCCTATGAAGCCGAACCTGGAGGAGCCGAAGCGGCTGATCCGCGAGCTCTACGACATGGGTGTGCGGCTGATCGACATTACGATGGGCAATCCGTACTTCAACCCGCACGTGAACCGCCCGTACGATACGCCGATCGTAGGCTTCGAGCGGCCGGCCGAGCACCCGCTTGCGGGCGAGGAGCGGCTGATCAAGCTCACCCGCGAGGTGCGCGAGGGTCTGCCCGACCTGACGGTGATCGGCAGCGGATACAGTTGGCTGCGGAACCTCTGGCCGCACGTCGCGGCGGCGGAGATCAAGCGCGGGAGCGTGCAGATGGTCGGCCTTGGACGCCAGTCGTTCGCGTTCCCGGGGTTCGCCAGGGAGATCATCGAGACCGGCAGGCTCGATATCCGGCACACGTGCATCACCTGCTCCTCGTGCACGCAGATCATGCGCGACGGAGGGACGGCCGGCTGCGTGCCGTTCGACAGGGAGGTCTACGGCCCGATCTACCGTGAGGGACGTCGCAACAGCGCCGACTACGTCCAGGCGCAGGCGGCCCGGTGCCGCGACTGCTTCGATCCCCAGTGCAAGGACGGCTGCCCGGCGGGAGTAGACATCCCCGGCTTCATCCGCGCTCTGGCGGACGGAGACATCAAACGCTCGTACGAGATCCTGAGAGATCGGAACGCGCTCCCGGAGACGTGCGCGCACGTCTGCCCGGCGGAGGTCCAATGCCAGGGTCACTGCGTGGAGAACGTCTTCTCGCAGAATCCGGCGCCGATCCGCGAGCTGCAGGCATACGTGACTCGCATCGCCCGCGAGAACGGTTGGGCAACGCTCGCTCCCGATGCTGTCCAACTCCCTCCCCGGCATGCCGGAAAGAGACGGATCGCAGTCATCGGCGCAGGACCGGCGGGACTGGCGTGCGCGTCCGAGCTGCTCCGTCGTGGACATTCGGTGGATGTCTTTGACCTACGGGAGACGGTCGGGGGAACGGCGGGAGCGGCGATTCCATCGAAGCGCCTCGGGAACGAACTGCTCGACGCAGAGGTGAGGGCGACCCTCGGCGATCGGCCGGCGTTCCATGCCGGACAGGGACTCACCGCTGAGCGAAACCTCGATTCATTCGTCGATGAATATGATGCGGTCTTCCTGGGGATGGGCCTTGGGAAGAGCCCCTCTCTGCTCGACACTGCGGTCTGCAGTCAGCGGTCTGCAGTCTCCGACGCCATCGCATTCCTGTTGGAGTGCAAGAACGGCACCGCGGTCGTGCCGGAGCGGGTGGCGGTGCTCGGCGGAGGGAACACCGCGATGGACGCCGCGACTCAGGCGGTCGCGCGCGGGGCGAGGGATGTCTACCTCGTCTACCGGCGCTCGTTCGCCGAGATGCCCGCATGGCCCGCGGAACGGGACGAGGCGCTGAATCTGGGCGTCCACTTCCTGATGCTGACTCAGCCGCTGGGGTACGAATTCGACGGCGAGGGACGGCTGAAGGGCGTCCGAGTCGCCCGAACGGTGCTCGGCGAGCCGGATGCATCCGGGAGGAGACGGCCGGAGGTCGTACCGAACAGTGAATCGCTGCTGGAGGTCGATCTCGCGCTGGAGGCGCTCGGCCAGAGCGTCCCGGAGGAGATAGCCGATCTGATCCCCGGAGTGGAGCTGACTCGCGGGCGGATCAAGGTTGACGAGAACGGCAGGACGTCGCGGGCGAAGGTCTACGCGGGCGGCGACATAGTGAACGGCGGCGCGACCGTCGTGCAGGCCGTCGCGGAAGGCATGCGCGCGGCGGAGAGCATCGCAAGGGAATTGGAGTAACGGAGTATTGGAGTACTGGAGTACTGGAGTATTGGAATGATGGAGTGATGGAAGACCCCGTTGCTCCGATACTCCGGCACTCCCTGGAGGGCCTATGGCCAAGCTTCCTCATATCATCATCTTCAACCCCGACTCGTGGCGGGGGGATGTGCAGGGGCACGTCGGCAATCCGGGCGCGGTGACGCCGAACCTCGATGAGATCGTCAAGACCGACGCCGTCTCGTTCCGGAACGCCTTCTGCCAGAACCCGGTCTGCACGCCGAGCCGCTGCTCGTTCATGAGCGGATGGTATACGCACGTGCGCGGCCATCGGACGATGTACCACATGATGCGCGCCGACGAGCCGGTCCTGCTGAAAACGCTCAAGGACAACGGATACTACGTCTGGTGGGGCGGCAAGAACGATCTCGTGCCCGGCCAGCTTCCGTTCGACCCCTACTGCACGGTGAAGTACAGGCCGATGCGCCCGGCGGGCGGGAGGAATGCGGGCACGCCCGAGGGATGGCGCGGCAAGCCGGGGAGCGACACTTATTACTCGTTCTTCGCAGGCAAGCTCGACACTCCCGGCGAGGGCACCCACTACGACAACGACTGGGGCAACGTCCTCGGCGCGATCGACCTCATCCGCAACCGACCGAAGGATCAGCCGCTCTGCATCTACCTCCCGATCAGCTTCCCTCATCCGGCCTACAGAGTCGAGGAGCCGTGGTTCAGCATGATCGACCGGAAGAAGATCCCCCAGCGCACGCCGACTCCCGAGGGCTGGAAGGACAAACCGAGCATGCTGAAGGGCATCTGGGAGCGCCAGAAGCTCCAAACGTGGACCGAGGAGCGCTGGACCGAGCTTCGGGCGACCTACTACGGCATGTGCGCCCGCGTCGATCACCAGTTCGGGATGCTGATGGACGCGCTCAAGGACGCCGGCATCTACGACGACACGGCGGTCTTCATGTTCAGCGACCACGGCGACTTCACCGGCGACTATGGGCTCGTGGAGAAGAACCAGAACACATTCGAGGACTGCCTCTCGCGCGTACCGTTCGTCATCAAGCCGCCGAAGGGGGTCAAAGTGAAGCCGCGCGTGAGCGACGCCCTCGTCGAGCTGATCGACTTCCCGGCGACGGTCGAGGCGATCACCGGAATTGCGCCGAAGCACACGCATTTCGGGAAGTCGCTGCTCCCGGTGATCGCGGGCGAGACCGACGAGCATCGGGACGCGGTATTCTGCGAGGGCGGGCGGCTCCACGGCGAGCGGCACTGCATGGAACTCGAGAGCACCAGTTCGCAGGTGTCGACGGGACTCTACTGGCCGAGGGTGAACCTCCAGCAGAGCGAAGGCCCGGAGCACACGAAGGCGACGATGTGCCGGACGAAGGACTTCAAGTACGTCCGGCGCCTCTACGAGCAGGACGAGCTCTACGATCTGCGCAACGACCCTCAGGAACTCCACAACCGCATCGACGATCCGTCGCTCGCGGACGAACTCCTGAAGCTGAAGGAACGGATGCTGACGTTCTACCAGGAGACCTGCGACGTGGTCCCGTGGGAGACGGACAGGCGATAGACTGCAGACCGCCGTCTGCGGTCTGCAGTCTACAGGAGCGGCTCGATCTCTGCCACGATGCGCTCCTTCATGTCGGGGTACAGGCCGCGAATGGTCTGCTGCACCTTCCCCGCTTTGTCGATGATGACCAGCGTGGGCAGGCTGACCGCGGAGTAGTCGGCCGCCACAGAGCCGTCCTCATCGAGCAGGACGAGGCCCCGGTAGTCGTTCGCTCGCACGAACTTCCTGACCCTGTCACGGCTCTCCCTCTGGTTGATGCCGATCACCTTGACACCCTTGGAGGCATACTCCTCCTCGATCTCGCTGAGGATCGGCATCAGCTCCCTGCACGGCGAGCACCAAGTCGCCCAGAAGTCGAGGATCACCACCTGACCCTCGAAGTTCGAGAGGGAAATCCGCTTTCCATCGATGGACCGGAGAGTGAAATCGTACGTAGTTCGCGAAGCCGAACCGGCTTCCGGGGCCGGGATGCCTCACCCGCCGCCGGGAGCCGTCGTCTCGCAGGAATCGCCGTCCTGCAGCGCCGCACCCGGCATCGGACCCCGGGTGTTCTGCATCATGTAGGCGAACGCGACGCCGACGATGATCAAGATCGCCAAGAAGAGAGTGTAACCTCTACGCATTTCCGGCACCTCCGCTAGCCTGAAAGACGGTAGCAATCTGCTCCGGGTTCCGGGAAACACGAATGACACGAATAGACGAATGGGGCAAGACCGGGTCGGCTCACCGAGATGGCTCCTACCGGCAGACCGGGCGTCATGCTGCTGCCTAACCCTGCACTAATGGGATTGCCGATGGCACGAATCTACGCCTGTCTACCGACAATCGTGTCGTTCACCCTGCATGCGTGTCTCCCCCGGCATCCCGTTCGTGTGCCGCTGCCTTGGCAGCATAGGTCGCCGCATACCAATGCGAGCCACCGGAATCAGCGCCGCCCAGATCCTCCCCATCATTCGTCCATTCGTAGTATTCGTGTTTCCGCTCTACTTCACGATCGGTTCGAGCGGCTGGCGATTGCCGAAGGTCGGGACGGGCGTGTTCCCGGGCGCGGCCCATCGGACGGCGTTCTCTATGACCTTGAGGACGTTGGCGTCCTTGAAGGTCGGGTAGCTCTCGTGGCCCGGCCGGAAGTAGAAGACTTTGCCCCGGCCTCTGTGCCAGCAGCACCCACTTCGGAAGACCTCGCCGCCTTGGAACCAGCTTATGAAGACCTGCTCGTCGGGCTGAGGGATGTCGAACCGCTCGCCGTACATCTCTTCCATCGGCAGTTCGAAGTACGCGTCGAGGCCCTCGGTGATCGGATGCGACGGATCGATGACCCATAGGCGCTCCTTCTCGTCGGCCTCGCGCCAGATCAGGTTGCAGGTCGTGCCCATCAGGCGCTGGAAGATCTTCGAGAAGTGGCCGGAGTGCAGGACGATCAGCCCCATGCCCTCCAGGACACGCTGCTGAACCTTGCCCACCACAGCGTCGGATACCTCACCGTGCGCCATGTGGCCCCACCAGGTCATGACGTCGGTCTCGGCGAGAACGGCGTCGGTCAGGCCGTGCTCCGGCTCGTCGAGCGTGGCGGTTCGAACCTTCATGTCCGGCTGCTTGCGGAGATGCTCGGCGATCGCCTCGTGCATTCCCTTGGGATAGATTGTGCTCGCCGGGTGGTCAGCGTGCTTCTCGTGTCGGAACTCGTTCCAGACGGTTACGCGGATGGTCTTGCTCATGTTATGCCCTCTCTTCGGATGAGGTGTTGGTTTCCGAGAAACCTTTCTGCCGGAGAGGGGTATTCTCCTGCCGGATTGATCGTCCCAATGCATCTGGGCGCGTTCATAGAGAAGACATGGAGATTTGGTCTCCGTTACCTGGACACGCGCCGCACCCAACAGTTAGAATGTGTTCGGCATGTTGAGACCACACCAATCCAGTAGCGAGCTCTTGACGATTCCTATGCACTGAAGCGACCACATGAGATGGCTGTTCTGGCGATCAACGCCCTGATGGATGGAGGGGTGAGAGCGATAGACATTGTTGAGCATGCGCTTGAGCGCATGAACGAGCGAGGAGTAACGGCGCAAGACGTGGCTGCAACGATCCACCACGGTGAGCAGTTCCCTGCCAAGCGGGGCAGAACCGGGTTCCGACGCAACTTTCCCTTCGATGCCCAGTGACATGGGAGGTTCGATGCCACGAAGCAGGTGGAAGTCTATGCTGTGTAGGAGAACGGCGACTGGACGGTCATCACCGTTATTGCCAAATACTTCTGAACCTGCTAACATAGGAGCATGAAGCTCACCTGTGATCCCAGGCACAACGTTGCATATATCCGCTTCCGCGACAAGCCCGAGCAGGTCGAGACCATCCAGGTTAGCGATGAGTTGAACATCGACTTGGCTCCGGACGGTACTATCTACGGGATTGAACTCCTCAACGCCAACGATCAACTCAGCCGCGCGGATGCCGGCAAGCTTCTGGTTATCAACGAATCCACAGGCGAACACGCCGAGTTGCCGCTGAGCGCTGCTTAGCTGTATCTCATTCTTCATACCCTCTCACCCCATCCATAGGCAACGGACCTGGTCTGGCATGTCCATGGATCATGGAGTCTCTCGCGTATCAACGTAGAAGGCGGTAACGGAGATGGAACGTCGTGAGTTCTCGAAGGCGGTCGGCGGGGGACTGTGCATGGCCGCGGTAGGAGGGATATCCGTGACCGATGCGAGTGCTGCGGGGAAACCGAATATCATCCTCTGCATGGCTGATGACCAGGGCTGGGGCGACATGGCGTACAACGATCATCCCGTCCTCAAGACCCCAAGACTTCGACCGCTTCTACTCCGCCACGCCGGTGTGCTCCCCGACTCGCGGGAGCGTGATGATCGGCCGCCATACGAACCGGCTCGGGGGCTTCTCCTGGGGCTATCCGAACCGCCCATAGGAAATCACCGTCACTGAGGTTCTCAAGAACGCCAGGCAAGTGACCGGGCACTCTGGCGAGTGCCATCTCGGTTCGGTGAGCAAGGGTAGGCCGGCCAATCTCGGCGCGCGCAGGTTCGACGAGTGGCTCTCCGAGCTGGACCTCTTTGACAACGCTCCGATCTTGAGCCGCGAGGGAGTCGCCGCCCAGACCAAGGGCGAGAGCTCGATGGTCATGGTGGATACCGCGCTGGAACTCATCTGCAAGCACGCCGATCGAGTGACGTCGGTGAAGCCCGATCTGGAGAGTTGGCTGGCGGCGGTGGCGCGGAGTCCGAACGGCAAGGACTATCGCTGAGCGCAGAACTCGCGCTTCTCCTCGATGCGGAAGTTTTCCAGCGCGTTGGTGCGGAGGAGACGGTCGGCGGCGCGGACCGCGTACTCCTCGGTGAAGCGTCCCTCTGCGACCTTGTCGGCCAGCACGCGGGCGATCTCGCGGCGCGCGATCCGGGAGTGGCCGTACGATCCCTCGACCATGCAGAAGTCGCCGCCGAAGCCGTGGATCTTGGTGAGCGGGACGGTCTCCAGCATGTCGGAGAGGTATCTCCGGGCGGCCGGGGGGTTGAAGATCCATGCCCAGCAAAAGTCGATCCACACGTTCGGGAAGTTCTTGCAGATGTTGACCAACTCGTCGGTATACGGCCAGGAGATGTGGTAGACGTCGAACTTCACGTGCGGGTACTTCATGAACAGCGGTATCAGGAGCGCGGCGCGGCTGTTCCTGACGTCGTTGCCGTTGCCCTCCTGCAGGCCGGTGTGGAACTTCACGGGCAGGTAGTACTCACCGCACTTCCTCAACAGGTAGTGGATGATGAAGTCCTCCACAGCGCGACGCTCGGCCGCCGTCGGGTGGCCTTTCAGTACCTCCCTGAACGACCGTTCGGCCCACGCGCGGGAGACATCGTCGAAGGCAAGCGATCGATCGTAGGCACGGCTGATCTTGAGCGCCGCCGCTCCCCGCGCGTACTGCTCGAAGTAGTAGTCGATGACAGCCAGATACTCTGCCAGGCTCCCGATCGGCATCCCCGCGTCTTTCGACAGGAAATCGAGGTCCAGCCCGCTGAAGTTGTCGTACATGTCGTAGATGAACAGGCCGGGGTACGGCGTCCTGGGAATCACCGGATGGCCGTCCCAGGTGTTTGCGAGCACAAGATCGATGCCGGCGCGGTCGAACACCTCGCGGGCCCACGTCTCCCTTGGCACGGCATCCATCTTCTCGCTCAGCGGCTCGACCGTGTCGTCGGCCAGATCCTCAATGCCGTAGATATCCCGGATGGCGATGCGGAGGCACTCGCAGTAGGCAGTGTTCCAGGCGCGCTCGTAGTACGGCTTGGCAAGCTCCCACTTCTCCATCGGCGACAGCTCGGAATCAGTCTTCTTGACCTGCTCCATGTCCTGGATCGGCATGCCGGCGGAGATCAGGTCGGAGTTTGCGTACTGGCTGAACAGCGCCCCGAAGTCGAGCCGTCCGAGCCCGGCCAATTCATGCGGCGGGACCGTGTGCTCGTGGGTGTCGATGATCGATATCTTGTCAACTTCGGCGCGGATTCGGCTGTAGAGGTCGGTGGGCATGATCGGCTCCTTATCAAGCGAGAGCAGTATAAACCTATCGGCGAGGGTAGTCAAGCAGATGGGCAAGCGGGGGTGATGGAAAGAGGGTCTTGGGTTGGGCGCCCGGACGGCATCCCAACCCAAGACGATGCTCGATATCGCTATCCCGGCGGAGTCACAGGTACAAACGCAATCGGGATGATCTGATCGACGCACTGCGCCACGATCCAGTTCTCGACGCAGCGCAGCTTGCAGAAGTACGGAAGCCTGAGCCAGCGATTGGACTTGTACACAAACACGTCCGGGCAACCCATGAAGCAGTCAGGCCTGTAGAGGCTGCCCGTCGTCTGATTGGGCTGCACTATGTTCCCCATCGGGTCCACGAAGGCCACGGCTGTGCACCCGTCCGTATTCTCGTCACATGGGAACGGATATGGGTCCGGCGTGACGAACTTGTTCTCCGTGACGGAGGAGTCTACCTTGATCTGGTATTTGAGGAACGAGCCTGCCAGCCAGGTGAACTTGCCCATCTCGCTGTCGCCCTCACTGACGTGAAGGGTGATCAGGATGGACCATCCGGGGTCCAGAGTCACACAGGCATTGCGAGACAGGGGATTGGGGTTCTCATCCACGATGAGCAGCTTGAACGTCCTCCTGACCGTCGTGGGATTCTGGATCCGGATCTTCCATTTGTGCAAAGCGTTGGACTGAAGTGTGTCCGTGAAGTTCACGAACTCCCCACCCTCGAATGCTCCCGCGTATGTAGGCGGCTTGCCTCCCACCACCGGAGCAGGGTACGCGGGAATGCCCGGCCAGCGCAGGAGAGTGTCGAGAGTCGTTCCCGGATTGAGGTCGAAATGCACGACATCGCCCTGAGTCGGCAGGGGTACTGCGCAGACCGTCCCGGCAGCCAGCACTGTCCCAAGGATCAGTGCCAAGAGAACAGACTTGGCCATAGCTTTACCTCCGTAGATAGTGTTCCAGGCGCGGACTCATGGCCGTCCGAGCCTATTGGGGGTTGCCGTATGGGCAAGGCAACTCCCATCACCCGATACCCCTGTGTCGCGTATCTCAACCGGTGAACCTCAGCGCGGATTCGTCGTTATGTGAGTGTGAGCATCCGCGTGGGGCAGTGACCAGCGATCCGTGATCAGTAACCGGTGACCAGTGACCAGTATCCAGTAAGGGCGCATGCTATCCCCTCCGCACCGATCACTGACTACTGCTCACTGATTACTGGTCACTGGTCACTGATTACTGGTTACTGTCTCCTGGTCACTTGCCGTCCCCGGCTTGGAGGCGAGGTAGATGACCACGTCGCCGGCGTCGAAGCGCATGTCGTCGAGCCGGTCGAACGCATACCGCTCGCCTCGATGGTATGCGCCGATCGGGAGCTTGCCGGCCATATCCGGGAGCTGATCGAGCGTGAGACCGGCTTCGGCCGGCTCGATGTGCTTCTCGCCGAAGTCGAGCCCGCGCCCGAACGAGAGGATGTCGTCGAGGAACCGGGGCACGTGTAGAAACTGGGTTGCGATCGCCAGCATGCGTCCCCCGGCAACCGGCGAGGCCACGACGACATCGGCTCCGCTGCGATAGATCAGCGGCACGTTCTCCGCCTCCCTGGCGGCAGCTATGACGCAGATGCTGGGGTTGAGATGCTTGGCGGTGAGGCAGACAAGCACCGTCGAATCATCGCGGTCCAGGTTCACGATGATCGCATAGGCTTTCTCGACTGCTGCGGCCTTCAGCGTTCCTTCCTCGGTGGCGTTGCCTCGGAACGCGGTCAGCCCCTCCCGCGCGGCATCGTCGGCAGCGCTCGGATCCGCGTCGATGATGACGATGTCGTCCGGTCTGCGGCCGAACGACAGCAGCTCATCGACGGTGGCATGGCCCTTGACCCCATAGCCGCAGATGATGATGTGGTCCTTCAGCCTGTCGTACGTCCGCTGCATCTGATTTGCCTCCCTGTATCGCTGGAGCGCAAGCTGGTAGGCTGTTCCGATGAACAGGATTAGGACGATGACCCTGACCGGAGCGACGACGAGAGAGCTGATCAGCCTTGCTCTCTGCGTGATCGGCACGATATCTCCGTATCCGACGGTGGTGATCGTTACCATGGTGTAGTAGAAGACGTCGATGAAGGAGAGCGGATCGTCCGGGTCGCGGTCCTGCAGCCCGTCTCTATCGATCCACAACACGCCCGTGACGAAGGCGATCAGCGCCAGAACCAGCAGCAGCCGGCGCAGAAGGTCCGGGATGATGTCCTCATATCCGGTGACCAGCGAGACTCCGTGAGCGGTATCTTCCCTGCGCATTGCCTCTACCAGCTTGTGGAGTAGTCGTTACGTCAAGAGGATACCCCGGAGGGAGGACTGGTAATCAGTGAACAGTGACCGGTGATCGGTAACCAGTGACCAGTGACCAGTAACCAGACAGTCCACTGATCACTGGTTACTGATTACTGGTTACCGATTACTCCCTCTACAGCATTCGGCCGATCAGGACGCCGGCGACGAGGGCCGCGACTCCGAGGATCGTGTGCCCGAAGACGTTGCCGACCGCCGTCGCCCACTCCGCCGACTTCAGGAGCCTCGCGGTATCGAAGGCGTAGGTGGAGAACGTGGTGAATGCGCCCATGAAGCCGGTCAACGCGATGAGACGGATCTCGGCGTTGAGGTGCATCTTCTTCTGGGCGAGGACGTAGATCAGGCCGAAGAGGAAGCTGCCGATGATGTTGACGGTGAACGTCCCGAGCGGGAACGATCCGGTCCTGGCCCTGGATGCCAGTTCACACACGGTGAAACGACTGATGGTGCCGGCCGCGCCCGCGACCGCGAGCCAGAGAAGCTTCTGAAGCATGATTACCTCCTGCAATTCTGATTGTTCGGAATTGTAGGAGTCATCAGCCCACTCGCTGCGGACGGTTATCGGCGGACTCCATCACCATTGCGTGGATTATATATCCTACCGGCTGATCGGTCAAGCCGAGGGAGAAGACAGAGGAGTGCCGGAGTGATGGGTTCCCAGTACTCCAACACTCCATTACTCCAGCACTCCATCCACGCGATCTGTATTCTAGAGCTTCGCCTTTGCCGAGGCGAGGAGTTCCTGCACCTTCACCGGCATGCCGGTGCGGCTGCTCCGGATCGCCCCGAAGATCAGCGCGATCGACTGCAGGTTGTCCTCGACATTGGTCTCCATCGGCTCTCCGCCGTCGAGCCAGCGCACGAACTTCTCGATCAGCCAGGTGTTCGACCACTTCGGCTGCTCGATCAGCGGGATCGGCTCGGCGACGTCTTCCTCGCCCCACTGTCGGTCGGGCTTGTAGGGGAACCTCTTCAACTCGCGATGGCTCAGGACGAGCGTGGACAACTCGCACTCGGCGCGGAAGTACTCGTGCGACCAGCCGTTCATCGTGATGGCGTTGGTCTTCGCGCCCTCGTAGAAGCCGCGGGTGTTGTTCTCGAAGGACATGATCACCAGACCGTTGGAGTCGCCGGCGAACTCGCCCCACGCCGGATTCCAGGTCTGCGCATAGATCGTGTCGCACTTCGCGCCCGCAAAGTCGGCCATGATATCGAGGTGGTGCACCGCGCCCTCGACCATCAGCGCGTCGGGGATCTCGTGCCGGAACTTGCCCCATGACCCGAACCGGCGGCAGTCGTGCGTGAACCGGCAGATCAGGTAGTCGAGCCTGCCGTGCCTGCCGGATCGAAGCTCCCGGCGCATGGTGGTCTTGTCCTGGTCGAAGCGGTGGCTCATGGTGACGCCCATCTTCTTCCCGGCGCGCCGCACCTTGTCCGCGATCCGGACCGACGCCTCGAGCGTGTCGGCGATCGGCTTCTCGGAGAGGATGTGCATGTCGTGCTCGAGGGCGATGTCTACTACCTGCTCGTGGAAGGCCGGCGGCACGACGATGGTGCAGAAGTCGGCTTTGTTCTCATCAAACGCCTTGCGGATATCGGTGTAGAGCTGATCGTCCCGCAGGCCGAGGCCCTCCTTCGCGTTGACGAATGCCTCCGGGTTGATATCGACCGCCGCGACGACCTCCACCAGCCCATCCGCAACGTTCGGCGGCAGGAAGTTCCTGCACCACCAGCCTCCAAACCCGCCGGTTCCAACCTGGATCATCTTGTATGCCATCTCAGCCTCCTACTCATACTCCTGCTCAATACACAGTCTGGCCGGCACGGAGGCACGGCCTCCACACCGATCGCAGGCGACTCAGCCGCCGTCCACCCATGCACCGTGCGCCAGGTTGACGGCAGAGCCATCAGGGATCGCATGGGAGTCATCTCCGGTCCGGCTTCGGCTCGGCGGGGCCGTGCGTGTGCTCCCAGAGGTGGCCCGGACGCTTCGCGCCCTCCATCGTCGTCTCGAAGAAGACCGCCGCACCCGGCTCGATCACCCGCTGGACATCGTGGTGATGGCCCATCCCGGTGACCACGCAATCGCCCGGCCCGACCTCGAAGAACCTGCCTTCCGTGACCGCGACACACCGACCGCTAAAGAAGATCCAGTACTCGTCGCAGTCGTGGAAATGATTGTCGAAGCTGGTGGTCTTCGGATAGTCGGTCCTGTCGCCACGCTCGACGGGATTATCGTCGTTCCACACGGGAAAGATCCCCGATCCGCCGACCTCGTCGCCCCACCGGCCGCACATGCGGATCAGCGTCGTATCCTCCGGGACATCGGTGATCTCGAAGTGAGCGCCGGGCGTGAGATCGATGTTCGCGCCTCGCTCGGCCTCGATCGACTGGCCGCCGAACGTAACCCGGCACTTGCCCTCGCCGACGATCAGCTTCTCCTTCTCGCCGACCCGTTCGAATACATTCGTCTCGCCGGGAGCGAGCCTTGTGATGTCGAAGTACTCCATCTCGCACCACGAGGGCGCGAGTCCCTTACCGGATCTGAAAACGGGCATCGCTTGTCTCCCTTCATACAACCCGCCGCTCAGCGGTTCAAAGCACGTGATCCTCTCCATCGGTATCGATGTGGCCGATGACCTTGTCTCCGTTCAGGAACTCGATCCGACCGTCACGGTAGCGCACACGGACCTTGCCCTCTTCGTCAAGAGCGATCTCGTGGCCGTGCATGTGGATGCCGGTGGCGTACTTGCCCGCCACATCGAGGCCGGTGTCACCGATCCCGTTGAGGCCGATGCCCTTCTCGGTGTGCCCCTCGCCGTGGACCTGGATGCCGTACTGCATCGGCTGGCCGGGGAGCATCTGGATGTTCATGCCGATCACCTTGGTCTCATCGGGGCCGGCGTAGTGGTTCGTCATCTCGATATTCATGCCGAGAGCGACCGCCCGGGCGTGGTTGAAGACCTCCGAGTGGAGACCGCACGACCAACCCGGCCCGTTCTTGGTCAGCCGGGAGCAGAGGACGCACGCATCGCCGCCGGTGTGGTGGGTAGTGAGGTGCGAGTAGATCGTCCAGGGATAGGATGTCCCGCTGCCCTTCTGCTCGTGCATGAGGGAGAGGATCTCCTGGGTGCCGACGGTCCCGGTAGTCTCGTCGGAGCGCTCGAAGCGGATCATAGTGTCGAGCGGCTCCATCGGCGGTCGGCCCTTGTAGACGCAGCTCTTGAGTATCTGGCCCTCGGTCGTCAGCGGGCCCTCCTCCTCCGGCTTCTCCCCGGCGGCGAGTGCCTTCCTGCCGAGCAGACCTCCCGCGAGTGCGAGGAGTCCTTTCACGATGAAGTTCCTGCGGCGTGATGTGTCCATTGTTTCCTCCGGGAAAACGGTGATCGGTAACCAGTATCCAGTATCCAGTAGATGCGTCTCACCGAATACTGGTTACCGGTCACTGGTCACTGATTACCGATTACTTCCAGTTCGCCCACCTCTTCACGGTCGGGAGCGGCCTGTCCTCCGGCCAGCGGATCTCGTACGGGATGCCGGGCAGGAGATCGAAGACGTCGTCCGTGACGGGTGATTCGCCGTCCGGGTCGAGGCAGACCGCCCAGACAAACGTCCGCGACGCAAACACGGCCCGGTCCCCCCGACGCTCGATCTTGATCTGCGGCTCGGCGAACTTCAAATCCTTGAACCGCGTGACGAACACCCGGTTCTGAGCGACCGTCCGCCCATCTTTGAGAAGGAGGGCGAACGCGCCGGATGCATCCGGGCCGAGCGCGGTCCACTGCTCCATCGGGATCTCTCCGATGACGGTGGAGGCGTTCGGCGGGAGTGTGATGTGTTGCTCGTAGCAGAGGGAAACCCCTCCCCGGCCATCCCCGCCACGGGGAGGGGGCGCCTGGGTGGACTCCCCGACTCGGGGAGGGAGTATCTGGTCGGGCTCCCCACCGTGGGGAGGGAGTGCCTCGCTCGGCTCGCTGGCATGCTCCCTCCCCGTGGCGGGGAGGGCTGGGGAGGGGTTCCGGCCGTCGAGGCGGAAGAGGCCGTAACGGACTTCGCCGACCCACGGTTCGGGAGTATCGTTCACGCCATAGATGGTCACTGCGTCCTCACCCGCAACCGGTATCACATGCACCGGCGCGAAGGCCCGGCGAACCGGGTGGTACGCGAGCTTCCGGCGGAGGTAGTAGTCGACGATCGTCCACCCGTGGCTCACGGGCCATGAGTCGTTGTACATCCAGAAGATCGCCGACGACGAACTGAACATCCGGCGGCGGAAGTTGTTGATATACTCCTGCAGGCCCTCCGCCTGGACGACTCCGCTGTAGAAGCAGTAGTCCTCGAACTCGAATTCCTCCGGCTTGCGGCCCGTCCAGCGCTCGATGGCGTCGTATGCAACCCCCGGCTGCCCCCAGTAGTTGCAGGCGTTGTCGTGGAACTCCCAGACCGGCGAGAAGACGCGCCGCTGGCCCTCGGGGAGGAACTGCTTCAGCGTCGCCATGGAGGTCGCGCCGAGCACTCCGCCCTCGTTCGGGAAGCGGCTGACGTCCTTCCGGTACTCCCAGAAGTCGCCCTTGCCCTCGCCGAGCGAGACGTGCCAGGGATGCTGGTCGCCGGTGGTCTTGTCCTGAGGGTGGCGGCTGTCGGTCGAGTACGGCGAACTCGGCCAGTACGGGCGCGATGGGTCCTCCGTCTTCACGATGCGCGGGATCTCCAGGTGATAGAGCGCGTAGTCCGGATGCGGGCGGTTTCGCTCGTATCCCCATGCCCACGCGGCCCACTCGAGCTCGTTGTTGCCGCACCAGACGAGCAGGCTCGGATGCGGCGAGAGGTCGCGGACCTGGTGCGTGATCTCCCGGCGGACGTTCATCAGGAACTCGGCGTTGTCGCTCGGGTACTTGGCGCAGGCGAAGATGAAGTCGTGCCAGACGAGCACGCCCGCCTCGTCGCAGGCGTCGAGGAAGGCGTGGTCGGCGTAGAGTCCCCCACCCCAGACCCGCAGCGCATTGAAGTTGGCCTCGACCGCGAGCCGGACGAGCTTGCGGTAGTGATCGGCGTCCGTGCGGGCATAGATCATGTCCGGCGGGACCCAGTTGCCTCCCTTGGCGAAGATCGGCCGGCCGTTGACTTCGAGAATGAAGTAGTCGCCGACCTCGGGGTGCGGGTCGGTGTTGATCCTGATGCTTCGGATGCCGGTCCGGCGCGTGGCCTTGTCTACGACCTCTCCATCGACCAGCGCCTCGATCTCGACCGTGTAGAGCGGCTGGTCTCCGTGCGGGATCGGCCACCAGAGCTTCGGGTCGGCGATCTCGACGGAGATGTCCTGGCGCGAGATGCCGGCCGGGAGTTCGAGCTCGACCTCGGCGGATGCCCGGCGCTGAGGCGCGGCCACTACATCGCCTGGTTCGGTGACCGTCATCCGCACGGTGGCCTTCACCGGCTCGGGATGGATATTGTCGACGAACACCCGAGCGTTGATGCGGGCGGTCGAGTGATCGTCGGAAAGCTCGGGGTAGACGGCGACGGCGTCGATGCGCGGGGCGGAGGTCCACTCCAGCCGGACCGAGCGCCAGATGCCGACGTTGATCAGCCGTGGGCTCCAGTCCCACGAGAACGAGTACTGCGGTTTCCGGAGCCAGCAGCGCTTCGTGAGCTGGTTGTCAAGGCCGTTGACATACCCGTCGCCGCATTTCTCAGCAACGTAGTAGAGGCCGCTCTCGATCTGAACGGCGAGGCAGTTCTCGCCCTCACGCAGTCTGCCGGTGACGTCGATCCGGCACGGGGTGAAGCAGTTGTCGTGTCGTCCGACCTCCTGGCCGTTGAGGTAGATGACGGAACAGAGGTCGAGACCCTCGAAGACGAGCCACGCCCGCTGCGAGAGCGACTCGCCGGGCGCGGCAAAGCGGGTGCGGTAGACCCAGACCTGCTCCTCGACCCAGCGAGCGGCCTGTGCGTTCAGACCGACGTTGCAGTCCTGTATCCAGCCCTCGCGCTCCAGGTCGAGGTGGATCTCGCCGGGCACGTGGGCGTCTATGAACGTTCGCTCATCAGCGTCGTCGCCGATGTAGTGCTCGCATCGGCCGTGCTGGCCGTCGAAGCCTCTGACCTTCCAGACGCCGTTCAGACTCAGTGATGAAAGCATGGGTACTCCTCGGACGGTACGATGAAATGATTCTACCGGAGATGAGAATGGAAGCGCAAGTGGGAACTGCGGTCGGTTGTAGGTGTCGGAATGCGTATCCGCCGGCGCAACTCCCTGATCCGCAGAGTGCCTGACCTTGCGGAGATATGGCATATTGAGACAGGCTTACCCGACGGCTCTGCAGGACATAACGCATGGTCGTCGATGCTCATATTCGTCTTCCGGGCACGGGAAAACGGCGAACATACGACCAAGCAAGCGACATGCTCGTCTCCGACCTGCTGTCATTGCGCATTACTTCCGGCCCAAGGTGGATTACTGCTTCGATGTCACCCACGGCTGCCCGAGCATCTGCTACGATGCATCGGGGTTGGCCGCCCCGGGGGTTGTCGAGATGACCGGCCGCGATGCACTGATCCCTGACGGCGGAGCCGTCAGGGATCGATCACAGGCGGCTCCGCCGCCGTCCGGGTTGACAGCGGAGCTGTCATGGATCGGTCTGATCCTACTTCGGCTGGTTGTCGGCCAGACGCTCGCGGTAGAACTTGATGCGCGGCTCGGAGTCGTTGGGGACGAAGACCTCCTTGAAGTGGGTGATCTTCTCCCGCTTGATCGTCTCCTCGAACTCGTCCACCAGCGCCTTGTAGTCGATGCCGGGCTGACGCTTCCCAGGCTGGAGCGCTCCGTCATCGGCGATGAAGCCGAGGTCCTGAGAAAGCCGCGTGTAGATGATCGGGAGCTTGGCGAGCTTGACGCGGCGGAGAGTCTCCGAATCCTTCGCAAGCTTCTCGGCCTCCGCGAAGAGCGCGAACGACTGATCGACGAAATCCTTCGAGAGGAAGTCGATGTCCGGCCTGTATCGGATGTGGGTCATCAGGGGGTTGCCGTCCTTCGGCTTCGCGTGGTACTCCTCCCAGATACTCCAGAGCAGGTCGTTGTACTTCCAGATCGGCTCGGCGGCCTTGCCGTAGTAGCCGTAGATGAAGTCGCGCATCAACTCGCGGGTGTCGAGCGAGGGATCCCAGAGCTGCTTGGCCCAGACCCAGCTTCTCATGACGCCGTTGTCCGATCCGGGACTCTGGTACGAGCCCTGAAGCATGACGCCACGCGCGTTGTGGTCGATGAACCATCGGATCGCAGGTGTCACGACCTGCATGTTCGGCATCGGCAGCGAGTAGTGGCTGAAGTTCGTCGTGTAGTCCCAGATGTGCATCGTCGCGCCGACGGCCGCCCACGCCTTCATCGCCGACTGGAACTTCTCGGTTTCGGTGACGAGGAGGAACGGCGTCCCCCAGGCGTGGCTGTCGGTGCAGAGCTGGATGGCGACGTTGTCCCTCGGCTTGATCGTCTTCGGCGGCATGAACGTGCCGAGATAGGCGAGGGTCGATACCTTGACGTTCGGGTAATCCTTGCGGATCGCGTCGGCGACGGCATTGACGAACTTGATCAGCGTGCCGGACTGCGATCCCTCCGCGTCGTCTATCGCCTTGCAGTTCGCGCACTCGCAGTAGCCCGTCGTGTCATTCGGCGAGACGCTGATGATCTCGCTGTGCGGCTTCTCCGCCAGCTTGGCCTTCACGCCCTCTATGACGATCTTCAGCACGTCGGGATTGGTCAGGCAGAGCTGGACCGGCTGACGCTTTCCGCCGAGCTCCGAGTAGTACTCGGGATGGTCCTTGAAGTACTTCGCCTGCGGGACGAGGGTTTCGTAAGTGTGGACGAACAGCGCGTAATCGACATTCCCGCCGAACTCCTCCGGGATAGCGGCCCACGGGGAGTTCGTGCGGTTTCGGAGCGACCAGGTGCCGTCGAAGGCGTCCCAGTAGAAGGGATCGCGGATTTCCAGGATCGGCGTGTACTGCCTAGGCACGGGCCGGAACTTCAGGTTGGTGATCTTCGGGATCGTGGCATCCGCCACCCGATCGTACCAGCGGCATCCGAGGTCTTCTTCGAGGAGCGCGTAGACGGCGTTGATCGGGCCGCGAGTCGTCCCGCCGAGCAGGAAGAGGGTCTCGCCCTTGACGGTGATCGCGTAGCCCTCGGCGCCCAGGTCCGCGGAGGCCTCCGGGAGCCTCGATCCGGCGAGCAGGCGGGTTCGGCCGATGCTGATCACCTTACCTTTGGGCCGATACCCGACGCTCTCGTTGGCAATCGGGAAGTCGGCGCCGGTCATCTTCTTCAGCCACAACGCAAGATCGGCGGCGGCCTTCCGCTCCTGCGAGGTCGGCTTTGCAGGGAGCAGTATGGTGTAGTCGGTGCGTCTGCCGGATGCGAGCCTCAGTTCCGGTCCGGGCTCACCTTTGGGCTTGAGGGAGTTCTTCCAGTCCGGATGAGGAGCGGCTCCGAGACATACGCTTGCCGTGACGAGGAGAAGGGTCACAAGTCGGATCAAATCTGTGTGGTTCACGCGCCACCTCTGCTTTCGGGTAATCGAGGCGTGCATATGCGAATGCATGCCGGGTTGGGACGATGTTACCATGTTTGCCCCGGAGGGTCAAACCGGCGTTGAGCGCGCATTGATCCCGGGAGGAGCGACCAGGTGATGTGAAGCATCCACGTAGGGAACGGGCGCTGTCCCGTTCCGCCGGTTGCAGGCGTCCACCAAGCGGAACGCGACGGCGGGCGTTCCTTACGTGGATGCTTCGTGTCCGACACCGGCGAATCCGACATTTCCGGTTTGGCCGATGGGCTCGTCTGGAATATATGTGGAGGTCACGAGATGTGACACAATAACTACTTATTCCTAATTGCAAGTCTTGGAGGTGGATTCCATGATGGAAGAGGGACGCGAGCGCGAGCAGACGCTCAAAGATCTTGAAGACGAGGTCAGGAGAGAACTGGGCATCCAGAACATCGGCCCGAACATGAGTACCCACGACGCGGGCAAGCTCGGCGGCTACATGGTCAAGAAGCTGATCGAGCGCGGGGAGAAGGCGATGGGACAGGAAAGTCACTGACAGGCTGCAGGCAAGCATATCGCCCCCTGTATTCCTCTGTTCGTGTGGCCCCGGTGGACTTATCCGCCGGGGTCGGTTTGTTTTCGGCCCACAGCGGATCGAAGTAGGAATCGCGCGCGGGAATGCTGAACCGCTATCCTGACTTTCATCTCGGAGGCGGATGTGACTCGTACTGCTGCGTTCCTGCTCCTTACCGCAATGGCTGTCGTATCCGGCGCGTGCATGGGCTCCTCTCTGCGACCGACGAACCTGCGCTGCGAGCGGATGACAGACCCGCTGGGCATCGATGCGGCGCGCCCACACCTCTCATGGGTATGCGAGGCGGTCGATCCGGCCTCGCGCGGGCTCAAGCAGACCGCGTACCGGATCCTCGCCGCCTCCTCGGCATCCGAACTGCGCCGGAACAGGGGCGACCTCTGGGACAGCGGCAAGATCGCCTCTGACTCCAACGTCGCCATCCCCTACGCAGGCAAGCGGCTCTCATCCCGCCAACGCGTCTTCTGGAAGGTGCGCGTCTGGGACCAGGACGACCGGCCTTCCGCGTGGAGCATCCCCGCCGAGTGGACGATGGGCGTGCTCGATCCGAAGGACTGGCGCGGGCGGTGGATCGCCTCCGATCTGGAACTGCTGCCCTACCAGAAGGAGCTGAAGGCCATGCCCGATGACGACCGTGACCCTCAGTTCTGCCCGAAGCACTGGGGACGCGGCGGCAAGATCATCGAGATGTCCGGAAACGTGAGGGAGGCTCCCGCGGTCTACATGCGCCGTGAGTTCGATGCGCCGAAGGAGATCCGCCGGGCGGTGGCTTTCGTTTCCGGCCTGGGATGCTTCGAACTGCACATCAACGGCCGGTTCGTCGGCCCGAACCTGCTCGACCCGGCGATGTGCGACTATGCGAAGCGCGTGCCATACGTCGTGCGCGACGTGACCGAGTGGATGAAGCAGGGCCGGAACGCGGTCGGCGTGGTGCTCGGGAACGGCTGGTTCAGCCCGATCAGTCCGCTCTTCCACGGCTACTACCGCGCGGACTTCATATCGCCGCCCCAACTGCGGATGGACCTGGAGATCGAGTTCGCGGACGGCAGCCGGACCATCATCGGCACCGACCGCAAGTGGCAGTTCACCACAGACGGCCCAGTGCGCTACAACTGCTTCGCCGGCGGTGAGACGTACGACGCGCGCAAGGTGATGCCGGGATGGTCCGCGCCCGGTTTCGACGACTCGGCGTGGAAGGCGGCCCTGCCTGCTCCGTCGCCCGATGGACGGATGTCGGCCCAGTTGCTTTATCCCGTGAGAGCGCTCGAGGAGATCCCGGCGATCAAGGTCGAGAAGATCGGCGAGGACAGGTATCGCTTTACCCTCAGGGAGCAGATCGGAGGAGTGCCTCGCCTGCGCCTGCGCGCGAAACCGGGGCAGGCGATCACGATCCACTGTCCGGGCGCGGGAGGACATACCTTCGGCCGATACCAGACCGATATCTACACCGCCAGGGGCGAGGGCGAAGAGGTCTATCAGCCGAGCCTGACGTACCACGGCTTCGGCGCGGTCGATGTCTCGGGGCTCGGATACGAGCCGAAGGTCGAGGACTGCGTCGGCGTGGTGACGGCGACCGACCTGCCGGTGGTCGGCAAGTTCGCCTGCTCGGACGAGCGCCTCAACCGCCTCCAGGAGGTCTTCCGGCGGACGGTCTACAACTACATCATCCACCTCCCGAACGACCCGGTCCGGGAGAAGTCGCCCTGGGTCCAGGACGTGTGGAACCAGTTCGTCGCCGAGTCGTGGTTCTACGATGTCGGCCCGACGTACCGCAAGTGGCAGCTCGACATGCTCGACGGGCAGTTCCCCGACGGCTACGTCGCGCCGGTGGTCCCCGGTCGGTTTGAGGCGCCGGACATCAACGGCCCGTGGTGGGGCGGCGCGGTGCTCTACACCCCGTGGCTCTACTATCAGGTCTACGGGGATGCCTCCCTGCCGGCCGAGAGCTACGAGGGGATGAAGAAGCAGTTCGCATACCTGGAACAACTCTGCACGAACGAGGAGATACGCTCGACGTGGTGCAGCGCGGACAAGCCGGTCGCGCATCACTTCCCCGACTACTACACCGCTCCGCACGGCAAGGACATCCTGTGGTGGGGGCTCGGCGACTGGCTCGCGATCGACAGCCAGCGCGCGCGGGTGGCATACACCTCCACCGCCGCCTATGCGTGGTTCGCGCAAGTCCTCGCAGATACGGCGTCGATCCTGGGACGCACGGACGACCACGGGCTCTACGCAAAGCGCGCCGAGGAGATACGCGAGACGTTCAACCGCACGTTCCTCGATGCCGAGACGGGCAGGTATGACGTCAAGGGCGGCCAGACCGCTCAGGCGCTGGCATTGGCGCTCGGCCTCGCCCCAAGCGAGATGACCCCGAAGATCGAGGCCCGTCTGGCAGCGGCGGTCGAGGAGGCGAACAACCACATCACGTCGGGATTCGTCGGCACGCCGATCCTGCTCACCACGCTGTCGGAGATCGGACGCCCGGACCTGGCGTGGACGATAGCAACTCAGCCGGACGCGCCTGGGTGGTTCAGCACCGTGAGGCACGGGACCTACCAGGAGTCGTGGGACGGCGGCGGCGTGCAGATGCCGTCGCTCGCGGCCCCTATCCACGTGTGGTTCATGGAGGGACTGGCGGGCATCCGACCGGATGCCGGGTTCCGACACCTGACCCTCAAGCCCGACCTCGTCGGCGGACTCACGTGGGTCCGAGCATGGCACGACGGCCCGCAGGGACGCATCGCCGGCGCGTGGTCGATCGAGGGAACGACATTCCGCTGGGAGATCACCATTCCGCCGAACACCACGGCGACTATCCGGGTTCCGGGCAGGGATACGGACAGCGTGAGAGAGTCCGGTGGAATCCAGGCCGCGCGGTTCGAGGACGGCCATGCGGTCTTCGAGGTGGGATCGGGCAGGTACATATTCGAATCGGAGACATCGGCGCCAGGAGGAGAGAAATGACACCGGAAATGATATGCAAGACACTGACCGCTCTGTTGATCGTAGCCTTCATGGTTCAGGCGTCGGCCGCTCAGTCCGCTGAGCCGACGCTCGATCCGACGCGGATCAAGGAGATTCGAGGGATGCTGCGAGAGGATGTCCGCGCGCCGGGATGGAACATCTCGGACCGTGACGCCTGGGAGCGGCTGGGACGTGATCCGCTCTTCGCAGCGATGGTTCCCGCCGCGGAGAAGCTCCTCGACACACCCCTGCCTGAGCAGCCCGACGATCTCTACCTCGAATACACCCGCACCGGCAATCGCACGAACTGGCAGCGAATCGCGGAAGCGCGACGCGGCCGCCTCACCACCCTGGTCCTCGCCGAATGCATCGAGAACAAGGGCCGCTTCCTCCCGGCGCTGGAAGACCTCATCGCAGCGCTGTGCGCCGAGCGCACGTGGGTGGCGCCCGCGCACGATGCGCCGCTCGACAACTTCTATGGCAGGAACGTGACCATCGATCTCTGCTCCTCGGCGATGGGTTGGAATCTCGCCATGACTGACTGGCTGCTCGGGTCGAAGTTGCGGCCGGAAGCGCTGGTGGAACTGCGTCGGAAGGTCAGGAGCAGGGTAGTCAAGCCATACCTGGACATGATCCGGGGCAAGCGCCAGCCGAACTTCTGGGTCAGAGCAACCCACAACTGGAACACGGTATGCCTCGCAGGCGTCACCGGAGCGGGGTTGATCGAATGCGACTCACTCGACGAGCGGACCGAACTTATCGCCGCGGCCGAGATGAACTCGAAGTACTTCCTCTCCGGATTCACGCCCGATGGGTATTGCAGCGAGGGGCTCGGCTACTGGAACTACGGCTTCGGGCACTTCGTGGTGCTGTCCGAGATGGTGCGCTACGTCACCGGCGGCGGTATCGATCTTCTCTCACAGCCCGAGGCGCGCATGCCTGCATTGTTCGGAGCTCGGATAGAACTGGCAAACGGGATCTCCCCGGCATTCGCGGACTGCAACGTCTATCAGAGGCCCTCCGGCGCCTTGATGTGGCTTCTCAATCGTCGTTTCGGCCTGGATCCGGACCGATACCGCGAGCTTACTGACATGGCGAGTCTGGGCAGATCCGGCTGCGGCGGAGGCTATCTCTGCTCGGCGATGATCTGCGCGCTTGCCGCACAGGAGAAAGACCAATCCGTAGTTCGCAACCCGCAATCCACACCGGGGATTCGCTCGTGGTTCAACGACGCCGGGGTACTCATATGCCGTCCGAGCCCGGACTCGAAGTCGGATATGTTCGTGGCGCTCAAGGGCGGCCACAACAACGAGCATCACAACCACAACGACCTGGGATCGTTCGTGGTCCTGTGCGGCAAGCAGCTCATGCTTCTCGACCCCGGGCCGGAGGTATACACGGCGCGGACGTTCAGCAAGCAGAGGTACGAAAGCGATCTGCTGAACTCCTGGGGCCATTCCGTGCCGGTGGTCGCAGGCAAGCTCCAACGCACCGGCGCCGATGCCCGCGCCAAGGTGCTCGACACGGCGTTCGCGGAGGAGTCCGACACCCTGCGACTCGACCTGAGATCGGCGTATGAATATCCCGAGTTGAAGAAGCTGGAGCGCACGTTCGTATACAGCCGTCCGACTCCCTCTGAGGGAGAGGGCGCATGCGGCGCGCTGACCGTCACCGACACGGTCGAGTTCGAGACACCCCAATCGTTCAGCACGGCGCTGATCACTACGGGCGAGGTGAAGCAGGTCGGTGGGCGAACGCTTCTCATCACCAACGCAGAGGAGAAGGTATCGGTCGAGATAGACTGCGGCGGCCTGCCGTTCTCCATCAAGACCGAGCGGATCACCGAGGACTCCTCGATCAAGCCCACCCGGATCGGAATCGAACTCGACCATCCCGTCACGTCCGCATCGATCACGACAAAGGTCACGAAGGGCGGTGCGTGATTCGTCAGCGGGTAACCTCACAGATGTCTACCTGGTATTTTTACCGGAAATTCCGCCCTGGTAGCATTACTGGCACGATTCTTGCAGGCAATAGTACCTGGAGATGCCTCACCTCCGCACGGCCGTGCGGAGGAGGCGGTCCTGACCCGCTGGAGTAGAGACCGAGGGTTTGAGGACCGGAACGCAAGGGTACTATCACGGCTGACAGCCACTGGTAGCCAAGGAAGGAGCACGCCACCATGGTGAAATGTTTCTGGTGTGGCACTTGGAGTAGTGGAACTGACAAGGAATGTCGTTCCTGTCATCGCAGCCTGCAGTGGTCGCCGTTTCTTCAGGCGATAATGCGCCCATCGCTCGGATGCCTGATGGGCTCGCGGACGGAAACGCAGACCACAGCGATCAGCAGTTATCAACAGACCTGATCACGATGTGAACGCGGTCATCGTGGTCAACAAAACGCGCCCGGCGGCGTAACAATTGTGCAACCCCCGTTGCACAAGTACCCTTTTTCACCGGCCGCTTCTCGATTATTCGAGGAGCGGCCGTCGTGTTTCCACCCAAAGGAAAACCCCCACGAGGCGTCTAAACCTCCAGTGGGAGGGCCCATGAACAACACTATCGCAAGCTTGAAGGGCGGCCTCATCGTCTCGTGCCAGGCCGCCGAAGGTACACCGCTGCACGGCAGTTCGATCATGGCGGCGATGGCGCGCGCCGCCGAGATCGGCGGCGCCGTCGGAATCCGCGCCGACGGACCGTCCGATATTCGAGCGATCAAGCAGGCCGTCAACCTCCCCGTGATCGGTATCAACAAGATCGGGCGCTCGGAGAGCGAACCGTACATAACCCCGACCGCCCAGGCCGCCAGGGAGATCGTGGAGGCCGGTGCTGATATTGTCGCCCTGGATGCGACCCTGCGCCCGAGGTCGAGCGGACTCACCGCCGAGAGATTGATTGCCAAAGTCAAGGAACTCGGCGTCCCCGTGATGGCGGATATCTCGACGCTCGAGGAAGGGATCGCCGCCGCCGAAGCAGGGGCCGATATCGTGGCGACGACAATGAGCGGCTATACCCCCTACAGCCGGCGGTCCGAAATGCCTGACCTAATGCTCGTCAGAAGGCTTGTCGGTGAGGTCAAGGTACCGGTCATCGCCGAGGGGAAGATCTGGACGCCGGATCAGGCGCGGATGGCGATAAGACTGGGCGCGCACGCGGTCGTCGTCGGCACGGCGATCACCCGGCCGCACATCGTCACCGAGCGGTTCGTCAAGGCGCTCAGGTAGCAGGGCGGAATCCTTCCGACTACCGGATTCCGGCTCCTGACTTCTATCATTGGGAGTACGAGTATGAGCTTGAATAAGAGCATCAGCTACTGGTCGTTCCCCGGCGGGCTCGATGGTACCAAGCCCGTCGCAGAAGCGATGAGGGAGGCGAAGGCCGCCGGGTTCGAGGCGATCGAGATCGGCTTCAGCGTCACCGGTGAGGTCTCCCTCGAATCGTCCGATGCGCAACTGGAGCAAGCCCGCCGCGCCGCGCAGGAGATCGGCATCGAGATCGCAAGCCTCGGGTGCGCGCTGCATTTCCAGTGGCCGTTCAACTCCGACGACCCGGGCGTCCGCGCCCAGGCGATGGATATCGCCCGGAAGGCGCTCGCCGCGGCCCACGAACTCGGCACCGACGCGGTCCTGATCGTTCCGGGAGCAGTCTCTGTTCCCTGGGACCCGAGCATCCCGAAGGTCCCCTATGACGTCGCCTATGCCCGCGTGACCGAATGCTTCGGTGAGCTGATCCCCGATGCAGAGGCGGCCGGCGTCACCATCTGCGCGGAGAACGTCTGGAACCGGCTGTTCCTCAGTCCGATGGAGATGGCGGCGTTCGTCGATCAGTTCGCCAGCCCGTGGGTGCAGGCGTACTTCGATGTCGGCAACTGCGTCTACGCCGGTTATCCCGAGGACTGGATCCGCGTGCTCGGAAAGCGGATCAAGCGCGTGCACATCAAGGATTTCCGTCGGGATGTAGGGACCGCGGCCGGGTTTGTCGACCTCCTGAGCGGCGACGTGGACTGGCCGGAGGTGGTCCGGGCGCTGAACGAGGTCGGCTACGACGGCCCGGTCACCGCCGAGATGATCCCGCCGTACCGCCACTATCCCGAGGTGCTGATCGAGAACACCTCCCGGGCGATGGATGCCATTTTAAGTGGGAAGTAGACAGCTGGGAGTAGGTAGTACGTAGCTGGGAGTAGGTAGTAGGTAGCTGGGAGTAGGTAGTCCGTGGTTGGTGCCGATTTGTAATCGCGCACCCGAGGGCAGACCGGCATCTGTGATGCCGTCCGGTGGTGGCGGGGATCACAGATCCCCCATGGCCGATGCGTACCGGATTGCAGATCCGATACGAACGGTGTGGGTCGATGCGGGCCGGATTGCAAGTCCGCCCGAACGGTGGGTTTCAGGAGATCGCTATGCCGAAGCGCATCCTCATAGTCGGAGCAGGAGGGATCGGCCTGAAGCACATCCGGGCGTTCAACGGTGTCGAGCCGCGTCCGAAGCTGTTCGCCATCGACCCGCGCACGGAGTCACTCGAACGGGCCGCCGAGTTGGGTGCGGAAACGCTCCACGCCGGTTGGGACTCGCTCGACCTCTCGCAGTTCGACGGCGTCGTGATCTGTGCGCCCGCTCCGCTCCACGTCCCGATGGCCGCCAGGTGTCTCCGAGAGGACATTCCCGTTCTCTCCGAGAAGCCGCTCTCGCATGCCTGGGACGGAGTTGAGGATCTGATCGAGCTTTCCGAGGCGCCCGGAGCGCCTCCCTCGGGAGTGGCGTACGTCCGCCGGTACCATCCCGTCCACCGGAGGGCCGCCGAGCTGATCGCGTCCGGCGAACTCGGCGAGATGCTCGTCTGCCGCGTCAACGCCGGCCAGCCGTTCACGACCTACCGCCCGGACTACAGGGAGATCTACTACGCCCGCCGCGACATGGGCGGCGGATGCCTGCTCGACTGCGCGAGCCACTACATCGACCTCGTGCAGTCGTACCTCGGCCCGATCGGCGAGCTCAACGGTATCGCCCGACACCTTGCGCTCGAAGGCGTGGAGGTCGAGGACGCGGTCGCGCTTTCGTTCGACTTCTCCCGGAACGGCGCGCTCGGCACGATGAACATCAACCAGTTCCAGCCGCCGAACGAGGGGATCCTGGAGTTTGCCGGGGAGGGCGGCTTCCTGCGGATCATCGAGCCGGAGTTCAGGCGCCAGGTCTTCCGCAAGGGTTCGACCGACTGGGAGAATGTCGACACAGAGCAGGCCGACTACCTGGAGGCAATGAGGCGCCAGGCTCAGGCGTTCGTCGACGCCATCGACGGCGGCCCGGCGCTGCTCACGTCGATCCGCGACGCGGCGCACACCCTCCGCCTGTGCCTGAAGCTGTTGGATGCGAGGGGTAGTGGAGCATTGGAGTAGTGGAGTGGTGGGTTTCCGGTACTCCACCACTCCATTATCCCCCATTCGTGTTCCGAAGGGGTTTTTGCTCATGACCGATGTTCGCTCGCTGCTGAGTCTTGACGGCAAGGTGACCCTGATCACGGGCGGCGCGGGGAGATACGGCAAGGTGTTCTCCCGGGGCCTCACGGAGGCCGGGGCAAAGGTATGGATCGTCTCGCGCGACGGATCAAAATGCGCCGCGTTCGCCGATGATCTCCGCGCCGAGGGGTTCGCCGCCGACTGCGACTCGATGGACATGACCGACGAGGCCGACCTCCGCCGGGTGCGCGACCGCATCCTCGCCGAGGACGGACGACTCGACGTGCTCGTCAACAACGCGGTCATCCGGCCGATGAAGGGCTATGATGATGACCTCCGGAATTGGCGCGAGTCGATCGACGTCAACTCGACCGGCATCTTCGCGCCGACCCGCGTCTTCGGCGAGATCATGGAGAAGCAGCGGTCCGGCTCGATCATCAATATCAGCTCGATCTACGGCGTCGTCAGCCCCGACCTGAGAGCCTACGGGCGTGAGGGCGACGACTTCCCACCCGACTACATGTTCCACCGCAGTGGAGTGATCAACTTCACCCGTGCGATGGCGATGCGGTTCGCACGGTTCGGCGTGCGGGTCAATGCGCTCAGTCCCGGCGGGCTCAGCGAATCAACCACGCCGGAGAAGACCCGCGTGTTCTACGAAGGCCGCTGTCCGATGGGCCGAATGGCACGTGAGGACGACGTCAAGGGCGCGCTCGTCTTCCTTGCGTCGGACGCTTCGGCGTACGTCACCGGCCAGAACCTCGTCGTAGACGGCGGGTGGACGATATTCTGAGACTGCAGACTGCGACTGCAGTCTGGTAAGGCGCTCTCATGCTCAAGCTCGGAATAGTGGGTCTCAGTGAAGGAAACGGCCACCCGTACTCCTGGGCGGCGATCATCAACGGCTACGACCGCGCGGCGATGGACTCGTGCCCGTTCCCGGTCATCCCGCAGTACCTCGGCCGGCGACCGGACGGCGACTTCGGCATCGATGACGCCCGGGTCACCCACATCTGGACTCAGGATGAGGCGATTTCGCGGGATGTCGCCCGCGCATCCAAGATCGAGAAGGTCGTCCCGAACCTCAGGGACATGATCGGCGAGATCGACGCACTCCTGCTCGCCCGGGACGACGGCCAGTACCACCTCCAGATGTCGGCGCCGTTCCTGGACAAGGGCATCCCCGTCTTCATCGACAAGCCGCTCACGGACAACGCCCCGGATCTCGCTGAGTTTCGAGAGCGCTATGCCGCCGGCCAGCCGATCGTCTCGACGTCGTGCTTCCGGTACAGCATGGAGCTGCTCGCCCTAGCGGAAGAGAAATGGACCTACGCGAACGCGGTTTCTCCGAAGTACTGGCGGACATACGGCATCCACATCCTGGAGGGAGTCCGCGCGGTGATGGGCGGGGGCTTCAAGGCGGTCAGGGATGTCGGCACGAGCAACCGGGCTCAGGTACAGCTCACCTGGCAGGACGGCAGGGAAGCCCAACTGGAGATCGTGACCGGACTCGCCGGGCCGATTGCGTTCAACTTCTACGGGGCCGATAGGTGGGTCCGCGTGGACAGCTTTGACACGTTCAGCATGTTCAAGGCCCAACTGGCGGACTTCATCGGGTTCGTGCAGACCGGCGTCCGGCCGTTCCCGCCCGAGGAGACGCTCGAGACGGTCTCGGTCATCGTGGCGGCACAGGAGTCGAAGGCCCGCGGTGGGGAGTGGGTGGACGTGCATGCTTAGACTGCGGACTGCAGGATCGATGGGATCTATGGGACTGATGAGACCCGTGGGATGGACGAGGGATCGACGTCCGCCGCGATGACGACACGTCGCCCGCCGGTGATCTCCATGATGCGCTCGACGGGCATACCGGGGCAGGGGTTCACGTAGAACACCTGGTCCTCCCGCAGGCCGTGGAAGTAGACCTCCAGGTCCTCCGCCGCGCGGTCGTTGAGCTGCAGCGACTTGAGGGAGCGCATCTCCCTCCACACGGGGATGTGCTGGGTGTGAGTCCCGCAGAGGTGGATCATCCCGCCGTGGGGATAGGCGCTCAGCAGCGCGTCGTCCAACTCCGCGATGAAGTCCCGATAGAGACCCGGCGGCAGAAGCTGGGTCGAACATCCGCAGAGCTGCCCATAACCGGGCGGCTGGGTCCGATGCCCCGCAATCACCGGCTGAAGCTGCTGCATCGGCAGGCGCTCGAGGAACCACCGGTGCATGGAGCAGAGCAGGTCGTTGATCACCTTCAGGTCCCGCCTCGCCGCTTCCGGGCTCTCGTACATCGCGAGCAGTATCTCCTGCCCGTAGAGGTTGACCGCCACGTTCAGCGCGCTGGCGATCGTCGGCAGCCCGAACAGCGGCGCCGACACGCCCAATTCCAGGAAGGCCTCCACCGCTCTCTTCGTCAGCAGCCACGTGTCATCCGTGTCCGGGTCGGGCGGCGCGAGGTTTCCGATTGGCTGGTCGAGCGGCTTCACCTGCCAGTTGTTCGGCGCCAACTCGTAGACGTGAGCGCCGAACATCCGATCAACATAGTGGACGCCGTACGGCCCGAAGTCGATCACGAGCGGGCGGAAGACCGCCGGATCGAGGAGTCGGTCGGCCTTCGCGGCGAGATCCTCGGCGGCCTGGCGCATCCACGTCTCGGTCTCGACATAGGGATTCGCCCGCCCCACCCCGCTGATTCCGCAGAGGACGAACGGCACGGCCGGCTCCTCGCCGTCGAACAGCGATTGGAGTCGTGCGAAATGAGCATCACGGGCCTTGATCAGATCGGGGGCGTTCAGTGCGGCGCGGAAATCATCCATCGGGTATCCTCGCTGTGGTCTGAGCCGATTGTAGACGCGCGGGAGCCGGGTTGTCAATGGACGAGCACGACGCGACGCAACCGATGGATGCTTCCCCGACGTCGAGTCGGACGGCCTACGGTACCAGCACTCCGGTGAAGTCCAGTTGGAACTCCTCGATAGGCAGACCGTCATCCGCGATCTTCAGGATGTAGAGATCGCCGGGCTTCGCATTGTCCAGAATCAGGACATTCCTGGGTGCGCCGCCGGGAGCCTTCAGGTAGACCGTGATATCACGCACACCGGCCTCATGGTTGAGAACCTGAGTGTACCACTCGTGTAGCGAATTGCGAGCCAGGGGAGGCTGTCGTACCATGAGCGGCTCCGGGGCAAGCCTCCACTCACCGATATCGTAGTTGATCCACTCGAAGCTCAGATCCCCGGCCGCTACGGCATCGGGGAAGTCCAGGTCGCTCGACGTGATCCCGTAATGGGTGCCGTTGGGCTGGCCGGAGGTAAACCCTAGCTGCGTTCCCGACCCCGATGTAGTGCCCTGAACAGAGCGATTCACCTGTCTTGTCAGCCGGGAAGCGAACCGGAAGGATATCTCCTCTACCGGCGCTCCATCGTCAGCGAGTCGGAGCCGATACGCCCCCACGCTCCCCGGGCCGAATGTCCATCGGACAAGCTCATCACTTGCCTCCATCAAACGACATCACGATCGTGTGAGGAGCGTGCCGGTTGCTCGCCATACGCGCCACGTGTCGTCACTGCCTACCTTGCGTCGCAGCGTCAGATAGGAGATCCTCTGAGTCGCAATCTGCCCGGGGCCTGCATCACGGTACTCAATCCATTCTCTGTACTCACCGCCCAGCGTGATCGGGTCGTCGGACTTCTGATCGTCTATGGTTATTCTCACCGAGTACTTGCCCTTCAGCCCGGACTCCACTCCCGTGAGGTAGGGAGCGCGCATGAATACGACGTCAGCCGCCAGCATGGATACCGTGATGGCGCCGGCGGGGACCGACTTTGCGACATCGGCCGTGGACGCCCTGATCGCAAACGGGACCGTCTGGAGCTTCGCCCTCGGAGAGAGTATCTTCCCCCCGACAACCGTCTCGATCCACAGATCTCCGTCCTCGAACAGGCTCGCCGACGGGGTGAAGGCGGCTGTGAACACACCCCCCTTGGTCGTCACCGTCGTGTCGGGAGACGTCCAGACCGCCGCCCCACCCGTCGCTGTCGCGTACAGCTTCAGGACGATGACATGGTTACCGTCAGGCACAGGCGCTCCTACGGCATCGGTGAGCTTTCTCTGATAACTGATCGTTGTCCTGACCGGCGACGGAGATACCTGCGCCCACGTCGCCGACATGCACGCCACGGTAAGCAGTGTGAACGCGAGAACTCGCATGCCTGGTCCTAGTCCTAGCACTGCTTTCCTCCTCTGAGATAAGCCGTTCTATCTGCCATCCGCCTTTGCCGGGAACAGATTCGGGTCATGATCCGCCGATGTGGAGCGCTCCATGCGGTCCGTCTCGTAGCCTTTGCGCTTGGCGACGATTCGGTACGAGAACTCCGCGTTCGACGTGCCGTTCTGCAGTTCCCGTACCTCGAGACTGGTCGAGGTCTTGTTGCCGACACCCAGTCCGGCGATATCGAAGTCATTCGCTTGTACGAAGACATGGTAAGGAACCGAAAGGTCAACCGTCTCGGCGAACTTCGGGTCAATGGTGATGGTCGCCCGACCGTTCTCCAGTCTGCCGAAGCCGTAGTCGGTGAACCAGACCTCGGAGGACTCCTCGGTGTACATCAGTCGCGCGCCGTCGGAGGTGGGGACCACCGCGTTCTTCGTGCCGGATGCGACCTGCAGGCCGACCCTGCCCGATGGGACGGAGACGTAGACTCCGTTGCTAAATTGGCCTTCGCCGTAGAGCCTGGCGGCCCATCCACTGTTCTTCGCGCGGACGTCGAGGGCGGTGCCGCTGCCCGAATGCTCGATGGTCACCGCGGAATTGGAGTTCGTCGAACTGGCGTTGTTGAAGACTCCGGCCCTGCCGTTGTGCGTAAACGCGGAAACGGCGATGCCTGTCCCCAGCGCGGAAGGAGCGATTGCAGCTCCTCCGCCGTACTTCTCTATGTAGATGCCTGAGACGTTGTTTGAAGTGTTCGTGCTGGAGATCTTGAGTCCGTCACCCATACCGTTTGTTTCGATGAACACCGTCTCGCTGGTACCCGAGGTGAGAGTGTTCCTGAAATGCGCCGACTTGCCGGCCCCGGTAGTGCCGGCGTAGAGCGCCGTATTCGAGTTGGAGGCGCTCAGGATCTCGAACCTGCCTCCGGCTCCTGAGCTGCCGGTCGCGACCCCATGGACGCCTGTACCTCCGCGTGTTGCTTCGCCAAAAACCGCTGTGCCTGCGTAGCCGTTAGTGGAAGCATGCAGAGCGTTATTGTTGCTGATCAGGTTATCGATGATGAAAGACCCCGCGCTGCCCAAGCCGGCGTTCATGACACTGAAGGCACAGGAGCTGCTGATCGCAAATTCGTCCATCGGCAGGGTTAATCCGGTTGCTTCTGCATCTCCCCATACTGCCGAAGTCCCATTGAAACACAGTACTTGGTCATAGTCTGCGCCCGTCGTACTGATCGAGGCGGGCGCCACCAATTGCCACGTAGCATTGCCGGATGCATCGGAGGTGAGAACCTTCCCGGCGGAGGCTCCGTTGGTGACCTGAAGGTCGGTCGTCCTGATCTTCCCGCCAAACTCACCGGCGAGTCCTTTCCCGGCTGCAATCGCCTGTATGGCGGGTCCACTCCCGGCGTGGGAAACCGACAGGGCTGCGACGCTGTTGTCAGGAGCCGTGTTTGCGAAATGGCCTGCGCCCCCCAAGCCGACCGACTCCGCGTACAAGGCTCTCCCCGGACCCCAGGTGGCTGTCATGAGGGCATCGTTCGTACTGGCGTTGTTGTTGATGACAAACCGCCCGGCTTTCCCGGTTCCGGAGTTCGTGATGCTGAGTAGGTCGCTCGAACTCACCGTGATAGGCGAGAACGGCAATTTGAGGCTTGCCGCCGTCGCAGCGTAACTGGCATAGGGTACGGAGTTGATCTTGGTCCTGGGAGAGAGCGAAGTATAGCCGCCGCTTCCCGACGGACGAACGGCAATCTCCAGCCAACGATCCAGCCCTCCCGCGAATGGGGAAGAACCGAAGTCTAGTTGGACGCTGAGCAGTCCACCGGATATCGATACCGCGGTCAGCGTGACGGTGGCTCCTATCTGGGCGCCTGCCGTTGCAGCGTCATACAGCCTGAACTCCAGATCATAGGAGCCTGTGAGCGGTGCTCCTGTGGCGTCCGTCAGCTTCCCCTGGTATGTGAAAGCGGTGGTCGCCGCGTCTGCGAAGCGCATTCCTGATACTGCGAGGAAGGCAAGTACAAGGCAGAGAAAACGAGTCTGCATACGTGATCCTCCTGATGCTCGCTGTCTGGTCCAGGCTACAGGAATGCGCCCGGAGCATGAATGAAACATACCTCTCTAGTTTATGCCATACTTCGAAGCTGTCAACTAGTAAAAATACCGGGGAGAGGCGCAGAGGGAGAACGGGGAGAATGGGGGTATGGGAATGCGGGTAAGCAGAACTCCCATATCCCCATACTCCGCCTTACTGCCGCTTGAGGACGCCGGAGAGAAACGCCGCGAGGAAGACGATCACGGCGATGACCAGTCCGATGCGCTTTGCGAGGTGGAAGGGCCGGTATACGCAGACCGCGTACACGAATGCGCTTCAGACAGCTGCGCCGAGCAGCGAACCAAGGACCTTGAGTACGACTTGCACGTAACCCATCTCCGTTCAGCCTACTATCCGCCTGAGTATCGTCAGCCCCGCCTGCTTGTCGGGGATCGGGAACGAACCGAAGATGTCCGGGTCGGTGTGGATCGCCGGGCGGAGGGTCGGGATGCCGACGCACGACGGGCAGCCGTCCTCACAGCCGCACTCCTCGACCATCTGCAGGCAGGTCCGCATCAATTCCTCCACCCTCTCGTATCCGGTCTCGGCGAACCCGAGGCCGCCGGTATAGCGGTCGTAAAGGAAGACGGTCGGCGATCCGGTGTTCGAACTGTCCACAACGCCGCCGATGTCCTCCTTGTCGCACATGGCGAAGAGCGGGAGCGCATGGACCGCGAGGTTCCGGATGCCCATCAGCCCTTCGATCGGGTTGCGCCCCTGCGTCCTGATCTCGTTGATGATATCGGCCGGAGGGATGATCCACATCGCCATCGTCTCCAGGTGCTGCGGCGGGATATCGACCTTGCCGTATCCGATGCTGTCGAGGCTGTAGAACTTGACTTTCTTGAAGCCGGTCGTCGCCCAGGTCACCGTCGCTGGTCCATAACAGATCGTGCTGTTGCCCCACATCTTCTGCTGGTGAAGCTGTGTGGGAGTATGAGGGTGCGGGGGTATGGGAGCGCCGGATTCCCCTGCTCTCCCGCTCGCCCACTCTCCCACTCGAATGGATGAGTCCAATATCGCGTTCGTATAGTAGTCCACCCGAGCGCGGCGGACGTAGGCGACGCGGTTCACGAGGTCCAGGTCCTCGACGAAGTAGGTCTCGCCCTCATGCATGTAGATCGCCTGCGGGTAGACGAGTTCGGGAGCGCTGATCGCGTCCACCTGACCGATGACCTTGCCGCCCCGGTGAGGGGATTCGAAATTCGGGGCTGGGGATTCGGGGTCGGAGAAGACCGAATCCCGATTCTCCAATCCCTCCACGTCCACGATCACGAACGTGTTGTCGGAGATGGTGCGCAGATTGACACCCTTCGCGGGGAACTCGGTGCTGGAGTAGTAGTAGGTGTCGTCGATCTGCTTGAGGTCGCCTGCGTCGGCGAGGATGTCGGCGATCGGGGCCATGCCTCCTCCGAACGCGCGGGAATCGTGCTCCTTGAGCGGCAGTTCGAACGCCGCGCACTTCATGTGGTGCGCCAGGACGTAGGGGTTCTCGGGATCGATCACCGCGCTCTCCGGCGACTGGCCGAAGAAGTACTCCGGCCGCCGGACGAGGTACTGGTCGATGGGGTCGTTATACGCGACGAAGACGACGAGCGAGTCCTCCGTGCCCCGGCCCGCGCGTCCGGCCTGCTGCCAGACGCTCGCAACCGTCCCCGGAAAGCCGATGATGATCGATGCGTCGAGCTCGCCGACGTCGATGCCGAGCTCAAGGGCGTTCGTGCTCGTGATGCCCATCAGCTCGCCGGAGAAGAGCTGGCGCTCGATCTCACGGCGCTCCTCGGGGAGGTATCCGCCCCGGTACGGGCGCACCTTGTCCTGAAGCTGCCTCGGGAGCGCCTCCCTGACGTAGCGGTACATCAGCTCGGCGACGACGCGCGCCTTCCCAAACGTGATCGTGCGCACGCCGGACTTCATGAGCGTGACCATGAGATCCTGCGCCTCGACGTTCGAGCTTCGGCGCTCCATGCCGCCGACGTCGATGATCGGTGGGTTCCAGAGCACGAACTGCTTGTCGCCTCGCGGTGAGCCGTCGTTGTCCACGAGCGTCATCGGCGTGCCGGTAAGCTTCTCGGCGAGGTCCTTCGGGTTGGCGATGGTCGCGGACGAGCAGATGAACTGCGGTCGGACACCGTAGAACTCGCAGACGCGGTTCAGGCGGCGGATGACGTTCGCCACGTTCGAGCCGAAGATGCCTCGGTAGGTATGGATCTCGTCGATCACCACGTAGCGCAGGTTGGTAAAGAACTTGCTCCAGCGCGTGTGGTGCGGCAGGATGCCCTGGTGAAGCATGTCCGGGTTCGTGAGGATGATGCTCGCCTCGTCCCGGAGCTTGCGGCGGGTGGTCTGAGGCGTGTCTCCGTCGTAGCACCCGGCCTTCATCACCCCGGCGAGGGCCGGCTCGAGCTCGGCGTAGCGTCGAAGGCCCCTGAGCTGGTCCTGGGCGAGCGCCTTGGTCGGGAAGAGGTAGAAGGCGGTCGCCGGGCGGGTGTTGGGTGTCGGGTGTTGGGTGTTGGGGATCGGTTCCCTGACACCTGACACCGAACACCCAACACCTCCGTTCAGCAGGCTTTCGAGGACGGGCAGGTTGTAGCAGAGCGTCTTGCCGCTCGCGGTGCCGGTGACGATGACGACGCTCTCACCACGCCGGACGGCATCGATTGCCTCAACCTGGTGCGTGTAGAGCCTCTCGACACCCATCCGCGCCAGTGCGGAGACGAGTTCGGGCGGCAGAGGCTCGAACAGGTCGCCGTACGCGGCCTCCCGCCTCGGGATGTGATGTATATGAACGATCTGCCCCTGATAGTACCGAGAGCGAGCTATCTTGTCCAGAAAGTCGGTGAAATCCATGGTCATGATGAGTGATGAGTGACGAGTGAGGAGTGAAGAGTGAGGAGACCGTCAGCCCTGAGTGATGCGCAGCATCGTATCGGAGGGCGGCCTTGCTCCACCAAACCCCTGGCTAGCCCTGACCGTCCTTCGATACGCTTCGCTACTCAGGACTAGCGGGTTCCATGTTCCCGGCAAGTCCACCCCGTTAGCCCTGAGTAGTCCTGATGAATGGCAGGACGTATCGAAGGGCGGCCACCGATAGATGCTTCGGAAGCAGAGTCCACGCTGGTGGACGGCGCTGCCGAAGCCCCTCGGGTATCCACGTAGGGAACGCCCGCCGTCGCGTTCCGCTCGTTGGAAACCTACGACCGACGGAACGGGACAGCGTCCGTTCCCTACACCAGACCTCCGACCAGACCCGGCCGTCCTTCGATACGCTTCGCTGCTCAGGACTGGGCGGTTTTCACTCCTCACTCGTCACTCCTCACGCATCAGCCTCCTATCGAATGTTTGTTCGGCAGGTGAAACGGGGATTCCTGCGGGGAAACGTGAGCGGTGAAAAGAGGGAGGAAACCGCCGTCTCTGCTTCCGTGACAGCATACCAGCGCCCGATGGTCCATCCCGCGAAGGAGCTCATCGGGTCGGGTCTGCGACGGCCCTCTAGGCTCTGTCCACGGGTGATTTGAGGGCAACGGCGCCGGAATCTCCCGCATCCGGTTGGCTATCTCGTCTTGAAACGAACCTTGAAGGCCGTCTTGATGATCTCGACCGCATCATCGGCCGAGAAACCGTCCATCCAGAGGCAGAGGTCGAAATGGCTGCAGTTCACCTTCTTCTGGCCGAACGTCTTCCGGATGAACTGCCGGCGTTCCGCATCCGATTTCCGGATCTTCTGCTCGGCCGCCACGGGATCCGTATCCTCGTAGGTGAGCATATTCACGATCCGCCGCTCGAGGGACGCATCCATGCGCACATTGAGAGCGTGGCGCAGCAGGAAGTTCGCCCCACGGCCGAGGATGATCGCATTTCCGACACTGGCAATGCAGGCAAGAGTCTTCGCCAGGTGTTTCTGATACATGAATCCGGCGGACTCGTAATCGCCGAGGACTCCTCGGACCAGCAGCTCGATATCGGAGACGGCCTTCTCGTCGAAGGCTTCGACCACCGTAGCAGGGATCTCGGCTTCCAGCGCGATCATGTCGATCAGCTCCCGGTCCCAGAGGCTGAACCCGAGATCGTCCGCCAGCTTGCGGGCGACGATGCGGCCGCCGCTGCCCATCGTCCGCGAGATGGTGATCACCGGGTTTGTGACCGGGTGTCCCTCGTCTATGCGCTGCTGTCGGGCAAGCTCCGATCGTCTGAGTTGCTCGGCTACCATTCCCTCTATGCTTCTTCTCAACTTGACCGCCTGCCTTTCATGAGGGATGACGCACATGCCCCAACAGGAGTATACCCACGAGAGCGGCCCGGTACCGCGCGAGGCTTGATATTCGGCCTTGACCCGTGACGCCGGTATGGTATAATACTACTGGAGTAAGTCAGATGGTCGCTCCGTCCGGAAGGACGGGGAGGAAAGTCCGGGCTCCGCAGGACACGATGCTCGTTAACGGCGAGGGGGAGCGATCCTACGGAAAGTGCCACAGAAAAGAAAACGCTTCGGTCCTCCGGAATCGGGATGAGGATGGGACCTCGTCCCAGCTTCGGAGGGTCGGAGCAAAGCTGAAACGGTGGTGTAAGAGACCACCAGCTCCGCAGTGATGCGGAGGCTTGGCAAACCCCATCGGGAGCAAGGCCGAATAGGGAGAGGATGAAGCTGTCCGCCGACTCTCCGGGTAAAGGCCGCAAGAGGTGCGCGGCAACGTGCATCCCAGACAGATGACCATCCACGACAGAACCCGGCTTATCGACGGACTCCATACTCGTCTTGGGAAGCCCGATCTCTCATGAGGTCGGGCTTTCTGTGTCTCCGTACTTGTACGATCCTGGCTTGGGGCAGGCGACCATGCGGTCGGTGTGCCAATCACCTCCGGCGCATGCAGGCCGCGCGGCAACATGATTATCTCGGCGCAATACCTGCGCATTGCAGGGAAATCGACCGCAGAAGGAGAACACTACGCCGACAATCATACCGATTGATCCTGCATCTCAACAATCAGAACCGACCAAGTGTAACCATGCGCCAGTTCCCATACGGAAAAGCCGCTCTCTGCATACTGTTCGCCGCTATCACCGCCGGCCTGTGGCTGGCGGCGCATCCCGTTAAGAACAAGACCGCGACCCTGACCTTCTGGATCTTCGCAAAGAACCACTACGACGCCTGCAAGGCCGCAGCCGCCTCGTTTGAGGAACTGCATCCCGGCGTGAAGGTCGATGTCCAGCTCGTCGCCGGGCAGGCGGTGACTCACCGCCTGCAGGCGGCATTCTGGAGCGACCTCGATGTGCCCGACCTCGTGGAGACCGAGATCAGCGCCGCCGGAACCTTCTTCCGCGGCCCGCTCGAGCACGTGGGGTTCGTTGACCTCACCGACCGTATCCACAAGGAGGGGCTCTGGGACGGGATGGTTCAGGCGCGGTTCGCTCCGTACACCAGCCGAGGACGCATATTCGGGTTGCCGAACGATATCCACCCCGTCATGCTGGCCTACCGCAGGGATATCTTCGAGCAGGAGGGGATCGACGTAAGCAAGATCCGGACCTGGGACGACTTCATCCGGATCGGACGCAAGCTGACGATCCCGGGCAAGCGGTACATGATCGAGTTGTCCGACAGCAATCAGTGGTCGTTCGAGGTATGCCTCTTCCAGCGAGGCGGCGGATACTTCGACTCCGAGGGTCGGTGCATCATCGACAACGAGATCGCCGTGCAGACCATGTGCTGGTACGTGCCGCTCGTAGTCGGCCCGAATCGGATCGGCAACAGCCTGGGGACCAGCCAGGGCAGCGGACAGATGCTTACCAGGGCGCTCGAAGATGGATATATCCTCTGCCTGATCTGCCCCGACTGGCGGACGAAGCAGATAGAGATGGATGTCCCCCGCGTGTCCGGCAAGATGGCACTGATGCCGCTTCCCGCCGTGACGCCCGGCGGTCCTCGGACGAGCACGTTCGGCGGCACGATGATCGGTATCACGAAGCACTGCAAGAATCAGGATCTGGCATGGGAGTTCGCCAAGCACCTTTACCTGGACAGCAGGGGACTGGCGCAGATGTTCCGTATGACGAACACCGTACCGGCTCTGCGCAAGGCGTGGAATCAGCCGGCATTCGCGGAGCCCCGGGAGTACTGGAGCGGGCAGAAGATCGGACTACTGTACGCGGCGCTGGCGCCGGAGGTACCCGCCCAGTACACCAGCCCCGTCATAGTCACTGCGAAGTCGAAATTGGGTGAGGCGCTCGTAGAGTGCATCCAGCGCTACAAGGAGCATGGAGACGCGGGCTTCGAGGAGTTCGCCCGTGCCAGCCTCCGGGACAGCGCGGAACAGGTCCGGGCAATGATACGAAGGAACCCCTACTGATGGGAGAACCCAAACATAAGAGACATACCGACACCTCGAAGTGGTTCGCGCTCCAATACCGGTACGCGCCCTACCTCTTCGTCGCTCCGTTCGTGATCCTGTTCGCCGCATTCGGGTGCTGGCCGATCATCAAGAGCCTGATCCTGTCGCTACACACCACGAACGGCCCGAAGGACGTGGTTTTCTCGGGCCTGAGCAACTTCCGGTTCCTGCTGGCCGACCCGGATTTCCACAAGGCGGTCGGAAACACGGCGGAGTACGCATTCTGGTCGGTATTCCTGCAACTGCCGCTGAGCCTCGGACTGGCGATCCTGCTCAGTCAGAAATGGCTGAGGGGCCGGGAGTTCCTGCGGCTGGCGTTCTTCTCCCCGCATCTGCTCGGGACGGTATTCGTGGGCGTGCTGTTCAGCGTCATCTTCATCCCGCAGTACGGGCTGCTGAACAAGGTGCTCCACGCCGTGGCGGGAGTACCACTCGATACCAAGTGGCTGGCGAATCCATCACTTGTGATGCCGGCCCTCGTGCTCACGGCGCTCTGGATGTACGTCGGGTTCAACATGATCTACTTCCTCGCGGCGCTCCAGGCGGTCGACCGCGAGCTGTACGACGCCGCGCAGGTGGACGGGGCGAACGGCTGGCAGACGTTCCTGGCGGTGACGATGCCCGGGATCAAGCCGGTCGCGATCTTCGTCCTGGTAATGAGCACCATCGGCTCGTTCCAGCTTTTCGAGCTGCCGTACACGATGCTCGGCAACGGCCCCGGACCGGACAAGGCGGGGCTCACCGTAGTGATGTACCTCTACCAGAGCGGTTTCGTCACCGGCGACCTCGGCTACGCGTCGGCGATCGGATGGACCCTCGCTCTCGGCGTCCTGGTGATCAGCCTGATCCAGATGAAGCTCACGGGCGCATGGAAGGGGAGCGCATGATGAAGCAGCGGCCATTGGTAATCGCAGGACGGGGAATAGCATACGTGGTGCTGATAGTGGGTGCGGCGATCGCGCTCACGCCAATGCTCTGGCTGCTGGCGGCGACCACCAAGGGCCCGGACGACTTGTTCCACTACACTTTCTTCGCGCCGAGGTTCTCGTGGTTCAACTTCCAGGACCTCTTCACGACCATCCCGTTCCTCCGGCACATGATGAACAGCATCTTCATCGCGAGCACTGTGGTCTGCGTGCAGTTGTTCTTCTCGTCGCTCGCCGGGTTCGCGCTGGCAAAGTACGAGTTCAAGGGCAAAAAAGTCGTGATGGTCCTGATGCTCGCCACGATGATGATCCCGAACCAGGTCATCATGGCGCCGCTGTACGAGCTTATCTACCGCATGGGGCTCGTGGATACGTACCTCGGCCTGATCATCCCCGGCGCGGTGAGCGTCTTCGGCATCTTCCTGTTCAGGCAGTCGATCCTGCAGGTGCCGAATGAACTGCTCGACGCCGGAAGGATCGACGGCTGCTCCGAACTGCGCCTCTACTGGGATATCGTGATGCCGGTCTCGCGGCCGATGGTCGGCGCGTTCTGCCTGATCAGCTTCATGGGGAACTGGAACAGCTTCCTCTGGCCGCAGATCATCCTCCACCACAGCGACCGGTTCACCCTGCCGATCGCGCTGAACCAGATGGTCGGCCTCTACTCCCAGCAGTACGGCACGCTGATGGCAGGGACGTTCCTGAGCGTGCTGCCGGTCGTAGTGCTGTTCCTGCTGCTTCAGAAGGAGTTCGTGGCGGGACTGACCGCCGGTGCCGTCAAGGGATAGGGTGTTGGGTGTTAGAGAACCCCAACACCCGTCAGCCGCTACCCGATATCCTGCGCCTGGACGGCTCGGCGCGGGTCGTAGACATCGGTGATCGTCGCCCCGCCGACTACCTCGAAGGTCTCCTCCAGCCCACCGATCATGACGCGGAACTCGCCCGGTTCGACGGTCCACTCCATGTGGCGGTCGATGAGCGCGAGGTCCTCCGGCAGGAGGGTGAAGCGCACGGTCTGCTCCTCGCCGGGCGCCAGGGACACCTTCCTGAACCGCTTGAGCGCCTTGACCGGAGTCGAGGTGCTGCTCACGACGTCGGTCAGGTAGAGCCGGACGACCTCCTTGCCGGACACGTCACCGGTGTTCTTCACGGTCACTGCAACCTCGACCTCCGCTCCGGGGAGGATCTGCTTCGGTTCGACTCGGAGGTCGCTGTAGGCAAACTCGGTGTAGCTCAGACCGTGGCCGAACTCGTAGAGCGGGGTCGGTGGCGCGAAGACGTAGTCGCGTCCGGGCTTTCCCGGTTCGCCGGGCTTGTGGTAGTACCCGCGGGCCGACGGCTTGTGGTTGTAGTGGACCGGTACGTGGCCGACCGACCGCGGGATCGAGACCGGGAGCTTGCCGCAGGGGTTGGCGCCACCGAAGAGGATCTCGGCAATTGCGTTCCCGCCCTCCTCGCCGGGATACCACGCCTCCAGGATTGCGGGCACGTGCTCGGCGATCCAGCTTATCGAGAGCGGCCGGCCGTTCAGGAGCACTACAACGGTCGGGGTGCCGGTTCCCTGGACCGCCTTCACCAACTCCATCTGCACGCCCGGCAGCTCGAGATCGTGAGTGTCGTTGCCCTCGAAAGAGACCTCGTTCGACTCGCCGACGACCACGACGGCGACATCGGCGTTCTTCGCGGCCTCGACGGCCTCCGGGATGCCGTCGGTCGAAAGCTCCCAGATCCCGCAGCCCTTCGCGTGGGTCACGATCGTGCCGGACGAGACTATGCCTCTTATGCCCTCCAGTACGCTCACCAGCTTGTCGTTCGTGCCGGAGTAGTCGCCGAGTTGGGGCACGTCCGCGTTCGGGCCGATGACCGCGATCTTGCCGATGTCCTTGCGGAGAGGCAGGAGCTTGCCCTCGTTCTTCAGGAGCACGATGGACTCCCGGGCGACTTGTCGGGCGAGGGCACGATGCTCATCGCAGTTGCGGATCTTCGCCGCCTTCTCGATGTCGCAGTAAGGATTCTCGAAGAGGCCGAGCAGGAACTTCAGCCGCAGGACCCGACGCACGGCGGTATCGGCATCGGCGACGGCGACCTGCCCCGCCTTCACGAGCGCGAGGAGGTTTCTGCCGAAGCAGAGCGGCATCGGGGCTTCGAGGTCCATGCCCGCCTCCAGCGCCTGCTTGCCCGCCTCTGAGAACGAGCCCGCGGTCTTGTGGAACGAGTAGAGCATGTTGATCGCGTCCCAGTCGGAGTAGGTGTAGCCCTGGAAGCCCCACTCCTCACGCAGGACCTTCGTCAGCAGGAACTTCGAGGCCGTGCAGGGTATGCCATCGAGCTCGTGGTAGGCCGACATGACGGAAAGCGCGCCTGCCTCGCAGACCGCCGCCTTGAACGCGGGGAGGTAGGTATCGCGGAGTTCGCGCTCGCCGGTGTGGACCGGCGCGAGGTTCATGCCGGCCTCGGGGCTTCCGTGAGCGGCGAAGTGCTTGGGAGTGGCCGCGCAGTGCTCGCTATCGACGATCGGTCCGTCGCCCTGGAGCCCCTTGATGAAGGCGACGCCCATCCGCGAGGTCAGGTACGGGTCCTCGCCGTAGGTCTCCTGGCAGCGTCCCCACCGGGCGTCGCGGGCGAGGTCGAGCACCGGTGAGAGGATCTGTCCGACACCGACCGCTCGGGCTTCCCTGGCAACCACGGAGGATACCCGGCCGACCAGATCGGGGTCGAACGTGCTCCCGAGGGCGATCGCATGGGGGAAGACCGTCGCGCCGGTGGACAGGTGTCCGTGGACGCCCTCCGCGGTGATGATCGCCGGAATGCCGAGCCGCGTCTTCTCGACGAGGTAGCGCTGGGCGGCGTTCGTGACCTCCATCTGGCGCGCGGTGTCTCGATTGACGCCCCAACGGAAGCTATGGAGCACGCCGACCGCGAGGTTCTCCTCGGCCTGCTTCATCTTCGCCTCGGAGAACTCGTCGTTCTCCGTGAGCATATCGAGGAAGTAGGAGGCGAGTTGCCCGACCTTCTCCTCGATCGTCATCCGCCCGATCAGATCCTCCAGCCGCCGCTCGACCGGCTGCGTCGCATCCTTGTAGAGTGTGTATTCGCCCACGGTGATCCTCCCTCAAACCTTGTCAACACGACCAAGATAACCCTGAACAGCCAATGGAGTCAAGGCAGATGGGATCCGGTATCTGGAGAAGCGTCAGGGGCTGGGCGAGGTGGTCACAGTGCGTCACTCTTGTCGGCGCATTTCCGCTCGCTGTCAAGTACGCCCCAGGCCGCCGCATTGTTCTCAAATTGAGTGCAATTGTTCTCAAATCGAGAACAATGTCAAGCGCTTTCTTTCAGACCGAGGCGCTCGGCGAGGAGTTCGATGACGTGGCGGACGGGGCGGCGGGTGTCCTGCGTGCGGGCGCCGAAGTCGAGCTGGATGAGGCACGCAGGGCAGGCGGTCGAGATGATCTCCGCGCCGGTATCCTGGATTCGGCCCATCTTGCGGGCGAGGACTTCCTTCGACAGCTCCGGGTGGCTGAGGTTGTATGAGCCCGCGCCTCCACAGCACCAGTTCGACTCGGCCATCTCCTTCAACTCGAATCCGCCCACATCGACGAGCAGCTTCCTGGGGGCCTCGGTGATCCCCTGCTGGCGTCCGAGGTGGCACGGATCGTGGTAGGTGACCGTCCCGCCGGTGGTCCGCGGCTTCGGGAGCGTCAGGTCGGCGAGAACCTCGGTCATGTCGCGGGTGCGGCTCGATAGATCGGCGGCCTCCCTGGAATCAGGGAGCAGGTGCGCCCACTCCTTGAGGAACCCGCTGCAACTCCCGCACTCGGTCACGAGGAGATCGAAGTCGAGACCGGAGAAGAGATCGACGTTCATCCGGGCGAGGTCATGCGCTCCCTCGATGTCGCCGTAGGAATACGGAGGGAGCCCGCAGCAGACGTTCGGGGCGATCGTGATCCGGCATCCGGCGGCGGACAGCATCCGTATCGACGCCTCGCCCATGCCGGGAAGCTGGAAGTTCGTGGCGCATCCGATGAAATAGGCGACGTGCGGGCCGCTGGCCTGCTCCGGATCGAGCCGCATCACCTTCACTCCACCCTCTTCGACCTCCTTGAACCCGAGGCTGATCAGCTTGGCGCGCAGGAACCGATCGGGCATCGACTCCACGAGGCCCTCCGCCGCATCGAGCGACGGGCTGAGCCAGCGCAGGAGCCCGAGCCTTCGGGCAACGCCGGAGACACCGGTCCGCTTCCCGAGCCCCGCCATCTTGACGAAGACGGTGAGCAGCTTCGGATCGGCGAGGAGCGTGCGGAAGATGTACCGACGGACAACCGGGTCGCCGAACTCGGAGTTGAACGCCTCGCGGGCGCGGACCATCAGTTCCTTGGTCTGCACGCGGCCGAAGCAGTCGAGGGTGCAGGCCCCGCAGAGCAGGCAGTCGAAGAACGGCTCGAGCATCTCGCGGGTGATGTCGGCGCCGCCCTCGGTGATCGCTCGCACGGTCTGGTTCCGGGCGCGCGCCACCTGCGACTCGCGGCGGGTCGTGCGGTAGATCGGGCAGCTCTGCATGCAGTAGCCGCACTTGTTGCACCTGCTCAGTTCGGATTCGATGTAGTCAAGGTCTCTCATTCAGGTAGAACCCCGTTCGGATCGAATGCGCGCTTGATGCCCTCTTGGAGCGCGGAAGCGGGATCACCCTCAGCCCCTCTCCCTTCGAAGGCGAGGGAGGCACTTCTCCCCTCTCCCTCAGAGGGAGAGGGGCTGGGAGTGAGGGTCGTCCGAGGCACAGTGCGCAGGGTAATCTCCAGAATCGCGGCAAGCGTGCCTCGGGAGCCGATGAGCAGCTTCTCGATCGCATAGCCCGCGACGTTCTTCACGCACGTGCTCCCGAAGCTGATGATCTCCCCGCTCGGAAGCGCGGCCTTGATGCCGGTGACGTAGTCCCTGGCCGTCCCGTACTGCAGCCGGCTCGGGCCCGACTGATCGGAGGCGATGATGCCTCCCAGCGTCTCGCGGTCGTCAAACTCCATGCCGAACGGGAGCATCTGATTCTTCTCAGCAAGCGCTTCATCAAGTTGGCGCAGGGTGACTCCGCACTCGACCGTGACGGTGAGGTTTTCATGGTCGTGCGAGATAATCCGGTTCAGGCGGTCGAGGTGCAGGACACGCCTCGACATATCGGGAGCGAGGGTCGGTCCGGAGTAGCCCCGAATCCCGGCCCCGCGAAGGATGAGCTTCACTCCATCGCGGTTGGCGATTGCAAGCGTTGCCCGGACCGCCTCCTGATCGAGCGGCTGCAGATCGAGCGACCTGTAAGTCAGATCCGGCAGGTCGGGCTCGGCGATCTCACTCAGGTCCGGGAGCACCTTGTCCGGATTGCAGAGGTGCGCCGGGTCGAAGACATCTTTGATCCGATGCATGAGGCGCAGATCGGAGGGGCTGAACATAAGCGTCATGTATTGCCGCTTGCCGCAGCCGATACCGTGCTCGCCGGTGAGGACGCCTCCGTACTTCACTGCAAGCTGAGTGATCTCCTGGTCGGCCCGGCGCGCCCGTTCGAGCTGGCCGTGGTCGCGCGGATCGAAGAGTATCAGCGGGTGGAGGTTGCCGTCACCGGCGTGGAAGACGTTTGCGATGGGAAGGTCGAACTTCCTGCCGATCTCCACTACGGCGGCGAGCGCCTTCGGAAGCTCTGTGCGCGGGACGGAGATGTCGGTGCAGATCTTGCTCGGGGCGATGTTGACCACCGCGCCGAATGCGCCCTTCCGGCCTTTCCAGAGAAGCGCGCGCTCGGCATCGTTCTCGGCGACGCGGAAGTCGCGCACGGCATTCCTGTGGCACACCTGCGCAACTCTGCTCACCTGACCGGGCAGCGCGGACTTCGGGCCGTCGAGCTCGATCAGCAGGACCGCCTCCGCATCGATCGGATACCCGGCGTGGAGCCCCATCTCGACCGCGCGGATGGTGGTGTTGTCCATCATCTCCAGCGTCGCCGGGATGATCCCCTCGGCGATGATGTCGGAGACCGACTGACTCGCGCCGGAGAGCGTGTCGAAGATCGCCAGCATCGTGACGACCGACTCCGGGAGGGGCATGATCCGGCAGACGATCTCGGTCACAAGGCCGAAGGTTCCCTCGCTGCCGACGATCAGGCCGGTGAGGTCGTACCCCGGCTGATCGAGGCCGGTCCGCAGGACCGATCCGTCGGGCAGCACCATCGTCAGGCCGAGGATGTGGTTCGCCGTGACGCCGTACTTCAGGCAGTGCGGACCGCCGGAGTTCTCGCCGACATTCCCGCCGAGCGTGCAGACGCACTGGCTGGCGGGGTCGGGCGCGTAGAAGAACCGGTTCCTGGCAAGGATGCCCTGGAACTGGAGATTCACAACGCCGGGCTGGACGACGGCGCGCTCATTGACATAGTCGATATCGAGGATGCGGTCCATCCGGCTGAACGAGAAGACCACGCCGCCTCGCAGGGGCACGGGCCCGCCGCTGAGACTCGTCGCCGCTCCCCTCGGGACGATCGGGACTCCCCGCTCGGCGAGGAGCTTCACGGCCGCCGAGACCTGCTCCGTCGTTTCGGGCAGGAGGACGACATCGGGCTTGCCCTCGTAGAACGTGCCGTCGTAGCCATAGTAGGACAGCCGCAGTGGATCGTCCACAACGGCGTCAGGGGGCATGACCTCCCGCAGATGATGCGGGAGGTCGGATTTCGCAGATGTCTTGCCTTGAGGCACTGACGCACCTCCGAAGGACGGTGTCTCCGCTGCAGTCAGCGGTCTGCCGTCTGCAGTCTACCCCAGTATCTTCTTCAGCGCGCCGAGCAGCAGGATGACGTTGTTCGGCGTCGAGCTTACGCCCATCAGGCCGACGCGCCACACCTTGCCCTTGAGGTCGCCGAGTCCGCCGCCGATCTCGATGTTGTAGTCGGCGAGGAGCTGCTTCCGGACCGCCATATCGTCCACACCATCCGGAATCGTGACCGCGTTCAGGCTCCAGAGCCGGAAGCCGGGATCGGGAAGAATGCTGAGACCCATCTCCGCGAGGCCGGACACGAGCAGCTCGTGGTTCGCCTTGTGCCTCGCCCAGCGGTTCTCGAGGCCCTCCTCCAGGATCAGGCGCAGGCCCTCGTGGAAGCCGTAGATCGCGTTGATCGGCGCGGTGTGGTGGTAGACCCGCTCGCTGCCCCAGTAGTTGCGAATGAAGTTCATGTCGAGATACCAGTTCTCGACCTTCGTCTTGCGGTTGGCGATGACCTCGACCGCCGCCGGTGAGAACGAGATCGGCGCGAGGCCCGGCGGGATGCTGAGACACTTCTGGGTGCCGGAGTAACAGGCGTCGATCTTCCACTCGTCGACCTTGACCGGGTGGCCGCCGAGCGAGGTGACGGTATCGACGAGGAGGAGCGCGCCGGCGTCGTGGACGATCTTCGATATCTCCTCGAGCGGCTGAAGGACGCCCGTGGAGGTCTCGGCGTGTACGATGCCGACAAGCTTGATTCCTCCCCCCGCGACGGCTTTGCGGACATCCTCGGGGTCGATCGGCTTGCCCCAGGGCGCATCGACCCGGATGACCTCCGCTCCGTAGCGGGAGGCGACATCTACCATGCGCGTGCCGAATACGCCGTTCACGCAGACGACGACTTTGTCGCCCGGCTCGACGAGGTTGCAGACGGCGGCCTCCATCCCGGCGCTTCCGGTGCCGGAGACGGGGATCGTCAGCTCGTTCTGCGTCATCATGACCCGCTTGAGCATGTCCTTCGTGCTCTCCATGATCTTGATGAAGTCAGGGTCGAGGTGGCCGAGGGTCGGCATCGCCATCGCCTGAAGGACCTGCGGGTCTACGTTGCTCGGGCCGGGGCCCATCAGTACACGCGGTGTGATATCAAGCGCCATGATCGCTCCTCCGATGTGGGATATGCAGATGAGAGAATGAAACCCCCTGCTCTGCGGTAGATAGTGGTATCGCAAAGGGCTTTGTTGTGTATTCGGGCTTGCGTGGGGAGATTCCTTCAGGGTTCGATCATTTCGGGCCAGGCCGATCTGATATGCTTCATTGTCATGTAGAGGTGCAACGGATCTCTATCCAGGGTTTGGAATCCGTAGGAGACATAGAGACTGCGCGCCGTATCATCGAGCGCTTCGATCAGGACTGCGTGGGCGCCCACGTCACGGGACACCCTGTAGGCGCGAACCAGGGCATCGACTAATAGTTGTTCGCCGTATCCCTTGCCTTGGAAGACCTTATCGACGGCAAGTCTGTCGAGCAGCACTACCGGGACGAAATCCACCCCAAGAGCATCGCTGAGCGTAGGTGAGATGACGTGGGCTGTCTGGAGAGTGTAATAACCGATGATCCTGCTTTCTCCAGGCCCTGGAACGCCGACAAATGTCCGACCAAGATCCCATGCTGCATACGTGCGAGCGCAGGACCTCAGGAAGTCATTGAGCGTCTCCCGACCGCAATCGAACTCGCGGTGAGCGTGATTGGGATTGAGGAGTTCTATGATCATGGCGGTAGCAGCAAAACGCCTACATGGCTTCCAGGTATCGCTTCACAGCTCTCTTCAGTTTTTCGTTTGGTTCGGAATCCTCATCAAGAGCCTTCACGAACCGCTTGAAGTCGTCCGGATGCATCGTGATCACGCAGTGCTTCCGGATGACTTCGTGAGCCGCCTCCAGAGCCCTCGATACGATGAAATCCGACACGCTCAAGCCCTGCAGTGCCGCCGCTCTGACTAGCGCCTCCTTGTGGTCGCGGTTCAGTCGGACATCGATCCTCTCGTCTTTGGTCTTCACATTGGCCATCTGAGCACCTCGGTGGCTGAACTGGTTCTATGCCGTCGCCTCTCCCTACCCTCAGTATACCATGCCGTACGGACCTTGTACACACACATTTCCTACCCATCCGGGCTCGCACTCGATCGGAGTCGATGAAAACCCGATCGGGAAAGGAGCGTGAACGGCCGCGTCACGGCTTCAGGAGCACCTTGATCGATTCCTTCGCCTCGTAGACCATGTGGAGCGCCTTCTCGTAGTCCTCGAGGGGAAGCTCGTGCGTCACGATCGGGGAGACGTCGATCCAGCCGCGCATGACGTAGTCGATCGCCAGCGGGAAGGTATACGGCGCGAGGTGCGCACCGAGGATGTTCAGTTCCTTCTGGTCGCCGATGATCGTCCAGTCGATCGTCGCGGGCTGGCGGAAGACTCCGTACTCGACGAAGGTGCCGAGCTTGCGGAGCATCTGCAGGCCGGGGAGCACCGACTCCGGGTAGCCGGTCGCGTTGATGTAGACATCGCAGCCGTAGCCGTCGGTCAGCTCCTTCACCTTCGCCACCACGTCTTCCCTGTCGGGGTTGAGCGTCAGGTCCGCGCCGAGCTTCTTTGCGACGTCAAGGCGGTAGTCCTTCGGGTCGATCGAGATGAGCAGCGAGGGATTGAGGAGCTTCGCCACGCCGACCATCCCGAGCCCGAGGGTCCCTGCGCCGGCGATCACGACGACATCGCCGAGTTGGATCTGCGCGCGCTGGACGGCATGGATCGAGCACGCGAGGGGCTCGATGGCAGCGGCGGCGGTCCGAGAGATTCCCTCCGGCAACCTGTAACACCGGGCGTTGGCGGGGAACTTCATGTACTCGGCCCACGAGCCGGGGGTCTTCTGCTTGAAACCGTAGATGAGCGATTCCCTGCACAGCCAGTACTTGCCGGTCGCGCAGTAACGGCACTCGCCGCACGGGATGATCTGCTCGGAGACCGCGAAATCACCGACCGCCAGGCCATGCTTCTCCCCTGCCCCTTCGCCAAGCTCAACGACCTCCCCGGCGAACTCGTGGCCGGCGATGATCGGCGGCTGGCAAGCTCCGCCCGGCCCCCAGAAGTGGTGAGCGCCGGTGAAGCATTTCACGTCGCTCGCGCAGACTCCGGCGTGATCGACCTTGATGACGACCTCGCCGGGTCCGGCCTGAGGGGTCGGCACCTCCTCGAGTCGGTAGTCCTCGGGTCCGTAGGTGACGACGGCTTTCATTGTCCTGGGCAGCATGCGAATCCCTCCGCGAATGGCGATGGCTGATTGTAGCACAGGAGGGACGAGGGAGGGAATGGGGGAATGGGAGTGTGGGGGTGTGGGAGAATGGGAGTGTCGGTGTGCGGGAGCCCTGAGTTCGTGCGGCTGATGATGCCGGATGCCTGGGAGCGGAAGGTCGTGTTGGCGCTTGCGCCTCATCCGGACGACCCTGATGCGATCGCGGTGACGCTTCGGCTCCTGGCCGACATGGGCTGGGAGATGCACTGGGCGGTGGTCACGTCGGGCTGGTCCGGGGTGAGCGACGACTTCTGCGGGCCTGATCGGCGGATGAAGGCCGAGGTACGTCAGGCCGAGCAGCGCGAGTCGGCCCGGCTCTTCAGCCTGCCGGAGGACCGGCTCCGCTTCCTGGAGGCAGAGGAGACCGAAGATGGTGAATTGGCTCCGACGCCCGAGAACCGCCGCGTGGTGAACTCCCTGCTCGATGCCATTCGGCCGGATCTGGTACTCCTGCCCCACGGGAAGGACTCGAATCCGACACACCGGCTGGTGTACGAATGGTTCGCCGAGTGGGCCGATGCGCAGAGCCGCCCGATCATGGCGCTTGGCAACGAGGATCCGAAGACGCAGGACTTCGAACCGAACGTGGAGGTGCTGTTCGGCGAGGAGGAGGCGCGGTGGAAAGCGTCGCTCCTGGAGCGCCACCGATCGCAGAGCGCGAGAAACCAGGCGACACGCGGTATCACCTTCGCCGAGCGGATACTCGGAACCAACCGCCGTGCGAACGGCGCGTACTCCGAGCGGTTTGAGGCAGTGGCCTGGCATACCTGACAAGACCGCCAACCTTCCTGTCCCGATACGCATCAAAGCATTGGGACGCCTGGCGGCCGCTGACAAGAGGACGACCTATGCCCGCATCACGAGTCAAGTCGATGCTCGGCGGCCTGCTCCGGGAGATACTAGGAGAAGGAGCAGACACGGTGTACACACGGGGCGAAGCATTGGCGTCTGTTCCCGAGCCTGGTTGCTCCCCGATGAGCCAATGCTTGGTCCCTACCACCCACCGGCCACTGATCACTGATTGCTGATTACTGCCCCCTGCTCACTCCCCCGACCGATACTTCTCCAGGATCTCGGGGATCTGGTTCGCGGTGAGGCGGCCGTAAACGTCCTCGCCGACGGTGATCACCGGCGCGAGTCCGCAGGCGCCGATGCAGCGGGTCTCGACGAGGCTGAAGAGGCCGTCGTCGGTGGTCTCGCCGGTCTTGATGCCGAGTTGCTTCTCGACCGCACTCAGCACCGCCGCCGATCCCTTCACATAGCAGGCCGTCCCCATGCAGACCGAGACGGGGTACTTCCCCCTCGGGATGAGCGTGAAGTAGGAGTAGAACGTGGCGACCCCGTAGACGTACGATTCCGGGACCTGGAGTTCGTGCGCGACGTGGGCCATGACCTCCTGCGGCAGGTAGCCGTAGAGGTCTTGGGCCTTGTGCAGAGCGGCGATGAGCGTGCCCTGAGGGTCCACGGGATCGGTGTTTTCTTTGATGAACTCCGAGAGCTCCCGGAGCTTGTTGTCATTCATGGTGCAAGTGTTACAGGACATGGATGTCTCCGATGAGTGAAGAGTGACGCGTGATGAGTGACTAGCCGGTCTCCCTCACTCATCACTTCTCACTCGTCACGGATGTACTCCCCTCCGCGAGATGCCGCGGGGTTCACGCGGGACGTGGGTCGTGTGGAGAAGCTCGTGCGCCTTCTCCGAGAGCGGCTCGCCGAGGTACTCCTTGTAGAGCCGCTGGACCCACGGGTTCTCATATGACCGGCGGATCGTCTTGCTCCGGTCCTCGGCGCGGAGGGCCTCCGCGCGCTTCCTCAGCAGTTCCTCATCGAGCGGGATCGAGCCGGTCGCGCGAGCGTACGGCTGGCCGCCGCCCCCGATGCATCCGCCCGGGCAACCCATGATCTCGACGAAGTGCGCTTCCTCCTCGCCCGCCTTGATCGCCCGAAGCAGGTCGTGGGCGTTCTGCAGTCCGTGCGCGACGGCGAACTTGAAGTCCGTGCCGCCGATGTTGATCGTCCGGCGCTTGATCGGCTCCATCGTGCGCAGGTCGTTGAACTCGATTTCGGTGAGCGTCTCGCCGGTGATCAGGTAGTAGACCGTGCGCAGGACGGACTCCGCGAGGCCGCCGGTCCAGCCGAAGATCGAGCCGCCGCCGGTCGAGTAGCCGAGCGGATCGTCGAACTCCTCGTCCTCGAGGTTCAGGAAATCGATGCCGTTGCTCTTGATCATCCACACGAGCTCGCGGGTGGTCATGACTCGATCGACGACCGGCACCTCGCCGTCGAGCCAGCACTGGGGCCTCGCCGCCTCGAACTTCTTGGCGGTGCAGCACATCGCCCCGACGCTGTAGACGTTCTCCCGCGGGATGCCCTGCTTCTCGGCATAGTAGGTCTTCACGAGCGAGCCGAGGATGCTCATCGGCGACTTGGTGCTCGATATGTTCGGGATCAGCTCGGGATAGAAGTGCTCCGCGAACTTGATCCACGCGGACGAGCAGGAGGTGATCAGCGGGAACGGTCCGCCGGCCTTGACCCGCTCGACGAACTCGGTCCCCTCCTCCATGATGTTCACGTCGGCGCCGACCTCGGTGTCGAATACGGCGTCGAACCCGAGCAGCCGGAGCGCGGCGACGACCTTGCCCTGCATCGGGACACCTGGCGGGACGCCGAATCCCTCGCCGATCGCGGCCCGGACCGACGGCGCGAACTGGACGACCACATGCTTGTTCGGATCGGCGAGCGCCTGGAGGATGTCGTGCGTGGCGTCCTTCTCCAGGAACGCGGCGGTCGGGCAGACGTTGATGCATTGGCCGCAGGTCGAGCAGACGCTCTCCGAGAACGGCAGGTTGTAGGCCGGCATGACGACCGTCTTGAAGCCCCTGTGCGAGAATCCGAGGCAGTGGATGCCCTGGACTTCACCGCAGATTCGGACGCACCTGTGGCAGAGGACGCACTTCTCCGGCACGCGGATGACCGACGGCGAGGAAAGGTCCATCTCGTACCGCTTGCGCTCGCCCCTGTAGTAGCGCTCCCGGACGCCCATCGAGTAGGCGAGATCCTGGAGTTCGCAGTTGCCGTCGCGCTCGCAGGTCTGGCAGTCCATCGGGTGGTTGTCGATCAGTAGTTCTACGATGTCACGCCGGATCTCGCGGATCTCGGGGGTGATCGTGCGGACGACCATGCCCTCCTTGACGGGATACGCGCACGAGGCGACGAGGTTGCGCATCCCCTCGACCTCGACGACGCACACGCGGCATGCGCCCTCGATGCTCAGGCGGGGATGGTAGCAGAGCCTCGGCACCCGTACGCCGATCCGCTCGGCGGCGTTCATGATGCTCGTGCCCTCCGGCACGGTCACCGGCTTGCCGTCTATGGTTAGGTTGATATCTGGCATATTCACCTCACCCTGATGTTGAAGCATCAGGCTAGTATCGTTCAAAGCAAGCTGAAGCGAGCTCGCCAGTTCATATGCCCAGCTTGCTTTAGCCCGCTTCCCACCGGCTCGACTCGTCATTCATGGCGAGGCCTACTTCTTCTCTATCGCTCCGAACCTGCACCGTGCGAAGCACTGGCCGCAGTGGATGCAGCGGCTCTGGTCGATCTCGTGGACCTGCTTCGGCTGGCCGCTGATGCACTGGACCGGGCAGACCCGCGCGCAGGCCGTGCATCCGACGCACTTGTCGGGGATGATCGTATATCTCAGCAGCGCGAGGCACGCTCCCGCCGGACAGCGCTTCTCGTTGATGTGGGCGTCGTATTCGTCGCGGAAGAACCGCAGGGTGCTGAGCACCGGGTTCGGCGCAGACTGCCCGAGCCCGCAGAGCGACGCGCGCTGGACCGTGTGGCAGAGCCGTTCGAGCTTCCACATGTCGTCCGGCTCGCCCTGGCCCTCGGTGATGCGCGTCAGGATCTCGAGCATGCGCTTCGTCCCCTCGCGGCAGGGCGTGCACTTCCCGCACGACTCGTCCTGCGTGAACCCGAGGAAGAACTTGGCGACGTCGACCATGCAGGTATCCTCGTCCATGACGATCAGCCCGCCGGAGCCCATGATCGAGCCGGTCTGCTTGAGCGACTCGTAGTCCACCGGCACGTCGAGGAACTGCTCCGGGATGCATCCGCCGGAGGGGCCGCCGGTCTGCGCGGCCTTGAACTTCTTGCCGTCCTTGATCCCGCCGCCGATATCGAAGATGATCTCCCGCAGGGTGGTGCCCATCGGAACCTCCACGAGGCCGGTGTTGACGACCTTGCCCGCGAGCGCGAAGACCTTGGTGCCCTTGCTGCCCTCGGTGCCGAGCCGTGCGAACCACTCCGGGCCGTTCAGCATGATCGCCGGGACGTTCGCCCAGGTTTCGACGTTGTTGATGAGCGTCGGCTTGCCCCAGAGCCCGCTGACCGATGGGTACGGCGGCCTCGGCCGAGGCATCCCGCGCCGTCCCTCCATCGAGTGGATCAGGGCGGTCTCCTCGCCGCAGACGTATGCGCCCGCGCCGAGCTTGAGCGAGACCTTGAAGCGGAAATCGGTGCCGAGGATATTGTCGCCGAGCAGACCGTACTCCTCCGCCTGCTTGATCGCGTGCCGGAGCCGCTTGATGGCGAGCGGGTACTCCGCGCGGATGTAGATGTAGCCGGTGTCCGCGCCGATCGCATACGCGCCTATCGCCATCCCCTCCAGGATGCTGTGCGGATCGCCCTCGATGGCGGTGCGGTCCATGAACGCGCCGGGATCGCCCTCGTCCGCGTTGCAGATGACATACTTGGTGTCCGATTCCTCCTGCGCGGTGAGCTTCCACTTCGTGCCGGTCGGGTAGCCCGCCCCGCCCCGGCCCCGGAGTCCGGAGGCGCTGATCGCATCGATCACGTCCTGCGGGGTCATGGTGTCGAGCACCTTGGCGAGGGCTTCGTAGCCCTTGACCTCGAGGTAGTCCTCGATCTTCTCCGGATCGATGATGCCGGTGTTCCGGAGCGTGATCCTGAGCTGCTTGCCGAAGAAGTCTGCGCCGCCGAGCACGCGGATGCGCGACCGATCGATCGGCTTCCTGCTCCTGAGGCGTTCGACGGGGACGCCGTTCTTGAGGTGACTCTCGACGATCTCGGGCAGGTCCTCGGAACGGACGCGCTCGTAGATCGTCTCGTCGGGGTAGACGAGGAGCATCGGGCACTTGCCGCAGAGCCCGAAGTAGACGGTCTCCGTGATCTTGACCCGGTCCTCGATCCCCTGTCGGCGGATCTCGGCCATCAGTTCGGGCTCAAGCGATTTCGAGAGCCCGGTGCATGCGGTGCCCCCGCATATGAGTACGTGTCTCTGTGTGTCGGACATGGAAAGACCTCAGAGGAGTGATGGAGTACTGGAGTATTGGAGTATTGGGGAAAACCCATTACTCCGCCACTCCATTACTCCGATCCCCCTATGTAAGCGCCCACTCGCGGATGACTTCGCCGCTTCGGACGTGCTGTTGAACGATGCGTCGCGCCTTATCCGGCGTGACGTGGTAGTACATCACCGGCGGTTCGCCGTCGCGGATGACCTGGACCAGCGGCTCGAGATCGCATCTGCCGGTGCAGCCGGTCTCGGTCACGACCGCGCCCTCGATGCTCCGGTCCGCGATCTCCTGTTCGAGCGCCTCGACGACCGCTCGCGCGCCGGCCGAGACCCCGCACGTGGCGGTCCCGACGATGACGCGGGTCGTCACGTCCGAAAGCTCCCTGTGCCGGGCCTCGGATGCCTTCTTCCTGGCGTGTCCCAGGGCTTGATGCGGGCTTGCCAATTCAGACTTCCTCCGAAGAAGATTTGCATGGATTGTAGCAAAAGCGCGCCAAGGTGTCCATCATCAACCTCGGCAGTATGCTCCACTGTTGAGTTTACCCAGGGCTAAACGCAGGGGAGTCGGTTGAGTGGTAAGTGAGGAAATGGCGCAGATCCGACCGCCCTTTGTTACACGCGCCGGAGCGCGTACTCAGGACCGACGGGTGTCGTATACGGAAAAACCACCACCGGCAGCGCTGAGCAGCGGAGCGTATCGAAGTGCGGCCTGCGAAGGCGCCCACCGTGCCGGGCTGGAGGCGGGACGCGCAAGGCTGCAGCGCCGGACCCGGCCGGTCACTTCTGCCCGGCGGCAGCCTTAGCTGCCTTTTCGGCCTTCTCCTGGTCGAGCTTGGCCATGACCTTCTTGACGTTCTCGATGCGGTCCTTGGTCGGCGGGTGAGTGGAAAGTATCTTCGGCGGCTCCTTGCCGGAGATCGACTTGAGCGTCTCGAACATGCTGATGAAGGCCTTCGGGTCGAAGCCGGCCTTGTCGGCGTAACGGACTCCGTACTCGTCCGCGTCGTTTTCGTCCTTGCGGCTTCGGCCGTTCTGTATGAGCTGGAAGCCGACGCCGACGACGGTCTCCGTGGTCTTGTTCGCTCCTGTCGCGGTCATGCCGACGTTGATCAGCAGCGCGGCGGACATCGCCTTCTCGTACTCCTTCATCGAGTGACGCCGGGCGGCGTGGGCGACCTCATGCGCCAGGACCGCCGCCAGCTCGTCATCGTTCTTCATCTTGTCGAGGAGTGACTTCGTGATAAAGATGGCGCCGCCGGGGCAGGCGAAGGCGTTCGGATCGGGCATCTTGAGGATCTTGAACGTGTAGGGAAGCTTCGGCCTGTCGGAAACCGCCGCGAGCTGCTTGCCGATCTTCGTGATCCTGGCGTCTTCCTGGGCGCCGTACTGCTTCTCAAGTTCGGCAGCGATCTCCTTGCCCATCTGGATCTCTCTCGACTCGCCGATCTTGAAGAGCCGGAGCGCCTGTGCGGGACGAGAGGTGAGGAGCACCGATATCCCGCACAGCAGGGCGATCGTTAGTATCATGATAGAGCATCGAGAGCGCATGCCGATCCTCCTTGGTGTCAGTATCTAAGGTATTCGACAACGACGGGCCGTTGCCTGCTAGAGATTGTTACGTCGGATGGAACGCAAGGGTTTCGTCATCACACCCGTGGCTCGTTCGCGTCGGGTATGCATGACCGGACGCTCATGGAGGGCTGGGCTACGGCGTGGCGGGTGCGTCGATGACGAACACTACCTTGCACTGGTCGAGGAATCCGGTCTTCACACTCTCGTCGAGGATCAGAGAGGCATCCGCGTCGGATACGACCGCGTCGCACATCACGAGCTTGCCCGCGCGTCCGACCGCCTTCACGACCAGAGGATTGGACCCACACCTGCCGTTTTTTCGGGCCGCCTCCATCGAGGTCACGTAGCACGCGATCCCGGTTTCGGCAGCGAAGTCGGGGGTCACCGGAAGCGTACCCCAGACCTCCGAGCCGTCGGCCCGGCGGATCTTCGGGCTGAGCGCACGGGCGATGCTGCATCCACGGGTATCGACGATCAATGAGGTGAACGGACCCACCTGCTTCTCCGGAGCGGGCTCCAGGGGCTTGTCGGACATCTCGACGCGGAAAGACGCCTTCTTGGGTCGCGGCTTCATCGCCTCCCGAAGCATGAGCGTGCCGGGCGCGCCCTCTCCGTACATCCTCGTGCCGATGGTGACCCGCACGCTCGCCGACCCGTCATCGCCCGTGATCTTCTCGGTCTTCAGAACCTCGATCCCGCGCACGAAGCCCTCGATCTTGCGGCTGAGGACTACGTCGGCGCCGCGCGCCTCATACGTGACGGCGGTCTGCTCCAGCGCCGCCAGCAGGTTCGCGGCCGCCTCGGCCTTCGCCCAGGTCTCGGCGTTCTTTCGGGCGAGCGCCTGGTTAGGCTGCTCAGATGCGGGAGCGATCGGACACTCGGCCCAGGCGGTGATGATCTCCCTACCCCAATCGATCTCACTTCCGCTGATCTGCTCGACCACGGAGGCGTTCGCAGACCCGATGCCGATGATACACACGACAATCAGCGGAAACAGCTTCATCTCACACCCACCTTCCGTCACATGCTAATCCCTGCCGGACGCCCGCAGCGTGACGAACCACCGGCCGTCGTCGCGGCGACGACTCGCGGGCGGCATCAGAGGAGGGTAATCGAAGACCTCGCCGTCCGACAAAGCCTGCCCGGACCCGTCTGCGGCCAGCCCGGTGACGCTGCCGCCCGTCCTCACTATTCGCAGGCCGCCAATGCCGAGGTCCATCAGGCGCTCCCGGAACACGTCGGCTGGGAGAGTGGACCGCACGTCAAGCGTGGCCGTCTCATCCCTGAAAGTCTCCCGCACCATGCCGACCGTTCCTCGCAGCCCCTGGACCGACTTCTTCAGCGCGCCGAACTGCCTGTACGACAGGCCTTCGATGACCAGGCGGTATACCCGTCCGTTCTGAACCTCCAGCGCCCACTCAGCCAGCACCTGCGAGGCGAAACGGTCCGTGTCCTCCGTGATCAGACGTCTGCCGGCATCCTCCAGGGCATTCCGGCCTGCCTTCTCGATGCTGACGGGATCGACGCCTCTGCCCTCCGCGCTCTTCGGGATGAACAGGATGTCGCCCGTGCCGGCGTAGACCAGCTTGGCATCGAGCCGGGCAGTCGCGGCAACCGACTTCTGCTCGGGACCGGATGAAGTGCCCGCACTGTAGGATGCCGCGTTGCCCAGCAGGAGTATCTCAGCATCGTCGGAGGAATCGTCGACAACGTCGAACCCCCGCTCCTTGAGAGCACGGATGACTGCGAGAGCGCTCGATGACAGGCCGGTGTTTTGCAAGCCGAGGTTTAGCTCGTCGATGCGGACGGCGATCCTGGGGCGCTGAAGAGTATTGTAGACCTCTTCGATGTCGCTCATGTCATCGATGAGCTCCGTAAGGCCGACATCCGCGCGTATCCGCAGCCTGAGCATACGCCCGCCGGCGCTCTCCTCGATGCGCTGCGAGCCGTCGATCTTCTCCCACCTGGCGATGTAGCCCTCCGAACGGGTGAGGATGCTGTCGCGGATGATCTTGTAGTCGACCCCGACGACTTCGGACTTCACGAACATACCGACGGCCTGCTCGACGGCATTGCGCTTGGCGTCGGCAAGGGCCTCGTCCTCGGCGCGGACGATGTCGCCGGCGACCACGGCAGACCCCTCGGCCTCGACGTTGACCAGGGCATCGTCGGCCGCCGGTGACGGGCATGCAACGCATATCAGGATCAGTATGCAGAGGAGCAGCTTATTCATATCGGGACCTCCTCGCGATTACGTTCATGTCTGTGGCACCGACCGTCAGCCCTGAGTAGATCTGGCCGTCCTTCGATACGCTTCGCTACTCAGGACTAGCGGGTTTTATGTCCCGGGGAACAATCACCGCCAGTCCTGAATAGCGGGTTCCACGTTCCGGCAGACCCACCCCGCCAGCCCTGAGTAGTCCTGAACTCCGAGCCAACGGAGTGCGAGGAGTTCAGGACGTATCGAAGGGCGGCCTTGCTCTACCAAACCTCCGGCTAGACCCGACCGTCCTTCGATACGCTCCGCTACTCAGGACTGGGCGGTACTAGACTTGCCAAGACGGAACGGCACAGCGGCCGTTCCCTACGTGCTGTGGTCGGCGGTCACTACCGTTTACCCACAACGCGCTTTCGTCTACCGGGAGGATTACACGGGGTATGACATGAAAGGTGATCCGAGATGAAACGATCGAAACAGAACCGCCCGAAAGACTGTCCGTTTGTCGGAAAGGGCGGACTCAAACTGCAGTTCGCGCTCGAGCACTTCGGCATTGACGTGCACGGCCTGATCGCCGCCGACCTGGGATGCAACGTCGGCGGGTTCACGGACGCCCTCCTCCAGGCCGGCGCGGCGAAGGTGTACGCCGTCGATACCTCCTACGGGCTGCTGGCGTGGAGGCTGCGGACCGACGAGCGCGTGGTGGTCTTCGAGCGGACGAATGCGCTCCACTGGACGGCTCCCGAGCCGCTCGATCTGGTAGTCGCCGACCTGGGATGGACGCGCCAGGAGTTGGCGCTCCCGGTGATGGCGCGCATCCTGAAGCCGGGCGGACAGGCGCTCTCGCTCGTGAAGCCGCAGTATGAGGCCCCGGGCAACAGGGGCGTGCTGCCGGAGGAGCGCATCCCCGAGATGCTGGAGTTGGTCCGCTCGAAGGCGCCCGAGGAGTTCGAGATCCTCGGCGAGGTGCGATCGGCCTATGTCGGCAGCGGCGGGAACGTCGAATACTGGCTGTGGCTGAGGAAACACGGGGAGAAACACGAATCGCACGAATGATCAAGTGCAAGGGGAACACCAGGCTCAGAGGTTCCCGGAGGCTTGTCCTGAACTGCGATACGTCATACGAGCAAGAGACCGAACACGAATGGAAGGACCAGGACCATTCGCCGAATCGGCCCCCGCATTCGTGCGCCGGTACCTTGAGAGCATGAGCCGTCGCCACTCGGAGTCGCTCACTGGATAGCGCACTGATCCTAGGCTTTTCCTCATTCGCCCATTCGCGTCATTCGTGTTTCCCGAAGGAGACGCCCTCCCGCACCTTGAACCTCTCACTAGGTACTGCACCCTCGGCCCTGACGACGAGAATCGTCAAGGCATCAGGCATATCAACACCGATCCCCTGACGACTCCCGTCGTCGGGGGACGTTCGGAGGTCTCAAATGATCAGAATCGGATTGGTTGGATACGGCTTCATGGGCAAGATGCACGCCGAATGCTACAAGGCGTCGGGCAAGGGACAGGTCGTCGCGCTTGCCGACGTCGAGGCGGACCGGCGCGACCAGGCCGCCGAGAAGTACGGCTGCCGGACGTTCGACAACATTGAGGCGCTGCTCGACGGTGCGGAGGTCGACGCCGTCGATATCTGCACGCCGACGTACCTGCACGAAGAGCACGCGCTCGCCGCCATCCGGGCGGGCAAGGACATCTTCTGCGAGAAGCCGCTCGCACTCACGAACGAGTCGTGCGAGCGGATCGTCTCGGCGGCGAAGGCTGCGGGGATCAAGCTGCAGGTCGGCCACGTCGTACGGTTCTGGCCGGATCTGCAGGTCGTCAAATCGGTGATCGATTCCGGCCGCCTCGGGAAGCCGGTCTGGGCGTCCGCGCGGCGTCTCAGCCCTCCCGCGACGTGGGCATGGGAAGGATGGCTGCAGGATCCCGTACGGAGCGGCGGAGCGATCCTCGACCTCCACATACACGACCTGGATTTCCTGACATGGCTGCTCGGCCGACCGACGCACGTGATGTCATCCGGCGTCCGGACGGCGACCGGCGCGTTCGACACGGCGCTGACGACGCTGATCGACCATTCGGAGGGCGTCACGAGCCAGGCCGAAGGTTGTCTCGCGATGCCGGACGGCTTCCCGTTCACGAACCAACTGCTCGTCATGTGCGAGAAGGGATCGATCCTGTTCGATCTGACCTCCAGCCCGTCGGTGATCATTCGGCCGGAGGGCGCGTCTGAGGAGTACCCCGAGATCCCAAGCGTGGATGCCGGCTCCGCGGAGGCGGGCGGAAACGTCTCATCGCTCGGTGGGTACCTCAACGAGATCGTGTATTTCCTGGACTGCATCCATCACGGCCGACACCCGGAGGTCATCACCCCGGAGGAAGCGGCGTTCGCGGTGAAGATCTGTCTCGCGGCAACGGAATCCGCGGCGACGAAGCGGGTCGTGGCAGTCTGACTTTCTACTCCCTGAGTTCAACTCGATACCTAACATGTACACAATCGGCATAGACATCGGTGGAACGAAGATCGCAGGCGCGCTGGTCGACCGATCCGGCGACATGCGGGACCGCATCCAGTACCCCACCAAGGCATCGGAGGGCGGACAGGCGGTCATGGCGCGCGTGATCGATATGGTCGGGAGCCTCCGTCAGGCCGCCGGAGGGAAGATCGAGGGCATCGGAGTCGCGTCCGGCGGTCAGATCGACCCGCGGACCGGCGTCGTCATCCACGCGACCGACCTGCTCCCCGGATGGAAGGGCACTCGGATCACCGAGACCCTCGAGCAGCGGTTCGGCGTCAAGGCCCGGGCTCTCAACGACGGGAGCGCCGCCGCGCTCGGCGAGGGACGGTTCGGCGCCGCGAAGGACGTCACCGATTTCGTGCTCCTCACGCTCGGGACAGGGGTCGGCGGAGGCATCGTCTCGGACGGGAAGCTGCTCTCCGGGGCGCTGGGGGTCGCGGGCTCGATCGGGCATATGATCATCGACTGCGACGGCCGGCCGTGCAACTGCGGGAGCCGGGGATGCCTGGAGTCCTACGTCTCCGGGACGGCGATCTTGAAGCGTATGAGCAAGCTTGCCGTCGAGCGCGGATACGACTCGCCGTTCATCCGGCGGCTGATGCAGGGTGAGCCTCGGAACTCCAGCCTGATGCGCGACGCGATCGACGACGAACTCGGCGCCGAGGTCATCCGGGAGGCCGGGGAGTACCTCGGCTGGGGGTTCGTCTCCCTGCTGAACCTGCTCAATCCGGCAATGCTGATCATCGGAGGCGGGGTGGCGGTCCTGGGCGATGCGCTGCTCGATCCGGCGCGCGAGATTGCGCGCAGGCATGCCCTCCGGGGCGAGTGGGATCCGGTGCGAATAGTGCGCGCCGAGCTCGGAAACAACGCGGGCCTCGTCGGAGCGGCGAGCCTGGTGTGGGAGACGGACTGATGGCTGATGAGCAATTGATGATAGATGACGCGCGTCCGATCGACGTGCTGGGGATCGGATACAGCGCGATGGATTACCTGGGGATCGTGCCCCGGTACCCTGATCTCGATGAGAAGGTAGAGCTGATGCAGTTCACCAGGCAGGGCGGCGGGCCGTGCGCCACCGCGATGGTGACGGTCGCCCGGCTCGGCGGGAGGGCGTCGTACATCGGCAAGATGGGTAACGACGACTTCGGGCGGTTCATGCTCGACCAACTCCGCGCCGAAGGAGTGGAGGTCTCCCAGGTGGTCGTCGAGCCCGGCGCGCAGTCGCAGTTCTCGTTCATCGTCGTGGACGCCGATACGGGCAAGCGGACGATCTACTGGACGCGCTCGGAGATTCCCTCGCTCAGGCCGGAGGAGATCAGGCGCGAGCACATCATCTCGACGAAGGTGCTCCACGTAGACGGCCACGACTTCCTGGCGGCGGCCAAGGCGGTGGAATGGGCCAACGATGCCGGCATCCCGGTCGTGTTCGACGGCGGGACGGCTCGCTCCGGGTCCGAGTTGATGATCGATCACGCCGACTATGCGGTGGTCTCGCGCCGGTTCGCTGCGAAGTTCACAGGCGAGGAGGACCCGGAGGCGGGCGCGCGGGCGCTCTTCGGCGGACGACGGAAGCTCTCCGCGGTGACCCTGGGCGACGAGGGATGCGTGTACGTGACGGCGGACGGAACGTTCTGCCAGCCGGCGTTCGAGGTGGATGTGGTCGATACCACGGGCGCGGGCGACGTCTTCCACGGGGCGCTGTCGTTCGGCGTGTCGAAGGGCTGGCCGATCGACCGGACGATCGAGTTCGCGAGCGCGGTGGCGGCGGTGAAGTGCACGGCCCTCGGTGGACGGACCGGCATCCCCACGCTTGCCGAAGCGCTCGAGTTCCTGAGGGAGAGGTCGGGGGATGGCTTCTGGCGCGATCCGGCGCTGACAGGGCAGGACAGCTAAGCTGCCGTCTCGAAATAGCTCAACAATACCGAGGCAGAGGAGTGGAGTAGGAAGCTTGCCCGAGAAGCATGTCGCCCTTGTGAATCCGAACCGGCTGTGGCCGGGAGTGCCGCCCGTCGCCCTCGATTACCTCGCGGCCGAGCTCAGCCGCAACGGGATCGGCGTGCGTGTACTCGACCTCTGCCACGCGAAGAAGCCGAACGATGACATCCGCGCGTTCTTCCGCGCCAACAGCCCCGACCTGATCGGCGTCACCCTGCGCAACATGGACGACGTCGTCTACAACTGCTTCCTCTCCCGCGAGGTGAAGGTCCTCATCGACGAGATCAAGCGGTGCTCGAACGCGCCGATCGTGCTCGGGGGAAGCGGGTTCTCGATCGCGCCCGAACTGCTGCTCGACTACTTCGACGTCGATCTCGGCGTCGTCGGCGAGGGAGAGCAGGCCATCGTCATGCTGGCCGAGAAGGCCGGCACGTCCGACCTGTCCGACGTTCCGGGACTCATCCGGCGCACTCCGGACGGCATCCGGCGGAATCCCCTGGGCTGCATGGACACCAGCTGCCTGCACGTCGCCAGGCGCGGATGGATCGACCATTCGCGCTATGCGTACAAGGGCGGGAAGAGGGGCAGCGCCGGGGTCCAGACCAAGCGCGGATGCCCGAACCGTTGCATCTACTGCGTCGTGCCGAACATCGAGGGCCGGACAGTCCGCCAGCGCGACCCGAAAGACATCGCCGACGAGATGGAGAACCTGGCGGCCGCGGGTGTGAAGCGCATATTCCTCGCCGACAGCGAGTTGAACTATCCCCTGGAGCACGCAATGGGCGTCTGCGAGGAGATCATCGCCCGCGGACTGAACGAGCGCGTCACCTGGCAGGCGTATGCCTCGCCGGGGAACTTCGATGTGCGGCTGGCCAGGAAGATGAAGGAGGCCGGCTGCGACCTGCTGATCACCACCTTCGACAGCGGCGACGACTCGATCCTCGAACGGCTCGGGAAGCCGTTCCGGACCGAGGACATCGTCACCACGGTGCGGGCGATCCAGGAGGCCGGCTTGACGGGACCGTGCTGCATGACGCTCGGCGGGCCCGGCGAGACGATGGAGACGCTGCTGAAGACGCTCCAGTTGGCCCAGTCGCTGAAGCCGATGCAGGTGGCGTGGGGCGAGCCTCCGGGACTGCGCATCTACCCGGACACACCGCTCGCGGACATCGTGCGCGAGGAGGGGTTCACTCCGTCGAACCCGAACCTGCGGGGCAAGATCGAGGGGAACGAGAACCTCCTCGAACCCGTGTACTACATGTCGGCGGGCATGGGGTGCCTGGCGCCGATGATCCAGGCATGGCGCAAGATCGGCGAGTGGCACCATCGGCTGGTGGCGAAATGAGACCGCAGACGGCAGACTGCGGACTGCCGCCTCTGGAGACAAATAGATGAAACATTTTCGGCCTCTCGTGCGTCTATGAGATAGAGAAGAGGGCCACCCATGCCCGCGGACCGTCGGCACTCATGTATCCATACGGCGTCAGCATTCCTCGTCACCTCCCTGGCGGCGCAACGAAGCTGAGGCACATACGGTTTGAAAGGCATGTCTCTTCTCGTGGGGCAGGAGCGCAGTCTGGCTCCTGCCCCGAAGTGTTTCCGGGGAGACACGGATGGCTCGAATGGACGAATGGAAAGGGAATTCCGGGCCTGATCGTCTGCGGTAGCCTGATCAACAGGCGATAGGTTATCTGTGTTCGGTACCGGAACACGAATGAGACGCCGGACAACCCGAGTCGGCAATCACTCCGCACTCCCCACTCTCCACTCCGCACTCACCCACAATGTTTGACATCGGCGGTTTGGCGGTGATACACTCTTCGGCAATAGCATCGAGGCTCTGGACGGATGGAGGTTTCGCATGATTCTTGTGACGGGCGGCGCAGGGTATATCGGTTCTCACACGGTCAAGCTCCTGCTTGAGCACGGCTATGAGACCGTCGTGTTCGACAGCATGGAGCTCGGGCATCCCGAGGCCGTGGTCGGCGGCGAGGTCTTCCGCGGCGACCTGATGGACCCCGAATCGCTGAAGCAGGCGTTCGACAAGTATCCGATCGATGCGGTCGTGCACTTCGCGGCATATGCGTCCGTCGGCGATTCGGTCGCCAGGCCGAAGAGATACTTCGACAACAACGTTACCGGCGGGCTCAACCTCCTGCAGGCGATGCTCGATCATGACGCCAAGCACATGATCTTCTCCTCCAGCGCCGCGACCTTCGGCGAGCCGACCTACGTTCCCATCGACGAGAAGCACCCACAGAGCCCGGTCAACCCCTACGGCGAGTCGAAGCTGATGTACGAGAAGATCCTGAAGTGGTACGACATGGCGTACGGCGTCAAGTCGGTCTGGCTTCGGTACTTCAACGCGTCGGGCGCGGACCCGAGCGGTCGGATCGGCGAGGACCATTCGCCGGAGGAGCATCTGATCCCGCTCGTGCTCCAAGTCCCGCTCGGCAAGCGGGAGAGCGTGAAGATCTTCGGCACCGACTGGAACACGCCGGACGGCACGTGCGTCCGGGACTACATCCACGTGCTCGATCTGGCGGAGGCACACGTTCTGGCCCTCAAGGCGCTCGAGCAGGGCGCGGAGACGACCTCGTACAACCTCGGGAACGGCGACGGCTACTCGGTCAAGCAGGTGATAGAGACGGCGGAGAAGGTCGTCGGCAAGAAGATCAACTGGGAGCCGGCTCCTCGCCGCCCGGGCGACCCCGCCACCCTGGTGGCGAGTTCGGAAAAGCTTCGCAAGGAGTTGAACTGGGAGCCGAAGTATCCACAGCTCGAAAAGATCATCGAGACGGCGTGGAACTGGCATGTGTCGCATCCCAACGGGTATCGGAAGTAGAGACGGCGCCGGTCCCATCCGTCCCATATGTCCCATGGGACGAATGGGACATATGGGCACAACCCCCGCTCTTGACAGTTGATCCCCCGAGGGGGTAACTTGGGTACCAACAGCTTCACACAGGAGTACCCAATGCCCAAGCCCAACATCCTCTGGATCTGCACCGACCAGCAGAGATTCGACTCTATCCGCGCGTTCGGGAACCCGCATATCAACACGCCGAACCTTGACCGCCTTGTCTCCGAGGGGGTCTCATTCACCAACGCTTTCTGCCAGGCCCCGGTATGCACGCCGAGCCGGGCCTCGTTCCTGACCGGGCGCTATCCCCGCACGACGCGCACTCGCCAGAACGGCCAGTGCATCCCCGAGGACGAAGTGCTCGTCACGAAGATGCTCGCTGACGAGGGCTACGACTGCGGGCTCTCGGGCAAGCTCCATCTCTCTGCGTGCTGCAGGAGGGTCGAGCAGCGGATCGACGACGGCTACCGGGAGTTCCACTGGAGCCATCACCCCGACCCCGACTGGCCGGAGAACGCCTACATCCACTGGCTGGAGGCGAAGGGCTACAAGTGGCAGGACCTCTACAAGCGGCCCAAGGGCGCGTTCGTCTACCCAGGCGTTCCGGGCGAACTGCACCAGACGAAGTGGTGCATCGACAAGGCCATGGACTTCATCAGCGAGGAGCGCGAGGGGCCGTGGTGCATGAGCGTCAACATCTTCGACCCGCACCATCCGTTCGATCCGCCCCAGGAGTACCTCGACCGCTATGATCCCGACAAGCTCCCGGACCCCAAGTACAAGCCGGGTGAGCTCGACAATAAGCCGTTCTTCCAGCGCATCGACCACGACGGCGCATATGGCGGCAGGGGCATGGCCTTCAGCAAGATGACGCCTCGGGAGCGGCGGGAGGTCACGGCGGCGTGCTATGCGATGGTCGAGCTGATCGATCACAACGTCGGCCGCATCCTGGATTTCCTCGACGAGAAGGGCCTGAGGGAGAACACGATCGTCATCTTCCACAGCGACCACGGCGAACTGCAGGGCGACCACGGGATGTACTGGAAGGGCCCGTTCATGTACGACTGCTCGACCCGGGTGCCGCTGATCATCTCGTGGCCGGGACACTTCAAGCAGGGCCTGACGTGCGACGCGCTTGTGGAGCTTGTGGACATCGCGCCGACGCTCCTCACCGCCGCCGGGATGCCGATCCCGACGCGGGTGCAGGGCAAGTCGCTCTACGATATCTGCACCGGAGAGGCCGATCCGCACAACTTCCGCGACTCGGTGCTCACGGAGTTCTACATCGCCCAGCCGTTCCACAAGAAGTACGACCCCCAGGCGTACTGCACGATGGTCCGCACCCGCACGCACAAACTGGTTGCGTTTCACGGCTTCGACGAGGGGGAGTTGTACGACCTCCAGGCGGACCCGGACGAGTTCGACAACCTGTGGGACAGCCCGGCGCACAGGGACATCAAGCTTCAGATGATGAAGCTCCTGCTCGACAGGAGCGTATTCACGATGGACCCGATCCCGGAGCGGGTGGCGGAGTATTGAGGCAACCCGGGGATCCGTGATCCCCAGGCCCCCGGACGGCATCACAGATGCCGGTTTGCCCTCGGGTGCGGGATTCCAAATCCGCACCGACACCGTGGGCAAGCGGGTGCTCGATTGCAGACCCGCACCAACACCGTGGGTAACAGGAGTAGCAACATGGCTAAGGACAGCGGCCTCACACGACGGGATTTCATGAAGGCGGCCGGCGCGGCCTCGATAGGGCTCGCGCTCGGCGCCGGGGACATCGCACGAGCGGAAGGAGAGCAGAAGATGGACCGCCCGAACATACTCTGGATATGCACCGATCAGCAGCGGTACGACACGATCGCGTCGCTCGGAAACAAGCATATCCGCACGCCGAACCTCGACCGCCTGGGATCGGAGGGCGTGGCGTTTACCCATGCGTTCTGCCAAGCCCCGGTGTGCACGCCGAGCCGGGCCTCGTTCCTGACCGGGCGTTATCCCCGCACGACCCGGGCTCACGATAACGGCCAGAACATCCCCGAAGACGAAGTGCTGGTCACCAAGATGCTCGCCGATGCCGGGTACGACTGCGGGCTCTCCGGGAAGCTGCACATCTCAGCCTGCATGAACAGGGTCGAGCGGCGCATCGACGACGGCTACCGAGTGTTCCACTGGAGCCACGGCCCCTCCGGGCACTGGGAGAACAACGACTACATCAAGTGGCTGGAGTCGAAGGGCCACAAGTGGGACGACCTCTATCATCCCAAGGGCCATGCATGGGCCGGCATACCGGCGGACCTGCATCAGACAAAGTGGTGCATCGACAGGGCGATCGATTTCATCAAGGAGGAACGCAAAGGTCCCTGGCTGATGAGCGTGAACATCTACGCGCCTCACCATCCGTTCGATCCGCCGAAAGAGTATTTCGACCGCTATGACCCCGATGCGCTTCCCGATCCTGACTACGTGGCGGGCGAACTCGCCGACAAGCCATCGTTCCAGCGAAGAGACCACCACGGCGGCGATCCACGTCCGCCGTTCAGCAAGATGACCCCCCGGGAGAGGCGAGAAGTCACCGCCGCCTACTACGCGATGATCGAGCAGGTGGACGACAACGTCGGCCGCATCATGAAGGTGCTCGACGAGACGGGCCGGCGCAAGAACACGATCGTGATCTTCATGAGCGACCACGGCGAGCTCCTCGGCGACCACGGCGTCTACCTCAAGGGGCCGTATACCTACGACTGCTCCGTCCGCGTGCCGCTGATCATCTCCTGGCCTGGGCATTTCAAGCAGGGACTGAAGAGCGACGCCCTCGTGGAACTGCTCGACATCGCGCCGACTCTGCTCACCGCCGCCGGGATGCAGATCCCGGGCCGGGTCCAGGGCAAGCCGCTCAACGATCTGCTTACCGGCAAGACGGACAAGCACAGAGACCACGTCTTCTGTGAGTCATATATCAAGAAGGTTGGCTCCGGCGACCCGGCGATCAATGTCTCCATGGTGCGCACCCGAACCCACAAGATCGCGGTCGTTCACGGGACCGGCGAGGGCGAACTGTACGACCTCCAGGCCGATCCGGGGGAGCACGAGAACCTGTGGTACAAACCGGAGCATGCGGCGCTGAAGGCCGAGATGATGGCGCTCTGCTTCGATGCCAGCATCGCGACGATAGATCCGAATCCACCACGGATTGCGCCGTGGTAGTCCCATGGGACCCATAGGAGGCAGACATGACGGACAACACCATATCACGACGTGAGTTCATCAAGAGAGCCGGCGTGGGTGCGGCCGGACTGGCGCTGACCAGCTTTGGCGTGCTGCCATCCGAGGCGGCAGACGAGCGGCCGAACATCATTTTCGCCATCGCCGACGACTGGATGTTCCCCCATGCGGGCGCGTACGGCGACAAGGTCGTCAAGACCCCGACTTTCGACCGTGTAGCGAGCGAGGGAGTGCTCTTCAACAACTCGTTCTGCGCCGCTCCGACCTGCACCGCGTCGAGAGCCGGCATCCTGACCGGCCAGGCGATCCACCGGCTGGAGGAGGGCGGGAATCTCAACGGCTTCCTGCCGAGCAGGTTCGCGGTCTACCCCGATCTCCTGGAGACCGCGGGATACTTCGTCGGCACGACGGGCAAGGCGTGGGCGCCGGGCACCCTGGAGGGCAGCGGACGGACGCGCAACCCGGCGGGGCCCGGGTTCAGGGACTTCAAGACATTCATGGAGCAGGCCCCGAAGGACAAGCCTTTCTGCTTCTGGTTCGGGAGCACGAATCCCCATCGTCCATACACCAAGGGCAAGGGCCTCGAAGCGGGGATGAAACCGGAGGACGTCGAGGTCCCGGCGTTCCTCCCGGACACCCAGGAAGTTCGTGAGGACATCCTCGACTATTACGAGGAGGTCCAGCAGTTCGACGCCCAGGTCGCTGAGGTGCTCAAGGTGCTGGAGGCATCGGGGAAAGCTCAGAATACGATCGTGGTCATCACGAGCGACAACGGGATGCCGTTCCCGCGGGCGAAGGCGAACCTCTACGAGGCGGGCACCCACATGCCGCTCGCGATCCGATGGCCCGCGAAGATCAAAGGCGGCCGGAAGGTCGATGATCTCGTCAGCCACACGGACTTCGCACCGACATTCCTCGAACTGGCAGGGTTGAAGCCGAAACCGGACATGACCGGCATGAGCCTGGCGGGCGTCCTGCTCCAGGACAAGCCGCTCGGCCGGGAAGCGGTCTTCACGGAGCGTGAGCGCCATGCCCGCGTGCGAGAGAACAACGTCGGCTACCCATGCCGCGCTGTCCGCACGAAGGACTTCCTCTACATCCGCAACTTCTTCCCGGAGCGCTGGCCGGCTGGTGATCCAAATGAGACCGGAGGATTCGGAGACATCGACGGCAGCCCGACCAAGGACCTCCTCCTGAAGAAGCGGGATGACAAGAAGATCGCGCCGTTCTTCAAGCGGGCGTGCGAGAAGCGGCCTGAGGAGGAGTTGTTCGACCTCCGCGAGGACCCGTGGGCCGTACATAGCGTCGCGAACGTGCCCGAATACGCTGATATTCGGAAGCAGATGCGGGCGATGCTCGACAAGTGGATGAAGGGGACCGCCGATCCCAGGGCGGCGAACCCTCGGGATGAACGGTGGGACAAGTTCGAATACTTCGGGAAGAAGGCGGCTCCGACGCCGGCAAAGAAGTAGAGGAAGCATCCGCGTAGGGAACGGACTCTGTCCCGTTCCGTCGGTTGTAGACCTCCGGTGACGGAACGCGACGGCGAGCGTTCCCTACATACCTTGGGGCGACATGCGCAGGGAACTGGTACCGACCGGGCACGAGAATGGAGGAGTATGAGTATGAACGGAACGACGAGAAGAGAGTTTCTGAAAACCGCAGGGGCCGCGGCGGCGGGATTGGCGTTGAGCAGTTTCGGCGTGCTGCCGACGGAAGCGGCAGGCGATGAGCGCCCGAACATCCTGTTCATCATCGCCGACGACTGGTCGTTCCCGCACGCGAGCATCCTCGGCGACAGGGTCGTGAAGACGCCGAACTTCGATAGGGTCGCGAGGGAGGGCGTCCTCTTCACCAACTCCTTCTGCGCCGCCCCGACGTGCACGGCGTCGAGGGGCGGAGTGCTCACCGGCCAGGCGATCCATCGGCTCGACGAGGGCGCGAACCTCTTCTGCCAACTGCCGGCGAGGTTCGAGACCTACCCCGACATCCTGGAGAAGAACGGGTACTTCATCGGGCTGAACGGCAAGGGATGGGGACCGGGACCGCTCGAACCCGCGGGCCGGACGCGCAACCCGGCGGGGCCCGAGTTCAAGAACTTCCGTGAGTTCATCGCCCAGGCGCCGAAGGACAAACCGTTCTGCTTCTGGTTCGGCAGCCACTTCCCGCACCGCGACTACGACGGCGGCGTCGGCGCACGGTCCGGGATGAAGCCGGAGGACGTCGAGGTTCCGCCGTTCTGGCCGGACACCGATGTGGTCCGCAACGACATCCTCGACTACTACTGGGAGGTTCAGCAGTTCGACGCGCAGGTCGGGGCGATCCTGAACAACCTGGAGCTGTCCGGACGCGCGGACAACACGATCGTCGTGATCACCAGCGACAACGGGATGCCGTTCCCCCGCTCGAAGGCAAACCTCTATGACATCGGCACGCACATGCCGCTCGCGATCCGGTGGCCGAAAAGGATCAAGGGCGGGCGGAGGGTCGATACCCCCGTCAGCCACACGGACTTCGCGCCGACGTTCCTCGATGCCGCGGGGATCAAACCGCCGGCGGAGATGACTGGAGTAAGCCTGCTGAGCCTGCTCACCGAGGACAAGCCGCTGGACAGAGACGCGGTGTTCACTGAGCGCGAGCGGCACGTCAACTGCCGAAGGGGCGACCTGTCCTATCCGTGCAGGGCGATCCGCACGAAGGACTTCCTCTACATCCGCAACTTCAGGCCCGGGCTCTGGCCCGCCGGAGACCCCGAGATGTGGGTGGCGGTCGGTCCGTTCGGCGACATCGACACGAGCCCGACCAAGTCCCTGCTGCTCGACAAGCGGGACGATCCGAAGATCAAGCCGTTCTTCGAGCTGGCGACCGCGATGCGCCCTGGGGAGGAGCTTTTCGACCTGAAGAAGGACCGGTGGTGCCTCAACAACGTGGCCACCGACCCGGCTTACGCGGAGACGAAGAAACAGCTCGCGGACAAGCTGAAGGACTGGATGACGAAGACGGCCGATCCGAGGGCCAAGGGCGCCGAAGACCCGCGATGGGACGACTACCCATACGCCGGGGTGCTCGGCGAGTGGGTCATCAAGAAACCGAAGCAATAGCGGAAGGGGGCCGGAGAGGTGAAGATCATCCTTGCGGCGATTCTGATCTTGGGAGCAGCGAACATGGGAGCACTTGCGGACGCGCCGGCTGAGCGGCCGGTGAAGATGATATTCGATACCGACATGGGCAACGACATCGACGACGCACTCGCGCTGGCGATGATCCATACGCTCGCCGATCGGGGCGAGGTCGATCTGCTGGCGGTGGTCCTCTCGAAGGACAACCCCTGGGCGGCGGTCTACGTAGACGTGGTCAACCGCTTCTACGGCAGGCCGGACATCCCCATCGGCACCGTGCGGAACGGCAAGACTCCCGAGGACGGCAAGTACATTCGCGCGGTCGCGGAGCGCAAGGTGGACGGCAAGTTCGCATATCCCCGCAAGCTGAAGTCCGGAGCCGATGCGCCCGACGCGGTCGGCCTGCTTCGGAAGACGCTGGCCGCTCAGCCGGACGGATCGGTGGTAATGGTGAGCGTCGGCTTCATGACGAACTACGCGCGACTGCTCGACTCGAAGCCGGACGACGTCTCGCCGCTCGATGGAATGGAGCTTGTGCGGCGCAAGGTTCGGGAGTACGTCATGATGGCCGGGGCGTTCGGTCCGAACCCCGGCGGCGAGTACAACGTCGTGGAGGACGCCGAAGCCGCCCGCCGGATCTTCGAGCGCTGGCCGACTCCGATCGTCGCCAGCGGGTTCGAGATCGGGCTGGTGATCCTCTACCCGGCTCGAAGTATCGAGAAGGATTTCGGCTGGGTGAAAGACCACCCTGTCGCCGAGGCCTACCGCGCGTGGGAGAAGATGCCCTACGACCGGCCGACCTGGGACCTCACCGCCGTCCTCTACGCGGTCAGACCCGACCGAGACTACTTCGGCATCTCGCAGAAGGGCAAGATCACGCTCGACGAGAAGAACGTCACTCGCTTCACTCCGGACGAAAGCGGCGCTCATCGGTTCCTGACGGTCACCCCGGAGCAGATCACCCGCGTCCGGGAGGCGTGCGTGTTCCTGGCATCCGCTCCGCCCTGCTGTCGGAGGTAGGCTGCAGCGGCATCCGAGAACCCGCTTGGACGGGGCGCGTACCTGGAGATCGCTCCGGTCCCCGAGCCGTCGGGCCTGCTGGCGCTCTTCGCCGGAGTCTCCGGTCTCGGTGGGATGATGATCCGCCGCAGGAAGTAACACCCATCGCCAAGACGCAGCATCTACGGCCCCGGTCCCTGCCGGTCGGGGCTTTTTTCACGCCTCCCGAAGCCTTGACGCTTTACGCTCCCTGGTGGTACTCTGACCTGGGACTCGAAGCCCCAGTCTACGAAGCATAGAAGCAACCTGAAGGAAGCTGGGCATGCTGATGGCCCGTTAGGGAGCCTGCTTTAGCTCGCTTTGCAGATAGATCGCCTTGCTCTTCAGGGCGAGGACGCAGGAGGATTCGCGTTTTGCACTTCAAGAACCCCTTCGATTGCCCGGGGAGTTGGTACAAAGCCAACCTTCATACCCACACCACGACATCCGACGGTGACGTGGATCCCGAGGAGAGAGCGCGCCAGTACCGCGAGCAGGGATACCAGATCCTCGCGATCACCGACCACCACAAGACCAACGATATCTCCGGATTCTCGACCGATGGATTCCTCGTAATCAGCGGGATCGAGACTCATCCCGACTGCCCGGGCGGTGACCCCTACCACTTCGTATGCCTGAACGTTCCGCTCGGGTTCGACTGCTCGGAGGAGCCGGACCCGAACGCCCGGATACGCATGGTCCGAGACGCGGGCGGCGAGGTGATCATCGCCCATCCGTACTGGTGTGGCCACAACCTCAACCATCTCCTCCCGATCGAGGGCGCAATTGCGGTAGAGGTCTACAACGCGACCTGCTCTAAGATCGGCAAGGCGTTCAGCTCCGTGCACTGGGACGACCTTTCGAACGCCGGACGGATACTCCCGGCGGTGGCGGTCGATGACGTCCACCGGGGCCGTGATATCTTCATGGGCTGGACGATGGTTAAGGCCGAGAGCCTCACCGTCGAGTCGGTCATGGATGCCCTCAGAGGCGGCTGCTTCTACGCATCGACCGGCCCGGTGATCGAGGATGCGCGCATCGAGGACGGTAAGGTGATGGTCAAGTGCTCCCCGGCCAGGGAGATCCACTTCATCGCGCAGAGATCGAGCGGGGGAGCCGTCTACTCCGACGATGGAGAGCCGATCACCCAGGCGGAGTGGCCGGTCCACCCGCACTGGAAGTATGTGCGAGTCGAGGTCGTGGATGCCGACGGCGGCCGGGCGTGGACGAATCCGTTCATTCTGCAGACTGCTTGATGGGGGATGGCTGATGGTCAATGGCTGAACAAACGGGCTGTGAGATCGTCAGCAGCCTCAGCGCCCTCAAGAGGATACGGAATACGACACGGCGAAAAGACTCTTGACTCCGAAGCACATCGGCAGTGCGAACGCCCGGAGAGAAAGCCCGGAGAGAACGAACGCCGGGAGACCGGAGGGCGCCCGGAGCTATAACCTCCGGGCTAGGCCGTAACGGAAAACCCCTTCGGGCTAATATGGTTTTCAGCTCCCTTTAGGGAGGTTTGCATGCCTAGCTCGGAGGTTCCAGCTC